>NZ_JH414798.1:0-53911 GCF_000238715.1 Klebsiella sp. 4_1_44FAA
AGTGTAGTCCGCAGCCGGTGACGGAAAACCCGCAGGGCATCGCTCTGTGAACAAAGGAATTTTTACTATGCTGGCTTCTGATACTGCAGGAATGAACTTCATCGTATTTTCCCCTCGCTTGAAACTGTATATATATACAGTGTGCGCCGGGAGACCGGTAGAGATCAAGGGGTGAAAGTCCCCGACCATTGAAGGACCAGCAATCCACAAGGTCCCCGAGTCATGCGTTGCATACCGCGAGGTATGGGGTGAAGCGTTGACAGGGGTGTTGACAGGCCAGCCATTGAGCCACGAAATGTATATTAAATTACCGGGTGCCGACGTTGTACTGTTAACGGAAGGCAACATCATAGGGTGCGATACTGCGAGTGCCACATGGACCCGGCGGGGTCTGAGACCCTGGCATGTCAATACGATCTCTACGCGGGAACCGGGAGATCTCCCCTCTGACCATCTGCCAGTGTCGGGGATGGCCCGCACCGGGAAGACGAGGAGTCATAGCCGGTGATGTACGGAGAGGAGAAGTCGGACTCGCTCATAGTAGCGGCGAAGCAGGCGAACAACCCGAAAGGAGCGGAGTCAGTGGAGCGAAGGAGCGGGGCCAAGGGGAACGCGGAACAGCCACACATGCGCCGGACACAGAGCCGGGAAAGCATGTCACAGAGGCTGTCACGCGTGCGGGAAGCTGCGAAGCAGCGGAAGAAAGAACGGTTTACAGCATTGTTCCACCTGCTGACAGTCGAAGCACTGGAAGCCGCATTCCTCTCCCTGAGCAGGAAAGCGGCCGCCGGAGTGGATGGCATCAGGTGGATGGACTACGCCGGAAACATGAAGAACAACATAACAGATCTGCACCGGAGGCTACATCAGGGCAGCTACAGGGCGCAGCCCGGCAGGCGTCACTACATCCCAAAAGCGGATGGAAAACAACGCCCGCTCGGCATCGCCTCGCTGGAGGACAAGATCGTCCAGTATGCGCTGGTGAAAATCCTGAACGCAGTCTATGAAAACGACTTTATGGGGTTCTCATACGGGTTCAGACCCGGGCGAAGCCAGCACGATGCACTGGACGCACTGGCCACAGGGCTGGTACGCACTAACGTAAACTGGGTACTGGATGCCGACATCAGTCAGTTCTTTGACAGGGTGAGCCACGAATGGCTGATCAGGTTCACAGAGCATCGGATCGGCGACCGGAGGGTAATCAGGCTCATACGTAAGTGGCTCACAGCCGGGACGTCGGAGGAGGGTCAATGGCGAGCAACGGAGGAAGGCACCCCACAGGGTGCGGTCATCTCACCGCTGCTGGCAAACATATACCTCCACTACGTCTTCGATCTGTGGGCGCATCAGTGGCGACGTCGCTATGCCACAGGCAATGTGGTAATGGTCAGATACGCCGATGACATCGTCATCGGGTTCGACAAACGATACGATGCCCGGCGCTTCCGTATAGCCATGCAGCGCAGACTGAGGGAGTTCGGACTCACGGTTCACCCGGAGAAAACCCGTCTGATGGAGTTCGGCCGCTTCGCTGCCGAAAACCGTGCCATCAGGGGAAAAGGCAAACCAGAAACGTTCAACTTCCTCGGGTTCACGCACATCAGCGGGAAAGATCGCAACGGCAGGTTCATGCTGATACGAAAGACCCGCCGGGATCGGATGACGGCAACTCTGAAAGCCATCAAAGACGGTCTGCGAAGGCGCTGGCATTACTCAATCCCCGAACAGGGAAAATGGCTCAGGAGAGTGGTTCAGGGATACCTGAACTATCACTCGGTACCGGGCAACTTCCCCACCATGCAGAAGTTCAGGACACACGTAACAAACCTCTGGCGCCGGGCGCTCAGGCGCAGGAGCCAGAAGGATGATACGACCTGGACGAAAGCAAACAAACTGGCAGCCGCATGGCTACCAAGGGTTCGGGTTCTTCATCCATGGCCTGTGGAGCGGTTCACCGCCAGACACCCGAGGCAGGAGCCCGGTGCGTAAATCGCGCACGCCGGGATCTGTGCGGGGGGTATCCGGTAACGGGTATCCCTACCGCGACGTTTATGCGAGGTAAGATCGTGCTTAGACAAACAGACATTAACCAGGCATTTCGCGAGTCAGTTTTACGCAACTCAAAGGGATATCAATACTTACATACACGAGATTTCGTTTCGTCATTACAGCAGCGCGGCATTCACTTCTCACACTCTGAGGCTAACCGCTGGATAGAGCGCTATCAGTCGTGCTTTGCTGATAAGACGCCGGATCACACGGAGAACCGGCTGTGGATTCTGCGGAACATGGGGAGGGTGATGTAATGACTGCCAGCTATTTTCCTTCACCTGCTGCTGATTATATTGAGTCTGCTCTGACTGTCACGGCTGCGTGCAACATTGGCGCGAACTCTCAGATTATAGAGACTGATCGCGGCTATGTCGTTCTCGATTTATCGCTGAAGGTGACGCAAGGAAGCGTCCTGCTTATCCGCTTGGCTGGCGAACTGCAGTTTGCAAAATTGATGGGGCGTTCTTTTATCACTGTCGAAGGTGAATCGATAGAAGGGGAGGCGATGGAAGATGTTGAAGTGTTGGGGGTGGCTACGCACGCGATCAACGACTTGAGGCAGGACGATAGCCCTGTAATCTGACTTTTAGAAAATATTTTGTGTACATATTTGTGTACTTAAATGAAAATTTAAATGGACATAAATTCAATAAAAACATTGTGTTGTCTTATTTTAAATTTATATCCATTTAACTAAGGGGACAAGGCGGCACGAGTATAGCGTTTTTTGCCCGCCTGAGTAAGAGCCATACCGTCTGACTGCTTAAACCCTCGCCACTCAGGGCGCTTTTTTTATGCCCGGTCGGCCTTTTTCCCTTTCTCCGCCGCCTGGGCGCGGGCTTCCGCTTTTCGCTTGCTGCTCATATCGTTACGGATCTGCGCATGGCTCAGCAGTGCGAAGATGAAGGTCCCGCCACAGATATTTCCCGCCAGGGTCGGCAGGGCGAACGGCCAGATAAAGTCGCTCCAGGGCAGATTTCCATTAAACACCAGATAAAGGATCTCGACCGAGCCCACCACAATATGGGTGGTATCCGCCAGGGCGATAAGCCAGGTCATGAGAATAATCACCACGATTTTGGCGGCACCGGCGACAGGAAACATCCAGACCATGGTGGCGACCAGCCAGCCGGAAATAATCGCATTAGCGAACATCTCTGTCGGACTGTTCTTCATTACGTCTTCGGCGATGCTGACAAAGGCCTGACGGGTTGGCTCATCAAAAATAGGCATATAATTGAAGGCCCATGCGGCCACCGCGGTACCGATGAGATTGCCCGCCAGCACCACCGACCATAGCCGCATCAGCAAACCGACGTTACCGAGGGTGGGATTATGCATCACTGGCAGAACGGCGGTGACCGTATTTTCAGTGAACAGCTGCTGGCGGGCCATAATTACGATAATAAAGCCGAAGGTGTAGCCGAGGTTTTCCAGCAAAAAACCTCCCGGGATCCCCTCCAGTTTGACGTGAAAAATTCCCTTCGCCAGCAGGGAGGCCCCCATCGACAGGCCGGCCGCAATCGCTGACCATAGCAGGGCCAGCGCATCGCGCTCCATCTCTTTTTCCCCTTCCTGGCGAATATGTTCATGGATCGCCATCGCCCGCGAGGGAAGGCGATCTTCATTTACTTCGATCTCTTCACCACGCTGATTTTCCTCACTTTCCACTTCTCTTTCGTCATCCTCTGCCTTTAATTTGTTATTGTCTAGTTCATCCATTTCGTGGCCCTCGCTATCAATCTGTATAGTTATAGCGTAGCGGCTTTCCCTGCCGTCTGGCTGGGCATACTCTGAAATCGCAAAAATGGTAACGTCAGATTTTTGTCGCTCCGGTAGAATAGGAGCCCCGCGATTTCGTTATTCCCAGGCTAAGATCAAATCAACAACTTGGGTGATATAGACATCGTTCAACGTGCTGTTACAATCGCTCACATCTTTACGGGCGGAAGCGTTGTCTTTCCGTCATGGATGGCAACTCGCGATAGCCATAAAAACCAGGGAGACATCTATGAATTATCGCCTGTCGGCGCTTGCGCTTGGCGCCACATTGCTGGTGGGATGTGCCAGTTCCAGCTCTGGCGATCGGCCGCAGGGGCGCTCAGACCCGTTAGAAGGGTTTAACCGCACGATGTTTAACTTCAACTTTAACGTGGTTGATCCTTACGTGCTTCGCCCCGTCGCGGTGGCATGGCGCGACTACGTCCCACAGCCGGCGCGCAACGGGTTAAGCAATTTTACCAGTAACCTGGAAGAGCCGGCAGTGATGGTGAACTACTTCCTGCAGGGCGACCCCTATAAAGGTATGGTGCATTTTACCCGCTTCTTCCTGAACACCATTCTCGGTATGGGTGGGCTTATCGATGTGGCCGGGATGGCGAATCCGCAGCTACAGCGGGTTGAGCCACATCGTTTCGGCAGTACGCTTGGGCATTATGGCGTTGGCTATGGCCCGTATGTTCAGTTGCCGTTCTATGGAAGCTTTACCCTGCGCGACGAAGGCGGCGATATGGCCGATGGCTTGTATCCGGTGCTCTCCTGGCTGACCTGGCCGATGTCGATCGGTAAATGGGCGGTGGAAGGGATTGAGACACGTGCTCAGCTGCTGGATTCCGACGGCCTGCTGCGCCAGTCTTCCGACCCTTACATTCTGATGCGTGAAGCCTACTTCCAGCGTCATGACTTTATCGCCAACGGCGGTAAGCTGACCCCGGCGGACAACCCGAATGCTCAGGCTATTCAGGATGAGCTGAAGGATATCGATTCACAGTGATCGGCGAATGATAAAAAAAGGGTGAACATAATGTTCACCCTTTTTTGTGGCGCGCTGCTTATCAGAAGCGGTAGTTGAAGTTAGCGCCGTACAGCCAGGCGGTTCCTTCGGAACGGAAGGTATACGGGCCTTCCTTAATTTCAACATGCTGCCCGTGCATGTATGAAACGCCGACGTCAACCGAGGCATCTTTATTGAACGCGTAGGTGGTACCCGCGCTCAGCCACAGGCGATCCTGGTCCGGAATAGAGATAGAGCGGTTATTAGCCGGCACCGGGCTGTCATCGAAGGCGATACCGGTACGGAAGGTCCAGTTATCGTCATAATAATAGGTGGTCCCCAGCGCAAGACGATAGGCGTCCTTGAAGCCTTCCTCTTTATAGAACAGCGTCTGGCCGTTGCTGCCGGTGGCTTTCAGCTCCTGGAACTGACTCCAGCTGGTGTAGGTCAGGCTATAGTGGACCGCCCACTGCGGCGCCACGCGGTTATAGCCGGACAGCTCCCACATTTCCGGCAGGTTAAGGGTTAGCGAACCATTTGTCGTCTGGCCGCTGGTGCCCGCCGGCAGGCCGAAGTTGCCGAGGATCTGGTTATAGGCCGCCGGCAGGCTGCTGCGGTAGTTACCGTCGAAGTCGATCTTGACCTCAGAACGGTAGGTTAAACCGTAGCGGTTATTCTTATCCAGCTCATAGAGGATCCCGGCGTTCCAGCCGAAGCCCCACGCGTTGCCATTAAGATGGGCGATCTGCGTGTCGGCCGGGATCTTCGCTACCTGGCCCGCCAGCGCCGGCGGCAGCGCGCCAGAGCCTGCGACAATCTGCCCCAGATCGCCTGCATAGCGCTCGATCTTCGCCTTGGCGTAGACCGCGTCAAAGCCTAAGCCGAAGCTCCAGTTGCTGTCGAGGCGGTAGGCGCCGCTCAGGTTGAAGTTCGCGGTGGTCAGGTCGGTTTTACCGCCCATGCTGCCGGCCGCATAATCATCGTTATACTCTGTTGCCAGACCATAGTTAGAGGTGATAGACGCCCCCCAACCAAATTGGTCGTTAATCGGCGCGACAAAGTGGAAGTTGGGCACCCACGCCGTCGGGGCGATATTGTCTGCTTTCAGGCTCTTGCCGGTGGGAGAGGTGCCCGAAACATTAACGCCCGGGTCGACAAACACGGCGCCCGCCGACATGGTCGGGCGGTCAAACATCATAATTAATGCCGGGTTACGACTGGCATTACCAGCATCGTCAGCGATCGCCCCTTCACCGGAATAGGCACGACCCAGCCCCGATGCAGAGAATTCGTTGAGCTGGAAGCCTGCTGACCAGGCCTGGGTGGAAACAAGTGCGACAGCCACTGCAAGGGCAGATTGGGTAAAGCGGGTTTTCTGGCTCATGCCCATAACCTCATTGAGTTATTTTTTTTAAACTATGTTACATGCCGTAACAGAAGCGCGGGAGTGTAGGGTCTGCGGTACAACCAAGAAATCAGACCAGTGCGCTGAGTATAGGTCTGACCAGATGATTTGTTGCAAGTATGTTTATGAAGTTTTTCAATTGTGATAACAGAAACGCGATCCAGCTGGCAAAAATCTCGGAGAGAGCAAGGGGGACAGAAGGGGATTTTTGTTTTAGATCATTTTTAAGTGTGATTTCTGTCACTTAACGCCGGCAGAGCGATTCTCGGCTGGAGGCTCACCGGGGACAGGGCGTAAAATAGGCACATAATTTTTCTGGCACCGAAGGTGCATCTCCAGAGGAAATCTACGATGAGTAAATGTAGCGCTGATGAAACCCCGGTTTGCTGCTGTATGGATGTTGGCACGATTGTTGACAACACCGACTGCACCGCCTCCTACAGCCGCGTATTCGCCAACCGCGCTGAAGCCGAGCAAACGCTCGCCGCGTTAAGCGAAAAAGCCCGCAATGTCGAATCTGAGCCGTGCCAAATTAACCCAACCTTCACTGACGTTGACGGCGGTGTGCAGCTGGATATCGATTTTGTTTTCAGCTGCGAAGCAGAATCCCTGATCTTCCAGCTGGGCTTACGTTAATCCTTCCCCCTCGACGCCCCTGATAAGGGGCGTTTCCTTTTCTTTTCACTGTGTTTTGGCTCGCAATTTTGCGCTTCTCCGATTGGCTTAATGTAAAAAATTAGTTAAGAATGTTATCAGGTCAGACCACTTGGTTGTCTTGGTTAACAGGGGAGTGTTATGAGTCAGGCATTACCGCTTATCACCCGTCAGGGCGATCGCATTGCCATTGTCACGGGGCTACGCACGCCATTTGCTCGTCAGGCTACGGCTTTTCATGGCGTTCCGGCCATTGATTTAGGAAAAATGGTAGTTGGCGAGATGTTGGCGCGCAGCGACATTCCTGCCGAAGTCATCGAGCAACTGGTCTTTGGCCAGGTGGTGCAGATGCCGGAAGCGCCGAACATCGCCCGGGAAATTGTGCTGGGTACCGGCATGAGCGTACATACCGACGCCTATAGCGTCAGCCGCGCCTGCGCCACCAGTTTCCAGGCCGTGGCGAACGTCGCTGAAAGCCTGATGGCCGGCACCATCCGCGCCGGTATTGCCGGCGGCGCCGACTCTTCCTCTGTCCTGCCCATTGGGGTCAGTAAAACGCTGGCCCGCACGCTAGTGGATGCCAATAAGGCACGCACGCTGAGCCAAAAGCTGAAGCTGTTTTCCCGTCTGCGGCCACGCGACCTGCTGCCGGTCCCCCCGGCGGTGGCTGAATATTCAACCGGATTGCGGATGGGCGATACCGCCGAGCAGATGGCGAAAAGCTGGGGGATCTCCCGCGAGCAACAGGATGCCCTGGCGCATCGTTCGCACCAGCTGGCAGCGAAAGCCTGGGAAGAGGGTAAACTGTCCGCAGAGGTGATGACCGCCTATGCTCCCCCTTTCCGCGAACCGCTCGAGCAGGACAACAATATTCGTAAAAATTCAACGCTCGCAGATTATCAGAAGTTACGCCCGGCCTTTGACCGCAAACATGGCACCGTCACCGCCGCCAACAGTACGCCGCTGACGGACGGCGCGGCAGCGGTGATCCTGATGACCGAGTCGCGGGCTAAAGAGCTGGGGCTGAGGCCGCTGGGCTATCTGCGCAGCTACGCCTTTACCGCCATCGACGTCTGGCAGGATATGCTGTTGGGGCCCGCGTGGTCCACGCCGCTGGCGCTGGAGCGCGCTGGCCTGACGCTGGCGGATCTCACGCTTATCGATATGCACGAAGCTTTCGCCGCGCAGACGCTGGCCAATCTCCAGTGTCTGGCAAGCGACCGCTTTGCCCGCGAGGTGCTGGGCCGCTCGCAGGCCACCGGTGAGGTAGATGAAAGCAAGTTTAACGTCCTCGGCGGCTCTATCGCCTACGGTCACCCCTTCGCCGCCACCGGCGCGCGGATGATCACCCAGACGCTGCATGAGCTGCGGCGACGGGGCGGGGGATTTGGTTTGGTGACGGCCTGCGCGGCAGGTGGTCTGGGTGCGGCGATGATCGTGGAGGCTGAATAATGGATACTGTTTCCGCTTTTAAGCTTGAGGTCCGTGCGGACAAAATCGCGGTGATCACCATTGATGCCCCGGGTGAAAAAATGAATACCCTGAAAGCCGAATTTGGCAGTCAGGTACGGGGATTGATACGCCAGTTACGTGACGATAAGTCAGTGCGCGGCGTAGTATTTATCTCCGCCAAAGCGGATAACTTTATCGCCGGCGCTGATATCAACATGATTGCCCGCTGCCGCAGCGCGCAGGAGGCGGAAGCGCTGGCGCGCCAGGGACAGCAGATTATGGCTGAGATCCATGGCCTGTCGATCCCGGTGATTGCCGCTATCCACGGCGCCTGCCTTGGCGGCGGTCTGGAGCTGGCGCTGGCCTGTCATGGCCGTATCTGTAGCGATGACGAAAAAACCCGACTCGGCTTGCCGGAGGTACAGCTTGGCCTGCTGCCGGGTTCCGGCGGGACGCAGCGTTTACCGCGGCTGATCGGGGTCAGCACCGCGCTGGATATGATGCTCACCGGCAAGCAGCTGCGGCCGCGGCAGGCGCTGAAGGCTGGTCTGGTGGACGAGGTGGTGCCGCAGGCGATTTTACTGCAGGCGGCGGTGGAGTTGGCGCTGAAGGGACGACCGACCAGCCGGGAGGTGCCTGTTCGTGAACGCGTACTGGCAGGGCCTCTGGGGCGCCATCTGTTATTCCAGTTTGTCGGTAAACAAACGCAGCGCAAAACGCAGGGAAATTACCCGGCGGTGAAGCGAATCTTGCAGGTCGTCGAGAATGGTCTGGCCCATGGCTGCAGCAGCGGATACGCTGAAGAGGCGCGCGCATTTGGCGAACTGGCGATGAGCCCGCAGTCGCAGGCGCTGCGATCGATCTTCTTTGCCAGTACCGATCTGAAAAAAGACCCTGGCGCCGAGGCGGGCCCCGGTTCGCTGAGAAGCGTTGCAGTACTGGGCGGTGGCTTGATGGGCGGGGGGATCGCCTATGTGACCGCCTGTAAGGGTGGGCTGCCGGTGCGGATTAAAGATATCCAGCCGCGTGGCATCAACCACGCCTTAAAGTACAGCTGGGATCTGCTGAATAAACAGGTTCGTCAGCGTCGACTGCGCCCAGTGGAGCGCGATCGTCAGATGGCGCTGATCTCCGGCACTACCGACTATCAGGGCTTTGCTCATCGCGATGTGGTGATCGAGGCGGTATTTGAAGACCTGGCTCTCAAACAGCGGATGGTCAGCGAAGTGGAACAATACGGCGGGCCGCAGACCATCTTTGCGTCGAATACCTCATCGTTGCCAATCGGCGATATTGCCGCTCACGCCAGCCGCCCGGGGCAGGTAATCGGCCTGCATTTTTTCAGTCCGGTGGAAAAAATGCCGCTGGTTGAGGTGATCCCGCACAAGGGAACCGACCCGCAGACTATCGCCACCGTGGTGCAGCTGGCTAAACGGCAGGGGAAAACGCCGATTGTTGTCGCAGATAAAGCGGGGTTCTATGTGAACCGTATCCTCGCGCCGTATATCAATGAAGCGATGCGCCTGCTGGTGGAAGGCGAACCGATTGAAGTCATTGATAACGCGTTGGTTAAATTCGGTTTCCCGGTGGGGCCAATTCAACTGCTGGATGAGGTGGGTATCGATACCGGCACCAAAATTATCCCCGTGCTGGAGGGCGCGTTTGGAGAACGTTTTAGCCCGCCTGCAAACATCATTGACGCGATTTTGAAGGACGATCGCAAAGGCAGAAAAAATAATCGTGGTTTCTATCTTTATGAGACAAAAGGGCGTAAAAGCAAAAAACGGCCCGACCCGGCAGTCTATCCGCTGCTCGGCATCGGCCGCCCGCAGTCGCGGCTCTCCGCGCAGCAGGTGGCGGAGCGCTGTGTGATGATGATGCTTAACGAAGCGGCGCGCTGCTTTGATGAGCAGATTATCCGGAGCGCGCGCGATGGCGATATCGGCGCCGTCTTTGGTATAGGGTTTCCGCCATTTCTTGGCGGCCCGTTCCGGTATATGGATACTATCGGCGCGGGTGAAGTTGCCGCGATCCTGCAGCGCCTGGCCGCCCAGTTCGGCCCACGTTTTACACCCTGTGACACTTTATTACGCATGGCTGAACAGGGGACCACCTTTTGGCCAGCGGATGAACGGCTGACCTAAGTTGTGGTCAAAGAAGGTAAATCCGGCTGCGGACGACGCTGTTGATTGGCTGTTTTGTAAACAATGATTGACTATACTTACGCCATTGAGGTAAAAAACAGCGTTTCATTCGTGGAATGGATCAGGCACAATGCCCGGCCACCGGGTCACCTGCGTTTTGTCTTCGCAGGCCAAACTACGGTGCTTCTGGTTAACAAAAGCGGTGCAATATGCAAGTTTTTATTATGCGTCACGGCGACGCTGCCCTCGATGCAGCCAGTGACTCGGTTCGTCCATTAACCGTATGCGGTTGTGATGAGTCTCGTCAGATGGCAACCTGGCTGAAAGGTCAAAAAGTGGATATTGAGCGCGTTCTTGTCAGTCCCTATCTGCGTGCGGAACAGACGCTGGATATTGTTGGGGAGTGCATGAACCTGCCGAAACATGTCGACGTGATGCCGGAGCTCACGCCGTGCGGTGATGTGGGAATGGTGAGCGCCTATCTGCAGGCGCTGGCGAATGAAGGCGTGGCGACGGCGCTGGTTGTCTCCCACCTGCCGCTGGTGGGGTATCTGGTCTCAGAGCTGTGTCCGGGGGAAACGCCCCCGATGTTCACCACCTCGGCTATCGCCTGCGTGACGCTGGATGCCGACGGCAAAGGTGAGTTCCTCTGGCAAAAAAGCCCCTGCAACCTCAAGATGGCCAACGCCATCTGACGGCCCCCCGGAGCCCGCCGTTACGGCAGCTCCGGCGGTTGCCACTCCTCGACCTCAATCAATATCAGCAGTGCGGCGTCACCGCCGTACTCTTTTGGTGCCTGGTGAAACGCCATAATATGCGGATGTTGCGCCAGCCACAGCGGGGTTTGCTGTTTGAGGATGTGTTTCCCGTGCCCGTGCATCACGCAGGCGCAAAACACATGCTCGCGGCGGCAGGCGGCAATTAGCGCGCCCAGCTCCTGTTTGGCCTGCTGCTGGGTAAGCCCATGCAGATCGAGGAACAGCTCCGGCGAATAATCTCCACGGCGCAGCTTTTTCAGCTCGAAATGGCTGACGTCGGGGCGGACATATTTCGTCGAGCCTTCGGTATTCAGTAGCGGTTGAAACTCATCGGAAAAATAGTGGCTGTTATCGACCTGTTCCTGCAGCAAACGCTTAGGAGCAACCTCGGTAATTTTCTTGCGCTGCGGGCGGTGAACAATAGTGTCCTGTTTGATCTTCCGCGTGCCGATCATCAGCTGACGGAACAGCGCCTGATCCTCCTCGCTAAGCGATGTCTTCTTTTTCATTGTCCGCTCTCATTCATACTTTGCGCTAGTTTACCCGACTCAATATCCCTTCGGGCAAGGAAAACCTGTTTTTTCCCCCGCCCCTTATCGCAAGAATGCTGATTTATCGCCGTCTTCATGGCACACTAGCCGCCGAATTTATAGCAGAGTGTGCCCTGGAGGATGTCGTGGATAAAATTTTTGTTGATGAGGCAGTCAATGAGCTGCATACCATTCAGGACATGCTGCGCTGGGCGGTAAGCCGTTTCAGCGCTGCTAATATCTGGTACGGTCACGGGACTGATAACCCGTGGGACGAGGCGGTACAGCTGGTGCTGCCTTCACTGTATCTGCCGCTGGATATCCCGGAAGACATGCGCACTGCGCGCCTGACCTCCAGCGAGAAACACCGCATTGTAGAGCGGGTGATTCGCCGCGTGAACGAGCGTATTCCCGTCGCCTATCTGACCAACAAAGCGTGGTTCTGCGGGCATGAGTTTTACGTTGATGAGCGGGTGCTGGTGCCGCGCTCCCCGATTGGCGAACTGATCAATAACCAGTTTGCCGGACTGATTAACCATAAGCCGCAGCACATCCTTGATATGTGCACCGGTAGCGGCTGCATCGCCATCGCCTGCGCCTATGCCTTCCCGGAGGCGGAAGTCGATGCGGTAGATATCTCCCCGGACGCGCTGGCCGTCGCCGAGCACAACGTTGAGTCCCACGGCCTGATCCATCACGTGACGCCGATCCGTTCCGACCTGTTCCGCGATCTGCCGAAGCTGCAGTACGATCTGATCGTCACCAATCCGCCGTATGTCGATGAAGAGGACATGGCCGATCTGCCGGAAGAGTATGAGCATGAGCCGGTGCTGGGGCTGGCCTCCGGAAGCGACGGCCTGAAGTTAACGCGCCGTATCCTCGGCAACGCGCCGGATTATCTCAGCGACGACGGGATTCTGATTTGTGAAGTCGGTAACAGCATGGTACATCTGATGGAGCAGTATCCGGATGTGCCGTTTACCTGGCTTGAGTTTGATAACGGCGGCGACGGGGTCTTTATGCTGACCAAACAGCAGCTGATTGACGCCCGTGCGCACTTCGGTATTTATAAAGACTAAAAAAACAACACGCCAACATAACGAAAAAGATTGGAGCCGTGATGGCAGGAAATACAATTGGACAACTCTTTCGCGTCACTACCTTCGGCGAATCGCACGGTCTGGCGCTGGGCTGCATCGTTGACGGCGTGCCGCCGGGCATCCCGCTGACCGAAGCCGACCTGCAGCACGACCTCGATCGTCGTCGCCCGGGTACCTCGCGTTACACCACGCAGCGTCGCGAGCCGGATCAGGTCAAAATCCTCTCCGGCGTCTTCGAAGGCGTTACCACCGGGACCAGTATCGGTCTGCTGATTGAGAACACCGATCAGCGTTCGCAGGATTACGGCGCGATCAAAGATCTGTTCCGTCCGGGCCACGCCGATTACACCTACGAGCAAAAGTATGGTCTGCGCGACTATCGCGGCGGCGGTCGTTCTTCTGCGCGCGAAACCGCGATGCGCGTAGCGGCCGGGGCGATTGCCAAAAAATACCTTGCCGCGAAGTTCGGCATCGTCATTCGCGGCTGCCTGACGCAGATGGGCGATATTCCGCTGGCCATCAAAGATTGGGATCAGGTTGAGCAGAACCCCTTCTTCTGCCCGGACCCGGATAAAATCGACGCCCTGGATGAACTGATGCGCGGCCTGAAAAAAGAGGGCGACTCCATTGGCGCGAAAGTGACGGTAGTGGCTGACGGCGTACCGCCAGGCCTCGGCGAGCCGGTCTTCGACCGCCTGGATGCCGATATCGCCCACGCGCTGATGAGCATCAACGCCGTGAAAGGGGTGGAAATTGGCGACGGCTTCGAGGTGGTGAAGCTGCGCGGCAGCGAAAACCGCGATGAGATCACCAAAGCCGGGTTCCAGAGCAACCACGCCGGCGGCATTCTTGGCGGCATCAGCAGCGGCCAGCAGATCGTTGCCAACATCGCGCTGAAGCCTACCTCCAGTATTACCGTTCCCGGTCATACGATTAACCGCTTTGGCGAAGAAGTGGAGATGCTCACCAAAGGGCGTCACGATCCGTGCGTCGGCATCCGCGCCGTACCGATCGCTGAGGCGATGCTGGCGATCGTTCTGATGGATCACTTTATGCGTCAGCGCGCGCAGAATGGCGACGTGACGACGACAATTCCACGCTGGTAACCATGAAAAACACCGTTATCGCACTGCTTGCGCTGTTGGCCAGCGCCGGTAGCCTGGCCGCCACGCCATGGCAGAAAATAACCCAACCGATCGGCGGCAGCGCCCAGTCAATCGGCGCGTTTTCCAATGGCTGTATCGTTGGCGCCGAGGCGCTCCCCCTGAGTGCCCCCGGCTATCAGGTGATGCGTACCGATCAGCGTCGCTACTTCGGTCATCCGGATCTGGTTCAGTTTATTCAGCGCCTGAGTAATCAGGTGCACAATAAAGGTATGGGAACCGTGCTGATTGGCGACATGGGGATGCCGGCGGGCGGGCGCTTTAACGGCGGGCACGCCAGCCACCAGACGGGCCTCGATGTCGATATCTTCCTTCAGCTGCCGCAAACGCGCTGGACATCGTCCCAGCTGTTGAAGCCGCAGGCGCTGGACCTGGTCGCCAGCGATGGCAAGCATGTGGTGCCGTCGCTATGGAGCCCGCAAATCAGCCAGCTTATCAAGCTGGCGGCGGAAGATAGCGAAGTTACCCGCATCTTCGTCAACCCGGCGATTAAACAGCAGCTGTGCCTGGACGCGGGCAGCGACCGCCAGTGGCTGCGTAAAGTCCGTCCCTGGTTCCAGCATCGCGCTCATATGCACGTCCGACTGCGTTGCCCGGCGGGAAGTCTGGAGTGCGAGGATCAGGCGCCGCCGCCGCCCGGCGATGGCTGCGGAGCGGAGCTGCAGAGCTGGTTCGAACCACCTAAACCCGGGTCTACCCCCCCTGTGAAGAAGACGCCGCCGCCGCTGCCGCCTTCCTGCCAGGCGCTACTGGATGAGCATGTGCTGTAATGGATAGTTTTATCGAGTTGTTTGCCGTATCGCCGCTGTTGCTGGTGGTACTCTTCTTTGTCGCCATCCTGGCCGGTTTTATTGACTCACTGGCGGGAGGTGGGGGCTTATTGACTGTCCCTGCGCTGATGGCGGCCGGCATGCCGCCAGCCCAGGCGCTGGCGACCAATAAGCTGCAGGCCTGCGGCGGGTCGCTATCGGCGACCCTCTATTTTGTCCGCCGCAAGGTGGTTAATCTGGCCGATCAGAAGCTGAATATTCTGATGACCTTTATCGGCTCAACCGCCGGAGCGCTGCTGGTGCAGCACGTGCAATCCGATATTCTGAAGCAGATCCTGCCGTTGCTGGTGATTGGCATCGGCCTTTATTTCCTGCTGATGCCGAAACTGGGCGAAGCCGACCGGCAGCGTCGGCTTTACGGTCTGCCGTTTGCGCTGGTCGCCGGCGGTAGCGTAGGGTTTTACGATGGCTTTTTCGGCCCCGGCGCCGGTTCGTTTTACGCCCTGGCTTTTGTCACTCTGGCCGGGTTTAACCTTGCCAAGTCGACGGCCCATGCCAAGCTGCTGAACGCCACCTCAAACGTCGGCGGCCTGCTGCTGTTTATCATCGGTGGAAAGGTTATCTGGGCCACCGGCTTTGTGATGATGGCCGGCCAGTTTATTGGCGCCCGCGCCGGGTCCCGGCTGGTGCTGAGTAAAGGGCAGTCGCTGATCCGGCCGATGATCGTTATCGTCTCGGCGGTGATGAGCGCGAAACTTCTTTATGACAGCCACGGGGCTGAGATTTTGCAGTGGTTGGGAATTCATTAATGCAACAGCAACACCATTATCAGCAGCTGATAGACCTTTTCGACAGCTGCTTTGCCGAAGAATTTAATACCCGCCTGATTAAAGGCGACGATGAGCCGATCTACCTTCCGGCTGACGATGAAACGCCCTATCACCGTATCATGTTTGCGCACGGATTTTTTGCCAGCGCCCTGCACGAGATCTCTCACTGGTGTGTCGCCGGCAAGGCGCGTCGCGAACAAGTAGATTTTGGCTACTGGTACTGCCCGGACGGCCGCGATGCGATGACCCAAAGCCAGTTTGAGGATGTCGAGGTGAAACCGCAGGCCTTTGAGTGGCTGTTCTGCGTGGCGGCGGGATTTCCGTTTAACGTCAGCTGTGACAATCTGGAAGGGGACGTTGAGCCCGATCGCATCGCCTTCCAGCGCCGGGTGCATGCTCGGGTGATGACTTTACTTGAACAAGGGATCCCCGAACGTCCGGCGCGCTTTATTCGCGCGTTACAACACTATTATCAAACGCCGCCATTGACGGCGAAACACTTTCCGTGGCCGGAAGACCTGCACTAAGGCCGCACATTACATGACAAGAGGTAAGATGATGATCGCGGAGTTTGAATCACGCATTCTGGCGCTGATTGACAACATGGTAGACCACGCCAGTGATGATGAACTGTTTGCCGGCGGTTATCTGCGCGGCCACCTGACGCTGGCGGTGGCTGAGCTGGAAGGTGAGGGCGAGCATTCTGCTGACGCGGTACACAGCAGAGTTAGCCAAAGCCTGGAGAAAGCCATCAGCGCTGGCGAACTGTCGCCGCCGGACCAAATTCTGGTGCAGGGGATGTGGCATAACCTGTATCAACAGGCGAAAAATCAGGCCTGAGCCATGTTGTAGCCCGGGTCAGGCGTCAGCCGTACCCGGGAAATTGCCTGCCCTCATGGTTTTATTTCACCGCTTTTCCCTTCAGCAGTTTTCTCACCCACAGCCGATTCGGATTCAGCGCCGCCAGGGTGTCGCTATCCAGCGGCAGCGGTTCCGCGCTCATTTGCGCCGCCAGCAGCTCAGCGCTTAACGGCGCGGTGCAAAGTCCGCGCGACCCGAGCGCGCCAAGCATAAACAGGTTACGACAGACCGGCGCGCTATCGGCGATATCCGGTTGTTCGTGGAGGCTGGCGTATTGCGTCAATGTTGCCGCGTAGTCCGGCACGTTGCCGACCATCGGTAGATGATCGCGGGTGGCGCAGCGCACGCCGCAGCGAGCGTCGTTGGCGCTGATATCCACGTCCTGTGGCCACTCCGCGCCCGGGAAGCAGTCGATCAGCCGTTGCCGGTTGTGCTGCTGATCTTCTTCGCTGAAGGTGGTGTCGGTTTTCCCGCGGTGGTAGCTGGCGCCAATGCAGTGCTGCTGATTTTGCGGATTCTGTGGCGTCAGGTAGCCGTCGTAGCACAGCACCTGGCGCAGGGCGGCAAGCCGCGGGGTGGTGGGAATATGGCTGACCTGGCCGCCAACCGGGTAGACCGGCAGTTGGGCGGTTTGCGCAAAACCAGTGATGCGGTGGCCGTTCGCCAGAACCACCGCCTGATGATAGCGCTGCTGATTGAGCAGCCAGCCATCGCCCTCCGCGCTGAGCGTTTCGACGGGATAACCATAGTGCACGTGCAGTCCGCGCGTGGCCGCCAGCGCCAGCAGCTCGGCGGTGAGCTGCTGCGGGCACAGCCAGCCGCCGGCCGGATAGGTGATGCCGCCGCAGCCGGTATCGACGCCGGTCAGCCCGGCAACCTGTTCCGCCGTCACCGCGCAGGCGATGTCCGGGGGTAAATTCAGCGCCAGCATCTGGGCGATTTTATGCGCGCTTTTCTCATCCCAGCCGAGCTGGGTAACACCGCACCATTGGTGATCGAACATCACCGGCAGCGCGTCATACATTCGGCGGGCGAAGGTAAAGGCGGCCGGAAAAAAGCGTGCCAGCGCCGGATCGTGCTGACTTAACAGCGGATACAGCGCGCCCTGGCGATTGCCGGAGGCGCCCTGCGCTGGAGCCTCATCGGCGCAGTAAAGGGTCACCTGCCAGCCGCGGCGCAGCAGCGCCAGGGAGAGCAGGGCGCTGGCGATCCCGCCGCCGATGATGGCCGCCTCGCGGGCATCGCTGCTACTGCGAGCGAACCAGGGGGCGCGCGCAGGAAAGCTCAGCGTTTGCGCCATCTCGCCGGTCAGCATCTCCCGCTTGCGGCCGAAGCCTTTGCTTTTACGCATGGTAAAGCCGGCCTCCTGCAGGCCACGGCGGACAAAACCGGCGGAGGTAAAGGTGGCCAGCGTCCCGCCGGGTCGCGCCAGGCGCGCCATGGCGCTGAACAGATCCTGAGTCCACATGTCGGGATTTTTCGCCGGGGCAAAGCCGTCAAGAAACCAGGCGTCCACCTGCTGGTTCAGCGAATCATCCAGCTCCCTGGTCAGCTCATTGATATCGCCAAACCACAGATCGAGCGTCACCCGCCCGCCGTCGAGCAGCAGACGATGGCACCCGCCGAAGGCCGACGGCCATTGCGCCTGCAGCTGCTGCGCCCACGGAGCCAGCTCTGGCCAGCGCTGGTGCGCCAGGCGGAGATCCTCAGCCTTCAGCGGATATTTTTCAAAACTGATGAAATGTAACCTTTGCAAGGTAACGTCCGGGTTATCACGAACAAAAACGTCAAACGCCTGCCAGAGGGTGAGGAAATTGAGCCCGGTGCCGAAGCCGCTCTCCGCGACGATCATCAGCGGGCGAGGGTGGCTGGGGAAGCGCTCCGGCAGGCGATTTCCGCCGAGAAAAACGTAGCGAGTCTCTTCCAGACCGTTGTCATTGGAAAAGTAAACATCGTCGAAATCTCGGGAAACAGGTGTACCCTCAGCGTTGAATTCCAGGTTGGCGGGTTGTATGGCGTTTTGTTTCACGTAAGTTACTCGAATCACAAGGCGTAGCACGATCTTAACGATGTGTGCCTGAGGGCGCAAATTTATACACAAAATGTCTGATCGGACTTGTTCGGCGTACAAGTGTACGCTATTGTGCGACACGAAACTTAAAATAGTGCGACTTACAGAGGTATTTAATGAAACGTGCAGTGATTACTGGCTTGGGCATCGTTTCCAGCATCGGTAATAACCAGCAGGAAGTCCTGGCATCTCTGCGTGAAGGACGTTCAGGGATCACTTTCTCTCAGGAGCTTAAAGATTCAGGGATGCGCAGCCACGTATGGGGCAACGTCAAACTGGATACCACTGGCCTCATTGACCGCAAAGTAGTGCGCTTTATGAGCGACGCCTCCATCTATGCTTACCTGTCCATGGAACAGGCTGTTGCCGACGCAGGTCTGGCGCCTGAAGCATATCAGAATAACCCGCGTGTCGGCCTGATCGCAGGCTCCGGCGGCGGTTCCCCGAAATTCCAGGTCTTCGGCGCCGATGCCATGCGTAGCCCGCGTGGTCTGAAAGCCGTGGGCCCGTATGTGGTCACCAAAGCGATGGCTTCCGGCGTTTCCGCCTGCCTCGCTACGCCGTTCAAAATTCACGGCGTTAACTACTCCATCAGCTCGGCCTGCGCCACTTCCGCCCACTGTATTGGTAACGCGGTAGAGCAGATCCAGCTGGGCAAACAGGACATCGTCTTTGCCGGCGGCGGCGAAGAGCTGTGCTGGGAAATGGCCTGCGAATTCGACGCCATGGGCGCGCTGTCCACTAAATACAATGACACCCCGGAAAAAGCGTCCCGTACCTATGATGCTAACCGTGACGGCTTCGTTATCGCCGGCGGCGGCGGTATGGTCGTGGTGGAAGAGCTGGAACACGCCCTGGCGCGTGGCGCGCACATCTATGCCGAAATCGTCGGCTATGGTGCGACCTCCGATGGCGCGGACATGGTCGCCCCGTCTGGTGAAGGCGCAGTGCGCTGCATGCAGATGGCGATGCATGGCGTTGATACGCCGATCGACTATCTGAACTCCCACGGTACCTCCACTCCGGTCGGCGACGTGAAAGAGCTGGGCGCCATCCGCGAAGTATTCGGCGACAACAGCCCGGCTATTTCGGCAACAAAAGCGATGACCGGCCACTCGCTGGGCGCGGCGGGCGTACAGGAAGCCATCTACTCCCTGCTGATGCTGGAGCACGGCTTTATCGCGCCGAGCATCAACGTTGAAGAGCTGGACGAGCAGGCTGCCGGCCTGAACATCGTCACCAAACCGACGGACGCTAAGCTGACCACCGTAATGTCCAACAGCTTCGGCTTCGGCGGCACCAACGCCACGCTGGTGATGCGTAAATACAACGCCTAATCAGCATGTGATGCGCAAAGGGGAGCCACCGGCTCCCCTTTTTTGTCATCTTGACAGGGTAAGAGCCCGCAGGCACACTGCTCGCGGATCCATTAGTCTCTCCACTAATGCGTAAGCGTTTAACGTCAACCAACGCGCCTTAACCCTGATAATCAGGTGGAGGGGGCGTGTCGTTTTGCTCGCCTTACTCTGCGAATCTGGAGTAATGCATGTCCGCAGTTACTGAAACAACATCCAATTCTTCGGCGAATTTTTCGCTTTTCCGTATTACGTTTGCCGTCTTTTTGACCTATATGACCGTTGGTTTGCCGCTGCCGGTGATCCCGCTCTTTGTCCATCAGGAGCTGGGGTTTGGCAACACCGTGGTTGGCGTGGCGGTAGGGATCCAGTTCCTCGCCACCGTTCTGACCCGGGGGTACGCCGGGCGCCTGGCAGACCAGTACGGCGCCAAACGTTCCGTCCTGCAGGGGATGCTGGCCTGCGCCCTGGCGGGCGCGGCATGGCTGGCCGCTGCGCTGCTGCCGCTGCCGGTGCTCGCCAGGCTCGGCCTGCTGCTGCTGGGCCGCTTGATCCTCGGGTTTGGCGAAAGCCAGCTGCTGACCGGAAACCTGAGCTGGGGGATGGGCCTGGTGGGTCCGGCCCGTTCCGGCAAAGTGATGTCATGGAACGGCATGGCGATGTACGGCTCGCTGGCGGTGGGCGCCCCGCTGGGATTATTGATCTATAGCCATTTTGGCGTGGCGGTGCTGGCCTGTGTCACCATGGGACTACCGCTCGTCGCCTGGCTTATTAACGGTACCGTGCGCAAAGTGGCGGCCCACGGAGGCGAGCGGCCTTCACTCTGGAGCGTCATCGGCATGATCTGGCGCCCGGGCATTGGCCTGGGCCTGCAGGGTGTCGGCTTTGCGGTGATCGGCACCTTCGTCTCCCTCTATTTCGCCAGCCATAGCTGGCCAATGGCCGGCTTTACCCTGACGGCGTTTGGTGGCGCCTTTGTGCTGATGCGAGTGCTGTTCGGCTGGATGCCGGATCGGTTTGGCGGCGTTAAGGTGGCGATGGTCTCGCTGCTGATAGAGGCGGTTGGTCTGACGCTGCTGGGACTGGCGCCGAATGCCTGGCTGGCGCTGGCCGGTGCGGCGCTGACCGGGTGCGGCTGTTCCCTTATTTTCCCCTCACTTGGCGTGGAAGTAGTGAAGCGCGTCCCGGCGCAGGTGCGCGGCACCGCGCTCGGCGGCTATGCGGCCTTTCAGGACATCTCCTATGGCCTGACCGGGCCGCTGACCGGCCTGCTGGCGACCTCGCTGGGCTACTCGTCGGTGTTCCTTGCCGGCGCCCTCTGCGCGGCGCTGGGGATCCTCGTCACCCTTATCTCATTTCGCCGCTAGGTTATTGTCCGGCCTGAAAACGCTGTAGGAAACACCGCGGCGTTTGGCATGAAAGGGAGCCGTAAACGCCGCCGGTGGCTGCTGGGCTACAGCAGGAGCCACAGCACAAGGAGCAGGACAACCGCGCCCAGCGCCAGCTGCCACGGCTTAGCGCTCCACGTCCGCCTCGCGACTGGCTCCTCCTGCGGGATGGCCAGCGTCTCCTGGGCGCGGGCCACCCGCAGCACAAACACCTTGTTCAGCAGCGCCAGGATCTGCGCCGGGCTCAGCGTGGTCTGCGGCGTGACCTGCCAGCTGCGACTGGCAAAGTCGACAATTTTCTGCCACTCCGCGGCCTCCAGCGGCTGCTTGAGCGCTCCCTGCAGCGAGGTGAGCGTCGGCGCGCTTTGCGCACTCAGCGTTTGCCGCGCCTGCAGCCAGTACGAAAGCGGCAGGAAGTGCGTCGCCGGGATCAGCTCCCCGGACTTGACGCCGCAAAGCTCCAGCATGGATTGCCAAATCAGCTTGCTTGGTTCGCCGGTGGCGGCCGCCAGCTTAGTCACCAGCTGATTGAGCGTATTATGCTCGGCTGGCAACAGCGGGCGCAGGGTCGGCGGGCGCTGCTGCGGCTGCGGGATCGACAGCTGGCCATGCTGCAGCAGATGCAGAATGGTCTCCAGCTGCGTCTGGCTAAGGGCATGCAGCGCCGTTTGCCCATAATGCTGACGAATATAATCGCTCACCGCCTGGCGGTTATTGCCCTGACCGAGCAGATCGCTGAGCTGCGCTAAGGTCTGGCGATGATGATGATTATCCTGAGCGGCGGCTAAGCGCTGGTTGAGACTGGCCTCCGCGGCGCTGAAATGGCAGGCCAGCAGGGGCGAGTCGCCTTTCAGTCCGAGGTCATGTTTGACGCAGGCCCACACTTCCGCGTTCTGCTGCGAGGTCAGCGCCACCAGGCGCGTGATCAGTCGCTCCAGAACGGTGCGTTGCTGCATGGAAAGCGAAGGTTCGCCGGTGGCGGCAGTGCCTGATGGGCCTCGCCCTGGAGGACGGTCTGGCATATCAGCAAGGGGGTGCGTCATGATTCATCCTTTCGATATCGCGGTGCTGGAACCAGGTGATGAGTATGCCTGGCGGCCAGATTATGGCACACTTCCCCAGTTAACTCTCGTTCTCAGACAGGTACTGAACTGTGAAAATCCTCGTTGATGAAAATATGCCCTATGCCCGTGAGCTTTTTAGCCGTTTAGGCGACGTGCAGGCGATCCCAGGCCGTCCGGTCCCGGCCGATGCCCTGACCGATGCGGATGCCCTAATGGTGCGTTCGGTCACCCGGGTCAATGAAGCATTGCTCGCCGGCAAGGCCATTAAGTTCGTCGGCACCGCTACCGCCGGCACCGATCACGTCGATCAGGCGTGGCTGCAGCAGGCGGGGATTGGTTTCTCTGCGGCGCCCGGCTGTAACGCCATTGCGGTGGTAGAGTACGTCTTTTCATCGCTGCTGATGCTGGCTGAACGCGACGGCTTTGCGCTGCGCGATCGCACCGTCGGGATCGTCGGCGTCGGTAACGTTGGAGGGCGACTGCAAAAGCGCCTGGAAGCGTTGGGGATCAAAACTCTGCTCTGCGACCCACCGCGCGCCGATCGCGGCGACGAAGGTGACTTCCGCTCCCTCGAGGCGCTGGTCCAGGAAGCCGATGTCATCACCTTCCATACGCCGCTGTATAAAGAAGGGCAATATAAAACCCTGCATCTGGCGGATGAGGCGCTGATAAGCCGCCTGAAGCCTGGAACGATTTTGATCAACGCCTGCCGCGGGCCGGTGGTCGATAACGCCGCACTGCTAAAGCGGCTGGAAGCTGGTCAGCCGCTGAGTGTGGTATTGGACGTCTGGGAGCCGGAGCCGGATCTAAACGTTGAGCTTCTCAAGCGAGTGGATATCGGTACCGCGCATATCGCCGGCTACACCCTCGAAGGGAAAGCGCGCGGGACGACGCAGGTTTTTGAAGCCTACAGCGCCTTTATCGGCCATCCGCAGCAGGTAGCGCTGGACACTCTGCTGCCGGCGCCGGAATTTGGCCGCATTACCCTGCATGGAACGCTCGATCAGCCGACGCTGAAAAGACTGGTCCACTTGGTGTATGATGTGCGCCGCGATGATGCGCCGCTGCGGAAGGTGGCCGGCGTCGCCGGTGAATTCGACAAGCTGCGTAAAAATTATCAGGAACGTCGCGAATGGTCTTCGCTGTATGTGCAGTGCAGCGATGAGCAGGCGGCGACGCTGTTGCGCCAGCTCGGTTTTAACGCCGTGCATCATCCTGTTCGTTAATGTCTTCTTAATGCCCCTGCCGGATACTCCGGCGGGGCCGCTTTATTTCTGGAGTTAACCACCATGTCTGAAGGCTGGAATATTGCCGTACTGGGCGCAACGGGCGCCGTAGGCGAAGCCCTGCTCGAAACTCTTGCTGAACGCCAGTTCCCGGTAGGAGAGATTTTTGCTCTGGCGCGCAACGACAGCGCGGGCGAACATCTGCGTTTTGGTGGCAAGTCGGTGATCGTCAAAGACGCCGCCGAATTTGACTGGACCCAGGCCCAGCTGGCTTTCTTCGCCGCCGGCGTCGAAGCCAGTGCAGCGTATGTCGAAGAAGCGACCAACGCCGGGTGTCTGGTTATCGATCTCAGCGGCCTGTTTGCGCTGGAGCCGGACGTACCGCTGGTGGTGCCGGACGTGAACCCGTTCGTATTAGGCGATTACCGCAACCGCAACCTGATTGCGGTGCCTAATAGCCTGACCAGTCAGCTGTTGACGGCGCTCAAACCGCTGATCGATCAGGGCGGGTTGTCGCGCATTAGCGTCACTAACCTGCTCTCCGCCTCGGGGCAGGGGAAAAAAGCGGTGGATGCGCTGGCGGGGCAGAGCGCTAAGCTGCTGAACGGCATCCCTATCGATGAAGACGATTTCTTTGGTCGCCAGCTGGCGTTCAACATGCTGCCGCTGCTGCCGGATCGTGAAGGTAGCGTGCGCGAAGAGCGCCGGATCGTCGATGAAGCGCGCAAAATTCTTCAGGATGACGGGCTGATGATCTCCGCCAGCGTCGTTCAGTCGCCGGTCTTCTACGGCCATGCGCAGATGGTGAGCTTCGAAGCGATGCGCCCGCTGGCGGCGGAGGAGGCGCGCGACGCTTTTACCCGCGGCGAGGATATCGAACTTTCTGAAGAGGGCGAATTCCCGACTCAGGTTGGTGATGCCTCAGGCAATGCCCGCCTCTCCATCGGCTGCGTGCATAACGATTACGGTATGCCGGAGCAGATCCAGTTCTGGTCGGTAGCGGATAACGTGCGCTTCGGCGGCGCGCTGATGGCGGTGAAGATCGCCGAGAAGCTGATTGAGGAGTACCTGTACTGATGTCTGAGATGGAGCAACAGCCGATCTGTAAAATCGCGCTGGGCATCGAGTACGACGGCAGCAGATATTACGGCTGGCAGCGGCAAAACGAAGTGCGCAGCGTGCAGGAGAAGCTGGAAAAGGCGCTCTCGCAGGTGGCGAACGAACCGATTACCGTTTTTTGCGCCGGCCGCACCGACGCCGGCGTCCATGGCACCGGCCAGGTGGTGCATTTCGAAACCCGGGCGCAGCGGAAAGATGCCGCCTGGACGCTGGGGGTAAATGCGAATTTACCTGGTGACATCGCGGTGCGTTGGGTCAAACATGTACCGGCGGATTTTCACGCCCGGTTCAGCGCCACGGCGCGCCGCTATCGCTACGTCATCTATAATCATCGCCTGCGTCCGGCGGTGTTAAGTCATGGCGTAACGCATTTTCACCAGCCGCTCGACGCCGAGCGTATGCAGCGCGCCGCGCAGTGTCTGCTGGGAGAGAATGACTTTACCTCGTTTCGCGCGGTACAGTGCCAGTCGCGTACCCCGTGGCGCAACGTGATGCATATTAACGTTACCCGCTACGGCGCGTATGTGGTGGTGGATATCAAAGCGAATGCCTTTGTACATCATATGGTCAGGAATATTGTAGGCAGCCTGATGGAGGTCGGGGCCGGAAACCAGCCGGAGAGCTGGATGGCAGAACTGCTGGCAGCAAAAGACAGGACGCTCGCTGCGGCAACGGCAAAAGCGGAAGGGTTGTATCTGGTGTCGGTGGATTACCCGGCCCACTATGATTTACCGGTGCTGCCAATGGGCCCGCTGTTTCTGGCGGACTAATAGGGTCATTAAGGGTAAAGACAAACATGGACTTGATTCACTTTTTAATTGATTTCATCCTGCATATTGATGTGCACCTTGCCGAACTGGTTGCCCAGTATGGCGTCTGGGTTTATGCCATTCTGTTTTTGATTCTGTTCTGCGAAACCGGGCTGGTGGTGACGCCATTCCTGCCGGGCGATTCCCTGCTGTTCGTCGCGGGCGCGCTCTCGGCCTTGCCAACCAACGATCTCAATGTCCACCTGATGGTACTGCTGATGGTCATCGCGGCCATCGTCGGCGATGCGGTCAACTACACCATTGGCCGGCTGTTCGGCGAAAAGCTGTTCAGCAATCCGAACTCAAAGATATTCCGTCGCAGCTATCTGGATAAAACCCACAGCTTTTACGAACGTCACGGCGGGAAAACCATTATCCTGGCGCGCTTTGTGCCGATAGTCCGAACCTTCGCGCCGTTTGTGGCGGGAATGGGGCATATGTCCTATCGTCATTTTGCAGCCTATAACGTGGTTGGGGCGCTGCTGTGGGTGCTGCTGTTCACCTATGCCGGCTATCTGTTTGGCGATTTGCCGGTGGTGCAGGAGAACCTGAAGCTGCTGATCGTGGCGATCATCGTGCTTTCCGTCCTGCCGGGCGTGATTGAGATTATTCGCCACAAGCGGGCGGCGGCGAAGCAGGCGAAGTAGTTTAGCCTGTGTTGCGCGTGGCGGTGCAGAGCGTCACGCGCAGCGGTTTGACCACTTTTTTATCCCATGTTCCGGGATGATATGATTTAATGTGCAACATTCATGGTCTGTAAGAGGCAAAAATGGCATTATGCGCCCCTTACGACAAAACTGGCATCGACCAGGTTCAGGCAGAAAGGTTATCAATGAGCTGGATTGAACGAATTAAAAGCAACATCACTCCCACCCGCAAGGCGAGCATTCCTGAGGGTGTATGGACCAAGTGCGACAGCTGCGGTCAGGTACTCTACCGCGCCGAGCTGGAGCGCAACCTGGAGGTTTGTCCTAAGTGCGATCACCATATGCGCATGTCGGCGCGTAATCGCCTGCATAGCCTGTTGGATGAAGGTTCTCTGGTAGAACTGGGTAGCGAACTTGAGCCAAAAGATGTGCTGAAGTTCCGCGATTCAAAAAAATACAAAGACCGCCTGGCGTCCGCTCAGAAAGAGACGGGCGAGAAAGACGCGCTGGTGGTGATGAAAGGTACGCTCTACGCGATGCCGGTGGTTGCCGCCGCCTTTGAATTCTCCTTTATGGGGGGATCGATGGGTTCCGTCGTCGGCGCACGCTTTGTACGCGCGGTGGAGCAGGCGCTGGAAGATAACTGCCCGCTGATCTGCTTCTCCGCCTCCGGTGGCGCCCGTATGCAGGAAGCGCTGATGTCGCTGATGCAGATGGCGAAAACCTCCGCGGCGCTGGCGAAAATGCAGGAGCGCGGACTGCCGTACATCTCCGTGCTGACCGACCCGACCATGGGCGGCGTATCGGCGAGCTTTGCGATGCTGGGCGATCTGAACATTGCCGAGCCGAAAGCGCTGATCGGCTTTGCCGGTCCTCGCGTTATCGAGCAGACCGTACGCGAGAAGCTGCCGCCGGGATTCCAGCGCAGTGAGTTTCTGATTGAAAAAGGGGCGATCGATATGATCGTTCGCCGTCCGGAAATGCGTCTCAAGCTGGCCAGCATTCTGGCGAAGCTGATGAACCTGCCGGCGCCGGTTGCCGTTTCGGAAGCGCCTCATGAAGGCGTGGTGGTGCCGCCGGCACCGGATCAGGAACCTGAGGCCTGATAAAGCAGAGGGCAGGGCCTGGCGGCGCTGCCCTTTTTTATTCATACGCGTTAACCGTCAATTCTTACGGGCATCATGGAAAAAGATCCTATTCCTCAGGCCACGTCGCCCCTGGCTACGTGGCTTTCTTATCTGGAACATCTGCACAGTAAAACCATCGACCTTGGGCTAGCGCGCGTCAGCGAGGTCGCCGGGCAGATGGATATCGTTAAACCGGCGCCGTTCGTTTTTACCGTCGCGGGCACCAATGGCAAAGGCACCACCTGCCGCACGCTGGAAACCATCCTGATGGCGGCCGGTTATAAAGTGGGGGTCTACAGCTCTCCGCATCTGGTGCGCTACACCGAACGCGTGCGCATTCAGGGGGCTGAACTGCCGGAGGCGGCGCATACGGCTTCGTTTGCTGAAATCGAAGCGGCGCGGGGTGACATCTCGCTGACCTATTTTGAATACGGCACGCTCTCGGCGCTGTGGCTGTTTAAGCAGGCGCAACTGGATGTGGTGATCCTTGAGGTCGGGCTCGGCGGGCGTCTCGACGCCACCAACATCGTTGATGCCGACGTCGCGGTGGTCACCAGCATCGCCCTCGATCATACCGACTGGCTGGGGCCGGATCGCGAAAGTATCGGCCGGGAAAAAGCGGGCATCTTTCGCGCCGGTAAACCGGCGGTGGTGGGGGAGCCGGATATGCCGCTCACCATCGCGGAAGTGGCTAGCGAGAAGGGCGCGCTGCTCCAGCGCCGCGGCGTCGACTGGCGCTATGAGGTGGAGGGCGAAACGTGGTCCTTCCGCGATACGGCAGGGGCGTTAAGCCACCTGCCTCTGCCTCAGGTGCCGTTGCCGAATGCGGCGACGGCCGTGGCGGCGCTGCGCGCCAGCGGACTTGCCGTGGATGACGCTATCCTGCGCGCAGGGATCCGCGATGCGATGCTCCCGGGACGCTTTCAGATAATCAGCGACGCCCCGCGAGTGATCCTCGATGTGGCGCACAACCCGCACGCGGCGGCCTATCTCGCCGGGCGTCTCAAAACGTTAGCGAAAACGGGACGCGTGCTGGCGGTTATTGGTATGCTGCATGATAAGGACATCGCCGGCACGTTGGCCAATCTGGCTCCGGAAGTCGATGCCTGGTACTGCGCGCCGCTGGAAGGCCCGCGCGGCGCGACGGCAGAGCAGCTGGTGGAACATTTGCGCTGCGGTACAGTCTATAGCAGCGTGGCGCAGGCGTGGCGTGCGGCCATGGCTGACGCTAAAGTGGAAGATACCGTGCTGGTGTGTGGTTCGTTTCACACCGTAGCGCAGGTTATGGAAGAGATAGACGCGGGGAGAATCGGTGGCGAGTAAGTTTCAGAACCGTTTAGTCGGGACAATCGTGCTGGTGGCGTTGGGGGTGATTATCCTGCCAGGGCTGCTGGACGGGCAGAAAAAGCATTACCAGGATGAGTTTGCCGCGATCCCGCTGGTACCGAAACCGGGCGATCGCGATGAACCGGATATGTTGCCGGCGGCAACCCAGGCGTTGCCTTCGCAACCGCCGGAAGGGGCGGCGGAAGAGGTGCGGGCGGGCGATGCCGCCGCGCCATCGTTAGATCCATCGCGTATTCCGGTGAACAGCAACAGCTTCGATGACGTTCAGGAGCCGGTGGTGGCCGCGAAACCGCAGCCCAAGCCGCAGCCGAAACCGCAGCCGCAACAGCAGGCCGCGACGCCAACGCCGCCGCCGGCTAAGCCACAGCAGCAACAGCCACTGCAGCAGCAGGCGGCCCTGCCGGCGCCGACCGGCAAAGCCTATGTGGTTCAGCTGGGCGCGTTGAAGAACGCCGATAAGGTGAATGAGATTGTCGGTAAACTGCGGGCCTCGGGTTTCAAAGTCTATACGTCGCCTTCGACGCCGGTACAGGGTAAAATTACCCGCATCCTCGTCGGCCCGGATGCGTCAAAAGACAAGCTGAAAGGCCAGCTGGGCGATCTGCAGCAGATCTCCGGGCTTAGCGGGGTGGTGATGGGCTTCACCCCGAACTGATTGTTTTTTCCGCCATGCGGAGAGAACGTGGCGGGGAGAAACGCCCCGCAAACCCTGTCTCAGCCGCCCTGAAGAGGCGAAAGGCAGTCTGGCGTTGAATGTTTTTTCAGCGCCATTTTTATTTCTGTAGGGCATGGAAATCCCTACGCAAACGTTTTCTTTTTCTGTTAGAATGCGCCCCGAACTGGACGACAGGGCGTAAATCGTGGGACGTATATGGTCTGGATTGATTACGCCATTATGGCGGTGCTGGGTCTTTCTTGCCTGGTCAGCCTGATCCGCGGCTTTGTTCGCGAAGCTTTATCGTTAGTCACGTGGGGTTGCGCGTTTTATGTCGCCAGCCATTACTACGCTGACCTGTCTGTCTGGTTTACGGGCTTTGAGGATGAACGGGTTCGAAATGGGATTGCTATTGCGGCGCTGTTTATCGTGACGCTCATCGTTGGCGCTATCGTGAACTATGTGATAGGCCAACTGGTGGAGAAGACCGGTTTGTCAGGAACCGACAGGGTATTGGGGATCTGCTTCGGCGCGCTACGTGGGGTGCTGATCATCGCCGCTATCCTGTTCTTCCTGGACACCTTTACCGGGATGGCGAAGAGCGATGACTGGCATCAGTCGCAGTTTATTCCCTATTTTACCCCCGTCATCAGATGGTTTTTTGAATACCTGCAAAGCTCGTCAAGTTTCTTGCCTAAAGTATAGACTTTGGGTCGTTGCTGAACGAGGAAAAGACGTATGTGCGGTATTGTCGGTATCGCCGGTGTTATGCCGGTTAACCAGTCGATTTATGATGCGCTAACGGTGCTCCAGCACCGTGGACAGGATGCCGCTGGCATCATCACCATTGATGCCAACAACTGCTTCCGGTTGCGTAAGGCTAACGGGCTGGTAAGCGACGTATTCGAGGCCCGCCACATGCAGCGTATGCAGGGCAATATGGGTATTGGCCACGTGCGTTATCCTACGGCGGGCAGCTCCAGCGCCTCCGAGGCGCAGCCGTTTTACGTTAACTCGCCGTATGGCATCACATTGGCGCATAACGGCAACCTGACCAATGCGCACGAGCTGCGTAAAAAGCTGTTTGAAGAAAAACGCCGCCATATCAATACCACCTCTGATTCCGAAATCCTCCTCAATATTTTCGCCAGTGAGCTGGATAACTTCCGTCACTACCCGCTGGAAGCGGACAACATCTTCGCGGCGATTGCGGCGACCAACCGCCTGATCCGCGGCGCGTACGCGTGCGTGGCGATGATCATCGGGCATGGCATGGTGGCCTTCCGCGACCCTAACGGCATTCGTCCGCTGGTGCTGGGTAAACGTGACGTTGGCGACGGTCGCACCGAGTATATGGTGGCCTCGGAGAGCGTGGCCCTTGATACGCTTGGTTTTGAATTCCTGCGCGATGTGGCGCCGGGCGAAGCGGTCTATATTACCGAGAAGGGCCAGCTCTATACCCGTCAGTGTGCCGATAATCCGGTCAGCAACCCGTGCCTGTTCGAGTACGTCTATTTTGCCCGTCCGGACTCGTTTATTGACAAAATTTCCGTCTACAGCGCCCGCGTCAACATGGGGACTAAGCTGGGCGAAAAGATTGCCCGCGAGTGGGAAGATCTGGATATTGACGTCGTTATTCCGATCCCGGAGACTTCCTGCGACATCGCGCTGGAAATCGCCCGCATTCTCGACAAACCTTATCGTCAGGGCTTCGTGAAGAACCGCTACGTCGGCCGGACGTTTATCATGCCCGGTCAGCAGCTGCGTCGTAAATCTGTTCGCCGTAAGCTCAACGCCAACCGTGCGGAATTCCGCGATAAGAACGTGCTGCTGGTCGATGATTCCATTGTACGCGGCACCACCTCGGAGCAGATCATTGAGATGGCGCGTGAAGCAGGGGCGAAAAAAGTGTATCTCGCCTCCGCTGCGCCGGAAATTCGTTTCCCGAACGTGTACGGTATCGATATGCCGACCGCCAACGAACTGATCGCCCATGGCCGCGAAGTGGATGAGATCCGCCAGATCATTGGCGCCGACGGCCTGATTTTCCAGGATCTCAACGATCTGATCGACGCGGTGCGCGCGGAGAACCCGGATATTCAGCAGTTTGAATGCTCGGTGTTCAACGGCGTATATGTGACCCGGGATGTCGACCAGCAGTACCTCGACTATCTTGACTCCCTGCGTAACGATGATGCCAAAGCGGTCCAGCTGCAGAACGAAGTCGAAAACCTCGAGATGCACAACGAGGGTTAAGCCGTTCACGCGTCGCGGGCCTGCCGTACCGAAAGGACGGCGGGCTTTTTTTCGCCCCTCAACTGTGCGTCAATAGTTGCGCCAGAGGCTATAATCCGGCAAAGTCTGCGGCACACGCGCAAGGGGTAACAGAACGTGAAACGACTGATTATTGGCATTTCCGGCGCCAGCGGCGCCATTTACGGCGTGCGGATGCTGCAGGTGCTAAGAGATGTGCCGGATATTGAAACTCATCTCATCCTCAGCCAGGCGGCGCGCCAGACGTTGGCCATGGAGACCGACTACTCCGTACGTGAGGTGCAGGCGCTAGCCGATGTGGTGCATGACGCCCGCGATATCGCCGCCAGTATCTCTTCCGGTTCGTTTAAAACCGCCGGGATGGTGATTTTACCCTGCTCAATGAAGACGCTCTCGGGCATTGTCCATAGCTATACGGATGGCCTGCTGACCCGGGCGGCGGATGTCGTGCTGAAAGAGCGTCGTCCGCTGGTGCTCTGCGTGCGGGAAACGCCGTTCCATTTGGGCCATCTGCGTCTGCTGGTTCAGGCTGCAGAGCTGGGGGCGGTGATAATGCCGCCGGTACCGGCTTTTTACCACCGGCCACAAAGCCTGGACGATGTCATCAACCAGACCGTCAATCGGGTACTCGATCAATTTGATATTAGTCTGGAGCACGACTTGTTTACCCGCTGGCAGGGGGCCTAGTGTCGCACTATAGTGGTGCATGAAATGTACGCTTGCGCTGCGGTGGTGCAAATTTGTTGCCGCGATCAAATCCTCGACATTTATTTCGTCTTTTTGCGCTCAGGCGCTGCGGTTTCGCCAGTAATGCTGGTATCTTCCCTTTTAAGACAATCCTGCAACTTTATTTTAACAAATTTAACCCTGTTCCCGGCACGCACCGGGAAGATGGCACAAAAACTGCAGGATTGATCGGCAATCACCATAACAAGCAACGCACCACATCACGACACTTAAGGGTACTGTATGAAGAAGACGATTCTGGCTCTCTCTTTACTCGTGGGAATGAGCAGCACGGCCAGCGTGTTTGCTGCTCTGCCGCAGAGCATTCGCATTGGCACTGACGCGACCTATGCGCCATTTTCGTCGAAAGACGCGAAAGGGGACTTTGTTGGCTTTGATATCGATTTAGGCAATGAGTTGTGCTCCCGAATTAAGGTGAAATGTACCTGGGTCGGCAGTGATTTTGACTCCCTGATCCCCTCCCTGAAGGCGAAGAAGATTGACGCCATCATCTCTTCCCTCTCTATTACCGAGAAGCGCCAGCAAGAGATCGCCTTCTCTGACAAGCTATATGCCGCTGACTCGCGTCTGATCGCCGCCAAAGGGTCGCCGATCCAGCCGACGCTGGAGGCGCTGAAAGGCAAGCACGTCGGCGTGCTGCAGGGTTCTACTCAGGAAGCCTATGCTAACGACCGCTGGCGCAGCCAGGGCGTTGACGTGGTGGCTTACCAGAACCAGGATCTGATCTATTCAGACCTCGCAGCTGGCCGTCTGGATGCGGCGCTGCAGGATGAAGTCGCCGCCAGCGAAGGCTTCCTGAAACAGCCTGCCGGGAAAGATTTCGCCTTCGCCGGCCCGTCCGTTAAAGACAAAAAGTACTTTGGCGACGGCACCGGTATCGGCCTGCGTAAGGAAGACGCCGAGCTGAAAGCCGCGTTTGATAAAGCGCTGGGCGAAATGCGTAAAGACGGCACCTACGACAAAATGGCGAAGAAATACTTCGATTTTAACGTGTACGGCGACTAAGACTGCTGCAGGCCCGCACAATGGGGTGGGCCTGCCGCCAGGTTCGTATCCATGCCCCAAAAGGGTGCATCTAAACGCGCTGTGGATCATTTCAGTGCAAAAGCAGCCAGTTTTTTGGCTAAAAAATGCATAGTTAAGCGTTTCTGATGCAAAAAATCGGCCTTTCTGGTGCATAAATCTTTGCCCTTAAGGGGCGAATAATGGCACGATAACTGGCGTAAATAGTTCTAATAAACCCGTTAGAATGACAGTCTGTCGAGGATAGTTATGAAAAAACTGGCGTTGTCTCTCTCTTTAGCGCTGGCCCTTTCCAGCGTTTCCACGGTCTTTGCCGCCATCCCGCAAAAAATTCGTATCGGTACCGATCCGACTTATGCTCCCTTCGAATCGAAGAATGCGCAGGGAGAATTGGTCGGTTTTGATATCGATCTGGCAAAAGAGCTGTGTAAGCGTATTAATACGCAATGTACCTTTGTTGAAAACCCGCTGGATGCGCTGATCCCCTCCTTAAAAGCGAAGAAAATCGACGCGATTATGTCTTCGCTGTCGATTACTGAAAAGCGCCAGCAGGAAATTGCCTTCACTGACAAGCTGTATGCGGCAGATTCGCGTCTGGTGGTGAAAAAGGGCAGCCCGGTAACGCCGGATCTCGCCACCCTCAAGGGTAAGCGCGTGGGCGTGCTGCAGGGGACGACTCAGGAAACCTATGGCAATGAGCACTGGGCGCCGAAAGGTATCGAAATTGTCTCCTATCAGGGGCAGGACAATATCTATTCCGACCTGACCGCCGGCCGGATCGACGCCGCGTTCCAGGATGAGGTCGCGGCCAGCGAAGGGTTCCTGAAACAGCCTATTGGTAAAGATTACCAGTTTGGCGGCCCGTCAATCAAAGACGAGAAACTGTTTGGTGTTGGCACCGGTATGGGGCTGCGTAAGGAAGACAACGAACTGCGTGAAGCGCTGAATAAGGCGTTTGCAGAGATGCGTAAGGACGGCACCTACGACAAGCTGGCGAAAAAATATTTCGATTTTAACGTATACGGCGAATAATTCTCACGCCTCGCCATTGCGTGCGTTTCGCGCGCAATGGTGAATGACAGACAGGGTAGGCAGCATGCTGTATGGGTTTTCACAGGTTATTTTGCAGGGTGCGCTCGTCACCCTGGAGCTTGCGCTCAGCTCGGTCGTTCTCGCCGTCCTGATTGGGCTGGCGGGCGCTGGCGCAAAGTTATCGAGCAACCGTCCACTGGCGCTGGTATTTGAAGGCTATACCACTCTTATCCGCGGCGTGCCCGATCTGGTGCTGATGCTGCTGATTTTCTACGGCCTGCAGATTGCGCTAAACAGCGTTACCGACGCGCTGGGTATGGCCCAGTTTGATATCGATCCGATGATCGCCGGGATTATTACCCTTGGCTTTATCTATGGCGCCTATTTTACGGAAACCTTCCGCGGCGCCTACCTGGCGGTGCCGAAGGGGCATATCGAAGCGGCTACCGCCTTTGGCTTTAGCGGCGGGCAGACGTTCCGGCGTGTTCTCTTCCCGGCGATGATGCGCTACGCGCTGCCGGGGATAGGCAACAACTGGCAGGTTATCCTCAAAGCGACGGCGCTGGTCTCGTTGCTGGGGCTGGAGGATGTGGTCAAAGCCACGCAGCTGGCCGGGAAAAGCACCTGGCAGCCGTTCTACTTCGCCATCGTCTGCGGCCTGATTTATCTGGTGTTTACCACCGTTTCTAATGGCGTACTGCTGCTGCTCGAACGCCGCTATACCGTTGGCGTGAAGAGGGCTGACCTGTGATTGAAATTATTCAGGAGTACTGGAAATCACTACTGTGGACCGACGGCTATCGCTTTACCGGCGTGGCGATTACCTTATGGTTGCTGATCTCTTCAGTGGTAATGGGGGGCATCCTGGCGGTGTTTCTGGCCATCGGCCGCGTCTCGAGCAATAAGTTTATCCAGTTCCCCATCTGGCTGTTCACTTACATATTTCGCGGCACGCCGCTGTATGTGCAACTGCTGGTTTTTTACTCCGGCATGTATACCCTGGAAATCGTCAAAGGCACGGAGCTGTTGAACGCTTTTTTCCGCAGCGGGCTAAACTGCACGGTACTGGCGTTAACCCTGAATACTTGCGCCTATACCACTGAAATTTTCGCCGGCGCGATCCGCTCAGTACCCGCCGGAGAAATTGAAGCAGCGCGGGCCTACGGCTTCTCGTCAGTCAAACTGTATCGCTGCATTATTCTGCCTTCCGCGCTGCGGATTGCGCTACCGGCCTATAGTAACGAAGTGATCCTCATGCTGCACTCCACCGCGCTGGCGTTTACCGCTACGGTACCGGATCTGCTGAAAATCGCCCGCGATATCAACTCGGCCACCTATCAGCCGTTCACCGCGTTTGGCATCGCCGCGGTGCTTTATTTAATTATCTCGTATGTGCTGATTAGCTTGTTCCGTAAAGCGGAAAAGCGCTGGTTGCAGCATATCAAACCTTCTTCGACGCATTGAGAACGCCATGTCCGACAATAAATTAAACGTTATCGATCTGCATAAACGCTATGGGGAACACGAGGTGCTGAAGGGCGTCTCGCTGCAGGCGAAAGCCGGGGACGTTATCAGCATCATCGGTTCATCGGGTTCCGGAAAAAGTACCTTTTTGCGCTGTATTAACTTCCTTGAAAAACCGAGCGAAGGCACGATCGTCGTCAGCGGCCAAAATATTGGTCTGGTACGGGATAAAGACGGCCAGCTGAAGGTGGCCGACAAGAACCAGTTGCGCCTGCTGCGCACCCGGTTGACCATGGTGTTTCAGCATTTCAATCTGTGGAGCCATATGACGGTGCTGGAGAACGTCATGGAGGCGCCGATTCAGGTGCTGGGCTTAAGCAAACAGGAAGCGCGCGAACGGGCGGTAAAATATCTGGCCAAGGTCGGGATAGACGAACGTCAGCAGGCGAAGTATCCGGTGCATCTTTCCGGTGGCCAGCAGCAGCGTGTCTCTATTGCCCGCGCGCTGGCGATGGAACCGGAAGTGCTGCTGTTTGATGAGCCGACCTCCGCGCTGGATCCGGAACTGGTGGGCGAAGTGTTACGCATTATGCAGCAGCTGGCGGAAGAGGGAAAAACCATGGTGGTGGTGACCCATGAAATGGGCTTTGCCCGCCACGTCTCTTCACATGTCATTTTTCTGCATCAGGGTAAAATTGAAGAAGAAGGGCATCCGGATGCGCTGTTTGGCGCGCCGAAAAGCCCGCGCCTGCAGCAGTTTCTGAAAGGTTCGCTGAAATAATCGGCTCATCCGGCGTCTGCGGACGCCGGATGAGCTTCCCGCTCCAGCCGATAGATCCAGTCATCGTAATCGACGCCGTTCAGATGATAGGCTTTCTCCAGCACCTGGGTGCGCACAAAGCCTTGCTTCTCCAGCAGGCGCGATGAGCCACGGTTTTCACCCAGCACCCAGGCATTGATGGCCTGCACCCCCAGGGTGGTGAAACCATACTCGCAGACCGCCCGCAGCGCTTCGCTGGCATAGCCTTTTCCCTGAGCCTGAGGCAGCAGCGCGTAGCCGACGTCAGCTTCGTGCGGATTTTTCGGGCTGATGCGGAGCCCAATATCGCCCAGCGCCTCGCCGAATTTATCGCGCAATACAAACACCCCGGGATCGGCACAGCGACTGACGAAGACGCTGCGCAGCGCCTCCTCGCTTAACACCTCCCCCATAAAACGCATCACCTGCGGATCCTGGCGCAGGCGCAGAAAAAAGGGCCAGTCATCGGTAACAAAGTGGGTAAGCGAAAGGCGTGGTGTGGTGATGGTCGTCATAAAGCAGTCAATACGCAGAAAGAAAAGCCTACCTTAGCACTTTGCTTTGCCAGGTAACACCGGCGAACCGGCCGGCTGGCGGTGAATTCAGGCGATTAAGGGCGCTGGTTGTCCTGAATATGGCGATGCTGCAGCGCCAGGGTGAGGCCATCCAGGCGTGGAGCATGAGCCAGCAGAACGGAATCAGGGGAGCCAATGCTCCCCTGTGTCAGCCATTAACTCAGCACATCCTTTAGCGCTTCGTCCAGATCGTACCAGCGGAAGGCAAAGCCGGCGGCCTCCAGACGCTTTGGCAGCGCGCGCTGGCCGCCGAGCACCAGGACGGCGGATTCCCCCATCAACAGGCGGATAGCGGCGGCGGGAACGCGGAAAATCGCCGGTCGATGGAGCGCATGACCCAGCGCATGGGCGAACTGCTCGTTATGCACCGGGTAGGGAGAAACCATATTGAACGGACCGCGCAGATCGTTATCCAGCAGCCACAGAATGCCGTTAACCATATCGTCGATATGGATCCAGGCCAGGTACTGTCTGCCGTTGCCGATAGGCCCGCCGAGGCCGAGCTTAAAGGCGGGTGTCATTTTGCCGAGAATACCGCCCCGCGGAGCCAGTACCACGCCGGTGCGCAGCAGGCAAACGCGGGTGCGCTCGCTTTGCGCTTCGCAGGCAATTTGTTCCCAGCGGGCGCACAGCTTATGGGTAAACTCATTGTGCGGTGGCTCTTCTTCGGTCACCACCACCTCGCCGAGGTCGCCATAGTAGCCGATGGCAGACCCGCTGATCAGCACGGAGGGAGGGGTGTCGCTGGCGTGGATCAGGCCCACCAGCCGCTGCGTGAGATCCCAGCGGCTATGGCACAAGCGTTGTTTCTGCTCGGCCGTCCAGCGTTTATCAGCGATGGGTTCACCCGCCAGATTGATGACGGCATCAATATCATTGAGGTGGTGATGGCCCTCGAAATCGCGCCACAGGGTGACGCGCGGATCGAGACGGGCGCGGGCGGTATCCGGATGTCGCGTGGAGACCGTGACGCTATGCCCGAGCTCCAGCAATCTGGGTATCAGATGTCGGCCAATCAGGCCGGTACCACCAGTAAGCAGGATCTTCATACCACCTCCCTGACATGGTTAGCGACGCCAGCTCATGGTCATGGACACCGAGTCGGCATAGCGCAGCGCATGAAGTTTATCAATCTCCACTTCAGCATATGTGACCCAGTGATGTTCGCATGCGATATTCAGCACATCCTGAGTTAATTTTTCCAGCAGCGAAAAACGGCCATTCTCAAGATGGCTGATTATGCGCTTGGTAATGGTGCGATAGTTCAGCGCATCATTGATGTCCTCGCTGTCGCGCGCTTTATCGGCAGGGTAGTGAATGGCTACATTCACTACCACGTCCTGGCGGTTGGCGATCTCTTCCTCTTTAATACCAATAAAAGTCCGCAGGCGCAGGTTCTTAATACGAATAATGGCGTCTGGTTGAGACATTGCAGGCTTCCTCCGTGGTGTAAGTCCTGCAATCATACAACAAAGCGCGACGGGCGAGCAGGGGGTTAATAAAGCTGAATTTTTAACATCGCTTCCGCCGTTGCCGGCCGCTGCTTAATGCGCTCATACCAGTTGTGCACCGCCGGATAGTTCGCCAGATCGATACGCTGTCGGACATGGCAGTTCACCCAGGGCCAGGCGGCGATGTCGGCGATACTGTAGTGGTCGCCGCCAAGCCACGGGCTGCATCCCAGACGCTGATTTAGCACCCCATACAGTCGTTGGGTTTCCACCTGAAAACGTTCAATAGCGTAGGGCACGGTTTGCGGCGCGGAGTGGGAAAAATGTTGATTTTGCCCCAGCATCGGCCCCAGCCCGCCGACCTGCCAGAACAGCCACTGCAGCGTGACGTAGCGTTCCCGCAGCTCGCCGCTCAACAGCTTACCGCTTTTTTCCGCCAGATAGAGCAGGATGGCGCCGGACTCGAAAACGCTCAATGGCGCCCCGCCGTCAGCAGGCATGTGGTCGACGATAGCCGGAACTTTATTATTCGGCGAAATCGCCAGAAACTGCGGATGAAATTGTTCCCCTTTGCCGATATCGACCCGAATTAGCCGATAGGCTAGCTCCGCCTCTTCGAGGAACAGGGTGATTTTGTGGCCGTTTGGGGTGGGTGCATAGTAAAGATCGATCATAATATTTCCCGCCGTCGTGGGTCGCAAACTGTTCGAGTATAGGTGAAGCTGCGCCACTCGGGAGAAATTCCGCAAGCGACCCGGCAGCCAGGCGACGAGTCGTCCGCGTTAGAGCAGTGACATCGCCTGTAAGACAGGCTATGTTGGCTTATTGTCCTGTCTACCACCCTTGAGGAAGCTATGAGCCAGCCTGTCATTACCCTGTGGTCCGATGCCGATTTTTTCTCACCGTACGTGATGTCTGTCTATGTCGCTCTGCAGGAAAAAAGCCTGCCTTTTACCCTTAAAACCGTCGATCTGAACCGCGGCGAACATCTGCAGGCGGGCTGGACAGGCTATGCCGCCACCCGTCGCGTACCGCTGCTGGAGGTTGATGATTTCGCGCTAAGTGAGTCTTCGGCGATTACCGAGTATCTGGATGAGCGTTTTGCGCCGCCGGAGTGGGAGCGCATCTACCCGCATGATCTGCAAAAACGAGCCCGCGCCCGACAGATCCAGGCCTGGCTGCGCAGCGATCTGATGCCAATTCGTGAAGAGCGATCCACCGCCGTGGTGTTTGGCGGGGCGAAAATGCCGGACCTCAGCGAGGCCGGCAGGCAATCTGCGGAAAAGCTGTTTGCCACCGCCACCATGCTACTGGCCCACGGCGGGCAAAATTTATTTGGCGAATGGTCTATTGCCGACGCAGACCTGGCGCTGATGCTCAATCGCCTGGTTCTCAATGGCGATAAGGTACCGGAGGCGCTGGCTGATTATGCGTCTTTCCAGTGGCAGCGGGCCTCAATCCAGCGTTACGTGGCGCTTTCCGCCAAACGCTGAGGCTGATAACCCGCCGCGCTTCCGCTATCATAGAGGCATCGTAACCAGTGGAGATGGAACCTATGAAGCTGATGTTTGCCTCCGATATTCATGGTTCGCTGCCCGCCACGGAACGCGTGCTTGAACGGTTCGCGCAAAGCGGCGCCAGGTGGCTGATCATACTCGGCGATGTGCTCAATCACGGTCCGCGCAACGCGCTGCCTGAGGGGTATGCGCCGGGTGAGGTGGCGGAGCGGTTGAACAGCGTGGCGGAACGCATTGTTGCCGTTCGCGGCAACTGCGACAGCGAAGTGGATCAGATGCTGCTTCGTTTTCCAATGACCGCGCCCTGGCAGCAGGTGCTTAGCGAACGCTATCGCCTGTTTCTGACCCACGGGCATCTCTATAGTCCGGATAATCTGCCGCCGCTGGCCGCTGGCGATGTCCTGGCATATGGCCATACTCATATACCGGTCGCGGAAAAACGCGGCGCAATTTACCTCTTTAATCCCGGCTCAGTGAGTATCCCGAAAGGGGGATATTCCGCCAGCTATGGGCTGCTGGATCAGGGGCGGCTGCAGGTTTTAGCACTCAATGATAATCAGGTTATTGCAGAGGTTGCAATTTACCCGTAATTTAGCCCTCAATCATAAAGACGCGCCGCGAGAGCGCATTTAAAGTAAGGTTTCCTGATGGCGGAACAGAATCATTTGGCAAGCACAGAATGGGTCGATATTGTTAATGAAAACAATGAGGTGATAGCACAGTCCAGCCGCGAGCAAATGCGCGCGCAGTGCCTGCGCCACCGGGCGACCTATATCGTCGTTCATGACGGAATGGGGAAAATTCTGGTGCAGCGACGCACCGAGACAAAAGACTTTCATCCGGGCATGCTGGATGCCACCGCTGGCGGCGTCGTGCAGGCTGATGAGCAGCTGCTGGAATCGGCCCGTCGCGAGGCGGAAGAGGAGTTAGGCATCGCCGGGGTGCCGTTTGCCGATCACGGCCAGTTTTATTACGAAGACAAATTCTGCCGCGTCTGGGGAAGTCTGTTCAGCTGCGTCTCCCACGGGCCGTTCGCCCTGCAGGAAGAAGAGGTCAGCGAGGTGTGCTGGTTAACGCCGGAAGAGATCACCGCCCGCTGCGATGAGTTCACGCCGGACTCCCTGAAAGCGCTGGCGCTGTGGATGACCCGCAACGCCGGTAATGAGTATGATGATGCGGAAGAGAGCGAGCGCGAATAAAGATCGCAAACGCGCGGCAGCAATCGTCGCTCGCCTCCTGACGACAAAAAGGCAGCCATTCGGCTGCCTTTTGCTTTGACCACAGCGGCAGATTACTTCTGCTGCTGAGCCGATTGGATCGCGGTCAGTGCGATGGTATAGACGATATCGTCTACCAGCGCGCCACGGGACAGGTCGTTGACCGGCTTGCGCATACCCTGCAGCATCGGCCCGATGGAGATCAGGTCGGCAGAGCGCTGTACCGCTTTGTACGTGGTGTTACCGGTGTTCAGATCCGGGAAGATGAACACGGTCGCGCGGCCAGCTACCGGTGAGTTCGGCGCTTTGGACTTCGCTACGTCAGCCATCACCGCGGCGTCATACTGCAGCGGGCCGTCGATCATCAGGTCAGGACGTTTTTCCTGCGCCAGACGGGTCGCTTCGCGGACTTTCTCGACATCGCTACCCGCGCCGGAGGTACCGGTGGAGTAGGAGAGCATCGCTACGCGCGGTTCGATGCCGAAGGCAATCGCGGATTCAGCGGACTGAATAGCGATTTCCGCCAGCTGCTCGGCGGTCGGGTCCGGGTTGATCGCGCAGTCGCCGTAAACGTAAACCTGTTCCGGCAGCAGCATGAAGAACACGGAGGAGACCAGCGAGCTGCCCGGCGCGGTTTTGATCAGCTGCAGCGGCGGACGAATGGTGTTGGCAGTGGTGTGAACCGCGCCGGATACCAGACCGTCGACTTCGTCCTGTTCCAGCATCAGGGTGCCGAGAACCACGTTGTCTTCCAGCTGCTCACGCGCGACCGCTTCGGTCATGCCTTTGTTCTTACGCAGTTCGACCAGGCGACCCACATAGCTTTCGCGAACCACTTCCGGATCGACGATTTCAATGCCGGCGCCAAGCTCAACGCCCTGGGCCGCGGCTACGCGGTTGATCTCATCCGGGTTACCCAGCAGGACGCAGGTGGCGATCCCGCGTTCGGCGCAAATCGCCGCCGCTTTCACGGTACGCGGTTCGTCGCCTTCCGGCAGAACGACACGTTTGCCGGCTTTGCGCGCCAGCTCGGTCAGCTGGTAGCGGAAGGCTGGCGGAGAGAGACGGCGGCTGCGCTCGGAGGTCGCGGTCAGCGATTCGATCCAGTCGGCGTTGATGTAGTTGGCCACGTATTCCTGAACTTTCTCGATACGCTCGTGATCGTCAACCGGTACTTCGAGGTTAAAGCTCTGCAGGCTCAGGGAGGTCTGCCAGGTGTTGGTGTTGACCATGAATACCGGCAGGCCGGTCGCGAAAGCGCGTTCACACAGCTTGCTGATGCGCGCGTCCATTTCATAGCCGCCGGTCAGCAGAATGGCGCCGATTTCCACGCCGTTCATTGCCGCCAGGCAGGCCGCAACCAGCACGTCAGGACGGTCTGCGGAGGTAACCAGCAGAGAACCAGGGCGGAAGTGTTCCAGCATGTGCGGGATGCTGCGCGCGCAGAAAGTCACGGATTTCACGCGGCGGGTATTGATATCGCCTTCGTTGATGATGGTCGCATTCAGATGGTGCGCCATGTCGATCGCGCGGGTCGCGATCAGATCGAAGCTCCATGGCACTGCGCCCAGCACCGGCAGCGTGCTGCCTTTCTGCAGCTGAGCCGGGTCAATCTTCACGATTTTTGCTTTCGACGAGTCGTCGAAAATTTCCGACAGGTCAGGACGGGTACGGCCCTGATCGTCGACAGGGGCATTCAGTTTGTTGACGATAACGCCGGTGATGCTGGTATTTTTGGCGCCGCCAAAGCTGTTACGGGTCAGTTCGATACGCTCGTTCAGCTGTTCTGGCGTGTCGGTGCCCTGAGACATCACGAAGACGATTTCAGCGTTCAGCGTTTTGGCGATTTCAAAGTTCAGCGCCTGGGCGAACTGATGCTTACGGGTCGGTACCAGGCCTTCCACCAGCACCACTTCCGCGTCCTGAGTATTCGCGTGGTAGTTGGCAATGATCTCTTCCATCAGCACATCTTTCTGATTGCTGGAGAGCAGAGACTCAACATGGCTCATCTTCAGCGGTTCAGCGGCGGTGGTGGTGGAGGAGCTGGCGCGAACGATGGTGGTGGTCTGGTCTGGGGCATCGCCACCGGAACGCGGCTGGGCGATAGGTTTAAAGACGCTCAGACGAACGCCTTTGCGTTCCATAGCGCGGATCACACCGAGGCTGACGCTGGTCAGACCTACGCTGGTACCGGTAGGAATTAACATGATAGTACGGGACACGGTATATCCTCTTTCGTTACCGCCAGTATCAGGCGGGATACAAAACAGCACCGCCAGCTATCCGTCATATTTCAAGTTGCACGTGCGTTGGCTCTACTTGCTCACCCCGGTGGCGTACGCGCTGTACGCGGCCGGGGTTTTGCTGTGTCGCCGCCTTCCTGCAGCTCGAATTATTGCGGGTCAGGGCTGGCGATGTGGAATTATGCGGTCAGACGGCTGGCGTCTTGCGCGATGACCAGCTCTTCGTTGGTCGGGATAACCACGGCAGGACGGGTGCCTTCTTTGTTGATGAAGCCAGACTTGCCGAAGCGGGCAGCAAGGTTACGCTCATGGTCAACTTCAAAGCCCAGTACGCCCAGTTTGCCCAGCGACAGCTCACGCACCATCGCGGCGTTTTCACCGATACCACCGGTGAAAATAACGGCGTCAAGACGGCCGTCCATCAGCGCGGTGTAGGAACCGATGTATTTCGCCAGGCGGTGGCAGTAAACGTCCATTGCGCGTTTAGCGTCGGCTTTTTCCTGATAGTTGTCTTCCACGTAGCGGCAGTCGCTGGTGACTTCGGTCAGACCCAGCAGGCCGGACTCTTTGGTCAGCATTTTGTTGATCGCGTCAACGCTCATGCCCAGGGTGTCGTGCAGATGGAAGATGATGGCCGGATCGATGTCACCGGAGCGAGTACCCATCACCAGGCCTTCCAGCGGGGTCAGACCCATGGAGGTGTCAACGCATTTACCGTTACGGATAGCGGAAACAGAACCACCGTTGCCGAGGTGGCAGGTGATGATGTTCAGCTCTTCCACCGGCTTGTTCAGGATCTTAGCGGCTTCCTGAGTCACGTAGAAGTGGCTGGTGCCGTGCGCGCCGTAACGACGAACGCCGTGCTCTTTGTACAGGCTGTACGGCAGGGCGTAGAGATAGGATTCTTCCGGCATGGTCTGATGGAACGCCGTATCGAATACAGCCACGTTTTTGTCTTTCAGGTGCGGGAAGGATTTCAGCGCTTCAGCGATGCCGATCAGGTGTGCCGGGTTGTGCAGCGGTGCGAAAGACGCGGCGTCTTTAATACCCTGAATTACGGACTCGTCGATCACCACGGAGCTGGTGTATTTTTCACCGCCGTGTACGATACGGTGGCCGATTGCGGTCAGCTGAGCAGACAGTTCTGGTTTTTGTGCCAGAATAGTGTTAACGATAAAGTTCAGCGCTTCACTGTGCGCGGCGCCCGCGCCTAACTCGGCTTCTTGTTTGCTGCCGTCCATTTTCCATTTGATACGGGCTTCCGGCAGGTGGAAGCATTCCGCTAAACCGGACAGATATTCGTCGCCGTTCACGGCGTCAAGGATAGCAAATTTCAGAGAGGAGCTACCGCAGTTCAGAACCAGTACTAACTTACTCGACATGGAAGTACCTTTTTATGATACGTGGCTAAAAAAACGTCAGTGTGTCATTAGCGTAGCGCAGGATGACCTCGACATTTATGATTAACATCATGCCTTGTTCTGTTTTCGGGCACGATGAGAGAAGTACATTTGATTTTATGCCATTTTGCATAATTTTCAGCCAATGGCAGAATATGCGATAATTTGACTAGCCTGGCAAAGAGTCTAACCGCCCTTTCAGGCGGGCACAGGATACCTGATTGCGGCATCCTTTGCCAAAATCTTTTGAACGATGTCATGCATAGTTGGTGTTTTGCACGAATTTTTTAAGTTTTATATGTAAAGTTGAGGTAAAGCCATGTCGACCCCTGAGAAACGCCCCGTTAGCTTCTTTAGCTTGTTCAACCGCGGGCAGCATTACGCAAAGACCTGGCCTCTCGACAAGCGCCTCGCGCCGGTGTTTATTGAAAACCGCATTATTCGTGCCACCCGCTATGCCATCCGCATCATGCCGCCAATCGCCATTTTTACCCTCTGCTGGCAGATAGCTCTTGGCGGCCAGCTGGGCCCCGCCGTCGCTACCGCGCTGTTTGCGCTGAGCCTGCCGATGCAGGGACTCTGGTGGTTGGGTAAGCGTTCGGTGACGCCGCTGCCGCCCTCCATTCTTAACTGGTTCTATGAAGTGCGCGGTAAACTGCAGGAGGCGGGGCAGGCGCTGGCACCGGTCGAAGGCAAGCCCGATTATCAGGCGCTGGCTGACACGCTTAAGCGCGCCTTCAAACAACTGGATAAAACTTTCCTTGATGATTTGTAATTCACTACGGAAAACGCATATAAAAGAAGGCGCATGATTTATGCGCCTTCTTTATTTCACGCCCTACCGTGCTACAGGAGTCACAACATGGAAATGACCAATGCGCAGCGTCTGATTTTATCCAATCAGTACAAAATGATGACGATGCTCGACCCGGATAATGCGGAACGCTACCGTCGTCTGCAAACCATCATAGAGCGAGGGTATGGGCTACAGATGCGTGAACTGGACCGCGAGTTTGGCCAGCTGACGGAAGAAACCTGCCGTACCGTTATTGATATCATGGAGATGTACCACGCGCTGCACGTCTCCTGGACCAACCTGAAAGACGCGGCGGGTATCGATGAACGCCGGGTCACCTTCCTCGGATTTGATGCCGCCACCGAAGCGCGTTATCTCGGTTATGTGCGTTTTATGGTCAACGTTGAAGGCCGCTACAGCCATTTTGACGCCGGTACCCATGGCTTTAACTCGCAGACTCCGATGTGGGAGAAATATCAGCGGATGCTGAGCGTCTGGCACGCTTGCCCGCGCCAGTATCATCTGAGCAGTAATGAAATTAATCAAATTATCAACGCCTGAGGGAGGTGCCCGTGCAGTGTAAAGGTTTCCTGTTCGATTTAGACGGGACGCTGGTGGATTCCTTGCCGGTGGTGGAGCGTTCATGGTGCAAGTGGGGGGATCGTTTCGCCATTGACCATGATGAAATTCTCAGTTTTATTCACGGCAAGCAGGCCATTACCTCCATTCGCCATTTTATGCCGGGGCGCAGCGAGGAGGATATCCAGGCCGAATTTCGCTACCTCGAGCAGATAGAAGCCACTGATATTGAGGGTATCGTCGCGCTGCCGGGGGCATTAGCCCTGCTGAATACGCTCAATGAGGCCGGGATCCCGTGGGCGATTGTCACCTCCGGCTCGATTCCGGTTGCCCACGCGCGTCACCGCGCGGCGGGCCTGCCGATGCCTGAGGTGTTCGTCACCGCCGAGCAGGTGAAACACGGCAAACCGGCGCCGGACGCCTATTTGCTGGGCGCCGAGCGGCTGGGTCTGCCTGCCGGGGAGTGCGCGGTGGTGGAAGATGCGCCGGCGGGGCTCCTCTCCGGACTGGCGGCCGGCTGTCGCACTATCGCGGTCAACGTGCCCGCCGATGCCCCTCGCCTGGATGAAGCCGACCTCGTGCTGAGCAGCCTGGAAGATCTGGTGGTTGAACGCCAGACTGACGGCGTGGTAAATGTGCGTCTTAAAGCGTAAACCCATGATTTCGCCCCGCGTCGTCGGGGCTTTTTTATGCCACTATGTCGACTCCCACTTGTGACAAGGATACGTTGTGAACGGTGAATTGATTTGGGTTTTATCCCTCCTGGCCATCGCGGTTGTGCTGTTTGCTACCGGCAAGGTGCGCATGGATGCTATCGCCCTGATGGTCATTGTCGCCTTTGTCCTCAGCGGAACGCTGACGTTAAATGAAGCTTTTTCCGGATTCAGCGATCCTAACGTGATCCTGATTGCCGCCCTGTTTATTATCGGCGATGGCCTGGTGCGCACCGGAGTCGCCACCAAAATGGGGGCATGGCTGGTGAGCGTGGCGGGGAACAGCGAAACCAAAATGCTGATCTACCTGATGCTCACCGTCGCCGGTCTGGGCGCGTTTATGAGCTCCACCGGGGTGGTCGCCATTTTCATCCCGGTGGTACTTAGCGTCTCGGCGCGGATGAATACCTCGCCATCGCGGCTGATGATGCCGCTGAGCTTCGCCGGGCTTATCAGCGGGATGATGACCCTGGTGGCGACGCCGCCCAACCTGGTGGTCAACAGTGAATTGCTGCGCGAGGGACTGCACGGCTTCAGCTTTTTCAGCGTCACGCCGATTGGCCTGGTGGTGCTGATCCTGGGCATCGTCTATATGCTGGCGGTGCGCTTTATGCTGAAGACGGATAATGGCGACTCCGCACGCGATGGGCGAAAAAGAAGCACCTTCCGCGATTTGATCCGCGAATATCACCTCACCGGCCGCGCTCGCCGGCTGGCCATCCGCCCGGGTTCGCCGATGATCGGTCAGCGGCTGGATGATTTAAAGCTGCGTGAGCGCTACTGCGCCAACGTGATCGGCGTTGAACGCTGGCGGCGGTTCCGCCGGGTAATTGTCAACGTCAACGGGGTATCGGAATTTCGCGCCCGCGACGTCCTGCTGATCGATATGTCCGCCTCCGATGTCGATTTACGCCAGTTCTGCGGCGAGCAAATGCTTGAGCCGATGGTATTGCGCGGCGAGTATTTTGCCGATCAGGCGCTGGATGTGGGGATGGCGGAGGTGGCGCTGATCCCGGATTCAGAGATGATTGGCAAAACGGTGCGTGAGATAGCCTTCCGCACCCGGTTTGGTCTCAATATCGTCGGCATGAAGCGCGATGGCAAAGCGATGGATGGTTCGGTGGTCGATGAGCCGCTGCAGCTCGGCGATATCCTGCTGGTGGTCGGCAACTGGCGGCAAATTGCCCTGCTGGCGAAGCGCGGCCGGGATTTCGTGGTACTCAATATGCCGGTTGAGGTCGATGACGCTTCGCCGGCCCACAGCCAGGCTCCGCATGCGATTTTCTGCCTGGTGCTGATGGTAGCCCTGATGCTCACCGATGAAATTCCCAACCCGATTGCCGCGATTATCGCCTGTCTGCTGATGGGCAAATTCCGCTGCATCAATGCCGAAAGCGCCTACAAGGCGATCCACTGGCCGAGCATTATTTTGATTGTTGGGATGATGCCGTTTGCCCTGGCGCTGCAAAAAACCGGCGGGGTGGATCTGGTGGTGAAGGGACTGATGGATGTCGCCGGAGGCGAGGGGCCTTATCTGATGCTCGGCTGCCTGTTCGTGATGTGCGCGGCGATTGGGCTGTTTATCTCAAACACCGCCACGGCGGTGCTGATGGCGCCTATTGCCTTAGCGGCGGCGAAGTCAATGGGCGTCTCACCCTATCCTTTTGCCATGGTGGTGGCGATGGCGGCTTCGGCGGCGTTTATGACCCCGGTCTCCTCGCCGGTTAACACCCTGGTGCTTGGCCCGGGCAAGTACTCATTTAGCGATTTTGTCAAAATAGGCGTGCCCTTTACCATACTGGTGATGGTGGTCTGCGTCCTGCTGATCCCGGTACTGTTTCCGTTTTAAGATATTCTGGCCGGGTAGAGCACAACCGCTGCCCGGCCAGAACCTTACAGCGGCGAATCCTGGCTAATTTCGTCCAGCGACAGCTGGAAGCTTGGGACGAACACCTGCATAAAGTAATCCATCTCCGCGCTGCGCCGCGATGCCAGGGTCTTTTCCAGCCGACCTTTGGCCAGCAGAAATTCGTTATTGCCTGCAGACAGCTCTTCGAGGCACTTCAGGTAAGCGCAGAGGGCGTCAGCCTGTTTAACGATCGACTGCTCTTCCTCACTGTAGTGATGCTCATCAATCAGCGGCTCGAAAATATCGCGCAGCTCGTCAGGGACCATATCCACCAGCTTTTGCTGAGCAATTTTTTCAATCGCCTTATATTCCTGGGCAATCTGCGAATTGAAATATTTCACCGGAGTAGGGAGGTCGCCAGTTAGTACTTCCGAGGCGTCATGGTACATCGCCAGCAGGGCGATACGCTCGGCGTTGACCTGGCCGCCAAATTTGCGGTTTTTAATCGCCGCCAGCGCGTGGGCGACCATCGCCACCTGCAGGCTGTGTTCGGAGACATTTTCGGTGCGCACGTTGCGCATCAGCGGCCAGCGGTTAATCAGTTTCAGGCGGGAGAGGTGGGCAAAGAAATGACTCTGACTCATAGGGACCCTTAATCAGTGACAACATCGGGTTCCATTGTGCGCAGGGATCGCCGCCGGATGCAAATGCCGGCGGCGGCGCGATTAAAGCTGATGGTAGCCGGAGAGGAAGCGGCCAAAGCGGGAGATAGCCATCTCCAGGTCGTCTTCGCGCGGCAGGGTCACGATGCGTACGTGATCCGGCCACGGCCAGTTAAAGGCGGTGCCTTGCACCAGCAGGACTTTCTCCTGCAGCAGGAAGTCGAGCACCATTTTCTGGTCGTCATGAATATTGAAGCGTTTGGCATCGATTTTCGGGAACATATACAGCGCGCCTTTTGGCTTCACGCAGGAGACGCCCGGAATATCGTTGATAAGCTCCCAGGCGCGGTTGCGTTGTTCATACAGGCGTCCGCCAGGGATGATGAATTCGCTGATGCTCTGATAGCCGCCCAGCGCCGTCTGGATAGCATGCTGGGCCGGCACGTTGGCGCAAAGACGCATTGAAGCCAGCATCTCCAGCCCTTCGATATAGCCCTTCGCGTGTTTTTTCGGGCCATTCAACACCATCCAGCCCTGACGGAAGCCGGCAACGCGGTAGGTTTTCGACAATCCGTTAAAGGTCACCGTCAGCAGGTCCGGCGCCAGGGCGGCAATAGAGTGATGCTGGGCTTCGTCGTAGAGGATCTTGTCGTAAATTTCATCGGCGAAAATGATCAGATTATGCTGACGAGCGATCTCCACGATCTCCTGCAGCAATTCTTTGGAATAGACCGCGCCGGTGGGGTTGTTAGGGTTAATGATCACGATCCCGCGGGTGCGCGGTGTGATTTTTGCGCGGATGTCGTCCAGATCCGGGAACCAGTCAGAGGATTCGTCACACAGATAGTGCACCGCTTTGCCGCTGGAAAGCGACACCGCCGCCGTCCACAGCGGGTAGTCCGGGGCGGGAACCAGCATCTCATCGCCGCTGTTTAACAGCGCCTGCATCGCCTGCACAATCAGCTCGGACACGCCGTTGCCGATATAGATGTCTTCCACCGTGACATCGCGCATACCCCGGGCCTGGTAATGCTGCATGATAGCTTTACGCGCCGAGTACAATCCTTTCGAATCGCAGTAACCCTGGGCGGTAGGCAAATTGCGGATGACGTCGACGAGGATCTCGTCAGGGGCCTCGAAGCCGAATGGCGCCGGGTTGCCGATGTTCAGTTTCAGAACCTTATTGCCTTCTTCTTCAAGACGTTTGGCTTCTTTCAGAACCGGGCCGCGGATGTCATAACAGACGTTCTCTAACTTGCTGGATTTTTCGATGGGGGACATGAATCTTGACCTTTTAGCTGTTATCGCCACTCCCTGCCGTGGAAGTCAGCACGGAACAATGTACTCCCCCTCCCCGCTGTTTTGAAGGCTTTGCAGGAGAAGATTTTGCTAACGCCGGATTTTAAGTGCAATTGATTTATCTACCGATTGCGGATTTGGTCTGTAGCTTATGCCTTTTTATGTCGATTTTTTGGTCTTAAATATAGATTTAGTAGCGGTTTTGCCATCATTTATCTCGTTTGTTTGCCCGGTAATATGGGGAGGGAGAAGGGGGAGTCGCTAAAAAAACGCTATCCTGCATACAAGCGCGATTGGCTTGTAATTTTGATGTTAAATAATTTTAATAAAAAACAGCGTGCGACCACATTATTATTATTTTTAGCGGGTAATAATCTGAGGTTTGTTAATTAATATAAAATGTTAGAAAAAAATTTAAAATTGTCTCAGTTAATCCTTATTAAGGCTTATAAAAAGGAGGGGGATAGGTTAGAATATCACCGTTAATATCCGTGTTAACCGCCAAGAACTGCGGTTGCATTGAGATTTAATATATTGTTATTACAGGATTTTATTGTTCCTTTTCTGCCGGAAAGTTACGCCAGAAGAGCGATTTTCTCAGCATCACTGACCGGGTTCCCGCGGCGACGTATGGCGCCTGGCTGGTCGTGGTAATAAATAATAATGAGAAATACGAACAATATATTACTCCGCAGTTCTGCACATTTGCCCAGACGAGTACTTTGGCATGTAATAACGTTCGTCCAGTTGTTTATCCGCCGTTAGACGGTGAGCACGAGGCTCAGGGAATAGCCGGAAACCTGGCGTAAAGCATCAACAAGGCAGGTCAGCGTTAGCCACCTGTAAGTGAAGAAAGATGATTAATACAACACGTCCCATACTCAACCTCGATCTCGATCTGCTGCGTACCTTTGTCGCGGTCGCTGATTTGAACACTTTTGCCGCCGCCGCCGCCGCAGTGTGTCGTACTCAGTCCGCGGTCAGTCAGCAAATGCAACGCCTGGAACAGCTGGTGGGCAAAGAGCTTTTCGCCCGCCACGGCCGCAATAAGCTGCTGACCGAGCAGGGGATCCAGCTGCTGGGCTATGCCCGCAAAATTCTCCGTTTTAACGATGAAGCCTGTATGTCGCTGATGTATGGCAGCCTGCAGGGGGCTCTGAGCATCGGTGCGTCAGAAGAAACGGCTGACACCATCCTGCCGTTTTTGTTAAACCGCATCGGCTGTTTCTATCCCAGAATGACGTTGGAGATCAAAGTTCATCCCCATGCCGCCATCATGGAGATGCTGGCTGAGGGGCTGGTCGATCTGGCGTTGACCACCCATCAGCCTCCCGGCTTTACCTCTTTTACCCTGAGAACATCACCTACTCTCTGGTATTGTGCAGCGGAATATGTGCTGGCGAAGGGGGAATCTATCCCCCTGATCCTGCTCGAAGAGCCAAGTCCATTCCGCCAGGATATTATCGCCGCGCTGGAAACTGCTCGCGTCAGTTGGCATCTGGCCCACGGAGCTTCCTCGCTATCGGGCGTGAAAGCGGCGGTGAAGGCCGGGCTGGGCGTGACGGCGCGCCCGGTCGAAATGATGAGCCCGGATCTACGCGTGGCTGGCATCAGTGAGGGGTTACCGGCGTTGCCGGACACCCGGTACGTCGTCAGCTGCAATCCGCGGACGGTGAGCGAACTGCCGCAGGCGATTTTTCAGTCTCTGAGCCAGGAGATCCATCCCTGGGAAACGGGCACAGCACTTACTCCGGAAGAGGGAGGGAATACCTTGGTTTTGTAAGGGTATTCTTGCTAACAAAGATCACAAAAACTGGTAACAGAATGTAAGTGCCCAAAAAGAGCCTCAGGAGTTGGTTTCCCGCCTGGCGGCTCTTTTTTTTGCACTCTTATTGATGTTTTGAATCTTTTTTTGTATTTCTTTGCAGAAAAATCAGCGTATTGGCGTGACAAGGCGCTCAGCTTGTCGACTTTTCCCTGCACTTTCAACACTTCCTGCTAATGTTAAAAAACCGGATGGATTGTTGCCGATTTCCTGGGGTAATTAACAAAACCGTGTCGCAGATCAAGAAAATACCCCTCTTTGGGGGGAGGAATCGAGGCTAAATCCTGTCAAAATAGAAGGGATTTTTGATTTACGACGGAAACGGACACGATTCAACAACACTAAAACCGAACAGTATGCAAGGTTATTTCGCAGAAAAGGGCATTTAATGTTAATGAAAAGATTCCAATGTAAATTAATGTTATGAAAACTTTTGTTAAAGTTGACAAAAGGTTAAAGAAAGGGGTAAAAAGCCACGGCATCTGGGCTTCTCACATCGACCAGGGACGCTTTTTTGCACGGTTATTTTTTATTCCTCCCGTGAAACGCTGTGGCGTTCATCTGCCAGTAAGAGCAGAGGGTTTTGGCGCTACACTTTTTTGGTTAAGCAATGCGTATGTCAACATCCACTGAAGTCATCGCTCATCATTGGGCATTCGCTATATTTCTCATCATCGCTATCGGCCTGTGCTGCCTCATGCTCGTCGGCGGCTGGTACCTTGGCGGTCGCGCGCGCGCGCGTAGTAAAAACACGCCGTTTGAATCGGGGATCGACTCCGTCGGTTCGGCCCGCTTACGTCTTTCTGCGAAGTTTTATCTGGTTGCCATGTTCTTCGTTATCTTCGACGTGGAAGCCCTGTATCTCTACGCATGGTCGACCTCTATCCGCGAGAGCGGCTGGGTCGGCTTTGTGGAAGCCGCAATTTTCATTTTAGTGCTACTGGCTGGTCTGGTTTATCTCGTTCGCATCGGCGCACTGGACTGGACGCCTGCGCGTTCCCGTCGCACGCTGGTTAACCCGGAAACAGACAGTCCCACTAACCGTCATATGCAGTAAAAGCGAGGCAATAAGATGGATTATACGCTCACCCGCATAGATCCTAACGGTGAGAACGACCGTTACCCCCTGCAGAAACAGGAGAT
>NZ_JH414798.1:54078-160741 GCF_000238715.1 Klebsiella sp. 4_1_44FAA
ACGCTCACCCGCATAGATCCTAACGGTGAGAACGACCGTTACCCCCTGCAGAAACAGGAGATCGTTACCGATCCTCTGGAGCAGGAAGTCAATAAAAGCGTGTATATGGGGAAACTCGAACACGCGCTGCATGACATGGTGAACTGGGGCCGTAAGAACTCAATTTGGCCGTACAACTTCGGCCTTTCTTGCTGTTATGTGGAAATGGTGACGTCATTCACTGCGGTGCATGACGTTGCGCGTTTTGGGGCAGAAGTTCTGCGCGCCTCTCCGCGTCAGGCGGACCTGATGGTGGTCGCGGGAACCTGCTTTACCAAAATGGCGCCGGTTATTCAGCGTCTCTACGATCAGATGCTGGAGCCGAAGTGGGTGATCTCCATGGGCGCCTGCGCCAACTCAGGCGGGATGTACGACATCTATTCCGTCGTCCAGGGCGTGGATAAATTCATTCCGGTCGATGTGTACATCCCGGGCTGCCCGCCGCGTCCGGAGGCCTATATGCAGGCGCTGATGCTGCTGCAGGAGTCCATTGGTAAAGAACGTCGTCCGCTCTCATGGGTGGTTGGCGATCAGGGCGTTTATCGCGCCAATATGCAGTCGGAACGCGAGCGTAAACGCGGCGAACGTATTGCAGTGACCAATCTGCGGACGCCGGACGAGATTTAATTTGCGCCTGCGGGCGGGAGAACCACTTCGCAAATCAATCTACAACAGCGCGAAGTCTCGCCGGCAGTCACCACGGACCTTTTGCAATGGTGAACAATATGACCGATTTAACCGCGCATGACGCCGCACCAGCCTGGCAAACCCGCGATCACCTTGATGACCCGGTGATTGGCGAACTGCGCAACCGCTTTGGGCCGGATGCCTTTACCATTCAGCCAACCCGTACCGGCGTACCGGTGGTATGGGTGAAGCGTGAACAGCTGCTGGAGGTGGGTGATTTCCTGAAGAAATTGCCGAAGCCTTACGTGATGCTGTTTGACCTGCACGGCATGGACGAACGTCTGCGCACGCACCGCGATGGCCTGCCCGCCGCGGATTTTTCCGTTTTCTATCACCTGATCTCCATCGATCGCAACCGCGACATCATGCTCAAGGTGGCGCTGTCGGAAAACGATCTGCATCTGCCGACCTTCACCAAACTGTTCCCCAACGCCAACTGGTATGAGCGTGAAACCTGGGAAATGTTTGGCATTACCTTCGATGGTCACCCGAACCTGCGTCGCATCATGATGCCGCCGACCTGGGAAGGTCACCCGCTGCGTAAAGATTATCCGGCGCGTGCCACCGAGTTCGACCCGTTTGAGCTGACCAAAGCCAAACAGGATCTGGAGATGGAGGCGCTGACCTTTAAACCGGAAGAGTGGGGCATGAAGCGCGGCACCGACAACGAGGACTTCATGTTCCTCAACCTCGGTCCGAACCACCCATCGGCGCATGGTGCGTTCCGCATTATTCTGCAACTGGACGGCGAAGAGATCGTCGACTGCGTACCGGATATCGGTTATCACCACCGCGGCGCCGAGAAGATGGGCGAGCGTCAGTCCTGGCACAGCTACATCCCGTATACCGACCGTATTGAATATCTCGGCGGCTGCGTCAACGAGATGCCGTACGTGCTGGCGGTGGAAAAACTGGCTGGGATCACCGTACCGGATCGCGTGAACGTGATCCGCGTGATGCTCTCCGAGCTGTTCCGCATCAACAGCCACCTGCTGTATATCTCGACCTTTATTCAGGACGTCGGCGCGATGACGCCGGTCTTCTTCGCCTTTACCGATCGGCAGAAAATTTACGATCTGGTGGAAGCGATTACCGGGTTCCGTATGCACCCGGCGTGGTTCCGCATCGGCGGCGTCGCGCACGATCTGCCGCGTGGCTGGGATCGCCTGCTGCGTGAGTTCCTCGAGTGGATGCCGAAGCGTCTGGACTCCTATGAGAAGGCCGCCCTGCGCAACACCATTCTGAAAGGCCGTTCCGTCGGCGTGGCAGCCTATACCGCCAAAGAGGCGCTGGAGTGGGGCACCACCGGCGCAGGCCTGCGCGCCACCGGTATCGACTTCGACGTGCGTAAATGGCGTCCTTACTCTGGCTATGAAAACTTCGACTTCGAAGTCCCGACCGGGGGGGGCGTCTCAGACTGCTACACCCGCGTGATGCTGAAAGTAGAAGAGCTGCGCCAGAGTCTGCGCATTCTTCAACAGTGCCTCGATAACATGCCGGAAGGCCCGTTCAAAGCGGATCACCCGCTGACCACGCCGCCGCCGAAAGAGCGCACGCTGCAGCATATCGAAACCCTGATCACCCACTTCCTGCAGGTATCGTGGGGCCCGGTGATGCCGGCCAACGAATCTTTCCAGATGATTGAGGCGACCAAAGGGATCAACAGTTACTACCTGACCAGCGACGGCAGCACCATGAGCTACCGTACCCGCGTGCGTACGCCGAGCTTTGCGCACCTGCAGCAGATCCCGTCGGCGATCCGCGGCAGCCTGGTATCCGACCTGATCGTCTATCTGGGTAGTATCGATTTTGTTATGTCAGACGTGGACCGCTAATTATGCACGAGAATCAACAACCACAAACCGAGGCTTTTGAGCTGAGTGCGGCAGAGCGTGAGGCTATTGAGCACGAGAAGCACCACTACGAAGACCCGCGTGCGGCGTCCATCGAAGCGCTGAAAATCGTTCAGAAACAGCGCGGCTGGGTGCCGGATGGCGCGATCTACGCTATCGCCGATGTGCTGGGGATCCCGGCCAGCGACGTGGAAGGCGTGGCGACGTTCTACAGCCAGATTTTCCGCCAGCCGGTTGGCCGTCACGTGATCCGCTACTGCGACAGCGTGGTATGCCACATCACCGGCTATCAGGGTATTCAGGCCGCCATTGAGAAGAAACTGAATATCAAGCCGGGGCAGACCACCTTTGATGGCCGCTTTACCCTGCTGCCGACCTGCTGCCTGGGTAACTGCGACAAGGGACCGACCATGATGATTGATGAGGATACTCACAGCCATCTGACGCCGGAGGCAATTCCTGACCTGCTGGAGCAGTACAAATGAAAACTGTAATTCGTACTGCGGAAACGCATCCGCTCACCTGGCGCCTGCGCGACGACAAGCAGCCGGTGTGGCTGGACGAGTATCGCAGTAAAAATGGCTATGAAGGGGCGCGTAAAGCCCTGACCGGGATGGCCCCGGATGAGATTGTCACGGCGGTAAAAGACGCTGGCCTGAAAGGGCGCGGCGGCGCGGGCTTCTCCACTGGTCTGAAGTGGAGCCTGATGCCGAAAGACGAATCCATGAACATCCGTTACCTGCTGTGTAACGCCGATGAAATGGAGCCGGGCACCTATAAAGACCGCCTGCTGATGGAGCAGCTGCCGCACCTGCTGGTGGAAGGCATGCTGATCTCCGCGTTTGCGCTGAAAGCGTACCGCGGCTACATCTTCCTGCGCGGGGAATATATTGAAGCAGCCCAGCATCTGCGTCGCGCGATTGCTGAAGCCACCGAAGCGGGTCTGTTGGGGAAAAACATCCTCGGCACCGGGTTTGACTTCGAGCTGTTCGTGCACACCGGGGCAGGGCGCTATATCTGCGGCGAAGAGACGGCGCTGATCAACTCTCTGGAAGGCCGCCGCGCCAACCCGCGATCCAAGCCGCCGTTCCCGGCGAGCTCCGGCGTCTGGGGCAAGCCGACCTGCGTCAACAACGTAGAAACCCTGTGCAACGTGCCAGCGATCCTCGCCAACGGCGTCGAGTGGTACCAGAACATTTCCACCAGCAAAGATGCTGGCACCAAGCTGATGGGCTTCTCCGGCCGGGTGAAGAATCCGGGCGTCTGGGAGCTGCCGTTCGGCACCACTGCCCGCGAGATCCTCGAAGATTACGCCGGCGGTATGCGCGATGGCCTGAAGTTTAAAGCCTGGCAACCGGGTGGAGCAGGGACCGACTTCCTCACCGAAGCGCACCTCGATCTGCCGATGGAATTCGAAAGCATTGGTAAAGCGGGCAGCCGTCTGGGCACCTCGCTGGCGATGGCCGTTGACCACGAGATCAACATGGTCTCGCTGGTGCGCAACCTTGAAGAGTTCTTTGCCCGCGAGTCCTGCGGCTGGTGTACGCCGTGCCGCGATGGTCTGCCGTGGAGCGTGAAGATCCTGCGCGCCCTGGAGCGCGGCGAAGGCCAGCCTGGCGATATCGAAACCCTTGAGCAACTGTGTCGATTCCTGGGCCCGGGTAAAACCTTCTGCGCGCACGCGCCGGGCGCGGTCGAGCCGCTACAGAGCGCGATTAAATATTTCCGCGAAGAATTCGAGGCTGGCATTAAGCAGCAGTTCAGCAATACCCATGCAATCAACGGGATTCAGCCGAACCTGCTTAAGACGCGCTGGTAATCTAAAGGTTTTTTATTTTTGGAAGCACGCAAATGGCTACGATTCATGTAGACGGCAAAGAATACGAGGTCAACGGGGCGGACAACCTGCTAGAGGCTTGTCTCTCTCTTGGTCTTGATATTCCCTACTTTTGCTGGCACCCGGCGCTAGGGAGCGTCGGTGCTTGCCGCCAGTGTGCGGTGAAGCAATATCAGAACGCGGAAGACACGCGTGGTCGCCTGGTGATGTCCTGTATGACTCCGGCATCCGACGGCACCTTTATTTCTATCGACGACAGCGAAGCGAAGCAGTTCCGCGAAAGCGTGGTGGAGTGGTTGATGACTAACCACCCGCACGACTGCCCGGTCTGCGAAGAGGGCGGCAACTGCCACCTGCAGGATATGACGGTGATGACCGGTCATAGCTTCCGCCGCTATCGTTTCACCAAGCGTACCCACCGCAATCAGGATCTGGGGCCGTTTATTTCGCACGAAATGAACCGCTGCATCGCCTGCTACCGCTGCGTGCGCTACTACAAAGATTATGCCGACGGCACCGATCTGGGCGTCTATGGCGCGCACGACAACGTCTACTTCGGCCGCCCGGAAGATGGCACCCTGGAGAGCGAGTTCTCCGGCAACCTGGTGGAAGTCTGCCCGACCGGCGTTTTCACCGACAAAACCCACTCCGAGCGCTATAACCGTAAGTGGGACATGCAGTTTGCGCCGAGCATCTGCCAGCAGTGTTCCATCGGCTGTAACATCAGCCCGGGCGAACGCTATGGCGAGTTGCGTCGTATCGAAAACCGCTATAACGGTACCGTGAACCGCTACTTCCTCTGCGACCGCGGTCGTTTCGGCTATGGCTACGTGAACCTGAAAGACCGTCCGCGTCAGCCGGTGCAGCGCCGCGGCGACGATCTGATCACCCTTAACGCCGAGCAGGCGATGCAGGGGGCGGCGGATATCCTGCGCCAGTCGAAGAAAGTGATCGGCATCGGTTCCCCGCGCGCCAGCATTGAAAGCAACTTCGCGCTGCGCGAGCTGGTGGGCGCCGACAACTTCTATACCGGCATCGCCAAAGGCGAACAAGCGCGCCTGCAGATGATGCTGAAAGTGCTGCGCGAGGGCGGGATCCACACGCCAAGCCTGCGCGATATCGAATCCTACGATACGGTACTGGTGCTGGGCGAAGACATTACCCAGACCGGCGCGCGCGTGGCCCTGGCGGTACGCCAGGCAGTGAAAGGGAAAGCACGCGAAATGGCGGCGGCGCAGAAAGTGGCCGACTGGCAGATCGCCGCGATCCTCAACATCGGCCAGCGCGCCAAGCACCCGCTATTCGTCACCAACGTCGATGACACCCGCCTGGATGACATCGCGGCGTGGACCTACCGCGCGCCGGTAGAAGATCAGGCGCGTCTCGGCTTTGCTATTGCCCATGCGCTGGACGACAGCGCGCCGGCGGTTGACGGCCTGAGCCAGGACCTGCAGGGTAAAGTCGACGTTATCGTTCAGGCGCTGGCCGGGGCGAAAAAACCGCTGATCATCTCCGGGACCAACGCCGGCAGCATGGAGATCATCCAGGCCGCCGCTAACGTGGCGAAAGCTCTGAAAGGCCGCGGCGCCGATGTCGGGGTGACCATGGTCGCCCGGGCGGTTAACAGCGTCGGACTGGGCATGATCGGCGGCGGCTCGCTTGAAGAGGCGCTGGACGAACTGGAAAGCGGCGCCGCAGACGCGGTTATCGTGCTGGAAAACGACCTTCACCGTCATGCTTCCGCCGCGCGCGTTGACGCTGCGCTGGCGAAAGCGCCGCTGGTGATGGTGGTGGATCATCAGCGCACCGCGATTATGGACAAAGCGCACCTGGTGCTCTCCGCGGCAAGCTTTGCGGAAAGCGACGGTACCGTGGTGAACAACGAAGGCCGCGCCCAACGTTTCTTCCAGGTTTACGATCCGGCTTACTACGACGCGAAAACCGTAATGCTGGAAAGCTGGCGCTGGCTGCATTCGCTGCACAGCACCGTCAACAACCGTCAGGTTGACTGGACTCAGCTGGACCACGTCATTGATGCGGCGATTGCGGCGCTGCCGCAGCTGGCGGGCATTAAAGACGCCGCGCCGGATGCGACCTTCCGCATTCGCGGCCAGAAGCTGGCGCGTGAACCGCACCGCTACAGCGGCCGCACGGCGATGCGCGCTAACATCAGCGTGCACGAGCCGCGTCAGCCGCAGGATAAAGACACGATGTTCGCCTTCTCCATGGAAGGGAACAACCAGCCGTCCGCCCCGCGTTCGCAGATCCCGTTCGCCTGGGCGCCGGGCTGGAACTCCCCGCAGGCATGGAACAAGTTCCAGGATGAAGTGGGCGGGAAACTGCGCCACGGCGATCCGGGCGTTCGTCTGTTTGAAGCGTCCGCCAGCGGACTGGAGTACTTCACGGCGGTGCCGGCCAGCTTCCAGGCGGAAGAGGGCAAATGGCGAATTGCGCCGTACTACCATCTGTTCGGCAGCGATGAGCTGTCTCAGCGCGCGCCGGTGTTCCAGAGCCGGATGCCTGAGCCGTACATCAAGCTGAACCCGGCGGATGCCGCGAAGCTTGGCGTCAACCCAGGGGCAATGCTCTCCTTTAGCGTGGAAGGCCAGACCCTGCGTCTGCCGCTGGTTATCTCTGAAGGCCTGACCGCGGGACAGGTTGGCTTACCGATGGGCATGCCGGGCATTGCGCCGGTGCTGACCGGATCGCGTATTGATTCACTGCAGGAGGCGAAAGCATGAGCTGGTTAACGCCGGATCTTATCGACATTCTGTTAAGCATCCTGAAGGCCGTGGTCATTCTGCTGGTGGTTGTCACCTGCGGCGCGTTCATGAGCTTCGGCGAGCGTCGTCTGCTCGGCTTGTTCCAGAACCGCTACGGACCTAACCGCGTCGGCTGGGGCGGTTCGCTGCAGCTGGTCGCCGACATGATCAAGATGTTCTTTAAAGAGGACTGGATCCCGCGCTTCTCCGATCGCGTGATCTTTACTCTGGCGCCGGTTATCGCCTTTACCTCGCTGCTGCTGGCCTTCGCTATCGTGCCGGTTAGCCCGACGTGGGTGGTGGCCGACCTGAACATCGGCATCCTCTTCTTCCTGATGATGGCAGGCCTGGCGGTCTACGCGGTGCTGTTCGCCGGTTGGTCGAGCAATAACAAATACTCGCTGCTGGGGGCGATGCGTGCTTCCGCGCAGACCCTGAGCTACGAAGTGTTTCTCGGTCTCTCCCTGATGGGCGTGGTGGCGCAGGCGGGGTCATTCAATATGACCGATATCGTTAACAACCAGGCGCATCTGTGGAACGTTATCCCGCAGTTCTTCGGCTTCGTGACTTTCGCCATCGCCGGCGTGGCGGTGTGTCACCGTCACCCGTTCGACCAGCCGGAAGCGGAGCAGGAACTGGCCGATGGTTACCACATTGAATATTCCGGCATGAAATTCGGTCTGTTCTTCGTCGGGGAATACATCGGTATCGTCACCGTTTCAGCGCTGATCGTCACGCTGTTCTTCGGCGGCTGGAATGGCCCGTGGTTACCTCCTTTCATCTGGTTCGCGCTGAAAACCGCGTTCTTCATGATGATGTTCATTTTGATCCGCGCATCATTACCGCGTCCGCGCTATGACCAGGTAATGTCCTTTGGCTGGAAGGTATGCCTGCCGTTAACGCTGGTCAACTTGTTGGTAACGGCGGCTGTCATTCTCTGGCAGGCGCAATAAGGGGTGAATTGAACATGACCTTAAAAGAATTATTGGTGGGGTTCGGCACCCAGGTCCGTAGTATCTGGATGATTGGTCTGCATGCCTTCGCCAAACGTGAAACCCGGATGTATCCGGAAGAGCCGGTCTACCTGCCGCCGCGCTATCGCGGTCGCATCGTGCTGACCCGCGATCCGGACGGTGCAGAGCGCTGCGTCGCCTGTAACCTGTGTGCGGTAGCTTGCCCGGTGGGCTGTATCTCGCTGCAGAAAGCAGAGACGGTAGACGGCCGCTGGTATCCGGAGTTCTTCCGCATCAACTTCTCACGCTGCATCTTCTGCGGCCTGTGCGAAGAAGCGTGCCCGACCACGGCGATCCAGTTGACCCCGGACTTCGAGCTGGGTGAATACAAGCGTCAGGATCTGGTGTACGAAAAAGAGGATCTGCTGATTTCCGGTCCGGGCAAATACCCGGAATATAACTTCTACCGGATGGCGGGTATGGCAATCGACGGCAAAGATAAGGGCGAAGCGGAAAATGAAGCTAAGCCAATCGACGTCAAGAGCCTGTTACCGTAAGGAGAGGGGCAATGGAATTCGCTTTTTATATCTGTGGCCTGATAGCCATCCTCGCAACCTTGCGGGTCGTCACCCACACCAATCCGGTGCATGCGCTGCTGTACCTGATTATTTCGCTGCTGGCGATTGCCGGGGTGTTCTTCTCGCTGGGCGCGTACTTCGCCGGAGCGCTGGAAATCATCGTCTACGCCGGGGCCATTATGGTGCTGTTCGTCTTCGTGGTGATGATGCTCAACCTGGGCGGCACCGAGATCGAACAGGAGCGCAAGTGGCTGCAGCCGGGGATCTGGATTGGCCCGGCCATCCTCTCCGCGGTGCTGCTGGTGGTTATCGTTTACGCCATCCTGGGCATTAACGACCAGGGTATCGACGGTGCGGCGATTAACGCCAAAGAAGTGGGCATTGCGCTGTTTGGGCCGTACGTCCTGGCGGTGGAGCTGGCCTCCATGCTGCTGCTGGCGGGCCTGGTGGTTGCCTTCCACATTGGTCGCGAAGAGCGCGCCGGCGAGGTGCTGAGCAACCGTCTGAACGACAGCGACAAACGAAAAACGGAGGAACACGCATGATCCCCTTAACACATGGACTGATCCTCGCGGCCATCCTGTTTGTGCTTGGTCTGACGGGGCTGGTGATCCGCCGCAATCTGCTGTTTATGTTGATTAGCCTGGAAATCATGATTAACGCCGCCGCGCTGGCCTTTGTGGTGGCGGGTAGCTACTGGGGTCAGGCAGATGGTCAGATAATGTATATCCTCGCCATCAGCCTCGCGGCTGCGGAAGCGAGTATCGGCCTGGCGCTGCTGCTGCAGCTCCATCGTCGCCGCCAGAACCTGAACATCGATTCAGTAAGTGAGTTGCGTGGATGAACATGCTTGCCTTAACCATTCTTTTGCCATTGATTGGCTTTGTGCTGCTGGCCTTCTCCCGCGGGCGCTGGTCGGAAAATCTTTCCGCCGCCGTTGGCATGGGCTCGGTAGGCCTGGCGGCGCTGGTCACCGCGTACGTTGGCGTCGACTTTTTCGCTAACGGCAAACAGGCGGTCAGCGTGCCGCTGTGGACCTGGATGTCGGTCGGTGATTTCAACATCGGCTTCAACCTGGTGTTGGACGGCCTGTCGCTGACCATGCTCTCCGTAGTTACCGGCGTCGGCTTCCTGATCCACATGTTCGCCTCCTGGTACATGCGCGGTGAAGAGGGATATTCCCGCTTCTTCGCCTATACCAACCTGTTTATCGCCAGCATGGTGGTTCTGGTACTGGCCGATAACCTGCTGCTGATGTACCTCGGTTGGGAAGGCGTGGGCCTCTGTTCTTACCTGCTGATCGGTTTCTACTACACCGATCCGAAGAACGGCGCCGCAGCGATGAAAGCGTTTGTGGTGACCCGCGTCGGCGACGTGTTCCTCGCCTTCGCGCTGTTCATTCTTTATAACGAACTGGGCACCCTGAACTTCCGCGAAATGGTGGAGCTGGCGCCGCAGCACTTCGCTAACGGCAGCACCACGCTGCAGTGGGCGACGCTGATGCTGCTTGGCGGCGCGGTCGGTAAATCCGCCCAGCTGCCGCTGCAAACGTGGCTTGCCGATGCGATGGCGGGTCCGACGCCGGTCTCTGCGCTGATCCACGCCGCGACCATGGTCACCGCGGGCGTCTATCTGATCGCCCGTACCCACGGCCTGTTCTTGATGACGCCGGAAGTGCTGCATCTGGTCGGTATCGTCGGGGCGGTCACCCTGGTGTTGGCGGGCTTCGCCGCGCTGGTGCAGACCGATATCAAACGCGTTCTCGCCTACTCTACCATGAGCCAGATTGGCTACATGTTCCTCGCGCTGGGCGTGCAGGCATGGGACGCGGCGATTTTCCACCTGATGACTCACGCGTTCTTTAAAGCGCTGCTGTTCCTGTCGTCTGGTTCGGTCATTCTGGCCTGCCATCACGAACAGAACATCTTCAAGATGGGCGGCCTGCGCAAATCGATTCCGCTGGTATACGTCTGCTTCCTGGTGGGGGGCGCGGCGCTGTCCGCACTGCCGCTTATCACCGCAGGCTTCTTCAGTAAGGATGAGATTCTGGCAGGCGCGATGGCCAATGGCCATATCAATCTGATGGTGGCAGGCCTGGTCGGCGCCTTTATGACCTCGCTGTACACCTTCCGGATGATTTTCATCGTATTCCACGGTAAAGAGCAAATTCACGCGCACGCAGGGAAGGGGATTACCCATCATCTGCCGCTGATTGTGCTGCTGGTACTATCCACCTTCGTTGGCGCGCTGATTGTGCCGCCGCTGGAAGGCGTACTGCCGCAGACCACTGAGCTCGCCCACGGTAGCGTGATGACGCTGGAGATTGCCTCCGGGATCATCGCCATTGCCGGGATTCTGATCGCTGCATGGCTGTGGCTGGGCAAACGCACGCTGGTGACCTCCATCGCCAACAGTGCGCCTGGCCGCTTCTTCGGTACCTGGTGGTTCCATGCCTGGGGCTTCGACTGGTTATACGACAAGGTGTTCGTAAAACCATTCCTCGGTATTGCCTGGCTGCTGAAACGCGATCCGCTGAACTCGTTGATGAATATCCCGGCGATCCTTTCCCGCTTCGCAGGCAAAGGCCTGCTGGTGAGCGAGAACGGTTATCTGCGCTGGTATGTGGCTTCAATGAGCATCGGCGCGGTGGTGGTGCTGGCGCTGCTGATGGTATTGCGTTGATTTGATCGCGCGGTTTTGCCCGGTGGCGCTTCGCTTACCGGGCCTACGAGACCGTAGGTCGGGTAAGCGAAGCGCCACCCGACACAACAAACCGCACTCAAACGTGAATGTAGTCGAATTCGTTGAAAATCGGTCCTGAACGGGACTTTAACAAGGAATAAAAATCGCCATGTTACTACCCTGGCTAATATTAATTCCCTTTATCGGCGGCTTCCTGTGCTGGCAGACCGAACGCTTTGGCGTGAAAGTGCCGCGCTGGATCGCGCTGATTACCATGGGACTGACGCTGGTGCTTGGCCTGCAGCTGTGGATGCAGGGCGGCTATTCTCTGACGCAATCCGCGGGTATTCCGCAATGGCAGTCGGAATTCGTGCTGCCGTGGATCCCACGCTTCGGCATTAGCATCCATCTGGCGATCGACGGCCTGTCGCTGCTGATGGTGGTGCTGACCGGTCTCCTCGGCGTGCTGGCGGTGCTCTGTTCGTGGCGTGAAATCGAAAAATACCAGGGCTTCTTCCACCTCAACCTGATGTGGATCCTGGGCGGCGTTATCGGCGTGTTCCTCGCCATCGACATGTTCCTGTTCTTCTTCTTCTGGGAAATGATGTTGGTGCCGATGTACTTCCTGATCGCGCTGTGGGGCCACAAAGCCTCGGACGGTAAAACGCGTATCACAGCGGCCACCAAGTTCTTCATCTATACCCAGGCGAGCGGTCTGGTGATGCTGATTGCCATTCTGGCGCTGGCCTTCGTCCACTTCAACGCCACCGGCGTGTGGACCTTCAACTATGAAGATCTGCTGAAAACCCCAATGTCTCACGGCGTGGAATACCTGCTGATGCTCGGCTTCTTCATCGCCTTCGCGGTGAAAATGCCGGTGGTGCCGCTGCACGGCTGGCTGCCGGACGCTCACTCCCAGGCGCCGACCGCCGGCTCTGTCGACCTCGCGGGGATCCTGCTGAAAACCGCCGCCTACGGTCTGCTGCGCTTTGCGCTGCCGCTGTTCCCGAATGCCTCCGCCGAGTTTGCACCCATCGCCATGTGGCTGGGCGTGATTGGTATCTTCTACGGCGCGTGGATGGCCTTCGCCCAGACCGATATTAAACGCCTGATCGCCTACACTTCCGTGTCCCACATGGGCTTCGTGCTGATTGCTATCTACACCGGCAGCCAGCTGGCCTATCAGGGAGCGGTGATCCAGATGATTGCTCACGGTCTGTCCGCGGCGGGTCTGTTTATTCTCTGCGGCCAGCTGTACGAACGTCTGCATACCCGCGATATGCGCCAAATGGGCGGTCTGTGGAGCAAAATTAAATGGCTGCCGGCGATGTCGATGTTCTTCGCGGTCGCCACTCTGGGGATGCCGGGCACCGGTAACTTCGTCGGCGAATTTATGATCCTGTTCGGCAGCTATAAAGTGGTGCCGACGATCACCGTCATCTCCACCTTTGGTCTGGTATTCGCGTCCGTTTACTCGCTGTCGATGTTACATCGCGCTTACTTCGGTAAAGCGAAGAGCGAAGTGGCGGCGAAAGAGTTGCCGGGGATGTCCCTGCGTGAACTGTCTATCATCCTGCTGCTGGTGGTGCTGCTGGTGCTGTTGGGCTTCTTCCCGCAGCCGATCCTCGACACCTCGCATGCTGCGATGAGCAACATTCAGCAGTGGTTTGTTAATTCTGTTTCTACTACAAGGCCGTAATTCGCCATGACAATAACTCCACAACAACTGATCGCACTGCTACCGCTGCTGATCGTCGGCTTGACGGTGGTGGTTGTGATGCTCTCCATTGCGTGGCGACGCAATCATTTTCTCAATGCCACGCTGTCGGTTCTTGGACTTAACGCCGCGCTGGTCTCGCTCTGGTTCGTCGGCCAGAACGGGGCGATGGACGTCACGCCGCTGATCCGCGTTGACGGCTACGCCATGCTTTACACCGGTCTGGTGCTGCTGGCGAGCCTCGCGACCTGTACTTTCGCCTACCCGTGGCTTGAGGGTTACAAGGACAACAAAGAAGAGTTCTACCTGCTGGTGCTGATCGCCGCCCTGGGCGGCATTCTGCTGGCCGGTGCGAATCATCTGGCGGCGCTGTTCCTCGGTATTGAGCTGATTTCGCTGCCGCTGTTCGGCCTGGTTGGTTACGCCTTCCGCCAGAAGCGTTCGCTGGAAGCGAGCATCAAATACACCATCCTCTCCGCGGCAGCTTCGTCCTTCCTGCTGTTCGGTATGGCGCTGGTGTATGCGAACTCCGGCAACCTGTCCTTCCTCGCGCTGGGCAAAAGCCTGGCGGACAACATGCTGCACGAGCCGCTGCTGCTGGCGGGCCTCGGTCTGATGATCGTCGGTCTTGGCTTTAAACTGTCGCTGGTGCCGTTCCACCTGTGGACTCCGGACGTTTACCAGGGGGCGCCTGCGCCGGTCTCCACCTTCCTGGCGACCGCCAGCAAGATCGCTATCTTCGGCGTAGTGATGCGTCTGTTCCTGTACATGCCGGTGGGCAACAGCGAAGCGGTACGCGTGGTGCTGGGCCTGATCGCCTTCGCCTCTATCATCTTCGGTAACCTGATGGCCCTGAGCCAGACCAACATTAAGCGCCTGCTCGGTTACTCTTCCATCTCCCATCTCGGCTATCTGCTGGTGGCGCTGATTGCCCTGCAGAGCGGTGAAATGTCGATGGAAGCCGTGGGCGTTTACCTGGCCGGTTACCTGTTCAGCAGCCTCGGCGCGTTCGGCGTGGTCAGCCTGATGTCCAGCCCGTACCGCGGTCCGGATGCTGACTCGCTGTTCTCCTACCGCGGCCTGTTCTGGCACCGTCCGATCCTGTCGGCTGTGATGACGGTGATGATGCTCTCCCTGGCCGGTATCCCGATGACCCTCGGCTTTATCGGTAAGTTCTACGTGCTGGCCGTCGGTGTGCATGCGCATCTGTGGTGGCTGGTTGCCGCGGTGGTTGTCGGCTCGGCGATCGGTCTCTACTACTACCTGCGCGTGGCAGTGAGCCTGTACCTGAGCGCGCCGGAGCAGCTGAATCGCGATGCGCCGTCAAACTGGCAGTACAGCGCCGGCGGTATCGTGGTGCTGATCTCCGCGCTGCTGGTGCTAGTGCTCGGTATCTGGCCGCAGCCGCTGATTAGCATCGTGCAGCTGGCGACGCCGCTGATGTAAGTTGATTGACTCAATAAAAAACCGCCGGGATGGCGGTTTTTTTATGCCCGGATTTTACGCCATCTTGTAGACCATAAAATCTTCCGCCAGCAGCGTGTTAGGGAAAATCTCCCGGCATTCCGCCAGCATACGCAGACAGCCTTCGGCATCGTAGCGCGAGCTAAAGTGGGTGGCGATCAGCGTACCGACCCCCGCTTCTTTGGCAAGCGCCGCGGTCTGCTGACTGGAAGAGTGGCCGCGGCTATTGGCTTTCTCCGCCATCGCCTGCTCAAGGGTGGTTTCGTGGACCATCACATCCGCCCCGCGAGCCATCTCCAGCGCCTGCGGGCAGGGGGCGGTATCGCCGAAGATGGCCAGCGTTTTACCCGGGGTCGCTGGCCCCAGATAGCGGCTGCCGTCGATGACCCGGCCATCTGCCAGCGTGACGCGCTGTCCGCGCTTGAGTTGATGGAACAGCGGCCCGGGAGGCACGCCATCGGCAATCAGCTGGGCGGCGTCGAGGGTGCCGGGCTTGTCATGCTGCGCAATGCGATACCCATAGCACTCCACCGGATGGCTGAGCGGATACGCGGTGACCCGATAGCCCTCTTCGTCGAACACCAGACCAGGGCCGACTTCGATGATGGTGAGCGGATAGTCGGTCCACGAACCGCTCAGGCGCAGCGCGGTCTCAACAAACTCTTTGAGTCCTTTTGGCCCGTAGAGGGTGAGGGGCAGGGAGTTTCCCTGCATCGAGCGGCTGCACAGCAGGCCGGGCAGGCCGAACAAGTGGTCGCCGTGCAGATGGGTAATAAAAATCTTATTCAGTTTGCCGGGATGGTAGGGCGTGTGAAGAAACTGATGCTGGGTCCCTTCGCCGCAGTCAAACAACCACATTTCGGCGCGGGTCGGCTGTTGCAAATTGAGTATTATCGACGTCATATTACGCGTGCGGGTCGGCACCCCGGCGGATGTCCCCAAAAAAGTTAATTCCATCGTCCAGTGTCCTCAGGGCGAGTCGCAAAGTATCAGTATATCAATAAGGAGCAGCAGATGATGACCTGGCAGGATCTCCACCATAGTGAACTCACCGTTCCCCAGCTGTATGCGCTGCTGAAATTGCGCAGTGAAGTCTTTGTCGTAGAGCAGCAGTGCGTCTATCAGGATGTCGACGGCGATGATTTGGTTGGTGAAAATCGCCATCTGCTCGGCTGGCGCGATGGCGAACTGGTGGCCTACGCGCGGATCCTCAAAAGCGAAGAGGAGTTTGCGCCGGTGGTGATTGGCCGGGTCATCGTCAGCCCCGCCGCCCGTGGTGCGAAGCTCGGCTATCAGCTGATGGAGCAGGCGCTGGCCAGCTGTCAGCAGCACTGGCCGCAAAAGGCGATTTACCTCGGGGCGCAGGCGCACCTGCAATCCTTTTACGCCCACTTCGGTTTTACGCCGGTGACCGAGGTCTATGATGAGGATGGCATCCCCCACATTGGCATGGCGCGAGAAAAGCGCGCTGTCTGACTCCTCTGCACCCTCGTCCACGCGCAGCTCTGGCCCGGCGAGCGGGTAAGATAATACCCGCTCCCTCATCATGGGTACTGCTATTCCGTCGTCGAACCCCTTATAATGTGGGGTTTTACTACCGTGGAGGTTTGCGTGCTGTCTGTTTCCACTGCGCTGGCCCGTTTGCAAGACGGCCTGGGCGAGTCATTTCCAGACTCGCCCGGCACGCGAATTATCGATGTTGCCTTTCCGCTGAATGATGCCTTCGATCCGCTACTATGGTGCGGCCAGCAGGCGCAATGGCCGCAGTTTTACTGGCAGCAGCGCAATGGCGATGAGGAACTGGCGACGCTGGGGGCGGTAAAAACCTTTACCTCGCTCGACGCGGCGAACCGCTTTTTACGCCAGGCCGGCCGGCAGGATCTGCGTATCTGCGGCCTGAATGCGTTTGAACCGCAGCAGGGCAGCCTGGCGCTGCCGCGTCTGGAGTGGCGCCGGTGCGGCGGCAGGGCCGTGCTGCGGCTGGTGCTGCATAGTGATATCTCCCTGCGTGAGGATGCCGCGACGGCCCGCGCGTTTCTCGCCAGCCTGACAACCACTCAGGCGACTCCCGGCGCCATACCGCCGTTGCTGAGCGAGCGCCACTCATCCGACTATCCTCAATGGCAGGCAATGATTGCGCGGGCGACTAAGGCGATCAGCGCCGGTGAAATGGATAAAGTAGTGCTGGCGCGGGCAACCGACCTGCAGTTTGCCGCCCCGCTGGACGCCGTGAGCATCATGGCGGCTAGCCGGCGCAGCAATCTTAACTGTTTTCATTTCCTGATGGCGTTCAATGCCCGGCAGGCATTTTTCGGCTCCACGCCGGAACGGCTGTGGCGCCGGCGCGGCGCGCTGCTGCGCACCGAAGCGCTGGCGGGGACCGTCGCGAACCATCAGGAAGACGCGAAGGCGCAGCAACTGGCCGACTGGCTGATGAAAGACGACAAAAACCAGCGGGAAAACATGCTGGTAGTAGAGGATATCTGCCAGCGCCTGCAGAGTGAGGCCTCGACGCTGGACGTCCTGCCGCCGCAGGTGGTGAGGCTGCGTAAGGTGCAGCATCTCCGACGCTGCATCTGGACCGAGCTGGCGGCGCCTGACGACAGCCGCTGTCTGCTGCAGCTGCAGCCCACCGCCGCGGTGGCCGGCCTGCCGCGCCGGGCGGCGCTGGCGTTCATTCAGCGTCATGAACCGTTTTCCCGCGAATGGTACGCCGGGTCCGCCGGGTATCTGTCACTGGCGCAAAGCGAGTTTTGCGTGGCGCTGCGTTCGGCGAAAGTGAACCACGACACCCTGCGGCTGTATGCCGGGGCGGGGATCGTCAGCGGCTCTGATGCACAGCAGGAGTGGCAGGAGATTGACAACAAAGCGGCCGGGCTGCGCTCGCTGCTGTGTCCATAAAGCTTGAATGACGATGCATATCAAAACGACGTCACTTTGCCTTATCTATACTTAGCATCAATATTTGATACCGGACAATTTCATGTCAGTAAGCGCATTTAACCGACGCTGGGCGGCGGTGATCCTGGAAGCTTTAACGCGCCATGGCGTGCAGCATATCTGCATCGCGCCGGGCTCGCGCTCGACACCCTTAACCCTGGCGGCGGCGGAAAACCGCGCCTTTATCCATCATACCCATTTCGACGAACGCGGCCTCGGCCACCTGGCGCTCGGACTGGCGAAGGCCAGCCGGCAGCCGGTGGCGGTGATAGTCACCTCCGGGACCGCCACCGCAAACCTCTATCCGGCGCTGATTGAGGCAGGGCTCACCGGTGAAAAGCTGATCCTGTTAACCGCCGACCGTCCGCCGGAGCTGATCGACTGCGGCGCGAACCAGGCTATCCGCCAGCCGGGGATGTTTGCCTCCCATCCTGCGCAGACGATTTCTTTGCCGCGTCCCTCGCAGGATATTCCTGCCCGCTGGCTGGTCTCAACCATCGACCAGGCGCTGGGCGCGCTGCACGCCGGCGGGGTGCATATTAACTGTCCGTTCGCTGAACCGCTGTATGGTGATATGGATGAGACCGGCGTGGAGTGGCAGCAGCAGCTCGGCAACTGGTGGCAGAGCGACAAACCCTGGCTGCGCCAGGCGCTGCAGTTAGAGAGCGAGAAGCAGCGCGACTGGTTCTTCTGGCGACAAAAACGCGGCGTCGTCGTGGCGGGCAGAATGAGCGCCGCGGAAGGGAAAAAGGTCGCTGAGTGGGCGCAGACCCTCGGCTGGCCGCTGATCGGCGATGTCCTGTCGCAGACCGGGCAGCCGCTGCCGTGCGCCGACCTGTGGCTGGGCAACGGCAAAGCGGTCAGCGAGCTGGCGCAGGCGCAGATCGTCGTGCAACTCGGCAGCAGCCTGACCGGCAAACGCGTGCTCCAGTGGCAGGCGACCTGCGAGCCGGATGAATACTGGCTGGTGGATAATCTGCCCGGTCGCCTCGACCCGGCGCAGCACCGCGGTCGCCGTCTGCTCTCAAGCGTTGAGCGCTGGCTCGAATTACATCCGGCGGAGAAACGCCAGCCGTGGGCGACGGTGATCCCACAGCTTGCCGGGCAGGCGTGGCAGGCTGTGGTCGCCAGCAACGAGCCTTTTGGCGAAGCGCAGCTGGCGCAGCGTATTCGGCGCTATCTGCCGGAGCAGGGCCAATTGTTTGTTGGCAACAGCCTGGTGGTGCGCCTGATCGACGCCCTGGCGCAGCTACCGGCCGGGTATCCGGTCTACAGCAACCGCGGCGCCAGCGGTATCGATGGCCTGATCGCCACTGCGGCCGGCGTGCAGCGCGCCAGCGCCCGACCGACGCTGGCCATCGTTGGCGATCTCTCCGCGCTCTACGATCTCAACTCGCTGGCCCTGCTGCGCCAGGCGTCGGCGCCGCTGGTGCTGATCGTGGTGAATAACAACGGCGGGCAGATTTTTTCTATGCTGCCGACGCCGCAGGACGAACGCCGTCAGTTCTATTTAATGCCGCAGGACGTGGATTTCAGCCACGCGGCGGCGATGTTCGGCCTGGCCTATCATCGCCCTGATGACTGGCCGTCGCTGGATGAGGCGCTGGCCGGCGCCTGGCGCAGGGCAGGGGCGACGGTGATTGAGCTGGCGGTCAATGAGACCGACGGCGCGCAGACCCTCCAGCAGCTGCTGGCGCAGGTAAGTCGCCTGTGATCCTCAGCGCTGCTGTCGACAACGGCCAGCCGGGCTATCCCTGGCTGGTGTTTCTGCACGGTTTTTCCGGCGACCGCAACGAGTGGCGGAAAGTGGGCGACGCCTTTCCCGCCTGGCCGCGGCTGTACCTCGATCTGCCGGGGCACGGCGGCTCCGCGGATATCGCGGTGCAGGACTTTGCCGGGGTCAATACTCTGCTGCAGTCTATGTTTAATAGTTACAACATACATAAGTATTGGCTGATCGGCTACTCGCTGGGCGGCCGGGTGGCAATGAACTTCGCCAGCCAGCCGCGCGCAGGCATGCGCGGGCTGATCGTTGAAGGCGGCCATCCGGGCCTGCAGGATGTAGAGGCGCGGCAGGTGCGGCGCAGCAATGACCGCGCCTGGGCGGAACGTTTTCACCGCGAGCCGCTTGAGCAGGTCTTTGCCGACTGGTATCAGCAGCCGGTCTTCGCTTCGCTGAATGCCGCGCAGCGTGAGTCATTGGTCGCCTTACGCAGCCGGAACAACGGCGCGACGCTGGCGGCGATGCTGCAGGCAACCTCCCTTGCCGCGCAGGCCGATCTGCGCGCGTCTCTGCAGGCGCGCGATTTTCCTTTTCACTACCTGTGCGGCGAGCGCGACGCGAAGTTTCGCGCCATCGCGCAGACGCTCGCGGCGGATCTCCATCTTATTCACCATGCCGGACACAACGCGCACCGGGACAACCCGGCGGCGGTGATTGCCTGTCTGGCGCAGATTCTGGCAAGTTAACTGAAGGACATTCTATGATCTCTCTTGATGAAGCAATGCTCTACGCCCCCGTTGAATGGCACGATTGCTCCGAAGGCTATACCGATATTCGCTATCACAAATCGACTGACGGGATTGCCAAAATCACCATTAATCGTCCGCAGGTGCGCAACGCCTTCCGCCCGCTGACCGTCAAAGAGATGATCCAGGCGCTGGCGGATGCCCGGTATGACGACAATATCGGCGTCATCGTGCTGACCGGTGAAGGTGAGAAAGCCTTCTGCGCCGGCGGCGACCAGAAAGTCCGCGGCGACTACGGCGGCTATCAGGACGACTCCGGCGTTCATCATCTTAACGTGCTCGACTTCCAGCGTCAGATCCGCACCTGCCCGAAACCGGTGGTCGCGATGGTGGCCGGCTACTCTATCGGCGGCGGTCACGTGCTGCATATGATGTGCGATCTGACTATCGCGGCGGAAAACGCCATCTTCGGCCAGACCGGGCCAAAAGTCGGCTCTTTCGACGGCGGCTGGGGCGCCTCCTATATGGCGCGGATCGTCGGGCAGAAAAAAGCGCGCGAAATCTGGTTCCTGTGCCGCCAGTATGACGCTCAGCAGGCGCTGGACATGGGGCTGGTGAATACCGTGGTACCGCTGGCGGATCTGGAAAAAGAGACCGTGCGCTGGTGTCGTGAAATGCTGCAGAACAGCCCGATGGCCTTGCGCTGCCTGAAAGCGGCGCTGAACGCCGACTGCGACGGCCAGGCTGGTCTGCAGGAGCTGGCGGGCAACGCCACTATGCTGTTCTATATGACGGAAGAGGGGCAGGAAGGACGCAACGCCTTCAACCAGAAACGTCAGCCGGACTTCAGCAAATTTAAACGGAATCCATAATGCGCGTTTCGCAGGTTTACCGCTGGCAGATACCGATGGACGCGGGCGTGGTGCTGCGCGAGCGGCGGTTAAAAACCCGCGACGGGCTGTTCATCCGCCTGCAGGAGGGTGAACGCGAAGGCTGGGGCGAAATTTCTCCCCTGCCGGGATTCAGTGTCGAGACGCTGGAAGAGGCGCAAATGGCGCTGTTAGCGTGGGCACAGGCCTGGCGCGACGGCGCCGAGCCGCCGCTTCCCACGCAGCCCTCCGTCGCGTTTGGCATCAGCTGCGCGCAGGCGGAGCTTGGCGGCGAACTACCGCAGGCCGCGGATTATCGCGCGGCGCCGCTCTGCTCCGGCGATCCGGATGAGCTATTCGCCAGACTGGCGGCGATGCCCGGCGAGAAGGTCGCTAAGGTCAAAGTTGGCCTCTGGGAGGCGGTCCGCGACGGTATGGTGGTCAATCTGCTGCTGGAGGCGATCCCCGACCTGCAGCTGCGGCTCGATGCCAACCGCGCCTGGACGCCGCTCAAAGCGCAACAGTTCGCCAAATACGTTAATCCGGCGTACCGCCAGCGCATTGCTTTTCTTGAAGAACCTTGCAAAACGCGGGAGGATTCTCGGGCCTTTAGCCGCGAGACAGGGATCGCTATCGCCTGGGATGAAAGCCTGCGCGAGGCGGATTTCCGCTTTGTCGCTGAGCCGGGCGTGCGCGCGGTGGTGATCAAACCGACGCTAACCGGCAGTTTGCAGAAGGTGCAGCAACAGGTCGCCGCGGCGCATGCGCTGGGGTTGAGCGTAGTGATCAGCTCGTCGATCGAGTCCAGTCTCGGCTTAACCCAGCTGGCCCGGATTGCCGCCTGGCTGACGCCGCAGACTATTCCTGGGCTGGATACGCTGTCGCTGATGGGCGCCCAGCTGGTACGGCCGTGGCCCGAAAGTACGCTGCCGGTGCTCAACATTGATGCGCTGGAGCCGCTGCTGTGACCTTTAACGACTGGCCCTGGCGGCACTGGCGTCAGCGGCGCGGAGAGGCCCTCGCCTTACGTCTGAATAACCAGCCGTTGACCTGGCGGGAGCTATGCGCGCGGGTTGACGCGCTGGCGTCTGGTTTTGCCGCGCAGGGCGTAATGGAAGGGCAGGGAGTGGCGCTCCGGGCCTATAACCAGCCGGAAACTCTGCTGGCATGGCTGGCGCTGCTGCAGTGCGGGGCGCGGGTGCTGCCGCTGAATCCGCAGCTGCCAGCGGTGTTGCTGCAGGCGTTGTTACCCGCGTTAACCATGCAGCATCAGCTGGTGCTGAATGGCGATGTGTTGCCGGGGAATTTACCGATGTTAACCCTGCAGTTGGTCGAGGGCGAGCATGCTGTTTGCTGGCATGGCGATCGGTTGCTGTCGATGACGTTGACCTCCGGTTCAATCGGCCTGCCGAAAGCGGCGGTACATAGCGCCAGCGCCCATCTGGCCAGCGCGGCTGGCGTGCTGGCGCTGATGCCGTTTGCCGCAGGAGATGACTGGCTGCTGTCGCTGCCGTTGTTCCATGTCTCCGGTCAGGGGATCGTCTGGCGCTGGCTGCTGGCCGGCGCGCGACTCACGGTACGTGACAAACAGCCGCTGGCGCAGATGCTGCACGGCTGTACCCATGCTTCGCTGGTGCCGACTCAGCTATGGCGCCTGCTGAATGATGATGCTGCGGTTTCCCTCAAGGCGGTGCTGCTCGGCGGCGCGTCGATCCCGGTCGAATTGACTGAACGGGCGCGAAAGCAGGGTATACGCAGCTTCTGCGGCTATGGCCTCACCGAATTCGCCTCCACCGTGTGTGCCAAAGAGGCCGACGGCGCTGCGGATGTTGGCGAAGCGCTGCCGGGGCGAGAGGTGAAAATTGTCGCCGGCGAGATCTGGCTGCGGGCGTCGAGTATGGCCGCAGGCTACTGGCGGGATGGTCAATTGTTGTCATTAACCAACAATGAAGGCTGGTTTGCGACGCGCGATCGCGGAGCATTGCATAACGGTCGGCTGACGGTTGTTGGGCGACTGGATAACCTCTTTTTTAGCGGTGGAGAAGGTATTCAACCGGAAGAGGTCGAGCGTGTGATACTCGCCCATCCACAGGTACAGCAGGTGTTTATCGTGCCGCTGGATGATGCGGAATACGGCCAGCGCCCGGTAGCGGTGGTGGAATGCGATGACGGCTGCGAGTTGAGCGCGCTGGCGGCATGGAGCGCTGAGCGGTTAGCGCGTTTTCAGCAGCCGGTGCGTTGGCTGCGGTTGCCGGAAACGTTAAAAAACGGCGGGATTAAGATTTCGCGCCGGGCGCTGTGCGAGTGGGTCAGGCAGCAGACGCATGCGACCGTATCGTAGCCACCCGCATTATCCCGCGGCATAACGCCGGGTGGGTTGAACGCAGTATGCTGGACTAAAGTAGCCCTTTCAGGCTGAGAGTAACGCGGGTGGCGGCATTAAGATCGTAGTTTTTGAGATCTTCGGCTTTGACCCAGGCGTAATCGTCAAACTCCTCGTTGATCGTCACATCGCGATTGGCGCTCACGCAGTTGAAGATGAGATAGATCATGTAGATCGTTTCCTGATGCCCGTCGGGGTAGGTTTTGACGCGGGTATCGTCGCGAAAGCACCATGGCGCGATATGGGTAAGGATGAGTTTTTCGCCGAGCTCTTCGCGTATTTCCCGCCGCAGCGCCTCTTCAATACGTTCCCCTGGCTCCACGCCGCCGCCGGATAAGGCCCATTGCCCGGGAAAAACCCCGCGGTCGGCGGCCATTTTGCAAAGCAGATAATGGCCTTCATTCTCGATCAGCGGGCAAACAATCGTCCTGTGGCGCATGGGTTTTCTCCTGCAGAGGGATGGGGCGGTATGCTGGTGAAATAGTTTGCGAGCCGCCTCGGTAAACTGCAAGCGAAATACAGTTCAGGTCTTGTTGAGTGCTACGTTAAGCGAAAATGATTGTATGGAGCACCGCCATGGAAAGGGCGACGAATTCCCCCCACGATGCTGTATTTAAACACCTGCTGTCGCATCGGGCGACGGCCAGGGATTTTCTGGACATTCACCTTCCCGCACCGCTGCGCGCGTTATGTAACCTGAACACGCTGCGGCTGGAGTCCGGGAGCTTTATCGACGACGAACTGCGGGCGAGTCATTCCGATATCCTTTACTCGCTGCAAACGCAGGCGGGGGAGGGCTATATCTATCTGTTGATAGAGCACCAAAGCTCGGCGGACCGCCATATGGCATTTCGCCTGATGCGCTATGCGATAGCCGCGATGCAGCGTCATCTGGATAAAGGGCATACGCAGCTGCCGCTGGTGATCCCGCTGCTGTTTTATCATGGTCGCGTTTCTCCCTGGCCTTACCCGATGTGCTGGCTGGCAGGCTTTGCCGATCCGGACATCGCGCGGCGGATCTATGGTGAAGATTTTCCCTTAATTGATATCACTAGCACCCCGGACGATGAAATCATGCGCCATCGGCGCGTGGCGATGCTGGAGCTGCTACAGAAGCATATTCGCCAGCGGGATTTGATGGACCTGCATGAGCAGCTGGTCAGGCTCCTGGCGCTGGGATACACTAGCCGCAGGCAGCTTAAGACGCTGTTGCACTATTTATTACAGGCAGGAAACGCCGCCGATCCGGTTGCTTTTTTGCGCCATCTTGCGCAAAACGTTCCCCGGCGGCCGCATAAGGAGACGCTAATGAATATTGCCCAGTTTCTGGAACAACGCGGCCATCAGCAAGGATTAAAGCAAGGTCTTGAACAAGGTCTACAGCAAGGTATCGAGCAAGGTGAGCAGCAGACCGCGGAGCGTATCGCCCGGGCGATGCTTGCTAACGGACTCGACCTGTCGCTGGTGGCGAAACTGACCGGCCTCGCCCCGGAATGTCTGGCCCGGCTGCAGCATTAATTATTCCCTTATCCACCCGCGCCGCGCCGATCGTGCGGCGCCAGCTCTCTGTTTTCGTCAATGTGTCAGCGTTAATCATAATAAACATGAATATTACTGGCGTTGGATAGGCTGTTCGTGGTTCTGGCAACGCTCGATGCCGTAAAAATACGCAACTGGTTACACTCTTGTGAAAATTCATTTCGCCAGGTCATTGATTCCTGATGGGTGCGCAGTAGAATTTTCAGGTTTTTTCGGGACTTCTTTGATTTTAATTTTCTGGATAGAGTAAATAATGAAAAAAAGCATTTTTATGGCGCTGGCGGGCGTGATGATGGTTTCTTCGGCGGCCCATGCGATTAGCGTTACCGGTGAAGCCGGCGAGCATTACACCAACCTTGGCGTCGGCTTCGGCACCGAGTCCACCGGCCTGGCCGTTTCGGGTAACTGGCTGCACAGCGATAACGACGGCGACGCCGCGGGTTTAGGCCTGGGACTCAATATTCCGCTGGGGCCGTTCCTCGCGACCGTGGGTGGTAAAGGTATTTACACCAATCCGAAACAGGGCGATGAAGGTTATGCGGCCGCGGTCGGCGGCGGCCTGCAGTGGAAAATCGGCGACAGCTTCCGCCTGTACGGCGATTATTACTACTCTCCGGATTCGCTCTCCAGCGGCATTGATAGCTACCAGGAAGCCAACGTCGGCGCCAGCTGGACCATTATGCGTCCGCTTAGCATCCAGGCCGGCTACCGTTACCTGAACCTGGCGGGCAAAGATGGCAACCGCGATAACACCATCGCCGACGGCCCATACATCGGCGCCAGCGCCAGCTTCTAATCTCTTCCGGCGCGGCATCTTCTTGCTGCGCCAGATTTTCCTCCTCGTCAGCATCCCGCTTTGCGTTATAGTATTTCTCACCTGGCAGGCAAGGAGTGAGCAATGTTGAATGTGGAAATGCTGTCCACCGGCGATGAAGTGTTGCATGGTCAAATTATTGATACCAATGCGGCATGGCTGGCGGATTTCTTTTTTAATCAGGGTTTACCGTTAACGCGCCGCAATACCGTTGGCGACGATCTCGATGCGCTGGTGGCGATTCTGCGCGAACGCAGCGAACAGGCGGATGTGCTGATCGTCAACGGCGGCCTCGGCCCAACCAGCGACGACCTGAGCGCGCTGGCCGCTGCCACTGCGAAAGGCGAAGGGCTTATTTTGCATCCGGAGTGGCTGGAAACCATGACCCGCTTTTTTGCCGAGCGCGGCAGGCCGATGGCGGAAAGCAACCGTAAGCAGGCGGAAATCCCGGCCAGCGCTGAGATGATCAACAACCCGGTCGGTACGGCCTGTGGCTTTGCCATCCAGCTCAACCGCTGCCTGATGTTTTTCACTCCCGGGGTCCCCTCTGAATTTAAGGTGATGGTCGAGCAGGAAATTTTACCGCGCCTGCGCCAGCGCTTTACGCTGCCGGACCCGCCGGTATGCCTGCGTTTGACCACCTTTGGCCGCTCGGAGAGCGAGCTGGCGCAAAGTCTTAATCCGCTGACGCTGCCTCCGGGCGTGGTGATGGGTTACCGCTCGTCGATGCCGATCATTGAACTCAAGCTAACCGGACCGGCCAACCAGCGCGACGCTATGCTGGCCCTGTGGCCGGAGGTGCGTAAGGTGGCTGGCGACAGCCTGATTTTCGAAGGTACGGAAGGGTTACCCGCGCAAATCGCCCGCTGTCTGCAGGAGCGGCAGCTGAGCCTGACGCTCAGCGAGCAGTTTACCAGCGGCCTGCTGGCGCTCCAGCTGTCCCGCGCCGGCGCGCCGCTGCTGGCCAGCGAAGTCGTTCCGGCGCAGGAGGAGACGCTGGCGCAGGCGGCCCGCTGGGCGGCCGAGCGGCGCATAAACCATTTTGCCGGCCTGGCTCTGGCGGTGAGCGGTCAGGAAAACGATCATCTTAACGTGGCCCTGGCCACCCCGGACGGCACCTTCGCGCTGCGGGTGAAGTTTAGCGCCACCCGCCACAGCCTGGCGGTACGCCAGGAAGTCTGCGCTATGATGGCGTTAAACATGCTGCGTCGCTGGCTGAATGGTCAACCACTGGCCAGCGAACATGGCTGGATTAACGTGGTGGATTCCCTCTCGCTGTAAGTCATTCCCCCCGGCGCACCGTATCCTCGGGGCGCCGGTCGTCCAACCTGTTGTACTTCTCTGAAAAAATTCTGTGCGTTAAGTCGCAATTTTCTGCTGCGAACGGTCCAGTATACGGGAAAACGATTGCCCCGCGATGTCGCTCACACTTTACCGCCCGGACAATCGCAACACTGATTCCAGTATTCAGGATTGGAGTCCAGTATGTTGGAATCAACGAAAGTCCCGGCGCTGACCCGCGCGATTGAGATCCTCAATTTAATTGGCCGCATCGGCCCCTGCAGCGCGGCGACGATAATAGCGGAGCTGGGGATCCCGAAAAGCACGGTGTATCTGCTGCTGGGCGAGCTGAAAAAGCAGCGCTTCATCAGTATGGATAATCAGGATAACTACTGCCTGTGGACCAAGCTGGTGGAGCTGGCCGGGCAGGCGCTGAGCAAAATGGACCTGCGCGAGCTGGCGCGGCCGCGCCTCACCCGGCTGATGGATGAGTGCGGCCTGCTTTGTCACTTGGGCATTATCGATCAGGGTAACGCCTACTACATTCTGAAAATTGAGTCTCCCGCCACCATCAGCGTGCGCTCGCATGAGGGTAAGAGCCTGTCTCTTTACCGCTCCGGGATCGGCAAATGTTTGCTGGCCTGGCAGCCCGCCAGCGTTCAGGCGTCGATTATCGAAGACCTACAGTGGGAGCGGGCCACGCCAACGACCATCACCGATGCTCAACAGCTGCGGGAGGAGCTGGGGCGGATCCGCGCCCGGGGCTGGAGCTTTGATAATGGCGAGGACTATCCGGATGTGCGCTGCGTGGCTGCCCCGGTATTTAACGCCAATAACGACCTGACCGCCGCCATCTCGGTGGTGGGTACCCGTCTGCAAATCAATGAAGACAATCGCGATTACCTGGCTGGTAAGGCGATTGCCTGCGCGAAAGATATTTCACGTCTGCTGGGGTGGAAAAGCCCCTTCGAACAACTCGCCTCATCATAAGGAGAACATCATGACCCTACCGAAAATTAAACACGTCCGCGCCTGGTTCATCGGCGGCGCCACAGCAGAGCAGGGCGCCGGCGGCGGCGATTACCATGACCAGGGGGCTAACCACTGGATTGACGATCATATCGCCACCCCGATGAGCAAATATAAACAGTATGAGCAGTCCCGGCAGTCGTTTGGCATCAACGTGCTGGGGACGCTGATTGTGGAAGTGGAAGCCGACAACGGACAGACCGGCTTTGCGGTGTCGACGGCCGGGGAGATGGGCTGCTTTATCGTCGAAAAACATCTCAACCGCTTTATCGAAGGCAAATGCGTCAGCGATATCAAACTGATCCATGACCAGATGCTTAATGCCACCCTTTACTACGCGGGATCCGGCGGCCTGGTGATGAATACCATCTCCTGTGTCGACCTGGCGCTGTGGGACCTCTTCGGGAAAGTGGTTGGCCTGCCGGTCTACAAACTGTTGGGTGGGGCGGTGCGCGACGAAATCCAGTTCTATGCCACCGGTGCACGTCCGGACCTGGCGCAGGAGATGGGCTTTATCGGCGGCAAAATGCCTACCCACTGGGGGCCGCACGATGGCGACGCCGGGATCCGCAAAGACGTCGCCATGGTGGCGGATATGCGCGAAAAATGCGGCCCGGATTTCTGGTTAATGCTGGACTGCTGGATGAGCCAGGACGTTAACTATGCCACCAAACTTGCCCATGCCTGCGCCCCTTATAACCTCAAGTGGATCGAAGAGTGTCTGCCGCCGCAGCAGTATGAAGGCTATCGCGAGCTGAAGCGCCAGGCGCCGGCCGGGATGATGGTGACCAGCGGCGAGCACCACGGCACGCTGCAGTCCTTCCGCACCCTGTCGGAAACCGGCATCGATATTATGCAGCCCGACGTCGGCTGGTGCGGCGGCTTAACCACCCTGGTGGAGATCGCGGCCATCGCCAAAGCGCGCGGGCAGCTGGTAGTGCCCCACGGCTCGTCGGTTTACTCACATCATGCGGTGATCACCTTTACCAACACGCCGTTCAGCGAGTTTCTGATGACCAGTCCGGACTGCGCCACGCTGCGCCCGCAGTTCGACCCGATCCTGCTCGGCGAGCCGGTGCCGGAGAGAGGGCGCATTCATAAATCAGTCCTGGATAAACCCGGCTTTGGCGTCGAGCTCAATCGCGACTGCAACCTGAAGCGTCCTTATCAACACTGATTGCGTCGGGCCGCCCGGCGGCCCGCGCCTGAGGATATTATGATGAGCAACACTCTGCTGGAGAGCGTGGTGAAGAAAAACCGCGCCCGCTTAATCCCCTTTATGCTGGCGTTGTACGTGCTGGCGTTTCTTGACCGTTCTAATATCGGTTTCGCCAAAGAGACCTACCAGCTGGATACCGGACTCAGCAATGAGGCCTACGCGCTGGGGGCCGGTATCTTCTTTGTGGTCTATGCCTTCCTCGGGGTGCCGGCCAATCTGCTGATGCGCAAATTTGGCGCCAGGCGATGGATCGGCTGCACCACGCTGCTGTGGGGCGTGCTGTCGGCGGCGATGGCGTGGGCGGATACGGAAGCGAAATTCCTGCTGGTACGTACCCTGCTGGGCGCGGCGGAGGCGGGCTTCTTTCCCGGAATGATCTACCTCACTTCACAGTGGTTTCCCCAGCAAAACCGCGCCAGCATTATGGGGCTGTTTTATATGGGCGCGCCGCTGGCCCTGACGCTGGGATCGCCTTTATCCGGTGCGCTGCTGGAGATGCATGGATTTATGGGCCATCCCGGCTGGTTCTGGATGTTTGTCATTGAAGGCCTGCTCGCCGTCGCCGCGGGAGCGTTCACCTTCTTCTGGCTGGACGATTCGCCGCAGCATGCCCGCTTCCTGAGCGCAGCGGAGAAACAGGCGCTGATAAGCGAGCTGGCGCGCGAGGAGGAGAAAAAGATTGCCTCGCGCCTGTCCGATGCGCTGCGTAACGGACGGGTCTGGCAGCTGGCGCTGATTTATCTGACCATTCAGGTGGCGGTCTATGGTCTGATTTTCTTCCTGCCCACCCAGGTTGCTGCGCTGCTGGGCACCAAAGTCGGCTTTGTTGCCTCGGTGGTGACGGCCATCCCGTGGGTGGCGGCGCTGTTTGGCACCTGGCTTATCCCTCGCTACTCCGATCGCACCGGCGAGCGGCGCAATATTGCCGCCCTGACGCTGCTGGCGGCGGCGGTCGGGATTGCGGTGTCCGGACTGGTGGCGCCGGTGCTGGCTATCATCGCGCTGTGCGTGGCGGCGGTCGGGGTGATTGCCGTGCAGCCGGTCTTCTGGACGATGCCGACGCAGCTGCTGTCCGGCACGGCGCTGGCCGCAGGGATTGGCTTTGTTAACCTGTTTGGCGCCATCGGTGGTTTTCTGGCGCCGATCGTGCGCGTGCAGGCCGAAACGTTGTTCGCCAGCAGCGCCGCCGGACTGTTAACCCTGGCCGGCGTCGCCATTGTCGGGGTGGTCATTATCTTTTCATTGAGCCTTACCCGCGCGGTACCCCAGCGCGGCAGCGTACAGCATTGAATAAAGGAATCGCTATGAACGCACTGTTATCTAACCCCTTCAAACGGGGATTATTACGCGGTGAGACGCAAATCGGCCTGTGGCTGAGCTCCACCTCATCCTACATGGCGGAGATCGCTGCGACGTCGGGATACGACTGGCTGCTGATCGACGGCGAGCATGCCCCGAACACCATTCAGGACCTTTATCATCAGCTGCAGGCGATTGCCCCCTATGCCAGCCAGCCGGTCATTCGCCCGGTCGAGGGCAACCGCAGCCTGATAAAACAGGTGCTGGATATTGGCGCCAGAACCTTGCTGGTGCCGATGGTCGATACCGCCGAGCAGGCTCGGGAGGTGGTCTCAGCGACCCGTTATCCCCCCATCGGGAGCCGCGGCGTTGGCGCCGGCGTGGCGAGAGCGGCGCGCTGGGGAAGGGTGGAGAATTATATGGCGGAGGCGAATGACGAACTTTGTCTGCTGATTCAGGTCGAGAGCCGAACCGCGCTGGAGAACCTGGACGCTATTCTCGAGGTGGACGGCATTGACGGGGTGTTCATCGGTCCGGCGGATCTCTCCGCCTCACTGGGCTACCCGGACGATGCCGGTCACCCTGACGTGCAGCGGGTGATCGAGCAGAGCATCCGGCGCATTCGCGCGGCGGGGAAAGCGGCCGGATTTCTGGCGGTCGACCCGGCGATGGCGGAAAAATGTCTTGCCTGGGGGGCCAACTTTGTCGCCGTCGGGGTGGATACCATGCTGTATACCCAGGCGCTGGACCGCCGGCTGGCGATGTTTAAATCTGCCAGCGCCCAGCCGCAAGAGAAAACGAGCTATTGACGGCACAGGCTGGCGCTGGGCTCAGACGAGCGCCTGCGCCAGCACCGTCAGCGGATGCTCGCAGCGTTTGCTGGTGGACATCTCAATCTGCCATTTGCAGGTCTCGCAGTCGGTGACGACGAGGTCGGCCCCGCTCTCCTCAATCTGACGGAACAGCGGGGCGCCGATAGCCTGGGATACCGCGTAATTCTCAGTTTTAAACCCGTAGGTGCCTGCGATGCCGCAGCACTGGGAATCCAGCACCTCCAGCTGCAGGCCGGGGATCAGCCGCAGCAGCTCGAGGGTATACAGCGACCAGCCCATCTTTTCCATATGACACGGGGTGTGATAGACCACTTTCAGCGGCAGCGGGCGCAGCGGTAGCGTCCTGCCGGCAGCCAGCTGTTTCCAGATCCAGCGGGTGGCAAGCTCGACCCGATCGCGAAGATCGCTGTTATCGACATCGAGGAGATGGGGGTATTCATCACGTAGCGTAAAGGCGCAGGTCGAGGAGGTGGCAATGATCGGTAGCGTGTTTTCCCGCATCGCGGCGACGTTGCTCTGCGCCTGCTTACGCGCCTTGTCGAAAAAACCGTTGGCGATCAGCGGTACGCCGCAGCATTTTTCTTTTGATAACAACTGCACCCCGGTACCCAGCGCGTTGACGACGCGAATGAGATCTTTACCCAACTGTGGATGGTTATAGTTGACGTAGCAGCCGTGAAAGAAAGCCACCTGTTCGCTGTATTGCTTCTGACGGGCGGCGAGCTGGCGGTAAGCGCGGCGGAAGGTGCCGAAACCATATTTCGGCAGCGTACGCCGGTGATCGATGTTGAGCGTCGCGTCGAGCAGACGGCGCACCGGTTTTAAGCCGGTGGCGGCGTTGACCAGGGGGGCAAAGGGGGTGGAAAGGGTACCCATCAGGTCGGTATGGCTGAGGATGGCGTCGCGCAGGGTCGGCTTTTGCTGGCCGTACTGTGCCCGGGCGCGTTGAATGATATCGCCAATTTTCACATCCGACGGGCAGGCGACCTCGCAGCGCTTGCAGTTAATGCAGTACTTCAGCGCCTCGTCGTACAGCGCGCCATCCTTCAGACGCAGGCGTTCGCCGTCCGGCCCCGCTTGTTTCGGGCCAGGATAGCGCGGATTGACCCGACTTACCGGGCAGGTGGTGGTACAGACCGTGCACTTAATGCAGCTTTCAAAACGGGTATCGTTCATGGCCGGCCTCCGGCAAGGGCGTGGATCTGTCTGGCGGCGTGCAGCGCGGTAACGGCGCAGACGCCGCCGCCACAGCCGAGCTGAATGGCATCGAACCCGCCGAGCAATGAGCCGATGGCGAACAGATTATGGAACGGCTGCCCGCCCAGCAGGGGGCGCAGCAGGGCATCGGTTTTCACGCCGAAGCGCTGCCACGGTTGTGAGGCGAAGAAATCGCGCTGGTACCAGCTTTCCCGTGGCAGGGTCTGGTGAAGGTCGAGGCCGAGGATCGGCTCGCGCACGCTATCGCGAGTGGCGACAAGACCGTTGCTGAAAAAGCTGCCGCTGGCCAGCACGGTAAAGCGCGGACGCAGCGCAATATCGCCGTGATTGCGCGTCCAGACCGCCTCGACGGCGTCCTGTCGATGGCTGATTTTCACCACCTCATCGCCTGCGAGCCAGGCGCCGCCCTCGCGAATGAACTGGCGTTGCAGCTGAGAATGCAAACGCATCCCGGGAACCGAAGGCGGCAGCGTCGGCAGCAGACGCAGCGGGCAGGGTAGACGCGCCTGCAGCCAGTGGTAAAGGCGATCGTCGGCGAGGCCAAAACAGGCGGGCATGATCAGCAGGTCATACTGCTGCGCCAGCGGTAGCAGCGCTGCATGCAGGGCCGGCCACATATTCTCATCATCCAGGACGCGGGCGATATTGGCGGCGCGAAACTCGGTCGGGTTGTCACGCAGCACATCCAGCAGCGGTAACTCGATTTCCACCGCCGCGGCGGTAACTCCGTGTTGACCGAGCGCGGCGGCGGCGAGATGCGGCTGAAAATCAGCAAAGCCGCTGATCCCCACCAGACAGGCGCCCTGCGACGGCAGGGGCGCGACAGGCACCTCAAGGGGCGACAGCCATGCCGGGCGCAACGTCCCCAGCGGCGTTACCCGCCGGTGCGGCCGGCGCGCATCGCCCTGCATCACCGCGCCGCAGGCGGCCAGCAGGGCTTCGGTCTGTGTCGCGTATTCGAGCACCGCCTCGGCGCCGAGACGGGAATAAGGGTGTTCAGGAAGCTGTTCAGCGAGCTGCTGCAGACCTTGTGCGACGTCAGTGACGTTATCGCCGTTGGGCAGCGCCGAGAGCAGGTCTAACGACGCGGAGGAAAAATGCAGCGCGCTCTGCCCGCGGCTGATGATGACGCTGCGCAGGCCGTGCTGATTCAGGGCCAGCCCGCACAGCAGGCCGGCGAGCCCGCCGCCGATAATCGCGCAATCAAACTTCATCCCGGTGCTCCTGTGGCAATCCGCACAGGCCGAGGTAGACCCAGCGGGTGAATTCGCTTTCGCGCAGCGCATCGCCCCAGGCGATGGGCTGCACGCCCTTCCAGCGTTCATTGAGAAATTCCGAGAGCTGGGTTAACGACTGCGCGGGCGTGGTGACGTTAAAGCGCTGCAGCAGGCCGGCAGCGCGGCAGGCGCAGAGTTCCCCCTGACAGGTCCCCATGCCAATCCGGGTGCGGCGGCGCAGGTCGAGCAGGGTGTTGACCGCCAGGTTTTCCACCGCGTATTTCACTTCACCGGCAGTGACGGCTTCACATTCGCAGACCAGGCTACGGTGCTGGCGGCTGTCGCCAAGCCAGGACGGGGTGCGATCGCCGTGACGGTAGACGGCCGAGCCGCGCAGCGGGGTGGGGAGGGAGATTATCTTTTGCAGGGTACTTTCCGTTGGCTCCTGTGAACCGGGCAGCGGGGCTTCGGCCGTGGTACAGGGGGTGGTGTTTCCCAGCTTACGACAGACGGCGTCGGTGGCCCACTCGGCCATCAGGCGATAGGTCATCAGCTTGCCGCCGGTGATGGTAATGAAGCCTTCCATACCGTCACGCTGGGCATGGTCGAGCAGGACGATGCCGCGGCTGACGCTGCGCCCGCTGGGATCGTTATCGCTGGCCACCAGCGGGCGGACGCCGGAGTAGGCGCGGAGGATCCGGGTGCGGCCCATGACCGGCGCCAGCTTTTCCCCTTCGCGCAGCAGGGTATCGACCTCCGCCGCTGTTACCCGGTTGTCGTCAATTTCGTCATAAGGAATATGCATTGAGGTAGTGCCGATCAGCGAGATGGTATCGCCGGGCACCAGAATATCGGCGTCGGCCGGCTTACGGCAGCGGTTGATCACCAGGTTGTTAATCCGATGATCGAGGATCAGCAGCGATCCCTTCGCCGGGAACATGGTGATGCGCAGGTCGGCATATTCCGCAATACGCTGCCCCCAGATCCCGGCGGCGTTAACCACCATCCCGGCGTACAGAGTGCGGGCCTGGTGAAGTTGGCGGTCGTATACCTGGACGCCGCAGACGCGATCGCCCCGGCGCAGCAGGCCTGTTACTTCGCAGCCGGTAAGGATCTGCGCGCCGTGTTCGCGGGCGTCGAGCATATTGGCCGCGGTGAGGCGAAACGGGTCGATGGTACCGTCCGGGACCTGCACCGCGCCCAGCAGCGTCGGGTTGACGGCGGGCTCCCGGCGCAGCGCTTCCTGCGGCGAGAGCGGCGTGGCCTCTATGCCAGCCTGCTGACAGGCGTCGATAAAGGTTTGCTGCCATGCCAGGTCATCTTCAGGCAGGGTGATAAACAGCCCATTGGTCGGTTCAATACAGTGGCGGGCGATGCGGCGCAGAATGCGGTTCTCACTGATGCATTCGCGGGCGGATTCGTTGTCGGTCACCGCGTAGCGGGCGCCGCTGTGCAGCAGTCCATGATTCCGGCCGGTCGCCCCGGTGGCGATATCATGGCGCTCAATGAGCAGCGTTCGTAATCCGCGCCGGGCGCAGTCGCGGGCGATACCGGCGCCGGTTGCTCCACCGCCGATGATAATGACCTCGCTATCAAGACGTCCCGTCATCTTCAGCTCCTCTGCTTTCGTTTAACGCCATTTAGCCACAAATAGTAAGGTTATTGTTTGATTTCGAGCATATTCGCGCGTTATTTGAGCGTGTTATGTGATTTCGTGCTCACATTGGAACGTTTTGTCATATTTCTGTAACAAATTGTGCGATGTTTCACAGTATCAACTCTACGTATTGCCTACCATCGCGACCATATTTGAAGTTGGTGATTAATCTGGGATTTTGTCGTGACGTCAGTAGAAAACAGCAAGGGCCACGGAGGCTGATATGTTAAGTATTTTTAAACCCGCCGCGCATAAAGCGCGTTTGCCAGCAGCGGAGATTGACCCGCTATATCGCCGATTACGCTGGCAGATTTTTATTGGCATCTTTTTTGGTTATGCCGCCTACTATTTGGTTCGTAAGAACTTTGCCCTGGCGATGCCTTATCTTATCGAGCAGGGGTTCTCTCGTGGCGACCTCGGCTTCGCCCTTTCCGGTATCTCCATCGCCTATGGATTTTCGAAATTCATCATGGGATCGGTCTCTGACCGCTCGAATCCGCGCATTTTCCTGCCGGCTGGCTTGATCCTCGCCGCGCTGGTGATGCTGGTGATGGGCTTCGTGCCGTGGGCGACGTCCAGCATCATGATAATGTTCGTGCTGCTGTTCCTCTGCGGCTGGTTCCAGGGGATGGGCTGGCCGCCGTGCGGCCGGACCATGGTGCACTGGTGGTCGCAGAAAGAGCGCGGCGGGATTGTCTCGGTGTGGAACTGCGCGCATAACGTCGGCGGCGGCATTCCGCCGCTGCTGTTCCTGTTAGGGATGGCGTGGTTTAACGACTGGCACGCGGCGCTGTATATGCCGGCATTCGGCGCCATTCTGCTGGCAATTTTCGCCTTTGCGATGATGCGCGACACCCCGCAGTCCTGCGGTCTGCCGCCGATTGAAGAATATAAAAACGACTACCCGGACGATTACAGCGAAAAGCACGAAGAAGAGCTGACGGCGAAGCAGATCTTTATGCAATACATTCTGCCGAACAAGCTGCTGTGGTACATCGCTATCGCTAACGTCTTCGTTTATCTGCTGCGCTACGGCATTCTCGACTGGTCGCCGACCTACCTGAAAGAAGTTAAACACTTCGCGCTGGATAAATCCTCCTGGGCCTATTTCCTGTACGAGTACGCGGGGATCCCGGGCACGCTGCTGTGCGGCTGGATGTCGGACAAAGTGTTTAAAGGCAACCGCGGCGCCACCGGCGTGTTCTTTATGACCCTGGTGACCATCGCCACTGTCGTTTACTGGCTGAACCCGCCGGGTAATCCGGGCGTCGATATGGCCTGTATGATCATCATTGGCTTCCTGATCTACGGCCCGGTGATGCTGATTGGTCTGCATGCCCTCGAGCTGGCGCCGAAAAAAGCCGCCGGGACCGCCGCGGGCTTCACCGGCCTGTTCGGCTATCTTGGCGGTTCCGTGGCCGCGAGCGCTATCGTCGGCTACACCGTCGATTTCTTCGGCTGGGACGGCGGCTTTATGGTGATGATCGGCGGCAGCGTGCTGGCGGTTATCCTGCTGGTTATCGTGATGCTCGGTGAACGTCGCCATCACCAACAGCTGAAACAAGCCTAAGGAGCGGCGATGAAAATGAAACTTACCGCGCTGATGAGCGGAATGATTCTGTCCAGTTCGGCGCTGTGCTTCAGTGCGACAGCGGCTGATAAAATGGTCATCGCCCACCGCGGCGCCAGCGGGTATCTGCCGGAACATACCCTGCCGGCGAAAGCGATGGCTTACGCTCAGGGGGCGGATTACCTTGAGCAAGACCTGGTGATGACCAAAGACGACCGGCTGGTGGTGTTACACGACCACTATCTCGATCGGGTGACTGACGTTGCGCAGCGTTTCCCGCAGCGGGCGCGTAAAGATGGCCGTTTCTACGCCATCGACTTTACCCTGGACGAGATTAAGTCGCTGAAGTTCACCGAAGGTTTTGAGCCGAAAAATGGTAAGTACGTGCAAACCTATCCCGGGCGATTCCCGATGGGCAAATCCGATTTCCGTATTCATACCTTTGAAGAGGAGATTGAGTTTGTCCAGGGGCTGAACCATTCAACCGGCAAAAACATCGGTATCTACCCGGAAATCAAAGCGCCGTGGTTCCACCACCAGGAAGGCAAAGATATTACCGCCAGCACATTGAAGGTGCTGAAGGAATATGGCTATACCAGCAAGCAGGATAAGGTTTATCTGCAGTGCTTTGACGCCAACGAGCTCAAACGCATTAAAAATGAGCTGGAGCCGAAGATGGGGATGGATCTCAATCTGGTGCAGCTCATCGCCTATACCGACTGGAATGAAACCCAGCAGAAACAGGCCGATGGTAAGTGGGTGAACTACAGCTATGACTGGATGTTCAAGCCAGGGGCGATGGCGCAGATTGCGCAGTACGCGGACGGTATCGGCCCGGATTACCATATGCTGGTAGCGGAAGGCTCGAAGCCGGGGGCGGTGAAGCTGACGGCGATGGTGAAAGAGGCGCATGCCAGCCATCTGCAGGTGCATCCGTACACCGTGCGCGCGGATCAGTTGCCGGAGTACGCGACTAACGTTAATCAGCTCTATGACGTGCTGTATAACCAGGCGGGCGTCGACGGCTTATTTACCGATTTCCCGGATAAAGCGGTGCAGTTCCTGGACGCGAAACAGTAAAAAAGCCGGATGGCGGCTACGCCTTACCCGGCGTACGAACTGCGGTTTTGTTGACACTGTTCTCGGCGTGCAACGATTTCGACCCGGGAATAACGTTTGTTCTATGTTATTTCCTGGAAGATTGCGCTCCCGATATTTCTTCTGCGTTATGCCTTTCATAGCGCAGGGAGCGCACAGGGGGAGGCCAGTCGCCGCCTCCCCCTGTACCCCCGGGCTCCGGCCAGCAAAATCGCCGCTGCGCGGTCCCTTCGACTTATCCCTGCAGGCTTCGGGTCGGGCCGAGGTAGCGTCCATGCAAAACACGGCCCTCAGCCCGCATCCATGCGGGCTGCCCCGGCCTTCCGGGAACGTCTCAGCGATTTTGAGGCCGTCAACACCGGCAGTTTCAGCAGCCCAGGGCGGCAGTGCGTAAACGGCCGGTCCTGGAACAGTAGGTCGGGTAAGCGTAGCGCCACCTGACAAGACTACATCTCGATCTCAATATCGCCTTTCGCCCGGCAGCAGCAGGGCAAAATTTCTCCCGGCTGGATAAAGGCCAGCGGCTCGGTCAGCCAGTCAACCTGGCCGGAGACCAGACGCGTGCGGCAGGAGCCGCAGTAGCCTTCGCGGCACTGATATTCGACGTCGATATTATGCGACTCCAGCGCCGCCAGCAGGGAAGGGTGTTCATCCTGACACTCAAGGCGAGTGTCAGAGATTTTCAGGAAGATCCGCTTCATTACAGCTGGAAGTTGCTCAGATCGTCGGCATCGACTTCAGAATCGATCTGGCCGACGAGATAAGAACTGACTTCCACTTCCTGCGGCGCCACCTGAACGTTGTCGGAGACTAGCCAGGTGTTGATCCATGGGATCGGGTTGGAGCGGGTCTGGAACGGCAGATCGAGGCCCACCGCCTGCATGCGGATATTGGTGATGTACTCGACGTACTGGCAGAGAATATCTTTATTCAGGCCGATCATCGAGCCGTCGCGGAACAGGTAGTCCGCCCACTCTTTCTCCTGCTGCGCCGCCAGCACGAACAGGTCATAGCACTCCTGCTTGCACTCTTCGGCGATTTCCGCCATTTCCGGATCGTCGCTGCCGGAGCGCAGCAGGTTCAGCATATGCTGGGTGCCGGTCAGGTGCAGCGCTTCATCGCGGGCGATCAGGCGGATAATTTTGGCGTTGCCTTCCATCAGTTTGCGTTCGGCAAAGGCGAAGGAGCAGGCGAAGCTGACGTAGAAGCGGATCGCTTCCAGGGCATTAACGCTCATCAGGCACAGATAGAGTTTCTTTTTCAGCTCGCGCAGATTCACGGTCACGGTTTTGCCGTTGACGGTGTGGGTGCCTTCGCCCAGCAGATGCCAGTAGCTGGTCATCTCGATCAGCGAATCGTAATAGTGAGAGATGCCTTCCGCACGTTTCTGGATCTGCTCGTTGGTGACGATGTCGTCGAACACGGTCGCCGGGTCGTTGACGATGTTGCGGATGATGTGAGTGTACGAACGCGAGTGAATGGTCTCGGAGAAGGCCCAGGTTTCTACCCAGGTCTCCAGCTCCGGGATGGAGATCAGCGGCAGCAGCGCCACATTCGGGCTACGGCCCTGGATGGAGTCGAGCAGCGTCTGGTACTTCAGGTTGCTGATGAAAATATGTTTTTCGTGTTCCGGCAGCGCCTGGTAGTCGATGCGATCGCGGGAAACGTCAACCTCTTCCGGACGCCAGAAGAAGGAAAGCTGCTTTTCAATCAGCTTTTCAAAGATGTCGTATTTTTGCTGATCGTAGCGGGCCACGTTAACCGGCTGGCCAAAAAACATGGGTTCCAGCAGCTGATCGTTTTTCGTCTGTGAAAAAGTGGTGTATGCCATTGAAGTGAGTCCTGTTGAACTGTATTGCCCGGCAGGAATGGGTTGGCCGGGCCTACACAAACGTAGGCCGGGTAAGCGCAGCGTTACCCGGCAAAAATACCTTAGATCTTACAAGCGCCGCTTTCGCAGCCGTCGTCCTGGATGGACGGGGCCAGGTCATCCTGGGCGTCTTCAGCGCCATCACGGGTGTTGTGATAGTACAGCGTTTTGACGCCGAATTTATAGGCGTTGAGCAGGTCTTTGAGCAACTGCTGCATCGGCACTTTTCCGGACGGGAAGCGCGTCGGATCGTAGTTAGTGTTGGCAGAGATCGACTGGTCGATAAACTTCTGCATGATACCCACCAGCTGCAGATAACCGTCGTTGTTCGGCATCTCCCACAGCAGCTCGTAGGCGTTCTGCAGGTTTTCGTAATCCGGCACCACCTGGCGCAGGATACCGTCCTTGGACGCTTTGATACTCACGTGGCCGCGCGGCGGCTCAATGCCGTTGGTGGCGTTGGAGATCTGCGACGAGGTCTCGGACGGCATCAGCGCGGAGAGCGTGGAGTTGCGCAGGCCGTGGGTTTTAATGGATTCGCGCAATGCTTCCCAGTCGTAGTGCAGGGGTTCGCTGACGATGCCGTCCAGATCTTTCTTATAGGTATCGATCGGCAGGATGCCCTGCGCATAGGTGGTTTCGTTGAACCACGGGCAGGCGCCTTGCTCGATAGCCAGCTCGTTAGAGGCCTTCAGCAGATAGTACTGAATCGCTTCGAACGTTTTGTGCGTCAGGTTGTTGGCGCTGCCGTCGGAGTAGCGTTTGCCATGCTTCGCCAGATAGTAAGCGAAGTTGATCACGCCGATACCCAGCGTACGACGCCCCATCGCACCGCGTTTAGCCGCCGGGATGGGGTAATCCTGATAGTCGAGCAGCGCATCCAGAGCACGCACCGCCAGCACCGCCAGCTCTTCCAGCTCGTCGAGGCTGTCGATAGCCCCGAGGTTGAAGGCCGACAGGGTGCACAGCGCGATTTCGCCGTTTTCGTCGTTGACATCTTCCAGCGGTTTGGTCGGCAGGGCGATCTCCAGGCACAGGTTAGACTGACGCACCGGGGCGACTACCGGATCGAACGGGCTGTGGGTGTTACAGTGGTCGACGTTCTGGATATAGATGCGGCCGGTAGAGGCGCGCTCCTGCATCATCAGCGAGAACAGCTCAACGGCTTTAATACGCTGCTTACGAATGGTGTCGTCCTGCTCGTACTGGGTGTACAGGCGCTCAAACTCGTCCTGATCGGCGAAGAAGGCGTCATACAGGCCCGGGACGTCGGAAGGGCTGAACAGGGTAATATCGCCGCCCTTCAGCAGACGGGTGTACATCAGCTTGTTGATCTGTACCCCGTAGTCCATGTGACGAACGCGGTTGGCGTCGGTACCACGGTTGTTTTTCAGCACCAGCAGGCTTTCCACTTCCAGATGCCACATTGGGTAGAAGAGGGTTGCCGCGCCGCCGCGCACGCCGCCCTGCGAGCAGGATTTCACCGCGGTCTGGAAATGCTTGTAGAACGGAATGCAGCCGGTGTGGAAGGCTTCGCCGCCGCGGATCGGGCTGCCCAGCGCGCGAATGCGCCCGGCGTTGATGCCGATGCCGGCGCGCTGGGAAACGTATTTCACAATCGCGCTGGAGGTGGCGTTGATGGAATCCAAGCTGTCGCCGCACTCGATCAGCACGCAGGAGCTGAACTGACGGGTGGGGGTACGCACGCCGGACATGATCGGCGTCGGCAGCGAGATTTTAAAGGTGGACACCGCGTCGTAGAAACGCTTGATATAGTCCAGACGCGTTTCGCGCGGATAGTTCGAGAACAGGCAAGCGGCGACCAGAATATAGAGGAACTGCGCGCTCTCATAAATTTCGCCGGTGACGCGGTTTTGTACCAGATACTTGCCTTCCAGCTGTTTAACGGCTGCGTAGGAGAAGTTCATGTCGCGCCAGTGGTCGAGGAAACCGTCCATCTGCTGGAACTCTTCTTCCGTGTAGTCTTCCAGCAGATGATGATCGTATTTACCTTTCTCGACCATCTTCACCACGTGATCGTAGAGCGCCGGCGGCTCAAACTGACCGAAGGCTTTTTTACGCAAATGGAAAATCGCCAGACGCGCGGCGAGGTACTGGTAATCCGGTGCGTCGCGGGAGATCAGATCCGCAGCGGCTTTAATAATGGTTTCGTGGATGTCCGCGGTTTTGATGCCGTCATAGAACTGGATATGGGAGCGCAGCTCTACCTGGGAAATCGAAACGTTATTCAGTCCTTCTGCCGCCCAATCCAGTACGCGATGGATTTTGTCGAGATTGATGCGCTCGGTGGTCCCGTCGCGCTTTGTCACCAGCAGACTCTGATTCATGTGGATTTTACCTGTCCGTGAAAGAAAATATCCCCCGTTTATCCACAGAAGTCCGTTGTGACTAACTCTGTGGATAAATACTATATGTAGGGGGTTGTCGATAAAAGAAACGCTATATGGTGAGTATTTTAGTAAGGAATCTTTTGAGTACAAGGGTTGATTTTGACGTTAAATTGAGGTTGCGGAAGGGTAATAATCCGCAAGTCCACGTCGCATAAGGCCTGGAGAAGAAGTCAATAAAACAGAAAAAAAAATGAAAATTTGATCGAGTGCTGATTTCTTCATCGGAAGAAATAATCACGCGGCTTGATGCCGCGCAATCATCATAAGCGGAGGTGTTGACCTCAGTCCTGTTTGGCGGTGGTATGCAACATATAGTTAACATCAACCCCTGGCGCTAACTTGAAGGTATTGGTCAGCGGATTGTAATGCAGACCGATGATATGCTGCTCTTTCAGAGTAGTCTGATCTACCCAGCCCAGCAGCTCGGCCGGTTTGATAAACTTCTTCACATCATGAGTGCCTTTGGGCACCATCTTCATGACATATTCCGCCCCGACTACCGCCATCAGCCAGGCCTTGCCGTTGCGGTTGATGGTGGAGAAGAAGACCTGGCCGCCGGGCTTCACTAACCGCGCGCAGGCGTGCACCACCGACTGCGGGTCGGGGACGTGCTCCAGCATCTCCATGCAGGTCACGACGTCATACTGCTGCGGGTGCTTCGCGGCATGTTCCTCAACTGTTTCCTGAACATAGTCTACCTGAATACCGCTCTCCAGGGCGTGCAGCCTGGCGACCTGCAGCGGTTCGGCCCCCATGTCCAGCCCGGTGACCGTCGCGCCTTCGCGCGCCATGCTCTCGGCGAGGATGCCGCCGCCGCAGCCGACATCGAGGACTTTTTTACCGAACAGGCCGCCGGAGCGTTCGGCAATATAGCCCAGCCGCAGCGGGTTGATGCGGTGGAGCGGTTTGAACTCGCCCTCCAGATCCCACCAGCGCGAGGCGACGGCTTCGAATTTGGCGATTTCAGCATGATCGACGTTAGGGGCTACCGACGTTTTTTCGGCATTCATGGGCGCTTTTACTCCTTTTCTGTTCAGACCTGCGAGTATATCAGCAGCGCGCCATGAATAAACCGTATTGCTTTACCTCTATTAGCGCGGCTGTGTTATAATTTGCGACCTTTGAATCCGGGATACAGTAGAGGGATAGCGGTTAGATGAGCGACCTTGCGAGAGAAATTACACCGGTCAACATTGAGGAAGAGCTTAAGAACTCTTATCTGGATTATGCGATGTCGGTCATTGTTGGCCGTGCGCTGCCGGATGTCCGAGATGGCCTGAAGCCGGTACACCGTCGCGTACTTTACGCCATGAACGTATTGGGCAATGACTGGAACAAAGCCTATAAAAAATCAGCCCGTGTCGTTGGTGACGTAATCGGTAAATACCACCCGCACGGCGACTCCGCGGTATACGACACCATCGTGCGTATGGCGCAGCCGTTCTCGCTGCGTTACATGCTGGTGGACGGCCAGGGTAACTTTGGTTCCATCGACGGCGACTCCGCCGCGGCGATGCGTTATACCGAAATTCGTCTGGCGAAAATCGCTCATGAGCTGATGGCCGATCTTGAAAAAGAGACGGTCGATTTCGTCGACAACTATGACGGTACGGAGCGTATTCCGGACGTCATGCCGACCAAAATTCCTAACCTGCTGGTGAACGGCGCCTCCGGGATCGCCGTAGGGATGGCCACCAACATACCGCCGCATAACCTGACGGAAGTGATTAACGGCTGTCTGGCGTATGTTGACGATGAAGACATCAGCATTGAAGGACTGATGGCGCATATTCCTGGCCCTGATTTCCCGACCGCCGCCATTATCAATGGCCGTCGCGGCATCGAAGAGGCCTATCGCACCGGTCGCGGTAAAGTGTACATCCGCGCGCGCGCGGAAGTGGAAGTGGACGCGAAATCCGGCCGCGAAACCATCATCGTGCACGAAATTCCGTATCAGGTGAACAAAGCGCGCCTGATCGAGAAAATCGCCGAGCTGGTCAAAGAAAAACGCGTGGAAGGCATCAGCGCGCTGCGTGACGAGTCTGATAAAGACGGGATGCGCATCGTGATTGAAGTGAAGCGCGATGCGGTAGGGGAAGTGGTGCTTAACAACCTCTATTCCCAGACCCAGCTGCAGGTCTCCTTCGGCATCAACATGGTAGCTCTGCACCATGGTCAGCCGAAGATCATGAACCTGAAGGACATCATCGCCGCGTTTGTACGCCACCGCCGTGAAGTGGTGACCCGTCGTACGATTTTCGAACTGCGCAAAGCGCGCGACCGGGCGCATATCCTCGAAGCGCTGGCCGTTGCGCTGGCCAACATCGACCCGATTATCGAACTGATCCGTCGCGCGCCGACCCCGGCAGAAGCGAAAACGGCGCTGGTTGCCCAAGCGTGGGATCTCGGTAACGTTGCGGCGATGCTGGAGCGCGCCGGGGATGACGCCGCGCGTCCGGAATGGCTGGAACCAGAGTTCGGCGTGCGCGACGGTAAATACTACCTGACCGAGCAGCAGGCTCAGGCGATTCTGGATCTGCGTCTGCAGAAACTGACCGGCCTTGAGCATGAAAAACTGCTCGACGAATATAAAGAGCTGCTGGAGCAGATCGCAGAGCTGCTGCACATTCTCGGCAGCGCTGACCGTCTGATGGAAGTGATTCGCGAAGAGCTGGAGCTGATCCGCGACCAGTTCGGCGACGAACGTCGTACCGAAATCACCGCCAACAGCGCTGATATTAACATCGAAGATCTGATCAACCAGGAAGATGTGGTGGTCACCCTGTCGCATCAGGGGTATGTGAAGTATCAGCCGCTGACCGACTACGAAGCACAGCGTCGTGGCGGTAAAGGCAAATCGGCAGCGCGCATTAAAGAAGAAGACTTTATCGACCGTCTGCTGGTGGCCAACACCCATGACACCATCCTCTGCTTCTCAAGCCGCGGCCGTCTGTACTGGATGAAGGTCTATCAGCTGCCGGAAGCCAGCCGCGGCGCGCGCGGTCGGCCGATCGTCAACCTGCTGCCGCTGGAAGCCGATGAGCGCATCACCGCCATCCTGCCGGTCCGCGAGTACGAAGAGGGCGTCAACGTCTTTATGGCCACCGCCAGCGGTACCGTGAAGAAAACCGCGCTGACCGAGTTCAGCCGTCCGCGTTCCGCCGGTATCATCGCGGTCAACCTGAACGAAGGCGATGAGCTGATCGGCGTCGATCTGACCTCTGGTCAGGATGAAGTGATGCTGTTCTCCGCGGCCGGTAAGGTTGTACGCTTCAAAGAAGACGCCGTTCGCGCCATGGGCCGTACCGCCACCGGCGTACGCGGTATTAAGCTTGCGGAAAACGACAGCGTCGTCTCGCTGATTATTCCACGCGGCGAAGGCGCGATCCTGACGGTGACGCAAAACGGTTATGGTAAACGTACCGCGGCGGCGGAGTATCCGACCAAGTCGCGTGCCACCCAGGGCGTTATTTCGATCAAAGTCACCGAGCGTAACGGTTCCGTGGTCGGCGCCGTGCAGGTGGATGACTGCGATCAGATCATGATGATCACCGACGCCGGGACGCTGGTGCGTACCCGCGTTTCCGAAGTGAGCATCGTGGGCCGTAACACCCAGGGCGTGATCCTCATCCGCACCGCGGAAGATGAAAACGTGGTAGGTCTGCAGCGCGTGGCTGAGCCGGTGGATGATGAAGAGCTGGATGCCATCGACGGTAGCGCGGCGGAAGGCGATGACGATATCGCCCCGGAAGCGGATACCGATGACGATGTCGCCGAAGACGAAGAATAATCGTCCGAGGTAAATGTTCTGGAAGGGCCGGGTATTTTCCCGGCCCTTTTTGCATTAACATTGCGGCAAAGCCGGTTTACCGCTACCTTAACCGCATTCTGTTGAGTCCCTGACGGCCGAGCATCGCCACATTGAAATATCTTGCCTCTTTTCATACAACCCTGAAGGTTTCACGTTATCTGTTCAGAGCGCTGGCGGTATTGCTGTGGCTGCTTATTGCGTTTGTCTCTGTGTTTTATATCGTCAACGCGCTGCACGAGCGGGAAGCCGAAATCCATCAGGAGCTTAATCTCAACGCCGATCAGGCCCAGCGCTATATCCAGCGTACCGCGGATGTAATGAAAGAGCTGAAGTATGTCGCCGGTAATCGCTTGTCGGCAGGGGACGCGGTAGCGCAAGGGCAAAACGGCGATATGGCGGTGCCCAACTTTGAACCCCTGTACCCCGATTCCGACTGCAGCGCGATGAGCGCCACCTGGCGTAATTCGCTGCAGTCGCTGGCATGGTTTATGCGCTACTGGCGGGATAATTTTACTGCCGCCTACGACCTTAACCGCATCTTTCTCATCGGCAGCGATAACCTCTGCATGGCCAACTTTGGCCTGCGGGACGTGCCGATTGAGCGCGATCAGGCGCTGAAAGTCCTGCATCAGCGCATAGAGCAATATCGCAACGCGCCGCAAAATGAGCGCGGCAACAACCTGTTCTGGATAAGCCAGGGCGTTCGCCCCGGGGTGGGCTATTTTTACGCCCTGACGCCGGTCTATATGGCCAATCGCCTGCAGGCGATGCTGGGCGTGGAGCAGACCATCCGCATGGAAAGCTTCTTTACGCCGGGCAGTTTGCCGATGAGCGTGACGATCTTTGACGATAACGGCCAGCCGCTGATTTCGCTGGCCGGTGCGGAAGGTAAAATCCAGAGCGAAGCGAAGTGGATGCAGGAGCGGATGTGGTTTGGCTACAGTTCGGGTTTCCGCGAGCTGGTGCTGAAAAAAAGCCTCTCGCCGTCCTCCCTGAGCATCGTCTATTCCGTCTCGGTAGATCAGGTGCTGGAGCGGATCCGTATGCTGATCATCAATGCTATCGTTCTTAATATCCTCAGCGGCGCGATGCTGTTCGCGCTGGCGCGGATGTATGAGCGGCGCATTTTTATCCCCGCGGAGAATGACGCCCAGCGCCTGGAAGAGCACGAGCAGTTCAACCGCAAAATTGTGGCTTCTGCCCCGGTAGGGATCTGTATTCTGCGCACTGCCGACGGGACCAATATTCTCAGTAATGAACTGGCGCACAACTACCTGAACATGCTGACCCACGAGGACCGCCAGCGGCTGACGCAGATCATCTGCGGCCAGCAGGTCAATTTTGTCGACGTGCTGACCAGCAACCATACCAACCTGCAGATTAGCTTTGTTCATTCACGCTATCGCAATGAAAACGTCGCCATTTGCGTGCTGGTGGACGTTTCCGCCCGCGTGAAAATGGAGGAGTCGCTGCAGGAGATGGCCCAGGCGGCGGAGCAGGCCAGCCAGTCGAAATCGATGTTCCTGGCGACCGTTAGCCATGAGCTGCGTACCCCGCTGTATGGCATCATCGGTAACCTCGATCTGCTGCAGACCAAAGCGTTGCCGAAAGGCGTCGATCGCCTTGTGACGGCGATGAACAACTCCTCCAGCCTGCTGCTGAAAATCATCAGCGATATTCTTGATTTCTCGAAAATCGAGTCCGAGCAGTTGAAGATCGAGCCGCGGGAGTTCTCTCCGCGCGAAGTCATGAACCATATCTCCGCTAACTATCTGCCGTTGGTGGTACGCAAGCAGCTGGGCCTGTACTGCTTTATCGAGCCGGACGTTCCGGAACAAATGTCCGGCGACCCGATGCGCCTGCAGCAGGTGATCTCAAATCTGCTCAGCAATGCGATAAAGTTCACCGATACCGGCTGCATTGTCCTGCACGTCCAGTGCGCGGGGGATTATCTGCAGATTAGCGTTCGCGACACCGGAGAGGGGATCCCGGCGAAAGAGGTATTGCGCCTCTTCGATCCTTTCTTCCAGGTGGGGACCGGCGTGCAGCGCAATTTTCAGGGCACCGGCCTTGGCCTGGCGATCTGTGAAAAACTGATCAGCATGATGGATGGCGATATTGCTGTCGAAACCGAGCCGGGGATGGGTAGCCGCTTTACCATCCGTATTCCTCTGTATCGCGTGCAGAATACCTCACCGGTGAGCAGAGACGGTTTCGCTGGCAAGACCTGCTGGCTGGCGATTCATAACACTTCGCTAGCGATGTTCGTCACCTCGCTGCTCAGCTACCACGGCCTGACGGTCCGCCGCCATGCCGGCGAAACGCCGGACGCCGAGGATGTCTTACTCACTGACGATGAGGCGCTGAGCGGATGGCAGGGAAGGGCCATGGTCATCTTCTGTCGCCGTCATATCGGTATTCCGCAGGAGCGGTCCGCCGGCGAATGGCTGCACAGCGTGACGACTCCCCACGAACTGCTGCCTCTGCTGGGGCGTATTTTCCATGTTGCGCTCGCCAGTGCGGAAAATAGCCCGGCGCTGATGGCCCCGGAGGCGCAGGCCGGCAATAACGACGACATGATGATCCTCGTGGTCGACGATCACCCGATCAACCGCCGCCTGCTGGCGGATCAGCTGGGGTCGCTCGGCTACCAGTGCGTGACCGCGAACGACGGGATCGACGCGCTCAACGTCCTCAGCAAGCAGCACATCGATATCGTGCTCAGCGACGTCAACATGCCTAATATGGATGGTTATCGCCTGACGCAGCGCATTCGTCAGCTTGGCCTGACGCTGCCGGTGATTGGCGTAACGGCCAATGCCCTGGCGGAAGAGAAGCAGCGCTGTCTGGAATCGGGGATGGACAGTTGTCTGTCCAAGCCGGTCACCCTCGACGTACTGAAGCAAACGCTGACGGTATATGCGGCGCGGGTGCGTAAAGGGCGGGAATAATGGGGAGCTCCGTCTCGCCGGGGCGAGACGGAGAGGGCGAAGAGATTACTCTTTGTCCGTCGCGCTCAGCGAGACGGAAGAGAGGTAGTTCAGCAAGGCGATGTCGTTTTCGACGCCCAGCTTCATCATCGCCGATTTCTTCTGGCTGCTGATGGTTTTAATGCTGCGGTTAAGCTTTTTGGCGATCTCGGTTACCAGGAAACCTTCGGCGAACAGGCGCAGCACTTCGCTCTCTTTCGGCGACAGGCGTTTATCGCCATAGCCGCTGGCGCTGATTTTTTCCAGCAGGCGAGAGACGCTTTCCGGGGTGAATTTCTTCCCTTTCTGCAGCGCGGCCAGCGCTTTTGGCAGGTCGGTCGGCGCCCCCTGCTTGAGGACGATCCCTTCGATATCCAGATCCAGCACCGCGCTGAGGATCGCCGGATTGTTGTTCATGGTCAGAACAATGATCGACAGATCCGGGAAGTGGCGCTTGATGTATTTAATCAGCGTGATCCCGTCGCCGTATTTGTCACCGGGCATGGACAGATCGGTGATCAGCACATGGGCGTCCAGCTTCGGAAGATTGTTGATAAGGGCCGTGGAGTCTTCAAACTCGCCAACGACGTTCACCCACTCAATTTGCTCAAGTGACTTACGAATACCGAACAGTACGATCGGATGGTCATCGGCAATAATTACGTTCATAGTGTTCATGTATAAGGCTACCTTCTACAGCAAGCTCTTGACGTAAGCGTCAATGTCGCTGATATATTTTTCTATGCCTTGCGCATCCTTTTCGCGAATCAGATGCTCAAGCGTTTCACATAACTGCTTGCCGGGTATCAGATTAAGCATAGCAAATGCCCCTTTGAGGCGGTGGGCGGTTTGCGCCAGAGCAGCAAAATCGCCCGCTTCGATTTCAGTATACAATCTCTGAACATCATCCGGTACCGTATCGGCAAACAGTGCGTAATAGCCGCTGGCATGGAGTTCGGCGTTACTCTCGTTTCCTGAGGTGACGGGCTGAACCGCCTCCTCCGCCAGCTGCTGCTCAATAAGCTGCAGGATAGCCTCCTGCATCGCCGTGCTAATATTAAAGTTGACCCGCAGTTGGCCCGGGCCGATCTTGCGTATCCCGACCTCATCATCGCTTAAAAGCAAGCCTGAAGCAGTAAGATTAGACGGATTATCCGTTAAATAAAGATCAAAGGCTTGACTGGTCGCCCGATCGTCCGGTGTGATGCAGGACGCTCCCCAGCTCTCCAGCTGGCGAGTGACAATCCGCCGCACTTCGCTGGAAGTCACATCCAGCAGGACGATAACGTCATCCAGCAAATGCTCTCCCGCCTCTGGCGCCTCTTCGCTGGCCGGCATTTTCAGATGCAGGGTATAGCGCGTCCCCAGCGACTCCCGGGCTTTAATGGTCAATTGCCCGCCCAGCTTGCGCGTCATGCGGTCGCATAGCCAGAAGGTAAGGGCGTTTGCTTTGCCGTACAGGTCGCTCTGGGTCTCGTTGAGATACGGGAAGTGCATATTGTCGATCTCGTTTGCCGAGACGCCGTTGCCGGTATCCAGAATGCGGAAGGTCAGGCGATCGCTGGCCGACTCATCCTGACAGACGTCGAGGGTGATCTTGCCGATAGGCGTGGTGGTCACTGAATACTGGATTAACAGCACCAGCGTGCGCCGCAGAGCTTCACGGTCGCCATAGCGCTGCTCGCCGGCCGGGAGCGCATTGTTGATGAGCAGCTGCAGACCCTTGCGTTTCATCGCCGGCAGCACTTCCGGCACGACGTCGTCAATAAGCTCCTGCACCGAGAACAACGTCTGGTTGGTTTTCCAGGCATCGCTTTCCAGCAGATTGGCGAGCTGAATGTCATCGATGAGTTTGACCAGCTCATCGGCATGCTGGGCCAGCGTCCGATTCTCTGTACTACTGAGCGCCGCCGCCTCTGCCGCCAGCGTCAGCGCGGGCTGCTTCAGGGCGCTGCCGATGTGCTGCATAAAGGCGGCCCGTCCCTGCTGGTTTTTCTCATACAAGCGCTGGGCCTGCTTGAGCTTTTTATTGACCAGCACTTCGCGGTCCTGATCACGGATGATCAGGATCTGGGTGCGCGGCGCTACCTGGCTGCGATACTGGCGGATTTCATACTGCTCATTATTGACGGTGGCCTGGATCACCCCCTGATGCTGGTCCGCCATATTGGTGATGTTCTGCAGATTCAGGTGCGGAAGCAGATGGTCGGCAATTGGATTGCTGATAACCGTTCGGTTGGCTTCCTGATCGTGAACGAGCAGCCCCAGCGGCAGCAGAGAAACAATCTCTTCGTTAATGGCGCGCAGCAGACGCAGTTCGCTGTTGGCGGCGGAGGGGAGCCCGGCGCCAGACGAATGGCTGCGTCCTTTATAGTGGCGAAAGGTGGTAAAACCAAACAGCGCCAGCGCCAGCAGACCAATGTTGAGCAGCAGCGGCAGAAGAATGTTCTGCATGGACTCCAGCAGCATGGTGCTCATTGGTACCGTCCACAGCAACTGCATACCGGTGGTGCTGATGTCGGTGGCGATGTCAATCTGCATGCCGTTAAAGGTGATCCCGATATGATCGGCGCTCTCTTTATCCGGCGTGGTGGCGAGATTTTGCGACGGGTCAGGCTCGATACGGAAGCTGTCGATGGTCATGCCGGGCGGGATCAGATCGTTAATCGGCAGGTCGAAGGCAACCACCGTGGCAAGGTGTCCGGGCTGGTTGAAGGTGGTGCGTAACGTAAAATAGTGCGCGTTCTGCCAGGCGAGATGGCGCAACGGCGAGAACGTCTCGCGCTCATCAAGGGTATTAGCCTGCAGCAGCATTTCCGCGCGCCGCGACTCCACGACGCTGCTGATCGTTGACTCTTTGAAGCTCGAAGAGAGGTCCTTCAACGGCAGGGTGGAGACCAGGATCAGACTATTGTCCAGGCCGTTGAGATAGTACATCGACCACGGAATGGTCTCCGCGCCCCACAAAATATCGAGATAATCGGACATTTTCTGCGTCATTTCGAGGGTGGAGCTGTCATGGGAGCCAAAGATCAGGGCTTCGGTTTTACGCCGGGGTTTCTCCAGGTAGTAAACGTCCTGTTTTAAACGCGTCTCCTGCAGACCGCCGCTTGCGGTGTTGACTGAGGTGGCGGCGATATTGTCGTAGATCTGCCAGGTGGCATAGCGCCAGGCGTCAATGCGCTGGTGCAGAGCGTGGGAGACATCAACCACCTGATAGCTTTTCTCCTTCAGCCAGGCATTGACGGCGCTTTGAATCATCACCCCCATTGTCGCCAGCAGGACAATAACCATCAAAATGAAGAAGCGGCTGATGTTGCCGGGGATCAGGGAGAATTTTTTCGGGGTCATCTTGTGGCTGAACGACTCATCATTGTTTGTAAACAGGATGTAGCGCCAGAGTAACTGGCAACAAAGCAGATGCTGCTGGCAGTATAAAGGCTAATGGCGTAAATCCATACTACAGATTGGTGCCAGCGGTGCGATGCCGTCCAGGAATTATCTTAGAAACGAAGCGTAAATGAAACCGCGCCGGGAAGGTTAACCGGCGACGATATTGACGGAAACAAAAGGGAAGAATCGCACGAAATAACAAGACATTGGCAGAATATGCACCACTGATGGCCTAATTGATTGATTAATAGTCGTTAGGGAATCATTAGCCGTAGCACAGATAAATTAAAGTTGTGTAAAGAAGGGTAAAAAAAACCGGATGCGAGGCATCCGGTTGAAATAGGGTAAACAGACATTCAGAACTGAATGACGGTAATAAATAAAGTTAATGATGATAGCGACTCTTATTTTAGCCACCAATGATCATTTTGTTTTACCATTCAGTGCTATAGATATGTTGTTGTCTATCAATTTGATTATAAAAGGTTAAATATTTTTTTGATGATTAGTGCGTATTTCCCTGACCATTTTGCGGTAAAAAAAGTTCCGCTAAATTTACAAATTGAAACATCTTGTGGGAACTTTGAAACATCTTAGAAGTTTTAGTATCATATTCTTGTTGGATTATTCTGCATTTTGCAGCACAATGAAATAGCCGACTGATTAGAAGGGTAATCAGTAAGCAGTGGCATAATAAAAGGCATATAACAAACAGAGGGTTAATAACATGAAAGTTAAAGTACTGTCCCTCCTGGTACCGGCTCTGCTGGTAGCAGGCGCAGCAAATGCGGCTGAAATTTATAACAAAGACGGCAACAAATTAGACCTGTACGGTAAAATTGACGGTCTGCACTACTTCTCTGACGACAAGAGCGTCGACGGCGACCGGACCTACATGCGTGTAGGCGTGAAAGGCGAAACCCAGATCAACGACCAGCTGACCGGTTACGGCCAGTGGGAATACAACGTTCAGGCGAACAACACTGAAAGCTCCAGCGATCAGGCATGGACTCGTCTGGCATTCGCAGGCCTGAAATTTGGCGACGCGGGCTCTTTCGACTACGGTCGTAACTACGGCGTAGTATACGACGTAACGTCCTGGACCGACGTTCTGCCGGAATTCGGCGGCGACACCTACGGTTCTGACAACTTCCTGCAGTCCCGTGCTAACGGCGTTGCAACCTACCGTAACTCTGATTTCTTCGGTCTGGTTGACGGCCTGAACTTTGCTCTGCAGTATCAGGGTAAAAACGGCAGCGTCAGCGGCGAAGGCGCTCTGTCTCCTACCAACAACGGTCGTACCGCCTTGAAACAGAACGGCGACGGTTACGGTACTTCTCTGACCTATGACATCTATGATGGCATCAGCGCTGGTTTCGCATACTCTAACTCCAAACGTCTTGGCGACCAGAACAGCAAGCTGGCACTGGGTCGTGGCGACAACGCTGAAACCTACACCGGCGGTCTGAAATACGACGCGAACAACATCTACCTGGCCACTCAGTACACCCAGACCTACAACGCGACCCGCGCCGGTTCCCTGGGCTTTGCTAACAAAGCGCAGAACTTCGAAGTGGTTGCTCAGTACCAGTTCGACTTCGGTCTGCGTCCGTCCGTGGCTTACCTGCAGTCTAAAGGTAAGGATCTGGAAGGCTACGGCGACCAGGACATCCTGAAATATGTTGACGTTGGCGCGACCTACTACTTCAACAAAAACATGTCCACCTATGTTGACTACAAAATCAACCTGCTGGACGACAACAGCTTCACCCGCAACGCCGGTATCTCTACCGACGACGTGGTTGCACTGGGCCTGGTTTACCAGTTCTAAGTTGCAAGCTGCATAACAAAAAGGCGCCTCTGGCGCCTTTTTTTATGTCTGGTTTAACCTCGCTGGTATACTCTTGTCGCCCTGGTAAGAGGAGCCTCGATTAATGGATATGACTTTCTTTCGCGCCGCGCTGCTGGGCGCCTGCGTTCTGCTCTCTGGCTGCGATTCAGCTACCACTCCTGCGACCTCCGCCGCGACGGCCACCGTGCTGGATGGCAAAACGATGGGCACCTTCTGGCGGGTCAGCGTCATTGGCGTGGATGAGGCAAAGGCCCAGGCGTTGCGCGCCAAGGTTCAGGCCCAGCTGGACGCCGACGATCGCCTGCTGTCGACCTGGAAAAACGACTCCGCGCTGATGCGCTTCAATCATGCCGCCACTACCGAACCCTGGCCGGTGAGCGAAGCGATGGCGGATATCGTCACCCTGTCGCTGCGGATTGGCGCCAAAACGCACGGCGCGATGGATATTACCGTGGGGCCGCTGGTCAACCTGTGGGGCTTTGGCCCGGATAAACAGCCGGTCACCACCCCGGATGCCGAGGCGATAGCCGCGGCGAAGGCGCGCACCGGCCTGCAGCATCTGCAGGTTATTAATCAGAGCGGCAGGCAGTTCCTGCAAAAAGATATTCCCGATCTGTTTGTCGACCTCTCCACTGTGGGAGAAGGCTATGCCGCCGACCACCTCGCGCGGTTGATGGAGCAGGAGGGGATCTCCCGCTATCTGGTGTCGGTGGGCGGAGCGCTGGTCAGCCGCGGGATGAACGGCGAAGGCAAGCCCTGGCGGGTAGCGATCCAGAAACCGACCGACCGCGAAAACGCCGTTCAGGCGATTGTCGACATCAATGGTCACGGCATCAGCACCTCCGGCAGCTATCGCAACTACTATGAACTCGATGGCAAACGCATCTCGCACGTTATCGATCCGCAGACCGGGCAGCCGATAACCCATAAGCTGGTCTCCGTGACCGTCATTGCGCCAACGGCGCTGGAGGCGGACGGCTGGGATACCGGACTGATGGTGCTGGGGCCGGAAAAAGCGCAGCAGGTGGTGCGCGAGGAGGGGCTGGCGGTCTACATGATCGTTAAAGATGGAGAGGGTTTTAAAACCTGGATGTCGCCGCAGTTCCGCACTTTCCTTGTCGGCGAGAAAAATTAAAAAGCAAGATTGCGGGTTTTTTACTGCGGGCTTTACCACAGACTGAGGGTACACTTACAGCTGGAGACCCGTCATGAAACCGATAGTTGCCGATACCGATGATCGCCGCTGGCAGGCGGTCTGCGAACGTGATACCCGGGCCGATGGTCAGTTCGTCTTTGCGGTACTGACCACCGGCATCTGCTGTCGTCCCTCCTGCCGCTCGCGGCGCGCGCGGCGGGAAAACGTACGCTTTTTTGCCGACGTCGCCGCCGCCGTGGCGGCGGGATTCCGCCCCTGCAAACGCTGCCAACCGGATAAAGACTACCCGCAGCAGCAAAGGGTCGACAAAGTGGCGCAGGCCTGTCGGCTGCTGGAGCAGGACGCGCCCCTGACCCTCGAGGCGCTGGCAGGCCAGCTGGCGATGAGCCCGTTTCATTTCCACCGTTTATTTAAATCCGTCACCGGCATGACCCCTAAAGCCTGGCAACAAGCGTGGCGGGCGCAGCGCCTGCGGGAAGCGCTGGAGCAGGGGATACCGGTGACCCGCGCCGCGCTGGCGGCTGGTTTTCCCGACAGCAGCAGCTATTATCGCCAGGCCGACGCAGCGTTAGGGATGACCGCCAGCCAGTTTCGCCGCGGCGCCGCCGCCACCGTGGTAACCTGGACCACGGGCGACTGCGCGCTGGGTCGTTGCCTGGTGGCGCAGAGCGAGCGCGGCGTCTGCGCGGTGCTGCCGGGTGATAACGATGCGGCATTGCTCGACGACCTGCGCCGGCGCTTTCCCAATGCCGAGCTGCGTGAAGGCGACCCCGATTTTTGTCAGCAGATGGCCGAGATTTTCGCCCACCTCGACGACAGCCGGCGGCCGGTATCGCTGCCGCTGGATCTGCAGGGCACCGCGTTTCAGCTGCAGGTCTGGCAGGCGCTGCGGCAGATCCCGGTGGGCGAGACCCGCAGCTACCGCCAGGTGGCAGAGCATATTGGCCAGCCGCGGGCAGTAAGAGCCGTGGCCGGCGCCTGCGCGGCGAATTCGCTGGCGGTGATTGTTCCCTGCCACCGGGTGGTGCGTGAAGATGGCACCCTGTCCGGTTATCGCTGGGGAACGGCGCGAAAAGCGCAGCTGCTGGCGCGCGAGGCCCAACATGAGGAGGAGTAATGCTCGATCTGTTTAGCGATACCCCACCGTGGCAGGAGCCGCTGGCCCCCGGCGCGGTGGTGCTGCGGCGATTTGCCCGCGAACGCGCCCCGGTGCTGCTGCAGGCGATAGCCGACGTCGCCAGTCAGTCGCCGTTTCGCCAGATGGTCACGCCGGGCGGGTACACCATGTCGGTCGCCATGACCAACTGCGGCGCGCTGGGCTGGACTACCGATCGCCAGGGCTATTTGTACGCCCCGGTCGACCCGGTAACCGATCAAACCTGGCCGCCGATGCCTGCCGTATTTCATGAACTGGCGCTGGCGGCGGCCGCCGCCGGCGGCTATCCGGAGTTTTCCCCCGACGCCTGTTTGATTAACCGCTATTGTCCTGGCGCAAAACTGTCGTTGCATCAGGATAAAGATGAACAGGATCTGCGGGCGCCGATTGTCTCGGTCTCGCTGGGCTTGCCGGCCATCTTTCAGTTTGGCGGCTTGCAACGCAGCGACCCGCTGCAGCGGCTGCTGCTGGAGCATGGCGATGTGGTGGTCTGGGGCGGCGAGTCGCGCCTGTTTTATCATGGCATTCAGCCGCTGAAAGCGGGGCATCATCCGGAAACGGGCGACTGTCGTTACAATCTCACCTTCCGACAGGCGGGCGGTCGCCAGTATTAAAATAAGAATTATTCTTGATGTCATCGGCGAGCCGTTTAAACTGCTGGCTGTTTTGCTTTTGCGGATAGCCTGTTATGGAACTTCTCTCTCTCGTCTGGCGCCAGTACCGCTGGCCGTTTCTGGGCGTTATTGCTCTCAGCCTGCTCAGCGCCGCGCTGGGTATCGGCTTAATCGCTTTCATTAACCTGCGTCTGATTACCGCTGTCGATACCTCGCTGCGGGTCCTGCCGGAGTTTCTTGGTCTGCTGGGGCTGCTGATGGCGGTGACCCTGGGCTCGCAGCTGGCGCTAACCACCCTCGGCCACCATTTTGTCTATCGTCTGCGCGGTGAGTTTGTTAAACGCATCCTCGATACCCAGATTGAACAAGTAGAGAAGATCGGCAGCGCGTCGCTGCTTGCCGGGCTGACCAGCGATATCCGCAATATCACCATCGCCTTTGTGCGACTGCCGGAGCTGGTGCAGGGGATCATTCTCACCTTCGGCTCCGCGGCCTACCTCGCCTGGCTGTCAGGAAAAATGATGCTGGTGACGGCGCTGTGGATGGCGCTCACCATCTGGGGCGGCTTTGTGCTGGTCTCGCGGGTGTACAAACATATGGCCAGCCTGCGCGAAACGGAAGATAAACTGTATCACGACTATCAGACGGTGCTGGAGGGGCGTAAAGAGCTGACCCTCAACCGCGAGCGCGCGGAGTATGTGTTTAACCAGCTCTACCTCCCGGACGCCCGGGAGTACCGGCACCATATCGTTCGCGCCGATACCTTCCACCTCAGCGCGGTCAACTGGTCGAATATTATGATGCTTGGCGCCATCGGGCTGGTGTTCTGGATGGCCAACAGCCTCGGCTGGGCCGATACCGCCGTGGCGGCGACCTATTCCCTGACGCTGCTGTTTCTGCGCACGCCGCTGCTCTCCGCCGTCGGCGCGCTGCCCACGCTGCTCAGCGCCCAGGTGGCGTTTAACAAGCTGCGTCAGTTCTCCCTCGCCCCGTACCGGGCCGACTTTCCCCGGCCGCAGGCGCATCCTGACTGGCAGACGCTGGAGCTGCGCGATGTCACCTTTCATTATCCGGACCAGCGCTTTGCGGTAGGGCCGCTTAATCTGACGCTGAAGCGCGGCGAGCTGGTGTTTCTGATAGGCGGCAACGGCAGCGGCAAGTCAACGCTGGCGATGCTCCTGACCGGCCTGTACCAGCCAATATCCGGTCAGATCCTCGTCGACGGCCAGCCGCTGGCGGCGGAGAGGCCAGAGGAGTACCGCAAACTGTTTTCCGCAGTGTTTACCGACGTCTGGCTGTTTGACCGCCTGCTTGGGCCGCAGGGCGAGGAGGCCGATCCGGCGCTGGTGGCGACATGGCTGGAGCGTCTGCAAATGGCCCACAAGCTGCAGCTGGAGAACGGAAAGATCGCCGACCTGCGGCTGTCGAAAGGGCAGAAGAAGCGCGTGGCGCTCCTGCTGGCGCTGGCCGAGTCCCGGGACATCATTCTGCTGGATGAATGGGCGGCGGATCAGGATCCGCATTTCCGCCGCGAGTTCTACCAGGTTCTGCTGCCGCTGATGCAGCAGATGGGCAAAACCGTGTTCGCCATCAGCCATGACGATCACTACTTCCAGCACGCCGATCGTCTGCTGGAGATGCGCGCTGGCCAGCTCGCCGAACTTACCGGCGAAGAGCGGGAACAGGCTTCCCGCGATGCGGTGGCCCGTACGGCCTGATTCACAACGCGCGCCCGGAAAAGCCCGGGCGCCGCTGAAATTTTCAGCGTCTACATCGCTGACGGTTATTATTTCCCCCTCCTCGCGCTATGCTTAAGGCTTCCGGCCCGCAGGCCGGCTCACCATTCTCAAAAGGATTGCCCGATCGATGTCCGTTTTGCATAAAAAAAGCGCCCGCTTGCGTGACGAAGAGCGCGCCCGTCTGATTTGGCTCTTGAGCACCGATAAAGCGGTGACTTCCGCGCTGCTGGGCAAACTGACGCTGGCTGAGCGCTATGATGAAGGGACGCTGGCCGATGACCTGGCCGAAGTGGAAATGCTGGTCTCGCATCTGCCGCCGCCGGATCTCGCCGATGCGCTGGAAGCGCTTCCCTATGACGCCCGCACCGCGCTATGGTGCCTGGTGCCCGACGATAAACGCGGCGAAGTGCTGCTGGAGGCCTCAGAGAACGTCTGGGGCGACCTGATCGACAAGATGAGCGACCCCGAGCTGCTGCAGGCCATGCAGCCGCTGGATATCGATGAACAGGTTTACCTGCTGCAGCATCTGCCGCGCAACCTGACCGGACGGCTGCTGGCGACCCTGCCGGCCGAGAAGCGCGCCCGTATTCGCCAGATTATGCGCTACGCCGACAACAGCGTCGGGTCGATCATGGAGTTTGAGGTCATTACGGTGCGACCGGAGGCCACCCTGGCGGCGGTGCAGCGCTATCTGCGGCGTCTCGGTAAAATGCCGGAAAACACCGATAAGCTGTTCGTTACCACCCGTAACAAGCTGCTGCTCGGCGAGCTGGAGCTGCAGACCATTCTGCTCAATGATGCGCAGAAGCGGGTGGGGGAGGTGATGGAGGGCGATCCGGTCACCTTTCAGCCGCACGAAGAGGCGGAGAAGGTGGCGCGCACCTTCGAACGTGATGACTTGCTCAGCGCCGCCGTCATTGATGCCGACGGCAAGCTGATCGGGCGCCTGACCATCGATGAGATCGTCGATGTGGTTTATGAAGAAACCGATAACGATCTGCGGCGGATGGGCGGCCTGAGCGATGAAGAGGATGTCTTCGCCCCGGTCAGCAAAGCGGTGAAAACCCGCTGGGCATGGCTGGCGGTCAATCTGTGTACGGCGTTTATTGCTTCCCGGGTCATCGACGGCTTCGAACACACCATTTCACAGCTGGTGGCGCTGGCCTCGCTGATGCCGATCGTCGCCGGGATCGGCGGCAACACCGGCAACCAGACGATCACCATGATCGTCCGGGCGATGGCGCTGCAGCAGATCCAGCCCGGCAGCTTTACCTTCCTGATCCTGCGTGAAATGGGGGTCGCCCTGATTAACGGTCTGGTGTGGGGCGGGATTATGGGGGCCATCACCTGGTGGCTGTATGACGATCCGCAGCTCGGCGGGGTGATGACGCTGGCCATGATGCTCAACCTGCTGATGGCGGCGATGATGGGCGTGATAATCCCGATGGTCATGGTGAAGCTGGGGCGCGACCCGGCGGTCGGCTCCAGCGTAATGATCACCGCCATCACCGACACCGGCGGCTTCTTTATTTTTCTGGGTCTGGCGACGCTGTTTCTAATGTAGCCTGCGCTTTTGCCCGCAGGCGGCGGGGGATGATCGCCATCGCGACAATCCCCGCCAGTACACCGATCGCCAGATTGCTGGTTCCCACCGTCGCGGCGACGGTCACCAGCATCACCAGCGTTTCCGGCCACGGATTACGCGCCAGCTCGCCCGGGCGAATGCTGTGCCAGCTAAAGGTCTTCACCGCCACGATCACCATCACCCCGGCCAGAACCGCCATCGGGATCTTCGCCATCACCTGGCTGAGCGCTGTCACCAGCAGGAGCAGCACCAGGCCGGCGATTACCGTTGAGAGGCGGCTGCGGGCCCGGCCCATTTCCACGTTCACGATAGTCTGGCCGATCATCGCGCAGCCGGCGATGCCGCCATAGCAGCCGGCAAGGATATTGGCGATACCCAGCCCGGCGCTTTCCCGCGATTTGTTCGACGAGGTATGAGTGAGATCATCCACCAGCTTAGCCGTCAGCAAGGACTCCATCAGGCCGACAAAGGCGATGCTGAGGGCGCACGGCCAGATTATCTGCAGGGTGGTCAGGTTCAGGGGAACGGTCAGGGCGGTGAACCCCGGCAGGCCGCCGCTCATTGACCCTTCATCGCCGACGGTCGGCAGCTGCTGGCCGGTGGTCGCGGTATAGAGGGTGAGCGCGACGATGGCGATCAGCGGCGCCGGGATAGCCTTAATAACGCGCGGCGCCCACAGGACGATAAGCAGCGTCAGGACGAACAGGCCAACGATTAGCGGTTGTCGACTCCAGAAATGCGGCACCTGAGCAAAGAAAATCAGGATCCCAAGGGCGTTGACGAACCCGGTCATCACCGCCGGGGGAATAAAGCGCATCAGGCGCGCCATGCCGCACAGACCAAACAAAATTTGAATAATACCCGCCAGAATGACAGCCGGTAAAATGTACCCCACGCCGTGCTGATGCACCATCGGGCCAATCACCAGCGCCACCGAGCCCGCGGCGGCGGTGACCATCGCCGGGCGTCCGCCGAAGACTGACATCGCCAGGCAGAGCACCACCGAAGCAATCAGGCTTACCTGCGGGTCAACGCCGGCAATGACTGAAAACGAAATCACTTCAGGGATGAGCGCCAGGGCGGTGAGCACGCCGGCCAGCACTTCGCGCGTCAGTAAAGACGGGGAGCGGAGGATGGGACGCAGGTTGCCGGAAGCGGCGGGGTCAGAAACTGGGGGCATAAAAAAAGTTCGCAGCTTATAAAAAAAGAGGGAGCGGTGTCAGGCCCTGCTTCCGTGCGGTCTGTCACAAAACCAGGGATGATAGCGCGGAATCTGTCAGCGCACCAGTACAAAAAGTGATTTGGTGTATACATTTATTAAACATTTTTATAACGGATCTCAAAACAGAACTTAAAATTTAAACAATATTTAAATTTTTGAGCTTCGGTGGTAACGTGAGGGGTGAGAATCGTATCACCTGCGCTAAATAAAAACAGCGAGTAAAGTAAGGCTCAAATCCGATGAATAAAAAGATGGCCGTACCACGCTCACAGGCGGTTGGTCCCAACAGCACTCGGACCAACACCCGCCATGAGCAAGAGACGGATGTATTGTTGATTGGCGGCGGCATTATGAGCGCCACACTGGGAACCTGGCTGCAGGAGCTTGAGCCAGACTGGTCTATTACCATGGTTGAGCAGATGTCCAGCGTGGCGGAAGAGAGCTCAAACGGGTGGAATAATGCGGGTACCGGCCACGCGGCGCTGATGGAGCTGAACTACACGCCGCAGACCGCCAACGGCATCAATATCGACAAAGCGGTCGACATCAACGAAGCCTTCCATATCTCGCGTCAGTTCTGGGCGCATCAGGTGACGCGCGGCGTCCTGAACAAACCAAAATCTTTCATTAACAGCGTGCCGCACATGAGCTTTGTGTGGGGCGAAGATAACGTCAACTTCCTCCGTGCGCGCTACGCGGCGCTGCAGCAAAGTGAACTGTTTCGCGGTATTCGCTATTCTGAAGACCATCAGCAGATCAAAGCCTGGGCGCCGCTGGTGATGGAAGGCCGCGACCCGTTGCAAAAGGTCGCCGCCACTCGCTCAGAAGTGGGAACCGACGTCAACTATGGTGAAATTACCCGCCAGCTGATCGCCGGTCTGCAAAAGCATGATAATTTCTCCCTACAGCTGGGCACCGTGGTGCGTCGCTTCAAGCGCAATGCCGACAAGAGCTGGACGGTCACCCTGGCGGATGCCGACAATCGTCGTCAGAAGCGGGTCATTAAAGCTAAATTTATCTTTATCGGCGCCGGCGGCGCAGCGCTGACCCTGCTGCAGGAGACCGGCATTCCGCAGGCCAAAGAGTATGCGGGCTTCCCGGTCGGCGGCCAGTTCCTGGTCTGCGAAAATCCGGAGGTGGTGAACCACCATCTGGCGAAGGTCTACGGTCAGGCCGAAGTGGGCGCGCCGCCGATGTCGGTGCCGCACATCGATACCCGTATTATCGACGGTAAACGCGTGGTGCTGTTCGGACCATTCGCCACCTTCTCGACCCGTTTCCTGAAGAACGGTTCGCTGTGGGATCTGCTGGCCTCGACGAATACCTCAAATATTTTGCCAATGCTCAACGTCGGCCTGGACAACTTCGATCTGGTAAAATATCTGATTAGCCAGGTGATGCAGAAAGATAAAGATCGTCTGGCCGCGCTGTGCGAATATTATCCGGAAGCGCGGAAAGAGGACTGGCGGTTGTGGCAGGCCGGTCAGCGCGTGCAGATCATTAAGCGCGACGCGAAGAAGGGCGGGGTACTGCGCCTGGGCACCGAAGTGGTCAGCGATGATGAAGGCACCGTCGCGGCGCTTCTCGGCGCGTCGCCAGGGGCCTCCACCGCGGCGCCTATCATGCTGCAGCTAATGGAAAAAGTGTTTAAAGATAAAGTCAATTCGCCGGAATGGCAGGCCAAGCTGAAGGCGATCATCCCAACCTACGGTATTCGTCTTGACGGCAACCCGGCGGAGATCGAGAAAGCGCTGGCGTGGACCAGTGAAGTGCTGGAGCTGAAATATGAGCCAGCCGGGGCGGTGGATGAGGTACCGCAGGCGGAGCTGAAGCCGCTGAGCGGCGGCAAGCCGATGGCGGATATCGCGCTCTGATAAACGCTCTGACAAAAACGGCAGCCTGCGGGCTGCCGTTTTTTATTGCCGTTTGCGCTGTTCGCCTTAGCGGACGACAGCGTTGCCGATAGTCTCGTCGGCGCGCCAGATGCGATATTTCACATCGACATTGCTCGGCGTGTATACCACGATCGGCAGTTTGCTGTTGTAGCGCAGCATGGCGTCATCCCCGAGGCCGGCAGTGACAAATTTCTTCTCTTTTTTGCCGTCCGGGCAGGCCATCATGGTGGATACCGGGCCGCTCAGCTTCTCAAAGACATAGTAATCATAGCCCCAGCCTTCCAGGGTTTTACTTTCCAGTTCCCCGCCGAGACGATGATGGTTGCAGTCGACTTCCAGCGTCTGGCCGATCATCAGCTCAACCTTGAGCGCCGACTCATCCTGCTGCTGCGGCAGCTGAATAACCTGACGCTTCATGCCTTTTTCCGCTTTCGGGAACGGCGCGACTTTTTCCAGCGGCTGGTCTGCGGCCAATGCGCCAGCGGACATGCAGGCGGCGGTCAGCAGAGAAACGGCTAGCGTAGTGATTTTTTTCACGGTTGATCATCCTTTATTTTCGTTCCTGACAGAGATAGCCTATCATCACTCAGCTGAATGTTAAGATTTATTTACCAATTTTTGCAAAATGAATAGTGTTATCTACTGGTAAGACATCGGCCGCGCAGAGCGCAACAGAGGCGCTGGCGGGCCGCCAGCCCCCTGCCGGGAAAGCTATTCATTACGGCTATTTTTCGCTTCCTCAATAAACTCTTCATCGATTTCATCGGTATTGCCGGCATGTTCTCGTCCCGACAGCAGGTTCCAGCAGGCGATAAACAGGGCGGCGATCAGCGGCCCGATCACGAAGCCGTTGATACCGTAGATCTCCATGCCGCCCAGAGTGGCGATAAGGATCAGATAGTCCGGCATCCTGGTATCCTTGCCCACCAGCAGTGGACGCAGAATGTTATCCACCAGGCCAATCACAATCACAAAGAAGCCGACGATAAAGGCGCCCTGCCACAGCTGGCCGGTGGCGAAGAGGTAGATGGCCGCTGGCACCCAGATAATGGCCGAGCCCACCGCCGGGATAAGCGACAGAAACGCCATCAGCGCTCCCCAGAGAATGCTGCCGTCCAGACCGGCGATCCAGAAGGCAAAGCCACCCAGCGCCCCCTGCGCCAGCGCCACGGCGACGGTACCTTTTACCGTGGCGCGGGCCACAGCGGCGAATTTAGCGAACAAATGCTGCTTCACATAGCTTGATAACGGTAGAGACTCGAGGATCAACAGCACCAGATAAGGTCCATCCTTCAGCAGGAAAAACAGCAGATACAGCATGATGCCGAAGCTGACGGTGAAGCCAAAAGTCCCTTTGCCAATCAGAAACGCGCTGCCGGCCAGATACTGACCGCCTTTCAGAGCGGCATCAGAGAGCTGCTGCTGGATCTGCTGCGCGCTATCAAGGTTATGATCGGCGAGGAAGCTTCTGGCCCAGCCGGGAAGATGGGCGAACAGGCTGGCGACCACCGTCGGAAACTGGGTGTCGTTATGCTGCAGTTTGCTGTACACCAGGTTGAGCTCGTAGGCCAGCGAGGAGAGAATGATAGCCAGCGGCGTAAAAACGATAAGACAGATAATGACGATGGTCATCAGCGCCGCGAGGCCATTGCGCTCGCCGAGGCGGGTACGGATCTTGTTTTTGACCGGATTAAAAATCACCGCGAGGATCGCAGCCCAAAGGATGGCGGAATAATAGGGTGAGAGAACATCAAAAAAGGCCAGGGTTACAATGAAGACGATAAGGATGAAAAATCCTTTGGTAAGTCCATTAACTCTCATGTTATCCGCTCCTGCTTATGAGTCATACGGTCGAATAATAGATGCTACGACGTAATTTACCATCAGGATAGTCGTACATCTTCACGATACATTGAAGAAAGGGCACAAATTAAGCGAGCGGGCGGCAACAGGGGAAACAGGCATAAAAAAACCAGCCTTAAAAGGCTGGTTTCTGTGGAGTTTTTGGTCGGCACGAGAGGATTTGAACCTCCGACCCCCGACACCCCATGACGGTGCGCTACCAGGCTGCGCTACGTGCCGACGCGTGGGGAACAATATTACCCGTTCCCCAGGCGAATGCAAGCGGGTCACGCGCGATTGATTCATAATTAATCAATCAGTTAGCGATAAAGCGTTTTTCGTCAGTCAGGACCTGCAGCAACAGACTGAGCTGCGGTTTCTGATCTTTAATTTTCTCGCCGTCGCGGCTCCAGGTGGTATAGGTGCCGTTATGGTTGAGGACCACGGTGATGGTCGGGGTGGTGATGGCCAGCGTATCGCCGTTGGCCGCGGTGACCCAGTTACGACGCCGCGCGGCGCTGAACAGATCTTCTCCCTGCGAGTACTCATTGGCCGGCGTCGAAACGTGAAGCAGGCGCTGCATCAGCGTAGTCATCACATCTTTGTTATCGGTCAGGGTGGCAATCTCCTGCGCCGGCGTGCCCGGCCAGTGAATAACCAGCGGCACCTGCAGCTGCTCGCGCGACCAGTCGAACGCGTCGTGTTTCGCATTCAGCGGCTTGCCGTGGCCGCCGGTAATAATTACCACCGTATTATCGAGTTTGCCGGCTTCGCGCAGCGCAGTCAGCACCCGATCGATCTGGGCATCAACGTCGCCAGCCGCCTTGCTGTAGCGGCGGACAAAGCCCTGCTGCTGCGTGTCGTCGAGGGTGGTGCCATTGAGCGAGATCCACGAGAACCAGCGATTCTCATCCTGCGCGTAACGGTCCAGCCAGCCGATCCACTGATTGGCCGTCTGCTCGTCGCTCTGGGTCTTCGCGCTCGGCAGCGAGAAATCGGAGAGCAGCGCCTGGCGATACAGCGGGCTGCTAAACCCATCGGAGGAGAAGAGGCCCAGCTGGTAGCCCTGCTGGTTGAGGGCGGTAATCAGCGCGGCGGGAATACGCGCCGAGAGGACACCGTCCATATAGCCAGGCGAAATACCGTAGAACAAGCCAAACAGGCCGCTGTCGGCGGTATTGCCCGAGCTCATATGCTGGGTAAAGTTAACGTTTTCTTTGGCAAATGCCGCCAGCGCCGGCATGGTCTTTTCAAACCGCGAGTAGTTCAGGTTGTCGACGGTGATCAGCAGCACGTTGTAGCCCGCGCCGAGGTCACGGTAGCGCAGGTTGCTAAGCGGATACTGGACCGATACCGCCTCCGGCGCCCCTTGCTCCACCAGACGACGCTGATAATCCTGGGCGTCGAGCAGGCCATGTTTCTCAAGGAAACGACGGGCGGTCATCGGATAGGAGAGCGGCAGATTCGCCCGCTGCATAGTGATCGGGCGATAGAAATTGGCGTCCGCCCAGATATAGACCAGGTGGCTGCTGACGAACGACAAAAAGAAGAACCAGGCGACCGGGCGGGCGTAATGTCGGCGGCGCGTCAGGCTGCGCAGCTTTTGCCAGCTCCAGGTGGCGAAGAGCATTTCAATCAAAAAGATGACCGGGACGCTGATAAACATCAGCTGCCAGTCGCGCGCCATCTCATTCTGGTCAGGGTTGATGACCAGCTCCCAGACGACCGGGTTTAAGTGCAGATGGAAGCGGGTAAAAACCTCGCTGTCTATCAGCAGCAGCGTCATCCCGGCGGTGGCAAGGATCACCGACAGGAAGCGCATCAGGCGCTGCGAGACCACGATAAAGGTCAACGGAAAGAGGATCAGCACATAGCTGGTAAACACCAGAAAGCTGAAATGCCCGACGAGACTGACGTACGAAAACAGTCGTCCGGCAAGCGTCGTCGGCCAGTCGGCGACAAAAAGGTAGCGGCTGCCGAGCACCATGGCCAACAACATGTTGAACAGGGCGAACCAGTGCCCCCAGCTAACCATCTGGGAGACTTTTTCTCGGTAGGGCTGACGTAGAGTCACCATATACTGTTGCTGTTATCCTTAATGCGCTGGATCGTCGTTAATCGAAGATTGCAAAGCCTGCGCGAAAGAACGGGCGATGGCCTGACGCTGCGCCGGCGCGACGCTACTGTTGATCAGGTTGGTCACCATATTGCCTAACACCATCAGTGAAAGGTCCACCGGGGCTTTGTGTGATTCCAGGACGTTCGTCAGCTCGCTGAGCAACTGTTCGACCTGTTGATCGCTATAGCGGGAAATTTGCGGCATAAACTCAAAATCTGTTTGTTCGTGAAAGGGCAACATATTACCGTAGCAGCAGCTTTTTTTCCGCATTTTTTCGCCGCGGCGCAAAAGCGCATCAATCGACGGTAACGACGTCGAAATGTGTGGCGCCAGTTGCGTCGGCCACCCGGCGGTGGTTGAATACCGCCCGGTCTAAAAGGAGAGTTTAACATGAGTCTGGATATCGACCAGATTGCCCTGCATCAGTTAATCAAACGTGATGAACAAAATCTGGAGCTGGTGCTGCGCGAGTCACTGCTGGAGCCGAACGCGACGGTCGTCGAGATGATGGCTGAACTGCACCGGGTCTATAGCGCCAAAAGCAAAGCCTATGGCTTGTTCAATGAAGAGAGCGAACTGGCCCAGGCGCTGCGCCTGCAGCGTCAGGGGGAAGAAGAGTTTCTGGCGTTTAGCCGCGCGGCGACCGGTCGCCTGCGCGATGAGCTGGCGAAATACCCGTTCGCCGAAGGAGGCATTGTCCTCTTCTGCCAGTATCGTTACCTTGCGGTCGAGTATCTGCTGGTGGCGGTACTCAATAACCTGAGCAGTATGCGCGTCAACGAAGAGCTGGATATCCGCTCGACCCATTATCTGGATATTAACCATGCCGATATCGTTGCGCGCATCGATCTCACCGAGTGGGAAACCAACCCGGAGTCGACCCGCTATCTGACCTTCCTGAAAGGGCGGGTAGGGCGCAAAGTGGCCGATTTCTTTATGGATTTCCTCGGCGCCAGCGAAGGGCTTAACGCCAAAGCGCAGAACCGCGGCCTGCTGCAGGCGGTGGATGACTTCGCCGCCGATGCCCAGCTTGATAAATCCGAGCGACAGAACGTGCGCCAGCAGGTCTACGCCTACTGCAACGAACAGCTGCAGGCGGGGGAAGAGATTGAGCTGGAGTCGCTGTCCAAAGAGCTCGCCGGCGTCAGCGAAAAGAGCTTCCAGGAATTCACCGCTGAGCAGGGCTATGAGCTGGAAGAGAGCTTCCCGGCGGATCGCAGCACCTTACGTCAGCTGACCAAGTTTGCCGGCAGCGGCGGCGGATTGACCATTAACTTCGACGCCATGCTGCTGGGCGAACGCGTATTCTGGGATCCCGCCACTGATACCCTGACCATTAAGGGTACCCCGCCGAACCTGCGCGACCAGCTGCAGCGCCGGACGTCAGGCGGCAATTAAGCCCTGCGCCCCGGCGGCGCTACCGCTGAACGGGGACGATCTCCACGCCGCTCTGCACCAACTGTTGGCGTAGCGCGGCGTCGGGTTCTCCATCGACAATCAGCGTACTGGCGAGGCTCAGCTCGCCGATGGCAAAGGCCGACGCGGCGTTGAGCTTTTCCCGGGAGGCCATTACCACGGTTTCTGCCGCCCTGGCCGTCAGCGCGCGCTTGATGCCTGCCTCTTCGTAATCACCGGTGGTGAAACCCGCCCGCGGGTGGACGCCGGTCACCCCCATAAAGAACAGATCGGCGTTGATCCGCGCCATTCCCGCCAGCGTCTCGGCGCCGACGGCGACAACCGAATGTTTAAATACTCTGCCGCCGAGCAGGATCACCTCGATTCGCGAGTGGTCCACCAGCGCCACGGCGATGCCCGGGCTGTGGGTGACCACCGTGCAGCTGAGGTCGGCGGGTAAAAAGCCGATCATCGCCGCGGTGGTGGTGCCGCCATCGACAATCACCACCTGTCCCGGCTGGATCAGGGCGGCGGCGGCGCGGGCGACCGCCTGCTTGGAGGCGATCTGCACGCTTTTGCGCGTTTCAATTGGCGCAATGGCGGCGGATACCGGCAATGCCCCGCCATGGACCCGCTGCAGTTTTCCCTCCGCCGCCAGCTCGCGCAGATCGCGGCGAATGGAGTCCTCGGAGACGTTAAACCGCTGGCTTAGCTCCCCGGACATCACCTGTTTTTCCTCGGTGAGGATCTGGAGGATCTGCTGTTTTCTCTGACTGGCGAGCATCGGTTTTCCTTCATCGAATGATCTTGTTTGTGCACGATTATGCATGTTATGGTGCCTGCTGTCACCTCAAAGGGGAAATAACATGCAAACACATGCACCGCACGTCCGCCACGTTCGCGAGACGCTGCTCTCGGATAACTGGTACACGTTGAAAAAATATACTTTCGAACTGCTGCGTCGGGACGGTCGCTGGCAGGAGCAGAGCCGCGAGGCTTATGACCGGGGCAACGGCGCAGTCATTTTACTCTACAACCGGGAAAAGCGGACGGTGGTCCTGACCCGTCAGTTCCGTTTTCCGGTATTTACTCATGGCCACGACGGATATCTCATTGAGGCGGCCGCCGGGCTGTTGGATAACGCCTCGCCGGAGGCGCGGATCGTTGCCGAAGCGGAAGAGGAGACCGGCTTTCGCGTGACCCGTGTCGAACCCGTCTTCACCGTCTTTATGAGCCCCGGCTCCGTCACCGAAAAACTCTACTTTTTTATCGCCGAATATCAGGCCGATGACCGTCGGGGCGACGGCGGCGGACTGGCGGCGGAAGGTGAGGACATTGAAGTACTGGAGTGGCCGCTGACGCGGGCGCTGCAGGCCATTCGCGATGGCGAGATCATGGATGCTAAAACCATTATCCTGCTGCAACACCTGGCGCTGAATGCCGACACGCTCCTCGCCGGCTGAGCGGCAAGGAGCGGGGAGTTAACGCAGCTCGCGGGCAATGGCGCTGTACATCAGCGCCGCTTCCAACGGCTGAGCGTTGAAGGAAGGTTCCGCCTGCGGCCAGGTCGACCACTGGACGATCACCAGGTGTTCCGCGCGGTTCACCATGATCACCTGGCCGTAGATCCCCAGCGCCCACAGCGACCCTTTAAGCCCTTCCTGCGGCGTCGGCTGGACGTTTTGCGCATTCGCCGGAATCGCGTTATTCCACCACTGATAGCCGTAAATACCCTCCGGATGCGCTGCCGAGACCGAGTTTAGCGCCTTGGTCCAGCTGGCGGCTTGATCGAACCAGCCAGTCGGCACCAGCTGTTTGCCATTGCTTAACCGACCGTCACGGGCGACGAATTCACCAAAGCGGCCCCAGTCTTCAAGGGTGGCGTTAAAGCCGTGGGCGCCGACGTCGTGCTTCCCTTGCTGATAAGCATGCCACACGCCGTCGTGGGCCATCCCGGCCGGCTGCCATAGAGCCTGTTCAAGCCAGGCGGCCAGCGACATGCCGGTGGCGCGCTCCAGGATATCCCCAAGCAGCCAGGCGCCGCCGGAAGAGTAGGACCACTGCTCGCCCGCCGGGTGTTGACGCGCCAGGCCGGTGACGATCTTACGCACGCAGGCATAGGCGCCGGGCTGCGCTTCACACTGGGTCAGGCGGGCGAAATGCGACTGCGGGTCGGTGTAGTCTTCATTCCATTCCACCCCGCTGGTGTGTTGAATCAACTGCTTCAGCGTTACGCCGTCCCAGGCGGTGCCTTTCAGTTCGGGTTCATAAACGGTAATCAGGTCATCAAGGGAGTGGATTTTACCCTGTTGAATGGCGATACCGACCAGCGTCGAGACCACCGATTTGCCTACCGAGCGCGAGGTCCACAGGGTGGTGTCGGTATTACCTTCGGCGAGATATTTCCAGGCGACTTTACCATCTTTCAGCACCAGCATACCGCTGACGTTCTCGCGCTTCAGGTAATCCTGCAAATTCCAGGTGTGGCCGTTGAGCGTATAGCGGGCATCGGTCAGTTGTTTTTCAGCGCGCTCCAGCGGCGTCGAGGCGCCGTGGCGGAAGACATCGCCGGCATAGTTGCGATAGTCATTGCGAAAGCCAATCACGCGTGAAGTCTGATCCCAGCTGAGCATGTCTTTGGCCGCGGGTAGCGTTTGATCGTAAGGCGTTGGGCAGACATCCAGCGTCAGGCTGCCGCAGTGTTGCGCCATTGCCGCCGCCGGCAGCGCCGCCAATATTAACGCCAGGGCCAGTGGTTTTCTTATCATTGTCATTTCCTCGTTTGCCATAGATTCGCTGCGCAGTATATAAATCGGCGCGCGCCGGCTAAAATCAGCACATGGGGGATTTTCCCCCTTAAGGGAGAAAAGGATGAAAACCCTACAGTACTCATTCGCACAGATTGAAGCCTTCGCGACGATTGCTGAGACCGGCAGCCTGTCGCAGGCGGCCATTCGTTTAGCTAAAGACCGGACCACGCTGCGCGATCTGCTGGACTATCTGGAAGATGCTCTGGGCTACCGGCTGTTCAGCCGTGAAGGACGTAGCCTGACGCTAACTGCCGAGGGTGAGCAGCTGTTTCGCCAGGCGCATCTGCTGTTGCGTCAGGCGCAGGCTTTCGAGTCTTTTGCGCAAACGCTGCCGCAAACCGCCGGGCAGGCGCTGCGTCTGGTGTACGATCCCTTCGTGCCGCGTGAATTTCTCTGTGCGCTGGCCGATAACCTGGCCCGACGGCAGATCCGCCTGAGCTGCTGGAGCGCCTCGCGTCGCGAAGCCGAGCAGGCGCTGAGCGATGGCGTGGCGGAGATGGCGATATGTCAGGCTAACAACCGCACGCTGGGGAGCGAAATGGAGTGGCGGGCGCTCGGCACCGTGGATCTGCGTTTCTACGCGGCGGACAGCCTGTTCCACGACGCTCCGCGGCCGCTGACGCTATTGAATCTTTCGTTGACGCCGCAGTTAGTGATGCACCGGCGCAGTGACGATCAAATCGCCCGCCGGCTGCAGATTTCCGGCCATACGCTGTATATGAATGAAATTACCCTGTTGCGCCATGCGCTGGAGCAGGGGAGGGGCTGGGGGTTTTTACCGGACCATTTGCGGCCAGGCGAGTGGCAGGGAGTCAGTGAAATCGCGACGGAGGTCGGCAGTCAGGGGCTGAACGTCACTATGGTGATGCTCTGGCTGCCCGGAATGAATAAGCATCGGATGCTTAGCGACATCGTGCACGAGGCGCCGGAGCTTTGGCAGCGCAGATAACAAAACGCCCCGGAGCCTGAGACCCCGGGGCGCTTGCCATACAACTTGCTATCGGCGATTACGCGCGAACGAAGTCGATGTGAGTCAGTTTCGGCTTGAACGCGTGGCGCTGAACAGCCTGAACTTTGACTTTTTCTTCTTTGCCATCAACAACGACGGTCAGAACTTCGCTGTAAAACTCAGCTTTGTCCTGCATGTTCCATACTTTGTCGTGGTCCAGTTCGATAGCAACCGGAGCAGCTGCGCCACCGTAGATGATTGCCGGGAACTTGTTAGCTGCGCGCAGGCGGCGGCTCGCACCCTTACCCTGCTCTTTACGTACTTCTGCGTTGATAGTAAACATTGATGTCTCTCTATATATAAAGCCTGCTACAGGCGACCCAGCAACAGGCGGATTATCTGCTTTGCGAATGCAAAAGCGGGCGGCATTATAGCCGCCAAACGACACCCGGGCAATCAAAACCTCAGCTTTCCGGTAATTAACGCAGCTCGTTGGCGCGACGAAAACGCCCCTGATAATCGAACACTTTTTCCCGCACCTGCCAGTACTGCCCCTTCATGCGGGCGACGACAAAGTCCGGATGGCGCAGCAGCGCCTGCTGGGTCACGATATCCGCCGGCGTTATCCAGCGCAGCGGCACCCCGGGGGTGCGGGTATGCGGGCGAATAAACAGTTGTTCGAAGGCGGTGCGCTGGGCGGGGGTCTGCAGACGGAAGCGCTCACTGACATCCGCCCCGTCTTCATCGTAGTAGGTGATTTTCAGCCACGGGCCCTTCTCGTCGCCGCCGTGCTGCAGGGCCATGCCGCTGCAGCGCAGCACCAGCGCGTCCTTCAGTTTCAGCGCCGCCTTCAGCATATCGTCCGGGTCAACCAGTATAGTGTCGCACTCCCGGCAGCGGCGGGCGGCGATGTCGTTTTCCGCATTACACTGCGGGCAGTTTTTAAAGCGAAAGCGGAAGTCGCACTGTTCGCGGTGGCCGTCGTCATCTTCGAACCACCCCTGGCAGCGGCGGCCAAAGTGTTCAATCAAGGTGCCGTCGGCGGTGGTTTTGCCCCAGAAGGTATTGGCGAAGCCGCAGGCCGGGCAGAAGACCTGCACCGGCACGTTGTCGCTTTTGCCCTTCGGCGTCCCCACTTCCGGGGCATACAGGTCATGCGGATTGCCGGCGTAGTCGAGGATCAGACAGTCGGTTTTCCCCGGCGCCAGGCGCAGACCGCGGCCAACGATCTGTTGGTAAAGACTCACCGACTCGGTGGGGCGGAGGATGGCGATCAGGTCGACGTGCGGGGCGTCGAAGCCGGTGGTCAGCACCGCGACGTTCACCAGATAGCGATACGCCTGCGCTTTAAAGGCCTCGATGATGCGATCCCGCTCCGGCCCAGGCGTTTCGCCGGTGATCAGCGCCGCCTGGCCTACCGGCAGCAGGCCGGTCACTTCCCGGGCGTGTTCCACGGTGGCGGCAAAGATCATCACCCCTTTGCGGTTTTCGGCGAACTCCACGATCTGGCTGACAATATGCGGCGTGATACGCTGTTGTTTTTTCAGCTCATGGTTAAGATCGGCTTCGCTGAACAGGCCGTTGCTTTGCGCCTGCAGGCGACTGAAATCGTACTGCACCACCGGCATATCGAGGCGCTCCGGCGGCGTCAGATAGCCGTGTTTAATCATATAGCGCAGCGGTAGCTCATAGATGCAGTCGCGGAACAGGGCCTTTTCATCGCCGCGCACCATCCCATGATAATGGAACTGATAGATCCAGCCCTTGCCAAGGCGGAACGGCGTGGCCGTCAGGCCGAGCAGCCGGATCTGCGGATTGACCTGCCGCAGGTGACCGATGATCTGCTGATACTGGCTGTCGTCATCATCGCTGATGCGGTGGCATTCATCGACGATGAGTAGCGAAAATTCGCTGCGAAACTGGTCGAGATTGCGCGCCACCGACTGCACGCTGGCGAACACCACTTTGCCGTGGCTCTCTTTTCGCTGCAGACCGGCGGCGAAGATATCCGCCTCGAGGCCAAGGGCGCAGTATTTGGCATGGTTCTGCGCCACCAGCTCTTTGACATGGGCCAGCACCAGCACGCGGCCGCGCGCCAGCCTGGCAAGCTCGGCGATCACCAGACTTTTGCCCGCGCCGGTGGGCAGGACAATCGCCGCCGGCTCGGTATGGCGACGGAACCAGGCGAGGGTGGCATCGACGGCTTCTTGTTGGTAAGGACGTAATGTAAAAGTCATGAATTCACGGGGCTAATTAACTGGCGAATAGTATGCCATGAATCTTTTCCCTTGAGTGGTGTTAAGAGCCCGTTATACTAGCCGGTGAAATTCTTCTTTTTCGGGCGATTTGCCCGCTCCAGCACTATGACAGGCTAAAAAAATCTCATGCGACTTGATAAGTTTATCGCTCAGCAGCTGGGCGTCAGCCGGGCTATTGCCGGGCGTGAAATTCGCGGCAGCCGCGTTACCGTGGACGGCGACATTGTGAAAGATGCCTCTTTTAAGCTCCAGCCGGAGCACGAGGTGGAGTATGACGGAAATACGCTGACCCAGCAGAATGGCCCGCGTTACTTTATGCTCAACAAGCCGCAAGGGTACGTCTGTTCCACCGACGATCCCGATCATCCGACTATCCTTTATTTCCTCGACGAGCCGGTGGCGCATAAGCTGCACGCCGCCGGACGGCTGGATATCGACACCACCGGGCTGGTGCTGATGACCGATGACGGCCAGTGGTCGCATCGCATTACCTCGCCGCGCCACCACTGTGAAAAAACCTATCTGGTGGCGCTGGAAAGCCCGCTGGCGGAAGGGACCGCGGAGCTGTTCGCCAAAGGCGTCCAGCTGCATAACGAAAAAGATCTCACCAAACCGGCGTTGCTGGAAGTTATCACTCCGACCGAAGTGCGCCTCACCATCAGCGAAGGCCGCTACCATCAGGTGAAACGCATGTTCGCCGCCGTGGGCAACCACGTGGTTGGCCTGCATCGGGAACGCATCGGCGACATCCTGCTGGATGAATCGCTGGCGCCGGGTGAATATCGTCCGCTGACGGAAGCGGAAATCGCCAGCGTGGGCGCCCCGCAGCCACGGAGTAAAACGTGACGCTGAAGCAAAATTCTTCACTGGGGATTGTGTTTATCCTTGGCCTGCTGGCCATGCTGATGCCGCTGTCTATTGATATGTATCTTCCGGCCCTGCCGGTGATCGCCGCCCAGTATAACGTCCCGGACGGCAGCGCGCAGATGACGCTCAGCACCTATATCCTCGGCTTTGCGCTGGGTCAGCTGCTGTACGGCCCGATGGCGGACAGCCTTGGCCGCAAGCCGGTGATCCTCGGCGGGACGCTGGTCTTCGCGGCGGCGGCGGTAGCCTGCGCCCTGTCGCAAACCGTCGATATGCTGATTGTCATGCGTTTCTTCCACGGTCTGGCAGCCGCGGCGGCCAGCGTGGTGATTAACGCCCTGATGCGCGACATCTATCCGAAAGATGAGTTTTCGCGCATGATGTCGTTTGTCATGCTGGTCACGACCATTGCGCCGCTGGTGGCGCCGATGGTCGGCGGGGCGGTGTTGGTCTGGTTCAGCTGGCATGCCATCTTTTGGATCCTCGCCCTGGTGGCCCTGCTGGCCTCGCTGATGATCGGCCTGTTTATCCGCGAAACGCTGCCGGCTGAAAGGCGTCAGCCGTTCCATCTGCGCACCACGCTGGGTAACTTTGCCACGCTGTTCCGCCACAAGCGGGTACTGAGCTATATGCTGGCGAGCGGCTTTAGCTTCGCGGGCATGTTCTCTTTCCTTAGCGCCGGTCCCTTTGTCTACATCAATATAAACCACGTCGCGCCTCAGCACTTTGGCTACTATTTTGCGCTGAACATCGTTTTTCTGTTTCTGATGACCATGTTCAACAGCCGGTTTGTGCGGCGGGTAGGGGCGTTGCGTATGTTCCGCGCCGGGCTGTGGATCCAGTTTGCCATGGCGGTGTGGATGGTGGTCTGCGCGCTGCTGGATGTCGGCTTCTGGTCACTGGTGATCGGCGTAGCGGCCTTTGTCGGCTGCGTATCCATGGTGTCGTCTAACGCCATGGCGGTGATCCTCGATGAGTTTCCGCATATGGCGGCCACTGCTTCGTCGCTGGCGGGGACTTTCCGTTTCGGTATCGGGGCGATTATCGGCGCGCTGCTGTCGATGGCGACGTTTACCACCGCCTGGCCGATGCTGATCTCTATTGCCTTCTGCGCAACCTGCTCTATTTTCTTTTCGCTTTACGCATCCCGGCGGCGAAAAATCGCACGCTAGGTCACATTTTCAGGGGCGAAATCGCCCCTTTCTTGATGCATGTCAACCGCAATGGGCTTCAGGGTTCTGCCATTTGTTTCCTTTATGTAAAATCAATTAGTGTAAAAAGTCGCATTGTTGCGATAAAAAAGTTGTTTTGGATCACAGAAACGGGTACATATAGCGCCAATCGGCTCGCCGGGTATAAAAAATAAAGCGCTGGATTATAAGCGCTTAACCCTGGTCCGCCGCCGCTGTAAACGTTTTCTGCCTCAAGGCAGGACTATTTGTCAACAGTGTGTTAATATTGATGTAAATTTATTGTGAAGCCTTTTGCTTCCGGGGAAACCAAGTGAATACACAACAACTCTCTATCGTACACCGTCTGCCGCAGAGCTATCGCTGGCTGGCCGGTTTTGCGGGTTCCAGAGTTGAACCGATTCCGCAAAACGGCGCGCAGAACGAGAACAGTCTCGTTGCCCTTAAATTGCTGAGCCCGGACGGTGAGAAAGCCTGGCCGGTGATGCATAAGCTCAGTCAGGCGTTAAGCGACATCGAAGTCGACTGTTCCGTGCTGGAGTGCGAAGGTGAACCCTGCCTGTTCGTTAACCTGCAGGATGAGTTTGCCGCCACCTGTCGTCTGAAAAACTTTGGCGTGGCCATCGCCGAGCCCTTCTCCGGCAATAACCCTTTCTGACCGTCAGCTTAGCGCCAGCAGCTGGCGGGTATACTCATGCCGGGGTGCGCTGAAGACGGACTTGCACTCGCCCTGTTCGACCACCTCTCCCTGACGCAGCACCATCACCTGGTGACACAGCGCCCGCACCACGCCTAAATCATGGCTGATAAAAATATAGGCCAGCTGATGCTTTCGCTGTAAGGCTTTCAGCAGGTTCAGGATCTGCGCCTGAACGGTTTTGTCCAGCGATGAGGTCGGTTCATCGAGGACGATCAGCTGCGGTTTGACGATCAACGCTCTGGCGATGGCGATACGCTGTCGCTGGCCACCGGAGAACGCCGCCGGATAGCGCTGGCGGCTGGCCGGGTCGAGGCCGACCTCCTGCATGGCAAGGATCACCGCCTGTTCGCGTTCGGCCGCCGTCAGCGTCGGCTGGTGGACGCGCAAGCCTTCCTCAATGATCTGCTGCGCCGTGAGGCGCGGATTGAGCGACGAGTTCGGATCCTGAAAAACCACCTGCATCTGTCGGCGCAGCGGTAGCAGCTGTCGGCGGTTACGGCCCTGAATCGGCTGGCCGGCGAAGGTTATCTTGCCCCCGGACGGGATCAGGCGCAGCAGGGCCAGGCCGGTGGTACTTTTACCGGAACCCGATTCCCCCACCAGGCCCAGCGTCTCGCCGGCGCGCAGCTGAAAGCTAAGGCTGTTGACCACCCGATGATGATCGACCACCCGACGCAGGATCCCTTTGCGAACGGGAAACGCCACCTTTAAATCGTCCGCCTGCAGCAGCACCGGGGCATCGGCGGCCAGCGGCACCGGCTCCCCGTCCGGCTCGCTATCCAGCAGGCGTTGGGTGTAGGGATGCGCTGGCGCGCTGAACAGCGCCCGACAGTCATTGTGTTCCACGCAGCGGCCGTTCTGCATAACCGCCACCCGGTCAGCCAGCTGGCGGACGATGCTCAGGTTATGAGTGATAAACAGCAGCCCCATGTTCAGCTCCTGCTTCAGCTCGCGCAGCAGTTGCAGAATTTGCGCCTGCACCGATACGTCCAGGGCGGTAGTCGGCTCGTCGGCGATCAGCAGCTCCGGGCGAGTCAGCAGCGCCATGGCGATCATCACCCGCTGGCGCTCGCCACCGGAGAGCTGATGCGGATAGTCCGCCAGCCGCCGCGGCGCCTGACGGATCCCGACGCGCTCCAGGCAGTCGAGGATCTCCCCGCGCGCCGCCTGTTTGCGCATTCCCCGGTGTAACGACAGCACCTCGTAGAGCTGTTTTTCCAGGGTGTGCAGGGGATTGAGCGATACCATCGGCTCCTGAAAGATCATCGCGATCCGGTTGCCGCGCACGCCGCGCAGGGTCGCCTCATCCGCATGCAGCAGCGACTGGCCATGAAAACGGATGTCACCGCTGGGGTAGCTGGCCGGCGGGGTAGGGAGCAGCCGCAGCACCGACAGGGCGGAGATGCTCTTACCTGAGCCGGATTCGCCCACCAGCGCCAGCGTTTCGCCGACCGCCACCTCGAGCGACAGATTATGCACCACGGTCTGCGTCTCGCCCTGCTGGCGAAAGGCAATAGAGAGATTGTCGATAGCTAATAGCGGGTGGGTCATATTACACCGCCTTACTCGGGTCAAAGGCGTCGCGAACCGCTTCACCGATAAAAATCAGTAGCGTCAGCAGCACGGCGACGGAGAGAAATGCGGCAATGCCCAGCCAGGGCGCCTGCAGGTTGTTTTTGCCCTGCAGCAGCAGCTCGCCGAGGGAGGGCGAGCCGAGCGGCAGGCCGAAGCCGAGAAAATCCAGCGACGTCAGGGTGGTAATGGAGCTGCACAGGATAAAGGGCAGGAAGGTGAGGGTCGCCACCATCGCGTTGGGCAACATATGCCGCAGGATGATCTGCCGGTCGCTAACCCCTAACGCCTGCGCCGCCCGAACATAGTCGTAGTTGCGGGTGCGGAGAAATTCCGCGCGCACCACGCCCACCAGCGTCATCCAGCCAAAGAGAACGGTGATTGCCAACAGCCACCAGAAACCCGGCTGCACGACGCTGGAGAGCAGGATAATCAGGAACAGCGTTGGCATGCCGGACCAGACTTCGATAAAGCGCTGCCCCCACAGGTCGATTTTACCGCCGTAGTAACCCTGTATCGCTCCGGCCAGCACCCCCAGCACGCTGGAGAACAGCGTCAGCAGCAGACCGAAGAGCACCGAGATGCGTGTCCCATAGAGGATCCGCGCCAGCACATCGCCGCCGTTGGCGTCGGTGCCGAGCCAGTTGCTGGCCGAGGGCGGCGATGGAAAGGGAACCGTGCTGGCAAAATTAATTGTCGTCGCGCCGAAGCGCACTGGCGGCCATAGCGCCCAGCCGTGAGTCGCCAGCTGCTGCTGCAGCCAGGGATCCTGATAGTCGGCGGCGGTGGCGAACGCGCCGCCGAAGGTTTGCTCGGTGTAGTTTTTTAACACCGGGACGTACAGCTGGCCCCGGTACTGCACCAGCAGCGGGCGATCGTTGGCCAGCAGCTCGGCGCCCAGGCTGCAAAGAAAGAGAATTAAAAACAGCCACAGCGACCAGTAGCCGCGACGGTTGTGGCGAAAGCGCGCCCAGCGGGCCTGATTAACGGGACTGAAGAAAGACATTAGCGGCCCTCAAAATCAATGCGCGGGTCGACCAGCGTATAGCTGATATCGCTGACGATATTCAGCAGCAGGCCAATCAGAGTGAAAATATAGAGCGTGCCAAACATCACCGGATAGTCGCGGGAGACCGTCGCTTCATAGCCCAGCAGACCCAGGCCGTTTAGCGAGAACATCACTTCGATCAGCAACGAGCCGGTAAAGAACATACTGATAAAGGTGGCCGGGAAGCCGGCGATTACCAGCAGCATGGCGTTACGGAACACGTGTCCCCAGAGGATCTGTTTCTCACCAACGCCTTTGGCGCGGGCGGTGACCACATACTGTTTGCGGATCTCGTCGAGGAAGCTGTTTTTGGTCAGCATAGTCAGCGCGGCAAAGCCGCCAATTACCGTCGCCAGCACCGGCAGGGTGATGTGCCACAGGTAGTCGAGGATCTTCTGATACCAGGGGAGGGTGTCGAAATTTGGCGAGACCAGACCGCGCAGCGGGAAGAGGTCGAAATAGCTGCCGCCGGCAAAAATCACGATCAGCAGGATGGCGAACAGAAAGGCAGGGATCGCATAGCCAATGATAATCAGCGTACTGCTCCAGATATCAAAGCGGCTGCCGTTGCTGACCGCTTTGCGGATGCCCAGCGGAATGGAGACCAGATAGATAATCAGCGTGCTCCACAGCCCGAGGCTCACCGAGACCGGCAGGCTGTCTTTAATCAGCTGCAGCACGGAGGCGCTGCGAAACAGGCTGTCGCCGAAATCAAAGCGCAGATAATCGCCCAGCATCTTCAGATAGCGTTCGTGCAGCGGTTTATCGAAGCCGTAGCGGTGGGTGATCTCGGCGATGACTTCCGGGTCGAGGCCGCGCCCGCCGCGATAGTGACCCTCGCTGATATTGCCTGCGCCGGTGCGGGCATGGCTGGCGCCCATCCCGCCGTCGCCAGCCCCCGGCATCCCGCCGCGCTGATTAAACTCGATGGCGGCGATGGCCTGATCGACCGGGCCGCCAGGCGCGATCTGGACAATAAAAAAGTTAATGGTGATGATGGCCCACAGGGTGGGGATGACTAACAGCAAACGGCGGATCAGGTAGCTGCCCATGGGATGTCCTTAGCGTCTGTCCGCGGGGAGGGTGGCCGCTTTGTTCACGTCGTACCACCAGGTATCGAGGCCGGACGAATAGATGGGGCGGGTCGCGGGGAAAGAGAACTTATTCCACCACGCGGTGCGGTCCTGCGCCATATACCACATCGGCAACATGTAGTTATTCCAGGTCAGCACACGATCCAGCGCCCGACCGAGAGGGATCAGTTTCTGCTTATTGCCCTGCCACTGCAGGATCTGCGCAATCAGCTTATCCACTACCGGGCTTTGCACCCCCGGCGCGTTGTAGCTGGAGTGAATATAGTCGGACGCCCAGGAGATTTGCAGGTCGGTCCCCGGCCAGGGCATGGCGCGCCACAGGCTTGGCATCATGTCGTAATCCCGGCTGCGGCGGCGGTTGCTGTACTGCGAATTATCAACCTGACGAATATCCATGACGATCCCCAGACGCTGCAGGTTGTGCTGAAACGGCAGCACCCAGCGGTCATTGCCTCCGGCCGGCAGCAGTAGCTCAAAGCGCAGCGGCTTGCCGGTGGCGGCGTTGACCCGGCGCTGGTTCTTCACCGTCCAGCCCGCCGCATTGAGCAGGGCGTCGGCTTTGAGTAAGTTTGCGCGGTCGAAGCCATCGCCGCGGGAGACCGGCGGCTGGTAAACCTGGCTGAAGAGCTCCGGGGGCAGTTCTTTTTTCATCGGCGTCAGCAGGGCCAGCTCGGCTGCGTCGGGCAGGCTGCGGGCGGCATATTCGGTGTTCTGGAAATAGCTGTTGGCGCGCTGATAGGCGCTGTAAAACAGCGCCTTGTTCATCCATTCGAAATCGAACGCCAGGGTAATGGCCTGCCGCACCCGGCGATCGGCAAAAATCGGGCGCTGAATATTGAACGCCAGCCACTGGGTATCCTGCGCCGAGGTATTGGTATGCTCATCTTTAATGATGTAGCCGCGGCTGAAGTTGCGACCGACGTAGCGGGTAGCCCAGTTTTTGGCGACGGTCTCTTCCCGGCGATCGACGGCTCCCGCTTTAAAGGCTTCGAAAGCGACATTGTCGTCGAGATAATAGTCATAGCGCAGCGTATCGAAATTCCAGCGACCGCGGTTGACCGGCAGGTCGGCCGCCCAGTAGTCGGCGACGCGGGAATAGGTAATATATTGCCCCATTCGCCAGGCGCTGATGCGGTATGGCCCGCTGGCCAGCGGCGGCTTCGACAGCGGGTCGCTGAGTTTGTGCTGGCGCCAGAACGCCTCGGGCATCACCGGCAGGCTCAGCAGACTCAGCATGTTCTCTTTGCCGGGCTGGCCGAGGTCAATACGCACGGTCAACGGCGCGATGGCCTTCACGGTGGTGCCTTTATAAAACAGGCGAAACTGCGGCACCCCTTCGGTCATAAACTTGTTGAAGGTAAACGCCACATCGCGGGCGGTGATCGGCGTGCCGTCATGGAAGCGGGCGCGCGGGTTGAGCGCGATCTCCATCCAGGAATAGTCCTCGGCATAGCGCGCCCGCTCGGCAATCAGCGGGTAGTAGCTGCCGGGCTCATCATCCGAGGTGGTGAACAGGGTATCGTAGAGCGCCTCCGTGCGTACCGCGGGGTTGCCGCGCAGCGCATAACGGTTGAAGTTATCAAAGGTGCCGATCGCCGCCAGGGTGAGGGTGCCGCCTTTCGGCGCCCTGGGATTGACGTAATCAAAATGACTGAAACCGGCGGCGTATTTCGGTTCGCCGATAATCGCGAAGGCTACGCTTTCCTGAATGGTTTGCGCCTTAGCGTCCAGGCTAAACAGAGCCAGCAGAATCAGAAAGAGGCGCGCATACATAGGCGGCAGAATACCCTGTCATGGCCGGCCCCCATGGCCGACATCCGTTCCCGCATCATAAGTGAGACTTAGCGCGTTGTGAAATAGTTCGCGGGTTCATCGTGCGCAGCCACCAGCCCGGCCAGCGACAGCGGTCGGCTGATCCAGTACCCCTGCAGGAAATGAACGCCCTGGCCGCGAAGCCACTCCGCCTGTTCCTGGGTCTCCACCCCTTCGGCGACGGTCATTAATTTCAGCCGGCGGCTGAGGGTCAGTACCGCATCCAGCACCGGCGAGGTTACTGTTTCAGTACCAATCGCCTGCACAAAACCGCGATCGATCTTCAGATAATCGAAGTTATAGCGTTCGAGATAGATCAGCGCGCTATGCCCGGTGCCGAAATCATCAATCGCGATTTCGAATCCCTGGCGGTGGAGCCAGGCGAAGTTAGCCATCGATTTTTCTTTATCAATCATCGCCCGCTCGGTTACCTCCAGCACCACGTGAAAGTGGTCGGCTGGCAGCGCGGCGGCGAAGCGCAGCATATCGTCGCGGAAGCTGTCGGCCTGCAGATGGGCAGGGGAAATATTCAGCCCCAGCTTCACGCCGCGCGGCAGAATACGCTTCAACACCGCAGCGTCGCTGGCGATCAGCGCGAGCAGGTGATGGGTTAGCGGCACGATCATCTGCTGGGTTTCGGCCAGGTTAATAAAAACGTCGGGCGGAATTTCACCAACCACCGGATGGCGCCAGCGCATTAGGACCTCCACGCCGCTGATACGTAGAGTCTGAGCATTAACCACCGGCTGATAAACGATGTAGAACTGGTTATTTTTGATCCCCAGCAGAATGGATTTTCGCGGATCCGATTTGATCGTCAGCACGTAATAGCAGAGCAGCCCCGCCAGCAGGCCGCAGACGACCCCGAGCAGCAGAGCAAACTGCGTATTTTCCGCCAGCCAGCTGTTGGCATACAGGTAGACCTTCAGCGGTAAGCCCTCGATCTGTGCCTGGCGGATCGGCGCGTTATGCAGCGTTTGCGGATCCACCAGCCGATTACTGAAGGTGGAGATAGCGGTGTGATCGATGGCCAGCGCAATGCCGCTGAAATCGTTTTGCCGCGCGGAATAGAGGATATACGGCGTGAGATTAGCGTTAATCGACACGAAAATGCCGCTGTTTTGATCGCCGGGTTTACCTACCCACAGCGCCAGCGCCGCGCTCTTCGGCATCATCGGCGTGCCTGGTAAAATCGCCATAGCAACGGGTTTGCTGATATCGATGGCCGGGATCAGCTGGCTGAGGGGCGTATTCATGGCTCCCGTAGCCGATGAGCAAAAGGCGATGCCGTTTTTGACCAGCAGGAAAGCGCGGACGTTGGGGCTGAACGCGGCGTGGGAGGTAAGCCCGGAGTCAATATTCTCACAGGGCTGGTCCACCAGCGGCTGCAGGCCGTCAATGGTCTGGCGCAGGTCGTGAAAATAGCTTTTCAGATAGGTATTAACATTGTTGATAATGGCGTCGAAACGCTCGGCCCGGTTATGGTAGATCACCATAAACTGAATGCTCCCGGCCAACAGCGCGACGATGATCCCCACGCTCAGGCTGGTTAACCAGGTTTTACGCTGGGGCGAAAAGTAGCGAGTAAGCATAGCCAGATTCTTTCCGTGTTATTGAAGCGCATCAACGGAGTGTCGGTCGTCGTTTTTCTCATTCCCACTTAAAAGACATAGCTTATTTTGCGACGTTGAGAACCAGGTGGCAAAAAAAAACACTGCCTGGGGCAGTGTTTTTTATCCCGCAGCCAGCCAAGGGATAACCGGCGGCGGTGGAGGACAGTTTACGAGCGGCTCAGGACTCGACGCGCTTCATTGTAGCGCTTTTTCCAGTATGGCTCATCCATGCTGGAGATAGTCACCCCGCTGCTGGTGGAGGCGTGAACAAACTGGTTGTTGCCGAGGTAGATCCCGACATGGCGGCCGGTAGAGCCGGCGCGAAACAGAACCAGATCGCCTGTCCGCAGTTGGGCACGGGAAATCGATTTTCCGGTTTCCTGCTGTTCAGAAGTTGAACGCGGCAGTTCCAGACCAAATTGTTCGCGGAAGGTGCGCTGCACAAACGCTGAGCAGTCGATACCCTTGCGGGTGCTGCCGCCGAGGCGGTAACGCACGCCTTTCCAGCTGGCATACTGATCCATTAAACGGGACTTTACGTCCAGGTTACGGACCATCGTTTCAAATTCATCCTGAGAGGCTTGCAGTGATGATAAATCGCCACTACCCACAGCATGCGTCTCAGAATGCATATTCCTGGCGGTACTTGTTGAACTACACGCGGAAAGCAGAACCGCTACTGCAATCGCGGGGGCTACCCGCAAGATATATCTCAAAATCGGCTGAGATTTGACCATGCTGTTTATTTTCCCTTGTTGTCCTTAACGACAATGTCGTTATAAAAAATGCCAAACGTGTTAGAGCCTAAATACCCATCCGCAATGAGACAATTCCTTAAGCTTAAATTTGTGCAGTCACGCACAATTTTATTCATGCCCTGAATTAATGCTGCGGAAAAGGCAAAACGAGAACGAGATTACCCTATCAAACGCCGCATGGCGAGCGGTTTTGCGCGATTTCTTATAAGTATTTTGGTGACAAAAAGTGAATCATCGGGAAAGGCCAAAATTACGGCAATATCGGGCAAAAAACAGACAATTCCTTCATTTGTCACGGGATTAATGTGACAAGAAGATGAACGTCATGTTGAAAAAAAGGGAAAATGTAAAAAGGGACCCAAAAGGTCCCCTTATAGTTAATGACTCTGGCGGCTGCCGGAGACATTATTTGGCCGATATTCTGCTGGGTAAGTAGCGATCGAAAAAGGCGATCAATTTATCGCTCAGCGGGGTCATCAATACCCAGGGCGCGCCGATCAGCACGGCGGTCAGGGAGCCGACGGCAATATCGCTAAACCAGTGGGCGCCAATCATTACCCGCGGGAAAGCAAAGACCACAAAGATAATCAGCGCGACGCCCAGCGCGCGACGGCCAAAATAGCGCCACATAAAGCTGGCGAAGATCAGCAGCATCATCCCATGATCGCCAGGGAAGCTGTCCTTCGACGCATCCTTAGTGGGGAAGTTAACGACGTCGCTGACGCGGGTAATATCGCTAAAAAACAGCGACGGGCTGGCGCGCTGTACCGGCATCAGGTGTTGTGCGAGCTGGTTGATGATCACCGCCGCCAGCAGCATCACCAGGCCCATGATGGCGATCTGACGACGGCCTGCAGTCGGCGCCTTTAGCCAATAGCTCAGCATCAGGCAGCCCATCGCCAGCAGCGAACAGGCGTCGAAGGCGCGATTGTTGATGATCGCCAGCAGCCAGGCATAAGCATGGCTGACACTGACGCCATGGTTAAAGAAATGGAAGATCGCGGAGTCGACCGGCAACCACGCGCCATGGTTGGCTGGCAGATACCAGGAGCAAAATAGCGCTACACCCGCGATGTTAAGCAGCAGGATTAAAGGAATTCGGTTTTTCATCATAGCCATTGCGATTTTGTGACAGTCGGCGGCAACCTTAGCCGCCTTAACTTAAACGAAGCCTCAACAACGAGGTCTGGAGTGCGTTCCAGTCGGCTTCATTCGCGGAAATAAGCTCGATCCGGCTATCGGGCGGAGCGACGCTGAGGGTCTCGATATGGAGATCCTCCCCCTGACGGTTGATTCGCACCGCCCCCTCGGCAATGCGCATCACGCCTTTAACGCGCCCCACTGGCGCCAGCCTGGCCCATTCGAGCAGGCCGATGGTGTCAAAAACCGTCTCCGCGTCGAAGATCCAGCCGCAGCCCTGATAGCCCTGGCCATTGTTGAGATGTCGGCGCCAGCGCTGGTGTTCCGCCAGGCTGAGCGCGGCGAGGCCGGAAGTGGGGGAATGGCGGTGGGCGTGCTCCGCGCTCGCCGGCAGCGGGGCGGTGTTCCGTCGTGGCTCATCGAGCAGGGTCAGATCGATATTGCCCTGGATTGCCGACACCTTGCGACGCTCGCCGCCCCAGCGCTGCCACCAGTCGGCCAGCGCCCGGGCGCTTTCGGGGGTTTCCCGATCACTTTTATTCGCCACAATGATGTCCGCCGCGGCCAGCTGATCGCGGAAGTTGTCGTTGCTGACGGCTCTTTCATCCAGCAGCTGGCGGGGATCGAGGATGCACAGCGTGGCGCGCAGATCGATCCAGGGCTCATACACCGCCGCGGTGAGGATATCGAGGATCTGCTTTGGGTGGCCCAAACCGGTGGGTTCGATCAGCAGGCGATCGGGTTTGCCCTGGCGCAGCAGGGTGTTCAGCCCAACCTGCATCGGCAGGCCATTGACGCAGCACATGCAGCCGCCGGGGATCTCTTTGAGCAGGGCGCCGCTATCGGCCAGCAGCGCGCCGTCTATCCCGACTTCGCCAAACTCGTTAACCAGTACGGCCCATTTTTCATCCGCAGGCTTCTGCGCCAGCAGATGAAGAATCGAGGTCGTCTTACCGCTGCCGAGAAAGCCGGTGATCAAATTGGTTCTGGTCACTCTTTTTCTCCAGGATAAATGTAATGTTGTAACAGTTACGCCTATCCTGACGAAAAAAGGGGGAAAAGAGAAGTCCTGAGGCGGACAGAAGAGAATTCTGTCCGCATAAGCGCAAATATTGTTAAGAATTCAGCGCGTGGGCGACGGCCTCGCGGGCGCCGTGCGTCGCCAGCTGTTGCCAGGCGGCGCGGATCCCGGCGACAAACTGGGCGTTGTGCGGCAGGTCGCGGCCAAATATTTCCTCCAGCCCCAGCAGGGCGTCGACGCGCTGCTGCTCATCGCTCTGCGCCACCCGCAGCCGGATCTTGTCGACCAGCGGATCGCGCACGTCGATCGTCTGACCGGCGTCGTCCGTGCCGCTGACGTAGCGCATCCAGCCGGCCACGCCGAGAGCCAGCAGTGGCCAACGGCTGTCGCGCGCCAGATGTACGCGGATGCCATCGAGCATGCGCTGGGGCAGCTTCTGGCTACCGTCCATGGCGATTTGCCAGGTGCGGTGTTTGAGCGCCGGATTGCTGAAGCGGGCGATGAGACTGTCGGCATAGGCCAGCAGATCAACGCCGGTAATGGTCAGCGTCGGAGCCTGTTCGTCAAGCATCAGCTGGCGGGCGGCGCGGCGGAAGACGTCATCCCGCATGCAGTCGCTAATGTGCGCATGCCCTGCCAGATAGCCAAGCCAGGCGAGGAAAGAGTGGCTGCCGTTGAGCATCCGCAGCTTCATTTGCTCCCAGGGCAACACGTCATCGGTCATCTGCACGCCCGCCGTCTCCCAGGCGGGTCGCCCGGCGACAAAGTGATCTTCGACCACCCACTGAATGAAGGGTTCGCAACTGATGGCGCAGGGATCGTCGACCCCCAGCACGGCGGCGATTTCCGCCAGCGACTCCGGTGTGGCCGCGGGAACAATGCGATCCACCATGGTGCCCGGGAAGCTGACGTTGTCGGCGATCCAGTCCGCCAGCGCCGGGCTGCGTTTTTCCGCCATGCCGAGGATGGCATTTTTTACCACGTGACCGTTGTCGGGGATATTATCGCAGGAGAGCACGGTAAAGGGCGGAAGGCCTCGTTCCCGGCGGCGGGCCAGCGCTTCAACTAAAATACCGGGAGCTGACTGCGGCAGCGTCGGATTCTCCAGATCGTGAATAATGCGCGGATGCGTCGGATCCAGTTTCCCGGTCGCCGGATCGATGCAGTAGCCTTTTTCCGTAATGGTCAGCGAGACAATCGCTACCTGCGGCTCGCAAAATTTTTCGATAATCGCCGCCAGCGAATCGAGCCTGGCGTTCAGACATTCGTGCACCGCGCCGATCACAATGGGCTGGTTGCCGTCGGCGCCTTTTTCCAGCACGGTAAACAGATGGTCCTGTTCGCGAAGTTGGCTCATCAGCGTGTCGCCGCTGAACAGACTGATTTCACAGATCCCCCAGTCGCCGCCGACGTTATTCAGCACGCGATCGGTGAGCAGCGCCTGGTGCGCGCGGTGAAACGCGCCAAAGCCGAAATGGACAATACGCGAGCGGAGTTGGCTGCGATCGTATTGAGGGTATTGCACGTTCTTCGGTAGCGTAGCGGTTGCAATTGTTGTCATTCTTCCCACACCTGTTTAACTGCTTATTAACAATGCCAGTCTAAAGTTATATGACAGGAAGTTAAATTGGTAAGCCGAAATTATCCGCTGACTGTGAGCTGGATCAATCAATAGGCCAGCACTGTTTGCAGCCAGGTGAGAAACATGTATGGTAGTCGTCATGAGTGTCGCCATTATTGGTATAACAACTTTTGTGAGGGCATAGCGATGGAGCAAACCTGGCGGTGGTATGGGCCGAACGATCCGGTATCGCTTGATGATGTACGGCAGGCGGGGGCGACCGGCGTCGTCACTGCGCTGCACCATATTGCAAACGGTCAGGTATGGCCGGTCGACGAAATTAAAGCGCGTCAGGCGCTGTTAGCGGCAAAAGGGTTGACCTGGTCGGTCGTCGAAAGCATTCCCGTCCACGAGGATATTAAAACCCACAGCGGGCAGTATGCGACCTGGATTGCCAACTATCAGCAGAGCATCCGCAACCTCGCGGCCTGCGGCATCGATACCGTGTGCTACAACTTTATGCCGATCCTCGACTGGACGCGCACCGATCTGGAATATGAGCTGCCGGACGGCTCCCGGGCGCTGCGTTTCGATCAGATCGCTTTCGCCGCCTTTGAGCTGCATATCCTTAAACGCCCGGGAGCGGAAGCGGATTACAGTGAAGAAGAGCAGCGTCAGGCTGAGGTCTATTTCAAGGCGATGAGCGAAGCAGATATCGATAAACTGACTCGCAATATCATCGCCGGCCTGCCGGGAGCGGAAGAGGGCTACACCCTTGACCAGTTCCGCGCACGTCTGGCGGAGTACGACCACATTGATAAAGCGCAGCTGCGTGAAAATATGGCCTATTTCCTGCGCGCCATCGTGCCGGTGTGCGAAGAGGTAGGGATCCGTCTGGCTGTGCATCCGGACGATCCGCCGCGGCCGATCCTTGGCCTGCCGCGTATCGTGTCGACTATCGAAGATATGCAGTGGCTGAAGGAGACGGTGGACAGCATTAATAATGGCTTCACCATGTGTACCGGATCGTATGGCGTTCGCGCCGATAACGATCTGGTGAAGATGGTGGAGACCTTTGGCGATCGCATCCATTTTACCCATCTGCGCTCTACCTGCCGTGAAGCAAACCCGAAAACCTTCCACGAGGCGGCGCACCTTAGCGGCGACGTCAATATGGTGGCGGTGGTGGATGCTATCCTGCGTGAAGAGCAGCGGCGTAAACAGGCCGGCGATCTGCGCCCGATCCCATTTCGTCCGGATCATGGTCATCAGATGCTCGACGATCTGCGCAAGAAAACCAACCCAGGCTATTCGGCGATTGGCCGTCTCAAGGGGATGGCGGAAGTGCGCGGCGTCGAGCTGGCGCTGAAAATGACCAAATACCCTGAACTGCTGTAATCGCGGCAATGGGGATAATAAAAAGGACAGCCAGCGCTGTCCTTTTTTACTGTCGGGGCGTTACCGATGATTAATCCGCGCGGCCCATATAGCGGCACTCTTCGATATGAATGCGGATTTTCTCACCGGTGGTCAGGTATTCCGGCACCTGAATCACCAGGCCGGTGCTCATGGTGGCTGGCTTGGTGCGGGAGCTGGCGGACGCGCCTTTAATACCCGGCGCGGTTTCGATAATTTCCAGGTCAACGGTCTGCGGCAGCTCCAGCGCCAGCAGCTGGCCGTCCCAGGTCAGCACCTGCATGTCTGGCATCCCACCTTCCGGAATAAACTGCAGCTCTTCTTCAATCTGCTCTTTGGTAAAGGTGTAAGGGGTATAGTCTTCTTTATCCATGAACACGTATTCGTTGCCATCGACGTAGGAGAAGTCGACGAAACGGCGGGTCAGGGTGACGGTATCGACGATATCGTCGCCTTTGAAGCGCTCTTCTACTTTCAGGCCGGTGCGCACATCGGAGAAACGCATTTTATACAGTGTCGCAGCACCGCGGGCGCTGGGTGACTGAATATCAATATTTTTCACAATCAGCAGCTTGCCGTTGTAATTCAGCACCATACCTTTTTTAATTTCATTCGCTCTTGGCATTGCAGTAATCCTGTCACTTAACGAGTCAAAAATATCGCGTAAAACTACTCGCGCCCGGGCGTTCAGGCAAGCGGATTTCGCGAGTTTTGCTATCTTCTGGCAAAACGTTTAGGCTGTGGCGCAAAATGAGCGTTTGGGAGTCGGGTTGTGGAATGTCGTACTGATTGTGGCGCATGTTGCATCGCCCCCTCTATATCATCGCCGATCCCCGGCATGCCGCAGGGCAAGCCGGCTAACACACGTTGTATCCAGCTTTCCGAGCGCAATTTATGCCTTATTTTCGGCTCCCCTCTGCGCCCGAAGGTGTGCGCCAGCCTGCAGCCCTCGCCGGAGATGTGCCTCACCCACCGCGATGAAGCGATCACCTGGCTGCTGGAGCTTGAGCTGGCCACCGCGCCCTGAGCTCAACGCAGCAGATGAGAGGGATGGAAACCAATGTGCTTACACGTCTCTTATCCGCCACAGGCAGGCCTGAGTGACAACGCCCATCGCCAGCGCAATCCAGAACACCGCGTGATAGCTCCAGATCTCCGCCACTACCCCCGCCAGTGAACCGGCGATGATCCAGCCGACGCGGGTAGTATTGGTATAGAGGGTGGTGGCCGCGCCCGCCTGCCCCGGCATCAGGTCCTGGAAATAGAGCATGCCGATCCCGGCGAGGATCCCGATATAGATGGCGTTCAGCACCTGCATCGCCAGCAGCAGCGCTGGCGTATGCACCGTCAGCATGCCGACGTAAAACAGCACCCCGGCCACTGCAGAAAGACGCATCAGAAAGCGTTTGCCGAAACGCCGGGCGTAGTAACCGGCAATCAGCATGGTCGGAATTTCCAGTCCGGCGGCGGTGCCCATCATCAGCCCCGCCAGCTTCTCCGGCAGATGCAGCTCGTTAATGATAAACAGCGGCATGTTAATGATGTACAGGCTGTTAGTACCCCACATCAGAGTGCAGATGCTGAACAGCAGCAGCGCATCGCGGCGATGCGTGCGCGGAGCTTCCAGCCGGCCGGTCGCTACCGGCTTTGCTTTACGCATGCTGGGCAAGAATAGCCAGACCATGATCCCGCAGACGATAAACGCCGCCGCGGCGCTGAGATACATCGCGGTAAAACCAAATCCCATCGCCAGGGCGTAGGCCAGCGGGGGACCAATCACCCATGCCAGGGAGACCTGGGCACGTAAAATGGAGCTGAACATCACCGCTTCGCGGCCGGTCCTGTCGGCATGCTCCCGCGCGAGGGCAAACATCTGCGGGTTGGCGGTCGATCCAAAGCTGCTGAGAAAAACGCCGATGAACAGCAAAATGAAATAGTTGCGGTTCCAGGCAAAGAGTACGCAGGCCAGCACCCCCAGCAGACAGCAGACGACAATCAGCTGCTTGCGATCGCCCTGACGGTCGGAGCGGCCGGCGAGGAACTGACTGACCAGAATGCCAATAACCGCGCTGCCGGTAAAAAAGAAACCGACCATCGCCGGGCGGACGTGCACTTCGTTGGTCAGAAACAGGCTCAGGGTCGGGGTTTGCAGCGCCCCGGCAATACCCGTCAGAAAGGCGACGATTAAGAAGGCGGAAGAGGTGACATCGAACCCGCGTCGGGGGAGAGCGGCGCTACGGTTTTCCATGGGTTTGGTTTTCTGTAGTTTCAGGAGACGGCGCGGAGTTTACGCCTGCTGGCTAAAAATAAACAGTAGTATGGCACGAATAATTAAAAAGGCGTTTCAAAATATAGGGTTCAGCAAAAAGCTGACGTTCGAGGCGGTCGACAGCTAAGGCTTCAGCAAAAGTGTGCAGTACCTCTAAGTTCTGCAATCAAGTCGCTGACGTACCTTGCGCGTTGAGCAAGAAAGGTACAAAATTCTTGAAACGTTTCAGCGTCATTCGGCAATCCGTTCCCCGTCAGATGGCGCCTTTTTTCTCAAGTTAGCTGAAACGATTCAATTCAGCAGGAGAGGAGAACCATGTTCCAGTTATCTGTGCAGGATATTCATCCCGGCCAGCAGGCCGGTAATAAAGAAGAGGCCATCCGGCAGGTCGCCGCCGCGCTGGTCAGCGCCGGCAACGTGGCCGATGGCTACGTGAACGGCATGCTGGCTCGCGAGCAGCAGACCTCGACCTTCCTCGGCAACGGGATCGCGATCCCGCACGGCACGACGGATACGCGTGACCAGGTGCTGAAGACCGGCGTTCAGGTGTTTCAGTTCCCGCAGGGCGTCACCTGGGGTGAAGGGCAGACCGCCTATGTGGCGATCGGGATTGCCGCCAGCTCAGATGAACACCTCGGCCTGCTGCGTCAGCTGACCCACGTGCTGAGCGATGACGCGGTCGCCGCGCAGCTGCAGTCCGCCACCACCGCGGAAGAGCTGCGTGCGCTGCTGATGGGAGAGAAGCAGAGCGAAGCGCTGAAGCTGGATAACGAGACCCTCAGTCTCGACGTCGCGGCCAGCGATCTGCTGACCCTGCAGGCGCTGAACGCGGCGCGTCTGAAAGAAGTTGGCGCTGTCGATGCCGCCTTCGTTAGCCACGTCATTAACGATACGCCGCTGAACCTCGGTCAGGGCGTCTGGCTGAACGACAGTGCGGAAGGCAATTTGCGCAGCGCCGTGGCGGTCAGCCGCGCGGCTAACGCCTTTACCCGCGACGAGCAGCCGGTTTCCCTGCTGGTCACGGTGGCGATGGCCGACGAGCAGCCGACCGCAGTGCTGAACCGTCTGAGCAAGCTGCTGCTGGACAAGAAAGCTGAACATTTGCTGAAAGCCGATGCCGCCACCGTGCTGGCGCTGCTGACCAGCGACGACGCCATTGCCGAAGATGTGCTGAGCGCCGAATTCGTGGTGCGCAATGAACACGGCCTGCATGCCCGTCCGGGCACCATGCTGGTCAACACCATTAAACAATTTTCCAGCGACATCACCGTCACCAATCTCGACGGTTCCGGCAAGCCGGCTAACGGTCGCAGCCTGATGAAGGTTGTGGCGCTGGGTGTGAAAAAAGGTCACCGTCTGCGTTTTACCGCGCAGGGTGAGGATGCGCAACAAGCGCTGGATGCGATTGGCGAAGCGATCGCCGCAGGCCTTGGGGAGGGCGCATAAATGAGCAGACGTGTAGCAACGATTACGTTAAATCCGGCATACGACCTGGTGGGATTCACCCCGGAGATTGAACGCGGCGAAGTGAACCTGGTGCGCACCACCGGCCTGCACGCCGCCGGGAAAGGCATTAATGTGGCGAAAGTGCTGAAAGATCTCGGCATTGACGTCACCGTCGGCGGCTTCCTGGGTAAAGACAACCAGGACGGCTTTCAGCAGCTGTTCAGCGAGCTGGGGATCGCCAACCGTTTCCAGGTGGTGCAGGGCCGGACCCGTATCAACGTTAAGCTGACGGAAAAAGATGGCGAAGTGACCGATTTCAACTTCTCCGGCTTTGAAGTCACCCCGGGCGACTGGGAACGCTTTGTCAACGACTCCCTGAGCTGGCTCGGGCAGTTCGATATGGTCTGCGTCAGCGGCAGCCTGCCGTCCGGCGTTAGCCCGGAAGCCTTCACCGACTGGATGACCCGTCTGCGCAGTCAGTGCCCATGCATCATTTTCGACAGCAGCCGCGAAGCGTTGGTTGCCGGACTAAAAGCGGCGCCGTGGCTGGTGAAACCGAACCGTCGCGAACTGGAAATCTGGGCTGGCCGCAAGCTGCCGGAGATGAAAGATGTTATCGACGCCGCCCATGCGCTGCGCGAGCAGGGTATCGCCCACGTGGTGATCTCCCTGGGCGAAGAGGGCGCGCTGTGGGTCAACGCCTCTGGGGAGTGGATTGCTAAACCACCTTCAGTGGAAGTGGTCAGCACCGTTGGCGCCGGCGATTCGATGGTCGGCGGCCTGATTTACGGCCTGCTGATGCGTGAATCCAGCGAGCATACCCTGCGCCTGGCGACCGCCGTCGCTGCCCTGGCCGTCAGCCAGAGCAATGTAGGAATTACCGACCGTACCCAGTTGGCCGCGATGATGGCGCGCGTCGACTTACAACCCTTTAATTGACAGCAGGAGAGGCATAATGAAAACGCTGCTGATTATTGATGCCGGACTCGGACAGGCGCGCGCCTACATGGCGAAAACCCTGCTGGGTGCCGCGGCGCCGAAAGCGCACCTTGAGCTGATTGATAACCCGAATGACGCCGAACTGGCCATCGTGCTGGGAACCGCGCTGCCGGCCGATAGCGCGCTGAATGGTAAAAACGTTTACCTGGGCGATATTAACCGTGCTGTCGCCCATCCGGAGCTGTTCCTGGGAGAAGCGAAAGACCACGCTAAGCCCTACGTTGCGCCTGCGGCGGTAGCCGTTCCGGCCGCCGCTCAGGGGCAGAAACGCATTGTCGCTGTCACCGCCTGTCCGACCGGCGTCGCCCACACCTTTATGGCGGCAGAAGCCATCGAAACCGAAGCCAAAAAACGCGGCTGGTGGGTGAAGGTGGAGACCCGCGGCTCCGTTGGGGCGGGCAATGCCATCACCCCGGAAGAGGTGTCCGAGGCGGATCTGGTGATCGTCGCTGCCGATATCGAGGTGGACCTGGCGAAATTCGCCGGCAAGCCGATGTACCGCACCACCACCGGTCTGGCGCTGAAGAAAACCGCCCAGGAGCTGGATAAAGCGGTGGCGGAAGCCAAACCGTACCAGCCATCCGGCAAACCTCAGGCGGCTGCTGAAGGGAAAAAAGAGTCGGCGGGCGCCTATCGCCACCTGCTGACCGGCGTCTCCTATATGCTGCCGATGGTAGTGGCCGGGGGCCTGTGTATCGCGCTCTCCTTTGCCTTCGGGATCAAAGCGTTTGAAGTGAAAGACACCCTGGCGGCGGCGCTGATGCAGATCGGCGGCGGCTCGGCCTTCGCGCTGATGGTGCCGGTACTGGCAGGCTTTATCGCCTTCTCCATTGCCGACCGTCCGGGTCTGACCCCGGGCCTTATCGGCGGTATGCTGGCGGTTAGCGGCGGCTCCGGCTTTATCGGCGGGATCATCGCTGGTTTCCTTGCCGGTTATGTGGCGAAAGCCATCAGCACGAAGCTGAAACTGCCGCAGAGTATGGAAGCCCTGAAGCCAATCCTGATCATTCCGCTGGTCTCCAGCCTGATCGTGGGTTTGGCAATGATCTATCTGATCGGTAAACCGGTAGCCGGTATCCTCGCCTGGCTGACCCACTGGCTGCAAACCATGGGCACCGCCAACGCGGTTCTGCTGGGCGCGATCCTCGGCGCGATGATGTGTACCGACATGGGCGGGCCGGTAAACAAAGCGGCCTATGCCTTTGGCGTTGGCCTGCTGAGTACCCAGACCTATGCGCCGATGGCGGCGATCATGGCGGCCGGTATGGTGCCACCGCTGGCGATGGGTATCGCGACGCTGGTAGCGCGCAATAAGTTCGACAAAGGGCAGCGGGAAGGGGGCAAAGCCGCGCTGGTTCTTGGCCTGTGCTTTATCTCGGAAGGGGCGATTCCTTTTGCCGCCCGTGACCCGATGCGCGTTCTGCCGTGCTGTATCGTCGGCGGCGCGGTAACCGGCGCTATCTCCATGGCGGTCGGCGCGAAACTGATGGCGCCGCACGGCGGGCTGTTTGTTCTGCTGATCCCGGGGGCGATTACGCCGGTGCTGGGCTACCTGCTGGCGATTGTTGCCGGAACGCTGGTGGCGGGCCTTGCCTACGCCGTGCTGAAACGCCCTGAGGCGCAAACAGCGGAAGTTGAAAAAGCGGCATAATCCTACCGCAATAAAAAAGGGCCGACTGTTCGGCCCTTTTTTTGTCTCTATTTACGCCACTTCGGCAATCTGCTGCGCCCGCAGCCAGGCAATCTCTTCCGCCCAGATATCCGGGTTGATGGTTTCCAGAATCAGCGGAATACCGTCGAAGCGGCTGTCCTGCATGATCCAGCTGAAGCAATCGTGGCCGATGTTGCCTTCCCCCAGGCTGTGGTGACGGTCGACCCGGCTGCCGAAGGCGCTCTTGGCATCGTTGAGATGCATGCCGCGCAGATACTGAAAACCGACGATGCGTTCGAAGGCGGCGAAGGTTTTTTCGCAGGCTTCGGCGCTGCGCAGGTCGTAGCCGGCGGCGAAAGCATGGCAGGTATCGATGCAGACGCCGACGCGGGATTTATCTTCCACGCCGTCGATGATGGCCGCGAGGTGCTCGAACTTAAAGCCGAGGTTGCTGCCCTGGCCAGCGGTGTTTTCGATCACCGCAGTAACGCCTTCGGTCTTCGCCAGCGCGATATTGATCGATTCGGCGATGCGCGCCAGGCACTCCTCCTCCGGGATCTGCTGCAGATGGCTGCCGGGGTGGAAGTTGAGCAGCGTCAGTCCCAGCTGCTGGCAGCGGGTCATTTCATCAATGAAAGCATCACGGGATTTTTCCAGCGCTTCTTCCACCGGGTGGCCAAGGTTAATCAGGTAGCTGTCGTGCGGCAGGATCTGCCCCGGGCCAAAGTGATACTTTTCACAGGCGGCTTTGAATTCGGCGATGGTCTCGTCGCTGAGCGGCGCGGCGCGCCACTGGCGCTGGTTCTTGGTGAAGAGGGCGAAGGCGGTTGCTTCGATTTCGGCGGCGCGAATGGCGGCATTGGCCAGTCCACCTGAGGCGCTCACGTGCGCTCCTACGTATTTCATAAAAAAACTCCAGTTAAAGCCGCTGGGGGGTGGGTAATGATAGCGGCTTAACTGGAGAAAGATGTAGTGCTTTATGCCATCAGGCTGTGGATAGCGACGTTAATGACCCCGCCGCCGACAATCAACCAGACGAACAGCATCAGCGCCATCAGCAGCGGTTTCGCCCCGGCTTTTTTCAGCGCGCTGACGTGGGTGGTGACCCCGAGGGCGGCCATTGCCATCGCCAGCAGGACGGTATCCAGCGTCACCAGCATATCCACCACGGCTTTCGGCAGCAGATGGAAGGAGTTAAACACCGCCACCAGGATGAACATAATGGCGAACCACGGAATGGTAATTTTACTTTTCTCGCCGTTGCCTGCCGGGGTCAGCTGTTTAACACGCGCCGCCAGGAACAGCAGGAACGGAGCCAGCATCATGACGCGCAGCATTTTGGCGATAACCGCCGCGTTCTCCGCGTCCGGGCTGACCGCATGGCCGGCGGCAACAACCTGCGCCACTTCATGCATGGTGGAGCCCATATAGATCCCGTAGGTCTCCGGGGTAAACCAGTGCGCCAGCAGCGGGTACATCGCCGGGTAGAGGAAGATGGCGATGGTACCGAAGATAACCACTGTAGCGACGGCAACCGTCACTTTACTGGCTTCGGCTTTGACCACCGGCTCGGTGGCGAGCACGGCCGCCGCGCCGCAGATGCTGCTGCCGGCGCCGATCAGCCAGCTGGTGTGTTTATCGAGACCAAACACTTTCTGGCCAAGGAAGCAGGCGATGAAAAAGGTACTGGAGAGCGTCAGAACGTCAATCAAAATACCGCTCACGCCGACGTCGGCAATCTGGGCGAACGTCAGGCGAAAGCCGTAGAGGATGATCCCCAGGCGCAGCAGATGCTGCTTGGCGAAGATCACCCCGCCGTCGCAGGGCTGCCAGATTTTCGGGTAGACCGTGTTGCCGACGACCATCCCGAACAGGATAGCGAGGGTCAGGGCGCTAAAGCCCGCGCCGGCGATGGCCGGGAAACTACCGGCCCACAGGGCGGCGCCGGTCAGAGCGGCGGTCAGCGCCAGGCCTGGGACAAAATGCCACAGGGAACGATGTTTGGTGGGTAAAGTGAGTGCTGTCATAACCTTCTCCTTTGTCTGCCTAAAGGTTACGACGCGCGGGATTAAATATAAAATTGATTATATGTTTATAATCAATCGTAATAAGTGGTTAATGGCCGCTTCGCCGGTTACAACGGGGCGAGAGCGGGTTAGGCAGAAGCGGGGCGGTCTCGCCGGCAAGACGATGATTTTGTGATATAAGCGGATTTTCCTTCCGTCAGCCGCCTCGATTTGTGTCACCATAGTAAGGAAGGTTATTCAGGTTGGATTACTAAACGGGTGGGTTATGCATATTACGCTGCGGCAGCTGGAAGTGTTCGCCGAAGTCCACAAGAGTGGGTCGACCACTCAGGCGTCACAGATGCTGGCGCTTTCGCAATCCGCGGTCAGCGCCGCGCTGACCGATCTGGAAGGGCAGCTCGGCGTGCAGCTGTTTGACCGCGTCGGTAAACGACTGGTGGTGAATGAGCATGGACGGCTGCTGTACCCGCGTGCGCTGGCGCTGCTGGAGCGGGCCCTGGAGATCGAGCAGCTGTTTCGCGGCGATAACGGGGCGATCCGAGTCTACGCCAGCAGCACCATCGGCAACTATATTATGCCGGAGATTATTGCCCGCTATCGTCATGACTTCCCGGATCTGCCGGTCGAGCTGAGCGTCGGCAACAGCCTGGACGTCATCAACGCCGTCGCCGACCTGCGGGTGGATTTCGGCCTGATTGAGGGGCCGTGCCATGCCGCCGATATTATTGCCGAGCCGTGGCTGGAGGATGAACTGGTGGTGTTTGCCGCGCCCAACTCACCGCTGCTGGCGGGGGAGGTGACCCTGCAGCAACTGGCTGAGGCGCCGTGGATCCTGCGCGAGCATGGCTCCGGCACCCGGGAGATTGTCGATTACGTTCTGCTGTCGCATCTGCCGGCGTTTCATCTGGGCATGGAGCTGGGTAATTCAGAGGCGATCAAGCACGCGGTCAGGCATGGCCTGGGCATCAGCTGTCTATCGCGGCGGGTGATTGCCGAACAGCTTGCCTCGGGCACGCTGGCGGAGCTGAAAGTGCCATTGCCCCGGCTGACGCGCACGCTGTGGCGGATCCATCACCGGCAGAAGCATATTTCTAAAGCATTACAACGTTTTCTGCACTATTGCCAGGTGTAGCAGCCCGGTTTTATCGCCTGATTACGGGGGGAATTCGCTGGCAATTCCGCAGGTTAGTGCTTTACTAATAATTTGCGGGCGATCATGAAGCTCTCTTATAACTTTGCATTTGTACCGGATGGAACCCCGATCGTCTGCTACAATCGCGCCTCATTTTTTGGATGGATAGCATTATCACATGGTTTCGGAAACTAAAACCACAGAAGCGCCCACGCTACGTCGTGAACTGAAGGCGCGCCACTTGACCATGATCGCCATCGGCGGTTCCATCGGTACGGGTCTTTTTGTTGCCTCTGGCGCAACCATTTCGCAAGCAGGTCCCGGCGGGGCGCTGCTGTCTTATATTCTGATCGGTTTGATGGTCTATTTCCTGATGACCAGCCTCGGCGAGCTGGCGGCGTTTATGCCGGTATCCGGTTCCTTCGCCACCTACGGGCAGAATTATGTTGAAGAAGGCTTCGGCTTCGCGCTGGGCTGGAACTACTGGTACAACTGGGCGGTGACGATCGCCGTTGACCTCGTGGCCTCACAGCTGGTGATGAGCTACTGGTTCCCCGACACTCCGGGCTGGATCTGGAGCGCCTTGTTCCTCGGCATCATGTTCCTGCTGAACTGGATCTCGGTGCGCGGCTTTGGCGAGGCGGAATACTGGTTCTCGCTGATAAAGGTAGCCACCGTCATTATCTTTATCATCGTCGGCGTGATGATGATTGTCGGCATCTTCAAAGGGGCGCAGCCAGCCGGCTGGAGCAACTGGGGGATCGCGGATGCGCCGTTCGCCGGCGGTTTCTCGGCGATGATTGGCGTGGCGATGATTGTCGGCTTCTCGTTCCAGGGCACCGAGCTTATCGGCATCGCTGCCGGTGAATCTGAAAATCCGGAGAAGAACATTCCGCGCGCGGTGCGCCAGGTCTTCTGGCGTATCCTGCTGTTTTACGTCTTCGCGATCCTGATTATCAGCCTGATCATTCCGTATACCGATCCGAGTCTGCTGCGCAACGATGTGAAGGATATCTCCGTCAGCCCGTTCACCCTGGTGTTCCAGCATGCTGGTTTGCTGTCGGCGGCGGCAATCATGAACGCCGTTATCCTGACTGCCGTGCTGTCGGCGGGTAACTCCGGGATGTACGCCTCCACGCGTATGCTGTACACCCTGGCCTGCGACGGTAAAGCGCCGCGTATTTTCTCGAAGCTGTCGCGTGGCGGCGTGCCGCGTAACGCGCTGTACGCGACCACCGTGATCGCGGCGCTGTGCTTCCTGACTTCCATGTTTGGCAACCAGACGGTGTACCTGTGGCTGCTGAACACCTCCGGGATGACGGGCTTTATCGCCTGGCTGGGTATTGCGATCAGCCACTATCGTTTCCGTCGCGGCTACGTCCTGCAGGGTAACGATATTAATAATCTGCCGTATCGTTCCGGGTTCTTCCCGCTGGGGCCGATCTTCGCCTTCGTGCTGTGCCTGATCATCACCCTCGGACAGAACTACGAAGCGTTCCTCAAGGACACCATTGACTGGGGCGGCGTGGCGGCGACCTACATCGGTATTCCGCTGTTCCTCGTCATCTGGTTTGGTTACAAGCTGGCGAAAGGCACCCGCTTTGTTCGCTACAGCGAAATGACCTTCCCGGACCGCTTTAAGCGTTAATCTTCGCGATTGTGCGATAAAAGCCCTCTGTGAAGAGGGCTTTATATTGCTGGCAAAGTGCAATCTTCAGGGATTGCCCGGCTGCGCTGCGCTTGCGCGGGCCTACAGATAACCGCGTAACTGATTGATATTGCGATGTTTCGTAGGCCTGGTAAGGCGGAAGCCGCCACCCGGCAGACATGTGAGCACAATAACGAAGACAGATTTGTCATCACCCGGAAGCCCTCTGAACAGAGGGCTTTTTTTATGTTTGTGCGGTTACAGCTTGTCACAATTCTTCATAATTATATTGATAATCGTAATCATTATCTTTATCATTTTCGCCCATTACGGATGAAGCCACTCCCCGTCTCTGCCGCTTGTACAGACTGACACCGGGCGACCAGCCACATCGACGAGAAAACAGCGCGAGCATGCCGCCGACAGAGCGGCAAGCCGCCAGCGCGTGTGAGCAGCACCTTGTTGTTTGTTTGGTTGTACACCTCATGGAGATTTGGAATGTTCAGGTTAAACCCTTTTATCCGGGCGGGATTGTCTGCGTCCGTCGTATCGTTGGCGTTTCCGGCTCTGGCCGATGTGAATGAAGAAACGCTGGTGGTGACCGCCTCGGCCACTGAACAGAATGTCAAAGACGCGCCGGCGAGCATCAGCGTCATCACCCAACAGGATTTACAACGCAAGCCTGTTCAGAACCTGAAAGACGTGCTGCGCGATGTGCCTGGGGTCCAGCTCACCAACGAAGGGGATAACCGCAAGGGCGTTAGCATCCGCGGTCTGAGCAGCAGCTATACCCTGATCCTGGTCGACGGCAAGCGCGTTAACTCGCGGAACGCCGTCTTCCGCCACAATGACTTCGACCTTAACTGGATCCCGGTGGATGCTATTGAGCGTATCGAAGTGGTGCGCGGCCCGATGTCCTCCCTTTACGGCTCCGATGCGCTCGGTGGGGTGGTCAACATTATTACCAAAAAAATCGGCCAGAAATGGACCGGGACGCTGAGTGCTGATACCACTATTCAGGAGCACCGCGATCGCGGGGATACCTATAACGGCCAGTTCTTCACCAGCGGCCCGCTGATCGACGGCGTACTTGGAATGAAGGCCTACGGCAGCCTGGCAAAACGCGCCAAGGACGATCCGCAGTCATCCAGTAATGCCACCGGCGAGACGCCGCGCATCGAGGGCTTCACCAGCCGCGATGGCAATGTTGAATTCGCCTGGACGCCGAACGAAAACCACGATTTTACCGCAGGCTACGGCTTTGACCGTCAGGATCGCGATTCCGATTCCCTTGACCGCAACCGCCTTGAGCGGGAGAACTACTCTCTGAGCCATAACGGCCGCTGGGATATCGGCAACAGCGAGCTCAAGTTCTACGGCGAAAAGGTGGATAACAAAAATCCAGGGCAGAGCGGGACTATTACCTCGGAAAGCAATGCCATCGACGGCAAGTATGTCCTGCCGCTGGGCATGATTAACCAGCTGGTGACCTTCGGCGGCGAATGGCGCCACGACAAACTGAAAGATCCGGTCAACCTGAGCAGCGGCGGCCAGTCAACGTCGGCTAGCCAGTACGCCCTGTTTATCGAAGACGAATGGCGCATCATCGAGCCGCTGGCGCTGACCACCGGCATTCGTATGGACGACCATCAGACCTATGGCGATCACTGGAGCCCGCGCGCCTATCTGGTGTATAACGCCACCGATACCGTCACCGTCAAAGGCGGCTGGGCGACGGCGTTTAAAGCCCCGTCGCTGCTGCAGCTTAACCCCGACTGGACCACCAACTCCTGCCGCGGCTCGTGCAGCATCGTCGGTAACCCGGATCTGAAACCGGAAACCAGCGAAAGCTTCGAGCTCGGTCTCTACTACCGCGGGGAAGAGGGCTGGCTTGAAAATGTCGAAGGCAGCATCACCACCTTCCAGAATAATGTCGACGACATGATCGACGTTCTGCGCACTTCCAGCGCCAGCGAAGCGCCGGGCTACCCGAACTTTGTCGGCTGGAAAACCGTCAACGGCAAGCGCGTGCCGATCTTCCGCTATTTCAACGTCAACAAAGCCCGCATCAAAGGGGTGGAGACGGAGGTGAAGATCCCGTTTGGCGATGAGTGGAAGCTGACGGTGAACGACACCTACAACGATGGTCGCGATCTGAGCAATGGCGGCGACAAACCGCTGCAGACGCTGCCGTTCCATACCGCCAACGGCACGCTCGACTGGAAACCGCTGGACGACTGGTCCTTCTACGTGACGGCCAACTATACCGGCCAGCAGCGCGCGGTGAGCGCCACCGGCAAAACGCCGGGCGGCTACACCCTGTTTGACGTTGGCGCGGCATGGCAGGTGACCAAAAACGTGAAACTGCGCTCCGGGGTGCAGAACGTGGGTGATAAAGATCTGAGCCGGGACGACTACAGCTATACCGAAGAAGGCCGTCGCTACTTTATGGCGGTGGATTATCGCTTCTGATTGCCGGCGCTAAAACGCGTCCTGTAGGCCTGAACATGCGCCGCGAAGCAGCTTCGCGGCGCATTGGCGTTTAGCCAAAGAGATGCTGCGCATGGAAGCGCAGATGGTCTTCAATAAACGAGGCAATAAAGTAATAGCTGTGGTCGTAACCGGGCTGGATGCGCAGCGTTAACGGCCAGGCCTTCTGCCGCGCGACCTCCGCCAGTACCGCCGGCTGCAACTGTCCGGCAAGGAATGGATCGTTGTCGCCCTGATCGATAAGCGTCGGCACGGCGTCCTCCGGCCGGCTGGCCTGCATCAGCGCGCAGCTGTCCCAGGAGTGCCATGCCGATTCATCCGCGCCGAGATAGGCGGTAAACGCTTTCTTGCCCCACGGGACCTGGGAGGGATTGACTATCGGCGCGAAGGCGGAGACGCTGGCGTAGCGGCCGGGATTTTTGAGCGCCATGATGAGCGCGCCGTGGCCGCCCATCGAGTGGCCGCTGACGGCGCAGCGTTCGCCGACGCTAAACTCGCTACGAATAAGCGCGGGCAGTTCGTCACGCAGGTAATCGTACATTCGGTAGTGCGCCGCCCAGGGCGCCTCGGTGGCGTTCAGGTAGAAGCCGGCGCCTTGTCCGAGATCGTAACCGTCGACGTTGGCCGCCTCGTCACCGCGCGGGCTGGTATCCGGCATCACCAGCGCGATGCCCAGCTCGGCGGCAATGCGCTGGGCGCCCGCCTTGGTGGTAAAGTTCTCATCGTTACAGGTCAGCCCCGACAGCCAGTACAGCACCGGCGGCGGCGTTTCGCGCTCAGGCGGTAAAAAAATGCTGAACGTCATGGCGCAGTTCAGGACAGGGGAGTGATGACGCCAGCGTTGTTGCTGGCCGTCAAAACAGCGATGCTCTTCAAGCAGTTCCATGCAAGGCTCCTCGGAAGGGATGTGCGCGTAAACGTTCATAATACAGATATTTCATTAGCCGGTGAGCAACTTTCACTTTCTCCTTTTGAGAACTTACTGCATCATTAATGCAACTTATAGCCAACATGCCGGTGTAGCGACGGCGCTTATGAATGCGTACAGCGGTTGGAACATTCCGGATACGGCGATAAGGATTTGGCGTTGCGCCTGAGGCATGGCTTCGCTCCCTAATAAAAGGCAGCGCCAATTTCAATAATTATCGTTACGGCTACTGGATTCTGTGCGCCACCTCACGCACAATGAATACAAACTTTGCCCCCAGAAAAAGCAAAGAGCGCCACACCTGCAGGAGAAACATAAATGTCATCACTGAGTAAAGAAGCCGTCCTCGTTCATGAAGCGCTGGTCGCTCGTGGGCTGGAGACGCCGATGCGTGCGCCAGTACAAGAAATTGATAACGAAACACGCAAGCGTTTGATTACCGGTCATATGACCGAGATTATGCAACTGCTGAATCTGGATCTGAGTGATGACAGTCTGATGGAGACCCCGCATCGCATCGCCAAAATGTATGTCGATGAGATCTTCTCCGGGCTGGATTATTCTCGCTTCCCGAAAATCACCGTCATTGAAAACAAAATGAAGGTCGATGAAATGGTCACCGTGCGCGATATCACCCTGACCAGCACCTGCGAACACCATTTCGTTACCATCGATGGTAAAGCGACGGTAGCCTATATCCCGAAAGATTCGGTGATCGGCCTGTCGAAAATCAACCGCATCGTGCAGTTTTTCGCCCAACGTCCGCAGGTCCAGGAGCGTCTGACGCAGCAGATCCTGATCGCGCTGCAGACGCTGCTCGGCACCAACAACGTGGCGGTATCCATTGACGCGGTGCATTATTGCGTGAAGGCGCGCGGCATTCGCGACGCGACCAGCGCCACCACCACCACCTCTCTCGGCGGCCTGTTTAAATCCAGCCAGAATACCCGCCAGGAATTCCTGCGCGCAGTACGTCACCACAACTAAAACGGAGCAGGGTGCATGGAGAGAAATGTCACGCTGGACTTTGTCCGCGGCGTCGCCATCCTCGGTATCCTGCTTCTCAATATCAGCGCCTTCGGCTTGCCGAAGGCCGCTTATCTCAATCCCGCCTGGTCAGGAAGCGCGTCCCTTAGCGATGCCTGGACCTGGGCGCTCCTCGACCTGCTGGCGCAGGTGAAGTTTCTCACCCTGTTCGCGCTGCTGTTTGGCGCCGGTCTTCAGCTAT
>NZ_JH414798.1:161092-238804 GCF_000238715.1 Klebsiella sp. 4_1_44FAA
GCTTCCGCGAGGGAAGCGCTGGATCCAGTCGCGGCTGACGCTGCTGGCGCTGCTCGGTTTCATTCACGGTCTTTTTTTTCTGGGATGGCGATATTCTGCTGGCCTATGCCCTGGTGGGGCTGGTGAGCTGGCGCATGGTGCGTGAGGCGCACCATATCAAATCGCTGTTCAACACCGGGGTGGTGCTCTACCTCACCGGCATTGCGGTGCTGGTCCTGTTGGGGATGATCTCCGGGACCGCGGCGAATCGCTCGTGGGCGCCGGACGCGGCGAACCTGCAGTATGAGCAGTACTGGAAGCTGCACGGTGGCATGGAGGCCGTCAGCAACCGGGCGGATATGCTATCTGACAATCTGCTGGCGCTGGGCGCGCAGTATGGCTGGCAGCTGGCGGGGATGATGCTGATGGGCGCGGCGCTGATGCGCAGCGGCTGGCTGAAGGGACAGTTTAGCCTGCGTCACTACCGGCGTACCGGCGCGCTGCTGGTGGCGGCCGGCATGGCGGTCAATCTGCCGGCAATATTCGCCCAGTGGTATCTGGCCTGGGACTATCGCTGGTGCGCGTTTTTACTGCAGGCGCCGCGCGAACTTAGCGCCCCGCTGCAGGCTATCGGCTATGCCGCGCTGGCCTGGGGCTACTGGCCGCAGCTCTGCCGTTTCCGCCTGGTGGGCGCTATCGCCTGCGTCGGACGCATGGCGCTGACCAACTACCTGCTGCAGACCCTGATCTGCACCACCCTGTTTTATCATCTTGGGCTGTTTATGCGCTTCGATCGTCTGCAGCTGCTGGCCTTTGTCCCCCCCATCTGGGCCGTTAACCTCCTTGTCTCATCGCTCTGGCTGCGCCGCTTCCGCCAGGGGCCGGTGGAATGGCTGTGGCGTCAGTTAACCCTGCGTGCGTCAGGCACATCATTGAAAGACACATCCAGATAACGATCTCGATCACAATCATTAACAAAACGGATGTAAACGTTTCCAGCCGTGTGACCTCACTCACGCAGCGGACCGCGGGTCGCTGCCAGAATAGCCTCCTTGCTAAGCACAGGAGGTGAATGTGACGTGCTGTAATTCTCTTAAGGTTGCTGAGTATGATCACCATTCGTGATGTCGCCCGCCAGGCGGGCGTTTCCGTGGCCACCGTGTCGCGGGTGCTGAATAACAGCGCGCTGGTGAGTCCGGATACGCGCGACGTGGTGATGAAAGCGGTGACCCAACTGGGCTACCGGCCCAACGCCAACGCCCAGGCGCTGGCCACCCAGGTCAGCGATACCATCGGCGTGGTGGTGATGGACGTCTCCGACGCCTTCTTCGGCGCGCTGGTGAAAGCAGTGGATACCGTTGCTCAGCAGCATCAGAAATATGTGCTGATCGGCAACAGCTATCACGAGGCGGAAAAAGAGCGTCACGCCATCGAGGTGCTGATCCGTCAGCGCTGCTCGGCGCTGATCGTCCATTCGAAAGCGCTGAGCGATGATGAACTGAGCGACTTTATGCAACATATCCCGGGGATGGTGCTGATCAACCGCATCGTGCCGGGGTATGCCCATCGCTGCGTCGGACTCGACAACGTCAGCGGCGCGCTGATGGCCACCCGTATGCTCCTCAATCATGGTCACCAGCGCATCGGCTATCTCTCCTCAAACCACGGTATTGAAGATGACGATATGCGCCGGGAAGGGTGGAGCAAAGCGCTGCAGGAGCAAGGCATCATCGCCCCGGACAGCTGGATCGGTTCCGGCTCCCCGGATATGCAGGGCGGTGAAGCGGCGATGGTCGAACTGCTGGGGCGCAATCTCGGCCTCACCGCGGTGTTTGCCTATAACGACAGCATGGCGGCCGGCGCGCTGACGACGCTGAAGGACAACGGCATTGTCGTGCCGCAGCATCTGTCGCTGATTGGCTTTGATGATATTCCTATTTCCCGTTACACCGATCCTCAGCTCACCACCGTGCGCTATCCGGTAATGTCGATGGCAAAGCTGGCCACCGAGCTGGCGCTGCTGGGGGCGGCCGGCAAGCTGGATCGCGAGGCAACGCACTGCTTTATGCCGACGCTGGTGCGCCGTCATTCCGTTGCCCAGCGGCAAACTGTGGGGCCGATCACTAACTGACGCGATCGCGGGATGTAACCGCTTTCAATTTGTGAGTAAATTCACAGTATATTAACATTCGCCTGATTATGATGGCAGCGTTTACCAGTCTGAACCACGAGGTGATGGATATTCCTCACTTTATTTAGTAGGAACAAGGCGTTAAGCGAGTTTTACAGTCGTATTTTTCTGGAGCGTTACCTGACACGGAAGACCGAATTTTCGTCGTGAAATGCGTTGTGCGGTAACACTAATGCAACAAATCCCGCCTGCATTTTCTCACAATAATGACCCTGCATAATAAAACCGGAGATTCCATGAATAAGAAGGTGTTTACCCTGTCTGCTGTAATGGTTGGTCTGTTATTTGGCGCCGCCGCACACGCAGCAGATACCCGTATCGGCGTGACGATTTATAAATATGACGACAACTTTATGTCGGTAGTGCGTAAGGCGATTGAAAAAGATGGCAAATCCGCGCCAGACGTCCAGCTATTGATGAATGATTCGCAGAACGACCAGTCGAAACAAAACGATCAGATTGACGTGCTGCTGGCGAAAGGCGTGAAGGCGCTGGCGATTAACCTGGTTGACCCGGCCGCCGCAGGTACGGTGATTGAAAAGGCGCGCGGGCAGAATATTCCGGTGGTGTTCTTCAACAAAGAGCCTTCCCGCAAAGCGCTGGATAGTTATGACAAGGCTTATTACGTCGGTACCGACTCGAAAGAGTCGGGGATTATTCAGGGCGATCTGATCGCCAAGCACTGGAAAGCCAACCCGAACTGGGATCTGAATAAAGACGGTCAGATCCAGTACGTCCTGCTGAAAGGCGAGCCGGGCCATCCGGATGCGGAAGCGCGTACCACTTACGTTATTAAAGAGCTGAATGATAAAGGTCTGAAGACCCAGCAGCTGCAGCTGGATACCGCGATGTGGGATACCGCCCAGGCGAAAGACAAAATGGACGCCTGGCTCTCCGGCCCGAATGCCAACAAGATTGAAGTGGTGATCGCTAACAACGACGCCATGGCGATGGGCGCGGTTGAAGCGCTGAAAGCGCACAACAAGAGCAGCATTCCGGTGTTCGGCGTTGATGCCCTGCCGGAAGCCCTGGCGCTGGTGAAATCCGGCGCGATGGCCGGTACTGTGCTGAACGATGCCAACAACCAGGCAAAAGCGACCTTCGAGCTGGCGAAAAACCTTGCCGACGGGAAAGACGCCGCGGCAGGCACCAACTGGAAAATTGACAACAAGATTGTTCGCGTCCCCTACGTGGGCGTCGATAAAGACAACCTGAGCCAGTTTACCGGCAAATAATCGTGATGTGAGTTGCGGGCGTGGGTTATCCACGCCCGATTATTCCTGATACAGAACCAGACTCCTGCTGGCGCTAGTGCGCCGGACGGGGCTTGCATGAACGCAGCCAGGTATAACTATGGTCAGCAATAATAGCGAACGGTCAGGCGAATATTTGTTGGAGATGAGCAACATCAACAAATCGTTTCCTGGCGTCAAGGCTCTTGATAATGTCAACCTGAAGGTTCGTCCGCACTCCATTCATGCGTTAATGGGTGAGAACGGCGCCGGTAAATCGACATTATTAAAATGCCTTTTTGGGATCTATCAAAAAGATTCCGGTAGCATTCTTTTTCAGGGAAAAGAGATCGATTTCCATTCGGCGAAAGAAGCCCTGGAAAACGGTATTTCGATGGTGCATCAGGAATTAAACCTGGTATTACAGCGTTCGGTCATGGATAACATGTGGCTCGGGCGCTATCCAACTAAAGGCATGTTTGTCGATCAGGACAAAATGTACCGGGATACCAAGGCCATTTTTGATGAGCTGGATATTGATATCGATCCGCGCGCCCGCGTCGGTACCTTATCGGTATCTCAGATGCAGATGATTGAGATCGCGAAGGCGTTTTCCTATGACGCCAAAATCGTCATCATGGATGAGCCGACGTCATCGCTGACGGAAAAAGAGGTCAACCATCTGTTTAAGATCATCCGTAAGCTGAAAGATCGCGGCTGCGGTATCGTCTATATCTCGCATAAAATGGAAGAAATTTTCCAATTGTGCGATGAAATAACCATCCTGCGCGACGGCCAGTGGATCGCCACCCAGCCGCTGGAAGGGCTGGATATGGATAAGATCATCGCCATGATGGTCGGGCGTTCGCTTAACCAGCGTTTTCCGGATCGCGAAAACACTCCGGGCGAAGTGATCCTCCAGGTGCGCAATCTCACCTCGCTGCGCCAGCCCTCCATTCGCGATGTCTCCTTTGACCTGCATAAGGGCGAAATTCTCGGTATCGCCGGCCTGGTGGGCGCTAAACGCACCGACATCGTGGAGACCCTGTTCGGCATCCGTGAGAAGGCCAGCGGCACCATCACGCTGCACGGCAAGAAGATCAACAACCACAGCGCCAACGAGGCGATAAACCACGGTTTTGCGCTGGTGACCGAGGAGCGGCGCTCTACCGGGATTTACGCCTATCTGGATATCGGGTTTAACTCGCTGATCTCCAATATTAAGAAATATAAAAACAGCGTCGGCTTGCTGGATAACTCGCGAATGAAGAGCGATACCCAATGGGTTATTGACTCGATGCGCGTCAAAACCCCCGGTCAGCATACGCAGATTGGCTCGCTTTCCGGTGGTAACCAGCAAAAGGTCATTATAGGCCGCTGGCTGCTGACCCAGCCGGAGATCCTGATGCTGGATGAGCCAACGCGCGGTATCGACGTCGGCGCCAAGTTTGAAATCTATCAGCTGATTGCCGAACTGGCTAAAAAAGACAAAGGGATCATTATTATTTCTTCCGAAATGCCGGAACTGCTGGGGATTACCGACCGCATTCTGGTGATGAGCAACGGCCTGGTCGCGGGCATTGTTGAGACTAAAACCACCACGCAAAACGAAATACTGCGTCTTGCGTCATTGCACCTTTAAGATCAGGGGCTTCACATGAGTGCGTTAAATAAAAAGAGTTTTCTCACTTACCTGAAAGAGGGTGGGATATATGTTGTCCTTCTGGTCCTGCTGGCCATTATTATTTTCCAGGATCCGACATTTTTAAGTCTGCTCAACCTGAGTAATATTCTGACCCAGTCCTCGGTGCGTATTATTATTGCCCTCGGCGTGGCCGGACTTATCGTCACGCAGGGGACCGACCTCTCCGCCGGCCGTCAGGTGGGTCTGGCGGCGGTGATTGCCGCCACCATGCTGCAGGCGGTGGATAATGCCAATAAGGTATTCCCGGATATGGCGACCATGCCGATCCCGCTGGTGATCCTGCTGGTGTGCGCCATCGGGGCGGTCATCGGCCTGATTAACGGGATCGTCATTGCCTACCTGAACGTGACGCCGTTTATTACCACTCTCGGCACCATGATTATCGTCTACGGCATTAACTCGCTGTACTACGACTTCGTGGGCGCGTCGCCGATCTCCGGCTTCGACAGCCACTTCTCCCATTTCGCGCAGGGGTTTGTGGCGCTGGGCTCCTTCCGCCTGTCCTACATTACCTTCTACGCGCTGATTGCCGTCTTCTTTGTCTGGATCCTGTGGAACAAGACGCGCTTTGGCAAAAACATTTTCGCTATCGGCGGTAACCCGGAAGCGGCGAAGGTCTCCGGGGTTAACGTAGCGTTAAACCTGCTGATGATCTATGCCCTCTCCGGCGTGTTCTACGCCTTCGGCGGCCTGCTGGAAGCCGGACGTATCGGTTCGGCGACCAATAACCTCGGCTTTATGTATGAACTGGACGCCATCGCCGCCTGTGTGGTGGGCGGCGTATCGTTCAGCGGCGGGGTAGGGACGGTGTTTGGCGTGGTGACCGGGGTGATTATCTTCACCGTCATCAACTACGGCCTGACCTATATCGGCGTCAACCCTTACTGGCAGTACATTATTAAGGGGGCGATTATTATCTTCGCCGTGGCGCTGGACTCCCTGAAATACGCCCGTAAGAAATAAGATTGAACGCATCAAAAACCCGCGCCTGGCGCGGGTTTTTTTTATCTGAAACGAATGCGTTGATGGAGGCTACTTTTCTTTCTGCAGCTCCAGCAGCTGCTCCGGGGTGACGGCCGGGTAGGATTGGGCGTCATCCGGCACGTCATGCTGCTGCGCCGGAATCGGGATGAGAGGGCCGAGAAAGCGCGGTTCCCGTTTGAAGATATAGAGATCCGCCAGCGCGCCAAAGCGGGCGCCGAACTCGCGCAGCCGCACGCTCCACATATCCTTCGGCGACGGCACCGCGTAGCACTGGGCCTGGATCCCCATATGCAGGGCGATAAACAGCGCCCGTTCGCAGTGGAAGCGCTGGGTGATGATAATGAAGTCGTTGGTGTCGAACACTTTCCGGGTACGGACGATCGAGTCGAGGGTACGGAAACCGGCATAGTCCAGTACGATATCCGCGGGATCGACGCCGCCTTTAATCAGGTCCCGACGCATGGTCATCGGTTCATTGTAGCTTTGCAGAGCATTATCGCCGCTCAGCAGGAGATAGTTGACCTTGCCGCTGTTGTAGGCGTTCAGCGCACCCTGGATGCGGTAACGGTAATACTGATTGATGACGCCGGTGCGGTAATATTTGGCGGTGCCCAGCACCACACCGACCTGACGGTAGGGCAGGTCCTGCAGTTCATCATAGATATAGGGCGCGGTTTTCCAGCTCATCCAGCGGTCAAGGCCCAGCACGGTCAACAGCAGCAGGCCGAGCAGGACTAACAGGCTGTAGAACGCACGCTTTAACATGAACTTGGCTCAATAATAGACAACGGAGTCTTCAGGCTACTTTACCCGCCGGGTAAGCGCAAGAAACCCGCGTTTGATTGCGGGGATTTTCAGCAATATAGACAGATCGCCGAACGCAGGCCGGGTAAGGCGTGAGCCGACACCCGGCATAGGGATCTTCAGGTCGCCATGGCGCGAACCGTAGGTCGGGTAAGCGTAGCGCCACCCGACACCTAACGGTATAAAAAGTCAGCCGGATAAGCCGAAGACGCCGTCCGGCAATCTGCTCAGGCTGATCAACCTAACAGGACGCGCTCAATATTGTGGCAGCCCAGCGCCTTCAGGGTGGCGACGGTGGCATCCCACTGGATCAGCGCCGCGTCGGCTTTCTCCGCCAGGATTGCCCGCTGGATAGCGGGATAATCATAGCCGTTGAGGCTAAGGAGATTCAGCGCCCCCTGCAGCGGCGGCAGCGTCGGGTTGAACGCTGCGTTTTCCGCATAGCTACCGCTGAAAATGGTACCGTCTTTCAGCTCCAGCGCCACGCCGGAAGGCGAGTGGCTATAGGGCGCATGGCAGCGGTTGGCGGCCTGAATAGCTGCCTGGGTCAGGGCATCGCCGCTCACCGGGTAGCCATGGTCCTGTTCATCCATCAGCAGGGTTTTGATCTCCAGGTCTTTCGGGCCAAAGGCGTCCGGCAGATAGTGCTCCAGAGCATGCGCTTCGCGACCCGGCAGATGAATGCGCAGCGCCAGCCCGCTGTTCAGTTCGTTCATAAACTGACGGCAATGACCGCACGGCGTGTAGTTCACCGTGATAGCGCGCAGGGAGGTCTCGCCGCGCAGCCAGGCGTGGCTGATGGCGCTCTGTTCCGCGTGAACGGTCTGCTGCATGGTAGCGCCGAGAAACTCCATATTGCCGCCAAAGTACCAGCGGCCGCTGACGCCGCGGGCGATAGCCCCGACGTTAAAATGAGAAAGGTCGGGGCGCGCGCAGGCAGCGGCAAGCGGCAGTAGCGCAAAAGCCAGCGCGTCTTCGTCCAGACCTGTCGCATGCTGCAGCGTCGCCACCTGATCGGCTTCGAGCAGCGCCGGGAAATGCGGGTCGGCGAGCATCGGGGCGATGGCCGCCTGCAGATCTGCTGCCAGAGTCGTCAAAGCAGCTTGAAAACGTGAGTGCATAGCGTTGCCTCATAACAGTGTAATGGGAAGCCAGTGTACGGGCGGCCAGCGGTTCCATATGTGATGAATATCTCATTCTTTATGCAACTCTGATTTGTTGCATTAAAAAATGTGATTTAAATCACGATTAACCTACCACTGCGAGGATCAGCGGAAATAAGAACGGCGCCATCAACGAGGTGATGATCCCGCACAGCACCAGCGCCAGTGAGCTAAACGCGCCTTCCTGATAGTCCAGCTCGGCGCAGCGGGCCGTGCCGAGGGCGTGCGAGGCGGTGCCCATTGACAGGCCGCGCGACGCTTTGGTGCGAATGCGCATCAGGTTAAGCAACGTATGCCCAAATACCGCGCCGAGGATGCCGACAAAAATTACGCACACGGCGCTGATGGCCGGAATGCCGCCGATGCTGCCGCTAACCGCCATAGCAATCGGCGTAGTGACTGACTTAGGCAGAATAGAGGCGGCGATTTGCGGCGTGGCGCCCATCAGCAGAGCGACGGTGGTGCCGGTGATCATCGCCACGCAGCTGCCGATAAAGCAGATGGTAATGATAGATTTCCAGCGGGCGCGGATCTGGTGCAGTTGTTCATACAGCGGGAACGCAAGGGCCACTACCGCCGGCTGCAGTAGATCGTTCAGGACTTTGCTGCCGGCAAAATAACGCTCATAGGAGATCCCGGTCAGCAGAAGAAATGGAATAATCACCACCATCGCCACCAGCAGCGGGTTGAGCAGCGGGAACTTAAAGCGGGCCGCCAGTTTGCGGGCGAGAAAAAAGACGATCAGGGTTAGCGGTAGCGACCACCAGATTTCATGCATCATTCTTCTTTTCCTTTTTGGCCAATCACTTTACGTTCGCCATGCACCAAATGGGAGCTCCAGCTCACCACTACAAACACCACCAGCGTACTGATGGCGCAGGAGATAACGACAGGCCCCAGCTGGGCGCGCAGCAGATCCCAGTACTGCATCACCCCAACGCCGATCGGCACGAACAGCAGCGCCATATAGCGGATCAGGATATTGCAGCCGGGGTTGACCCATTGCGGCGGCATAATTTGCAGCGCCAGCAGCACGAAGAGGATCAGCATGCCGATGATGCTGCCGGGGATAGTGATAGGCAGCAGCCCGGCGATAAAAATTCCGCCGTACAGGCAGGCGTAAATCAGGACGAAAGCCCGCAGGTACTGCCAGATAATAGTCAGCGATTTACTCATGGTAATAACCCTTGATGAAGTGCATTCATCATACAATTAATCCCTAAAATGTGCTACCGATCACATCATGAATTCTATGCATAGCGCTGATAGCTTACGGGAACCTAGTCTCACCCGTCAGGGCCCGACACCTTGCGGCTCAGGCGGGATCGCTCCCCACGCTACCTTGCTGGATGAGGCGCGGCAAATAAAGGCGAATGGGACGCCACAGACCTCTGTAAAGCATAGAGATTATCTCGCCGCTTTGCCGCATCGAGCGTGCGGGGAACGGCGTGCGTCTGGTCCGACGCATTGAGCGCTTTCAACCAGCGCCCGGAGGCGCTACCATAGCGCCTCTTTTTTTTTCGGGTAACGATATGCGTGTTCTACTGGCGCCGATGGAAGGCGTGCTCGATTCGCTGGTGCGCGAGCTGCTGACCGAGGTTAACGATTACGATCTCTGCATCACCGAATTTCTGCGCGTGGTGGATCAACTGCTGCCGGTAAAATCGTTCTACAGGCTATGCCCGGAACTGCATCACCAGAGCCGCACGCCGTCCGGCACCCGCGTGCGCGTCCAGCTGCTGGGACAATATCCCGAGTGGCTGGCGGAAAATGCCGCCCGCGCGGTGGCTCTGGGTTCATGGGGGGTGGATTTAAACTGCGGCTGTCCGTCGAAGCTGGTAAACGGCAGCGGCGGCGGGGCAACGCTGCTGAAAGATCCAGAGTTGATCTATCGCGGCGCGAAAGCCATGCGAGAGGCGGTTCCTGAGCATCTGCCGGTGACGGTGAAAGTTCGTCTTGGCTGGGACAGCGGTGAACGGCGCTTTGAAATCGCCGACGCGGTGCAGCAGGCGGGGGCCAGCGAACTGGTGGTTCACGGCCGTACCAAAGAAGATGGCTACAAAGCCGAACGCATCAACTGGCAGGCGATCGGCGAGATCCGCCAGCGCCTGACTATCCCGGTGGTCGCCAACGGTGAAATCTGGGACTGGCAAAGCGCCCAGGATTGTATGGCTGTCACCGGCTGCGATTCGGTGATGATTGGCCGCGGGGCGCTCAATGTGCCGAACCTCAGCCGGGTGATCAAATACAATGAACCGCGCATGCCGTGGCCGCAGGTGGTCCAGCTGTTGCAAAAATATACCCGCCTGGAAAAGCAGGGTGATACCGGTCTGTATCATGTGGCGAGAATTAAGCAGTGGTTAGGCTATTTACGCAAGGAATATACCGAGGCGCTGACCCTGTTTAATGAAATTCGCGCCCTGCAAACGTCTGCTGAAATAGCGGCGGCGATCGGCCGCTATTAACCGCCATACTGTTATTCGCTTCACATATTATTACTTGCATGCCTATTGATGATAGGCATGGGTTGAATAAAGTGATAATGTGCGGTCAATCAATTCAGGATTGCTACTGAACTCAGGCAAAACCTAAGCACTTTCGTCATTCGTGGCGCAAAGTGCTTAGGTTTTTTTTTGGTAAAAATTCAGGGTGGATAAAATGATGATATAAAACAATGAGATGTGAATAACGATTTCTCTGGCATTGTCGCGGTTTTATTACCGACGGACGCTTTTTGCCATTCATTTTTAAAAAAAGAAAACGGGTAAATAAATAGCCTGGGGATCCCCTTTGTTTTTATTCAGTCACGGTGGATATCACAATGCATAACAAAAAAATAAATCAGCTTTTGATCGGCGCTATGCTGGCGGCCATGGCGCCTGCCGTGAGCGCCGCGGACATCCCGGCGTGGAACGGCAGCGCGCTGGGGTTTGAAGCCGAGCAGCAAGGGCTGCTGGGCGATATGCTAGGCATTCGTCCGATCCTTGAAGAAAACGGCTTTCATTATAATCTCGGCTATCTTAACGAGATGGCCTACAACGCCGGCGGCGGTTATGACCATGATAAACACCTGGCCTATATTGACCAGGTGGCGCTGACCTTTACCCAGGATCTGGAGCGCTGGACCGGCATACCGGATGCGCGTCTCGAAGGCAACATCGTCAACCGCAACCACGATGATAATCTCACCACGAAACGGCTGCAGGATCCGCGGGTGAGTTTCAACGATCTATCGCAGGAGAGCTGGGGCGGCGGGTCGATTACCCGCCTTGGCTGGCTCACCTTTGCCCGCAGCTTTGACGACCGCCGCCTGACCTGGCGCATCGGCATGATGAACAAGGTGCAAACCTTCGACCAGATCATACCCTGCGATTTTCAGCTGCTGACCCAGTGCGGTGGGAAATCGGCCAACTCGCTGACCTGGAATAACTGGAACATTCACACCTGGGGCACCACCCTGGAGTACAAGCTGACGCCGACCGTCACCCTGAAAGGCGGGGTGATGGAGCAAAACCCGCAGGCTACCGCGCGCAGCCACGCGTGGAGCTGGTCGACGAAGGGTAGCAAAGGCATCTTACTGCCGATGGAGATCGAAACCCGTCCGCTGATTAATGGCCTGCCGGGAGCCTATAACCTTGGCGTTGTCTGGACTAACGCGCCGCAGAGCGACCTCTACAGCGGTAAATCCGGCGGCGCCGGGGCGACCGATCCGCAAGGTTACGCCGAGCACGACAGCACCTGGTTTATGTACGCCGGCCTGAACCAGCAGATCACCCGCCACGCCGACGACCCGCTGCGGGGAATGAGCGTCTCACTGAGCGGCAGCCTCAGCGACCAGCGCAGCAACTATATCCACTCCGCCGTCGCCGCCTCAATGCGCTACCGCGGTCTGTTTGACGCCCGCCCGGAGGACTGGATTGGCTTCGGCCTGACGTGGATCGACATGAGCAGCCACTACGCACGTAATCAGCGCTATATGAATCAGATAAGCGGCGCCACCGACTATAACGATCCGGCTTACCAGCCGGTGGCCGGTCATTCGCTGAACGGTGAGCTCTATTATCGCTTCCGCCCGGTCTCCTGGCTGGAGCTGCAGCCGGGCCTGCAGTACTGGCACCGTCCGGGCGGCGTCGCGCAGACCCAGGACGCGTGGGTAGTGGAGTGGAAAACCGTCGTGACCTTCTGATAGTCGCGATCTTAATCACGTTTTTTCACTTGTCAGGTTGAGCGCGCAGCAGAAGTTGTTACAGTGCGGGTGTTGGATTGCAACTGCTGCGGCAGGCAAAACCTGATCACCTGGCGTTTCGTCGGGGGTCAGGTTTTTTTGTTTCTGGGGTCTATATGCAAATCGCCAAAGTACTCAATAACAATGTGGTGGTGGTTCTCGACGAGCACCGGCGCGAACAGGTGGTGATGGGGCGAGGGCTGGCCTTTCAGAAACGCCCGGGCGACGTGCTGGACGACAGTAAAATTGAAAAAGTTTTCGCCTTACAAAGCGATGAGCTGGTCGGCCGCTTAGGCGAGCTGCTCAGTCAAATACCGTTAGAAGTGATGACCACCTGCGATCGCATTATCGACCTGGCACGCGGACGGCTGGGCAAGTTACAGGAAAGTTTGTACATCACGTTAACGGATCACTGTCATTTTGCTATCGAGCGGCAGAAAAAGGGCATCGCACTGCGTAACGTGCTGCTGTGGGAGATTAAGCGGCTGTATCCGAAGGAGTTCGCGCTGGGCCAGGAGGCAAGGGCCATCATTGCCAAAAGGCTCGGCGTGGAGTTGGCGGAGGACGAAGCCGGATTTATCGCCCTGCATCTGGTGACGGCGCAGCTCAACAGCGAAATGCCGGAGGTCATGCACGTGACCCGGGTGATGCAGGAGATCCTGCAGCTGGTGAAGTATCAGCTGCAGCTTAACTACGATGAAGAGTCGCTGAGCTATCAGCGTTTCGTCACCCACCTGAAGTTTTTCGCCCAGCGGATGCTGACGCGCACGGTGGTGGAAGATGACGACGTCTCGCTGCACAGCGCGGTGAAAGATAACTACGCCAAAGCGTGGAAGTGTGCGGAAACGGTGGCGACGCATCTGCAAAAGCAGTATCAGCGGTCGCTGACCACCGAAGAAATTATGTTTCTTGCCATTCATATCGAACGGGTAAGAAAAGAGGGGCGTTAATTCTCCCCAACAAAACTGGATTGTTACTGCATGATGCAGGCAAAACCTGAGCGCGACGCCCACCGGCGTGGTTCTCGGGTTTTTTTATTTTTTACTACTCAGTCGCCGGTTGTCTGCGGGCAGCGGCAGTAAGGAAAAGAGCATGGAATATAAAGCACTCGCGCAGGATATTCTCAACCGCGTCGGCGGCAAAGAGAACATTGTGAGTCTGGTTCACTGTGCGACACGTCTGCGTTTTAAACTGAAGGATAACGGCAAAGCCGATGCCGAAGGGCTGAAGGCCAATCCGGGCGTGATTATGGTGGTGGAGAGCGGCGGCCAGTTTCAGGTGGTGATTGGCAACCACGTTCACGACGTCTGGCTGGCGGTGCGCCAGGAGGCGGGGTTAAGCGATGACAACGAACCGGTTGCCGGGGAAAAAGCGGCCAAAGGATCGGTGTTAAGCCAGCTTATCGACATCATCTCCGGCATCTTTACACCGTTTATCGGCGTGATGGCGGCAACCGGTCTGCTGAAAGGCCTGCTGGCGCTGGCGGTGACCTGCGGCTGGCTTACGCCGGAGCAGGGGACTTATAAAATCTGGTTTGCCGCCAGCGACGCGCTGTTCTTTTTCTTCCCGCTGTTTCTTGGCTATACCGCCGGGAAGAAGTTTGGCGGCAACCCGTTTATCTCGATGGTGATTGGCGGGGCGTTAACCCACCCGCTGATGATTCAGGCCTTTGAGGCCAGCCAGGCGCCGGGCGCGGCGGTGGAGCACTTTCTCGGCATTCCGGTGACCTTTATCAACTACAGCTCATCAGTGATCCCGATTATTCTCGCCTCATGGGTCTCCTGCTGGCTGGAGCGCAAGAGCAATGCGCTGTTGCCGTCATCGATGAAAAACTTCTTCAGCCCGGCGATCTGCCTGGCGGTGGTGGTCCCGCTCACCTTCCTGGTGATTGGCCCGGTCGCCACCTGGCTGAGCCATCTGCTGGCCAACGGCTACCAGTTCATTTATGCGTTTGCCCCATGGCTGGCGGGCGCGGTACTGGGCGCCATGTGGCAGGTGTGCGTTATTTTCGGCCTGCACTGGGGGCTGGTGCCGTTGATGATCAACAACATGACGGTGCTTGGTCACGACTCCATGCTGCCGATTATTCTTCCGGCGGTGATTGCCCAGGTGGGCGCAGTGCTCGGTATTTTCCTCGCCACCCGCGATGCGCGCCAGCGGGTGCTGGCCGGTTCCGCCTTCTCCGCCGGGCTGTTCGGCATCACCGAGCCGGCTATCTATGGCCTGACCCTGCCGCTGCGCCGTCCGTTTATCTTCGGCTGTGTCGCCGGGGCGATTGGCGGGGCGATCACTGCCTTTAGCAACAGTTATGCCTACTCGTTTGGCCTGCCAAACATCTTTTTCCCGGCGCAAATGATCCCGCCCGGCGGGATTGACGCCAGCGTCTGGGGCGGGCTTATCGGCACCGGCGTGGCTTTCGTGCTCGCCTGCGTGCTGACCTTCTTCGCCGGCCTGCCGCGCGGTAGCGCCGCACCAGGCGCCGTGACGGTAGCCCCGGTCTCGGCAAACGATATTCTGGCGCCGATGAGCGGCAGCGTTATCGCCCTCGAGCAGGTGCCGGATAGCACCTTCGCCAGCGGCCTGCTGGGTAAAGGGGTCGCCATTATCCCGGCGGTGGGCCAAGTGATTGCCCCGTTCCCGGGCGAAGTGGCCTCCCTGTTTCAGACTAAACACGCCATCGGCCTGCAAAGCGACAGCGGCATTGAGCTGCTGATCCACGTCGGCATCGACACGGTCAAACTCGACGGCGTGCCCTTTACCGCGCATGTGAAAGAGGGCGACAGGGTACAGGCCGGCGATCTGCTGATTGAGTTTGATCGCCAGGCGATTCTGGACGCCGGCTACGACCTGGCGACCCCGATCATTATCAGCAACAGCGACGACTACCGGGAGATTGATACGGTGGCGTCCAGCACCGTCGAAGCCGGTCAGCCGCTGTTGTCAGTCAGCCATTAATCACAGGAGAAAAAGATGAAAACATTCCCGACGGATTTTTTATGGGGCGGCGCGACCGCGGCCAATCAGGTGGAAGGTGCTTATCTGGAAGATGGCAAAGGCTTATCCACCTCCGATGTGCAGCCGCACGGCGTTTTCGGCGAAGTGGTCGAGCGCGTACCCGGCGACAGCGGCATAAAAGATGTGGCGATCGATTTTTACCATCGCTATCCGGAAGATATCGCCCTGTTTGCCGAGATGGGTTTTAACTGCCTGCGAGTCTCTATCGCCTGGACCCGCATCTACCCCAACGGCGACGACGCCGAGCCGAACGAAGCCGGCCTCGCGTTCTACGACAAGCTGTTCGACGAGATGGCCAAGCACAACATCACCCCGCTGGTGACGCTGTCGCATTATGAAATGCCATGGGCGCTGGTAAAAAACTACGGCGGCTGGGGCAGCCGGGAGGTGATTGGCTTCTTTGAGCGCTACGCCCGGACGGTGTTCAGCCGCTATAAAAATAAGGTCAAACTGTGGCTGACCTTTAACGAAATCAATATGTCGCTACATGCCCCGATGACCGGCGTCGGCCTGCCGGCCGGCAGCAGCAAAGGCGAGGTGTATCAGGCGATTCACCACCAGCTGGTGGCCAGCGCGCTGGCGGTCAAAGCCTGTCATGAGCTGGTGCCTGAGGGCAAAATCGGCAATATGCTGCTCGGCGAGCTGATGTATCCCCTGAGCTGCAAACCGGAGGATGTGTTCGAGACGCTGCAGGAGAACCGCAGCTGGCAGTTCTTCGGCGACGTACAGGCGCGCGGCGCGTACCCGGGCTATATGCAGCGCTATTTCCGTGACAACGGCATCGCGCTCACCATCACCGACGCCGATCGTGAAGCGCTAAAAACCACCGTCGACTTTATCTCCTTCAGCTACTACATGACCGGCTGCGTCACCGCCGACGAGGCGCTGAACCAGCAGGCGCGCGGCAATATTCTCAGCATGGTGCCGAACCCGCACCTGGCGAGCTCGGAGTGGGGCTGGCAGATAGACCCGCTGGGCCTGCGCACGCTGCTGAACGTGCTGTGGGATCGCTACCAGAAGCCGCTGTTTATCGTGGAAAACGGTCTGGGCGCCAAAGATAAGGTGGAAGCCGACGGCAGCATTAACGATGACTACCGCATCAGTTACCTGAACGACCACCTGGTGCAGGCGCGGGAAGCCATTGACGATGGCGTTGAGCTGATGGGCTTTACCAGCTGGGGACCGATTGACCTGGTGAGCGCCTCAAAGGCGGAGCTGTCGAAGCGCTACGGCTTTATCTATGTCGACCGCCATGATGACGGTACCGGCACCCTGGCGCGCAGTAAGAAGAAGAGCTTTAGCTGGTATAAAGAGGTGATTGCCAGCCGCGGCGCCAGCCTGAAAGCCTAAAGAATGCCCGCCCGGCCATCGCCGGGCGGGGGGTTAGCCCGGTTTACGCGCGCGCAGTAAAAAGGTCATCGGACGTTCTTTCTCTTCATCCAGATCGAGTAGGGTGGTAAAGAGGTGCGGCTCGTTAAAAGATGTCTGCTCATATTCACCCCCTGAATTGATAAGGTTGTTTATTTTTAGCAAACTAATAATTTAGTCACACGCTTTACTAAACGCGTTTAATTCAATTAACTTATGATAACCAACCTGATTAAGTTATCTGACCTGTCCAATGAAATTGATATTAAATAAAAGCGTGCTGGCGGCATTGCCCCTGGCCATCGCGCTGGCTGGCTGCGCGCCATCTCATGAGGTTGCTAATCCGCCGCAGCAGCAAATTCCAGCCTCCCATGTTTCCATGGATCTCCCTGCCGCCGTGAAAAATGGCTGGCCGCAGACTGACTGGTGGAAAAATTACCATGACCCACAGCTTAATAATCTGATTCAGCGAGCGTTGGCCAACGCGCCGGATATGCAGATTGCCGAACAGCGCATCAGGCTTGCCGAAGCGCAGGCGCGAATGTCGCAGGCGAATCTTGGCCCGGAGATGGATTTCTCCGCCGATATTGAACGCCAGCGCATGTCGGCCGAAGGCCTGATGGGACCGTTTGCTACCGACACCGACGGCAATACCGGCCCGTGGTACACCAACGGTACCTTTGGCCTGACCGCCGGTTGGGATCTCGATCTGTGGGGCAAAAACCGTGCGCTGGTGAAAGCGCGTATCGGCGAGCTGAAAGCCCAGGTTGCTGAACAGGCCCAGACCCGTGAGCTGCTCTCCGGCAGCGTGGCGCGTCTGTACTGGCAGTGGCAGACGGAAGCGGCGATCAAAGCGGTGCTGCAGCAGGTGAAAAACGAGCAAAATAATATCGTGACGGTCGACAAGGCCCTGTATCAGCGCGGGATCACTAACTCCGCCGAAGGGGCGGAGAACGATATTAACGTCAGCAAAACCGACCAGCAGCTGGCGGACGTGACGGGCACGATGAAAGAGATTGAAGCGCGGCTGATGGCCCTGACCAACAGCCAGAGCCAGTCGCTAAACCTCAAACCCGCCAGCCTGCCAACGGTCAGCGCGCAGCTGCCAGATACCCTCGGCTATGAGCTGCTGGCGCGCCGCCCGGATCTGCAGGTCGCCCACTGGTATATTGAGGCGTCCCTGAGCGAAGTGGACGCGGCGAAAGCGGCGTTTTATCCGGACATCAATCTGATGGCGTTCCTGCAGCAGGATGCCCTGCACTTAAGCGATCTTTTCCGCCATTCGGCGCAGCAGATGGGCGTTACTGCCGGGTTGACGCTGCCGATCTTTGACAGCGGCCGCCTTAACGCCAACCTGGATATCGCCAGCGCGCAGAATAGCCTGTCGATCGCCCAGTACAACAAAGCGGTGGTGGATGCCGTTAACCAGGTGGCGAAAACCGCCAGCCAGGTCGAAACATTAATGGCCAAAAGCCAGCAGCAGCAGCAGGTTGAAAAAGACGCTCAGCGGGTAGTGGATCTGGCGCAGGCCCGAATGGCGGCAGGGATCTTACCTGGCTCCAGAGTCAGTATGGCGAAGCTCCCGGCGCTGCAGGAACGGATCACCGCATTGCGCCTGCACGGCCAGTGGATTGACGCTAGCATTCAGCTGACCTCGGCCCTCGGCGGCGGCTACCACCAGACGGTGAAGTAACCGCCAACCACGGTGCGCCCGCGGGTGCGCCGCTTAGTCTTTCTTCTTACTCTCGCGCCGCCTGAGCCACCAGTGGGCGGCCACCACCACCACCACCGCGAGGATCAGCCAGATCCAGTGCTTCAGATGGGCATCCAGATGGTGCAGCCACGGGCCAACCACCTCGCCGCCGAGATAGCCAATGGTGGTAAACAGCAGGGCCCACACCAGCGCTCCGACAATATTCAGCGGCAGGAAAATGCGCGGCGGCAGGCGGCTGGCGCCGATCAGCAGGGGGCCGATTACCCGGAAGCCATACATAAAGCGGGTGCCGATGACAAACAGCCACGGCCGGAGCTGGATCATACGCTGCGCTTTACGGATCCGCGCTTTCTGACTGGCGAAACGGCGCAGGATGCGTCCCCCGAAGCGGCGACCGACCAGATAGAGCAGCTGATCGCCAATCATCCCGCCGAGGGCGACGGCGATCACCACCAGGGGAAATTTCAGTAGCCCCTGATGCGCCGCGACGCCGCCCAGCAGGGTAATGGTCTCACCTTCCGCCATGCTGCCGACGATCAGCGCCGCGTAGCCATACTGGGAAATCAGGTGATTGATATCCATAAAAAGCTTTTCTCCTTACCTCATCACCTCTTAATCATACACCCTGCTGACCAAAACGCGGCGACGCAGAATTTTCTGTGCTGTACATAAAATAATCTACAGGGTGAATTATACTTGGATCAGTGCAGTACGAAGCCGTGACAAGGGGGACGCTATGAACCATGTCTGGGGGCTCTTCGCTCATCCCAACCGGGAAATGAGCGTGATTAAGAGCGAGAATGAAACCATTTCTCATCACTATACGCATCATGTGCTGCTGATGGCGGCGGTTCCGGTAATCTGCGCCTTTATCGGCACCACGCAGCTGGGCTGGAACTTCGGCGATGGCACCGTGATTAAACTGTCGATGCTGACCGGACTGGCGCTGGCGGTGCTGTTTTACGCCGTGATGCTCGCCGGGGTGGCGATCATGGGGCGGGTCATCTGGTGGATGGCGAGGCAGTATCCGCAGCAGCCTTCCCTGAAACGCTGCATGGTGTTTGCCGGCTACGTCGCCACCCCGCTGTTTCTGAGCGGGATTGTGGCGCTCTATCCGCTGGTCTGGCTGTGCGCGCTGGTCGGTACTATTGCGCTGTTCTATACCGGGTATCTGCTGTATCTCGGCATTCCGACCTTCCTGAGCATTAATCGGGAAGAGGGGTTAAGCTTTGCCAGCTCGACGCTAGCTATTGGGGTACTGGTGCTGGAAGTGCTGCTGGCCATCACCGTGGTGCTCTGGGGGTATGGCTACCGACTCTTCTGATCGGGCGACACGGGTAAATATGCATTGCCGGCAAATATGTATTTTATGTCGGCAATGCAGCATTTCTTCACGATTCTTATTAGGCACAGGGCCTTACGGCGCGGTATGATGGCGTTTGCCAGCGAAGTTGCCCACTTAACCTCGCGGCGTACGTTCCATAACGTGCAAAAATACTTTTCAGAATGCCCATGATGCCGAAATTTCGAGTCTCTTTGCTCAGCCTGACCTTGCTGCTGGCTGTGCCTTTTGCGCCCCAGGCGTTAGCAAAAACCCCGACGGCGGTGACCGCCTCGCAGCCGGAAATTGCCTCCGGCAGCGCCATGATCGTCGATCTGGCCACGAAAAAAATCATTTATGCCAGCCAGCCGGATCTGGTGCGCCCGATGGCGTCGATCACCAAAGTGATGACCGCCATGGTGGTGCTCGATGCCCATCTGCCGCTGGATGAGATGCTGACGGTGGATATCAGCCATACGCCGGAAATGAAGGGGATCTACTCCCGCGTGCGCCTCAACAGCCAGATTAGTCGCCGCGATATGCTGCTGCTGGCGCTGATGTCTTCCGAGAACCGCGCGGCCGCCAGCCTGGCGCATCACTATCCGGGCGGCTACGACGCTTTTATTCGCGCGATGAACGCCAAAGCCCAGGCGCTGGGCATGACCCATACCCGCTACGTGGAGCCCACCGGCCTGTCGGTGCATAACGTCTCCACCGCCCGCGATCTGACCAAACTGCTGATCGCCAGCGAGCAGTATCCGCTGATCGGCCAGCTGAGCACCACCAAAGAAGAGACCGCCACCTTCGCCCATCCGGCCTACAGCCTGCCGTTCCGCAACACCAACCATCTGGTGTATCGCGATAACTGGAACATTCAGCTGACCAAAACCGGCTTCACCAACGCTGCCGGCCACTGCCTGATTATGCGCACGGTGATTAACCAACGTCCGGTGGCGCTGGTGGTGATGGATGCCTTCGGCAAATATACCCACTTCGCTGACGCCAGCCGCTTGCGGACCTGGATTGAAACCGGGAAGGTAATGCCGGTACCCGCCTCGGCGCTGAGCTATAAAAAGCAGCGCGAAGCGCAGATGGCGGAGGCGATGCTGAAAGGCGGCGCGCAGACCGCGCAGAACGATTAATCTGCATGTCTCACGGATGGCGGCGCATTGCGCCTTATCCGGGCTACGTGATTTGGCGCCGGGTTCGCCCCTTTCGTAGGCCCGGCAAGCGCAGCGCCGCCGGGCAATCAGGCCGAGTGCCGGTGTTTGTGCAGGATGGCGGCTGACGCCTCTCCGGAACCGCGCTGAACGGTAGCCCGGCTAAGGCGTTTACGCCGCGAGCCGGGGATTTGGCGCCGGATATCACTCCGGTAGCGTCCAGTCGCCGTCACCCAGCGCGCGCTGCATAATCAACGTATCCCGCCAGTCGCCCATCTTGTAGCCGACGCTGCGCAGCTGACCCGCCACGGTAAAGCCGAACTTTTTATGGATCGCCAGCGAGCCGGCATTGTTATGGCCATCGCCGATGATCGCCAGCATCTGCCGCCACGGGCCTTTTTCGCACTCAGCGATTAGCCTGGACAGCAGCGCGCTGCCGATGCCGCGTCCGCCCATTCCGGATTCCACGTATATCGATTCCTCGAGGGTGTAGCGATAGGCCGGACGCGGGCGATAGAAGGTGGCATAGCAGTAGCCGACGATAGCCCCGCGCCACAGCGCTACCAGCCACGGCAGCCCGTTGTCGCGCACGGTCTGGATCCGTTTACGCATTTCGTCAACGGTGGGGGGGATCTCTTCGAAGGAGGCGCGGCCATTAAGTACGTGCCAGACATACAGCGCGGCGATGGCGTGCGCATCGTCGGGCAGCGCTTCGCGAATTTCTAAATCACTGTCGAGTAACGGGGCCTCTGCGGGCATGGCGGCGCTCCTGAATCTGCCGGAGAAACATTCTCCGGCGTGCAGCGTAATACAGAAGCGCCAGGCTGAATAGTCCTGCCGTCGATTATTGCGGATCCGCCGGAGAGGCTGGCGTCGGGGCCGCTTCACCCCAGTATTTCTGCTTGCTGGTTTTACCAATCCCCGGGTTCATGCTGTTGGTCGGATCGTTCTGGCGATAGAACTGCTGCAGGCTCTCCGGGGCCTCATACAGATGACCCACGTTATGCTCCGCCGGGTACTGGGCGCCGCGCGCTTTCAGTAACTCCAGCATTTTTTCCTTCAGCGCGTGGGCGTCGACCCCTTTCCTGACGATGTAATCCTGATGGAACACATGGCACATAAAGTGGCCATAGTAGAGCTTATGCACCAGCTGGCTGTCGATTTCGGGCGGCAGATGTTCGAACCACTCGGTATCGTTACGGCGCAGGGCGATATCCAGCGCCAGAATATCTTCGACTTCGTCGGCATGCACCGCCTGATAGCGGATCGCCGCGCCGGCGGCGGCAAAGCGATGGAGGAACGCCTTGCTGCCTTCCTCCGGCGTACAGGCGAAGAAATCCCCCTCGGCCTGCTGGAAGTACTCCGTCAACCAACGCTGCGCTTCTTCGATGCCGTCGCCAGCCATCTTCAGCAGCAGATGATGTTCATATTTATCACGCCAGGTTTTCATCCGCTCCGGTAAATGCGCCGGGAAGACGTGGCCGAGCTTCTGCATAAAGCGGTCGGTAAAGTGCGGCTTAAACAGCGAGACTTTCTCCAGCATCGCGTCGGTGCGCCCCTTCATGGTGAAGAAGAACGGCATTTTGTCGGTGCCGAGCTTGTCGATCATCAGGAAGGTGTCTTTGCCATACTTCTCGGCGATATCGTAAATATCGCGGTGCATATATTCCCCCGCCACCGGCAGATGCTGGAACTCGGCGAGGATATGGCGGCGGATCTCGGTCAATACCTGCGGCTGGTTGGTGCCAATGTAAAACACCTGCTGGCGCTTTTCCGCCGGGAAAGTATCGAGACGCACGGCGAAAACCGCCAGCTTGCCGGCGCAGCCGGAGGATTCGAACAGGCGGTCCGGGTCGGCGTTATAGCGCGCCGGGGTGTCGGCATCGACATCGCGCACGCGGGTGACATAGTCGTGATCGTGGGCGTGGCGGCCGTCGTGCAGCACATCGCTATCGCTAATCCGTTCGTCATCGAGGCGGCTGAGGATCTGCTCCGGCGTGCTGCCGAGATCGATGCCCAGATGATTGACCAGCTTCAGCTTGCCGTCGGCGTCAATCTGCGCGAACAGCGACATCTCAGTGTAGGCCGGCCCGCGCTGCACCAGCGAGCCGCCGGAGTTGTTGCAGATCCCGCCGATGACCGATGCGCCGATGCATGACGAACCGATCACCGAGTGCGGTTCGCGTCCCAGCGGTTTGAGCGCTTTTTCCAGCGAATAGAGGGTGGTGCCGGGCCAGGCCAGCACCTGCTCGCCTTTGTCCAGCAGATGCAGTTTGTCCAGGCGCAGGGTGCTGATAATCACGATCTCGCGATCGTAATCATTGCCGTTGGGGGTCGAACCTTCGGTCAGGCCGGTGTTGGCCGCCTGCATCAGAATAATTTTATCGGCGTCTACGCAGGCGTTGAGCACGCGCCAGAGTTCCAGCAGGGTGCCGGGAAAGACAACCGCCAGGGCCTCGCCCTGACCGGAGCGGAAGCCTTTGCGGTAGCGCTGGGTTTTTGCCGGGTCGGTCAGCAGATGCGAAGGGCCAACCAGGCGCGCCAGGTCAGCCAGAAACGTTTTATGGGTGTCAGTGGGTGCAGATGACATGTTCCACTCCTTGTGGTGGTGCGCGAAATATCGAGGATAAGCATAGCGCTTTGTATGACAATTTGATGCATGAATGTTTCGCAAAAATCAGAGAAGAACCTTAGCATTCTGCGGGCGCGTTGTTTATATATATGGCAAACTGCGGTTTTTATTATGTTTTACCGAGTCCCCGTCTGAGATAAAGCGAGATAACAATGAAATGGCTCTGCACTGTAGGCGTCGCCGTGAGTCTGGCGCTGCAACCCGCGCTGGCGGATGAACTGTTTGGTAACCACCCCCTGACCCCGCAGGCGCGGGATGCCTTTGTCACCGACCTGCTGAAAAAAATGACGGTGGACGAGAAAATCGGCCAGCTGCGTCTGATAAGCGTTGGCCCGGATAACCCGAAAGAGGCGATCCGTGAAATGATCAAGAACGGTCAGGTGGGGGCGATTTTTAACACCGTTACCCGCCCGGATATCCGTGTGATGCAGGATCAGGTGATGCAGCTTAGCCGCCTGAAGATCCCGCTGTTCTTTGCCTACGATGTGCTGCACGGTCAGCGTACCGTGTTTCCGATAAGCCTCGGCCTGGCCTCGTCGTTTAACCTTGATGCGGTGAAGACCGTGGGCCGCGTGTCAGCATATGAAGCCGCCGATGACGGCTTGAACATGACCTGGGCGCCGATGGTCGACGTCTCCCGCGATCCGCGCTGGGGACGCGCTTCCGAAGGGTTCGGGGAAGACACCTATCTGACCACGATGATGGGCCAGGCGATGGTGGAGTCGATGCAGGGCAAGAGCCCGGCGGACCGCTATTCGGTGATGACCAGCGTCAAGCATTTCGCCGCCTACGGCGCGGTGGAGGGCGGGAAAGAGTACAATACGGTCGACATGAGCCCGCAGCGCCTGTTCAACGACTATATGCCGCCGTATAAAGCCGGGCTTGATGCCGGCAGCGGCGCGGTGATGGTAGCCCTGAACTCGCTGAACGGCACCCCGGCGACCTCTGATTCCTGGCTGCTGAAAGACGTCCTGCGCGACCAATGGGGCTTTAAAGGCATCACCGTTTCCGACCACGGCGCCATCAAAGAGTTGATTAAGCACGGCGTGGCCTCCGACCCGGAAGACGCGGTGCGCGTAGCGCTGAAGTCCGGCATCAACATGAGCATGAGCGACGAGTATTACAGCAAGTACCTGCCGGGGCTGGTGAAGTCCGGCAAGGTGACCATGGCCGAGCTGGATGATGCCACCCGACACGTGCTCAACGTGAAATATGATATGGGACTGTTCAACGATCCCTACAGCCACCTGGGACCGAAAGATTCTGACCCGCAGGACACCAATGCGGAAAGTCGTCTGCATCGTAAAGAGGCGCGCGAAGTGGCTCGCGAGAGCCTGGTGCTGCTGAAGAACCGTCTTGATACGCTGCCGCTGAAAAAATCCGGCACTATCGCGGTGGTTGGCGCGCTGGCGGACAGCAAGCGCGACATGATGGGCAGCTGGTCCGCGGCCGGGGTGGCCGACCAGTCGGTGACCGTCCTGACCGGCATCAAAGAAGCGCTGGGCGATAACGGCAAAGTGATTTACGCCAAAGGGGCGAACGTTACCGATGACAAAGGCATTGTCGATTTCCTCAATTTGTATGAGAACGCGGTGCAGGTTGACCCACGCTCGCCGCAGGAAATGATCGACGAAGCGGTCGCGGCGGCGAAGCAATCCGATGTGGTGGTCGCCGTGGTGGGCGAGGCGCAGGGCATGGCGCATGAGGCCTCCAGCCGGACCGATATCACCCTGCCGCAGAGCCAGCGCAATCTGATTGCCGCTCTTAAAGCCACCGGCAAACCGCTGGTGCTGGTGCTGATGAACGGGCGTCCGCTGGCGCTGGTGAAAGAGGATCAGCAAGCCGATGCGCTGCTGGAGACCTGGTTTGCTGGCACCGAAGGCGGCCACGCCATCGCCGACGTGCTGTTTGGCGATTACAATCCGTCGGGCAAACTGCCGATGTCTTTTCCGCGCTCGGTGGGGCAGATCCCAACCTACTACAGCCACCTGAATACCGGCCGGCCGTATAATCCGGAGAAGCCGAACAAGTACACCTCGCGTTACTTCGATGAAGCCAATGGCCCGCTGTATCCGTTTGGTTACGGCCTGAGCTACACCACCTTTAGCGTCTCCGATGTCAACATGTCGTCAGCCACCCTTCCGCGCGACGGCAGCGTGACCGCCAGCGTGCAGGTGACCAACACCGGCAAACGCGAAGGGGCAACGGTGATTCAGCTGTATCTGCAGGACGTCACCGCCTCCATGAGCCGGCCGGTGAAAATGCTGCGCGGCTTTAAAAAGGTCACCCTCAAACCGGGCGAAACGCAAACCGTTAGCTTCCCAATCGACGTCGACGCGCTGAAGTTCTGGAATCAGCAGATGAAATACGTTGCTGAGCCGGGCAAATTCAATGTCTTTATCGGCGTGGACTCCGCCCGCGTGAAGCAGAGCGAGTTTGAGCTGCTGTAAGGCATCGCTCTTAAGTCCAACGTCACGCTTTAAAGGCCGATTAATCGGCCTTTTCTTTTTCGCATCGCTGGCAAATGGGCTACGCTTTTCTCTTAAGCTTCTGTAAGCGAAGCGCAAAAGAACTGAGGGATGCGGGATGAAGATGGCAACGACATGGTCCGGCGCGCTGGCGCTGGCCGCCCTGATAAGTTTACCGCTGCAGGCGGCGGAGCCGGTGAAGGTCGGCTCGAAAATTGATACCGAAGGCGCGCTGCTGGGCAATATGATCCAGCAGGTGCTGGAAAGCCACGGCGTAAAAACGATTAATAAAATCCAGCTCGGCACCACGCCGGTGGTGCGCGGGGCGATTGTCGCCGGCGAGCTGGATATCTACCCGGAATATACCGGCAATGGCGCCTTCTTCTTCAAAGATGAAAACGACCCGGCGTGGAAGAATGCCCAACAGGGCTATGAGAAGGTGAAGCGCCTCGATCAGGAGAAACATCAGCTGGTATGGCTCACCCCGGCGCCGGCCAACAACACCTGGACTATCGCCGTGCGCCAGGACCTGGCGGAGAAAAATAAGCTGACCTCGCTGGCCGACCTCAGTCGCTACCTGAAGCAGGGCGGCGAATTTAAGCTGGCGGCTTCGGCGGAATTTATTGAGCGCCCGGACGCGCTGCCGGCGTTTGAAAAAGCGTATGGCTTCAACCTCAACCAGAACCAGCTGCTGTCGCTGGCCGGGGGCGATACGGCGGTGACCATCAAAGCGGCGGCGCAACAGACCTCCGGCGTTAACGCGGCGATGGCCTACGGCACCGATGGCCCGGTGGCGGCCCTGGGGTTACAGACGCTGAGCGACCCGCAGGGCGTGCAGCCGATATATGCCCCGACGCCGGTGGTGCGCGAGGCGGTGCTGAAGGCCTACCCGCAGATCGCCGACTGGCTACAGCCGGTCTTCGCCAGCCTCGATGAAAAAACGCTGCAGCAGCTGAACGCCCGCATTGCGGTGGAGGGCCAGGATGCGAAGCGCGTGGCGGCAGATTATCTGCAGCAGAAAGGCCTGCTGAAGTAAGCCACCGGTGACCATTCGCTGTACTCATCGCGTCGGCCTGCTGCTGACAGGTCTGCTGCTGGTTACGCTGGCGCTGCCGTTTGTCACTTATGCGCCGAATCGCTTACTCTCCGGGGAAGGGCGCGGGCTGTGGCAGGCGCTGCCCTGGCTCGCCGGCGTTCAGCTGGCGGCGGCCCTTGCCGGGATGCTGCTCTGCTGGCTGCCGGGCAGGATCGTGCCGTTTCTCCACCTGCTGCTGGCCGAACTGCTCTTCCCGCTGCTTATCTGGGGCAGCGGCCAGGCGGCGCTTGAGCTCTCCCGCCATGGCTCGCCGCTGGCGCGCACCTCGCCCGGCAGCGGCCTGTGGCTGTCGCTGGCGCTTTGTCTGCTGCTGGCCAGCGAGGCCATCCGTCATCTTACCGTCCGGCCGCTCTGGCGCTGGCTGCTCAATGCGCAAGTCTGGCTGTTGCCCATCATCCTGCTCGCTATCGGGGCGCTCGATCAGCTCTCCTTGCTGAAGGAGTATGCCAACCGTCAGGAGGTATTTGATGACGCCCTGCGCCAGCATCTGCTTCTGCTGTTCGGCACCCTGCTGCCGGGCCTGCTGATTGGCCTGCCGCTGGGGGTATGGCTGTGGCGGCGTCCGCGCTGGCAGGCGCCAGCTTTCACCGCGCTCAATGTGATCCAGACTATTCCGTCGGTAGCGCTTTTTGGCCTGCTGATTGCGCCGCTTGCCGGTCTGGCGCGTTATTTCCCGACGCTGGGCGAGCTGGGCGTCTCCGGGACCGGCGTGGCGCCAGCCCTGATCGCTCTCACTCTCTATGCGCTGCTGCCGCTGGTGCGCGGGGTGGTGACCGGCCTGCAGCAGGTGCCGCAGGATGCCCTGGAAAGCGCGACGGCAATGGGCATGAGCGCCGGGCAGCGCTTTCGTCAGGTGCAGCTTCCGCTGGCGATGCCGGTACTGCTGCGCAGCCTGCGGGTGGTCAGCGTGCAAACCGTCGGCATGGCGGTAGTGGCCGCGCTGATCGGCGCCGGCGGCTTTGGCGCGCTGGTTTTTCAGGGGCTGCTGAGCAGTGCGCTGGATCTGGTGCTGCTGGGCGTGGTGCCGACCATTGCCCTGGCGGTGGTGGTGGATGCCCTGTTCGCCCTGTGGGGCGCCTGGCTAAAAGGAGAGGCCAATGATTGAATTTCAAGGGGTCAGCAAAGTGTTTGCCGGCCACCCGGCGGTGAAGGACCTGACCCTGGAGCTGCGCGAAGGCGCTTTCTCGGTGCTGGTGGGGACTTCCGGCTCGGGCAAGTCGACGACGCTGAAGATGATCAACCGTCTGCTGGAGCCGGACCGGGGCACCATTCGCTTTGCCGGCGAGGACATTCGCCAGCAGCCGGTCCTGACCCTGCGGCGGCGGATGGGCTATGCCATCCAGTCCATCGGCCTGTTTCCCCACTGGACGGTGGCGCAGAATATCGCCACCGTGCCGCAGTTGCAAAGATGGCCGCGGGCAAGGATCGCCGACCGGATCGACGAGCTGATGGCGCTGCTGGGGCTGGAGGCGACGCTGCGCGACCGTTACCCGCATCAGCTCTCCGGCGGTCAGCAGCAGCGGGTGGGGGTGGCGCGGGCGCTGGCGGCAGATCCGGAGGTGCTGTTGATGGATGAGCCCTTCGGCGCCCTCGACCCGGTGACCCGCGAGGCGCTGCAGCAGGAGATGCTGCGCATCCACCGTCTGCTGGGACGGACGATTGTGCTGGTGACCCATGATATTGACGAAGCGCTGCGTCTGGCGGACCACCTGGTGCTGATGGACGGGGGCGAGGTGGTCCAGCAGGGGGCGCCGCTGGAGATGCTCCTGCGACCGAAAAATAGCTTTGTACAGACCTTTTTTTGGCCGCAGCGAGCTGGGTGTGCGCCTGCTGTCGCTGCGCGAGGTGGGGGACTATTTGCGTCCCGACGAACGGCTGGCGGGCGAGGGGCTGACCATCACCATGACCCTGCGGGAAGCGCTGTCGCAGTTTGTCGCCCGGCGCTGCGAGACGCTGCCGGTGGTCGATGCCGAAGGCAGGCCCTGCGGTACGCTGCATTTTGCCGATCTGCTGCGCCAGGAGATGAGCCATGAAGGCGCTTCGTGAGCCGCTGTGGTGGCTTATCGCGCTGTTTATCGGCCTGCTGGCAGGGCTGCCCTACAGCGCGCCGCTGTTCAGTCGGCTGTTCCCGGAGCTGCCGCGGCCGGTCTACCAGCAGGAGAGCTTCTGGGCGCTCACTCTCGATCACGGCTGGCTGGTGGTGGCGTCCAGCCTCGCGGCAACGGCAATCGGGCTGGGGGCTGGGGTGGCGGTCACCCGGCCCGCCGGCAGCGCGTTTCGTCCGCTGGTGGAGACCATCGCCGCTATCGGGCAGACCTTTCCGCCGGTGGCGGTGCTGGCGATGGCGGTGCCGGTGCTGGGCTTTGGCTGGCTGCCCGCGCTCATCGCCCTCGCGCTGTATGGCATACTGCCGGTGCTGCAGGGGACGCTGGCCGGGCTGGGTTCGATACCGCCGGGGGTGTCAGGTGTGGCTGAAGGGATGGGAATGACCGGCTGGCAGCGTCTGTATAAGGTGGAGCTTCCGCTGGCGGCCCCGGTGATCCTGCGGGGATCCGCACCTCGGTCATCGTCAATATTGGTACCGCGACCATTGCCTCGACGGTGGGGGCCAGTACGCTCGGGACGCCGATCATCATCGGCCTGAGCGGCTTTAATACCGCCTATATTGTTCAGGGGGCGCTGCTGGTGGCCCTGGCGGCGATTATCGTCGACCGCGCGTTTGAGCGTCTGACCCGCTGGATCAGCCGACACCGCCACGCACAATAAAGGAATAGCCGGCCAGCATTACGCCGCTGATCCCGCCGATGGCCATAAGTAAGAAGAGAGTGACGACCGCGATTTTCGCTGGCTTCATAATAGGCTCCTGATGTTAACAGGGGGATTATACGGTGAAGCGCAGGTGTTAATGAAACATTAATTGCGGTTTAGCGCGCCGCGCCGGGCTTTTTGCCGCGTTTGCTGCGCAACGCGCCGCAAAAAGTGTGATCCTGGCCGTCGTTTTTCATTTTTATGCAGGGCTTCAAAGAAAGTTTTCGCCAGGCAGGGTATGGTACGCGCTTTCAGGCATGTGTGGTTTGCGGGTATGTACGAGTTTGATCTGGTGTTGCTGCTGCTTCAGCAGATGTGCGTATTTTTGGTCATCGCGTGGTTGATGAGCAAAACCCGACTGTTTATCCCCCTGATGCAAGTCACCGTTCGCCTGCCGCACAAGCTGCTGTGCTACGTCACTTTCTCCATTTTCTGCATTATGGGGACCTATTTCGGTCTGCATATCGAAGACTCCATCGCCAACACCCGCGCCATCGGCGCCGTGATGGGCGGCCTGCTCGGCGGGCCGGTGGTCGGCGGGCTGGTAGGGCTCACCGGCGGCCTGCACCGCTACTCGCTGGGGGGAATGACCGCCTTAAGCTGCATGGTTTCCACCATCGTTGAGGGGCTGCTGGGCGGTCTGGTGCACAGCGTGCTGGTCAAACGCGGCCGGCCGGACAAAGTCTTTAGCCCGCTAACCGCCGGGGCGATCACCTTCGTGGCCGAGCTGGTGCAGATGATGATCATTCTGCTGATTGCCCGCCCGTTCCAGGACGCCCTGCATCTGGTGCAGAGCATTGCCGCGCCGATGATGGTCACCAATACCGTCGGTGCGGCGCTGTTTATGCGCATTCTGCTGGACAAGCGGGCGATGTTTGAGAAGTACACCTCCGCCTTTTCCGCCACGGCGCTGAAGGTGGCGGCGTCCACCGAGGGGATCCTGCGTCAGGGATTCAACGAAGAAAATAGCATGAAGGTGGCCCAGGTGCTGATCCAGGAGCTGGACATCGGCGCGGTGGCGATCACCGATCGCGACAAGCTGCTGGCGTTTACCGGCATCGGCGACGATCACCATCTGCCGGGCAAGCCTATCTCCTCCTCGTATACGCAACGGGCGATTGAGACCGGGGAGGTGGTCTACGCCGACGGCAACGAGGTGCCTTACCGCTGCTCGATTCATCCGCACTGTAAGCTGGGGTCGACGCTGGTGATCCCCCTGCGCGGCGAGAACCAACGGGTGATAGGCACCATTAAACTGTATGAGGCGAAAAATCGCCTGTTCAGTTCGATCAACCGCACCCTCGGGGAGGGGATTGCCCAGCTGCTGTCGGCGCAGATCCTCGCCGGACAGTACGAGCGGCAGAAGGCGCTGCTGACGCAATCCGAAATCAAGCTCCTGCATGCCCAGGTCAACCCACACTTCCTGTTTAACGCGCTTAACACGCTGAAGGCGGTGATCCGCCGCGACAGCGATCAGGCCGGCCAGCTGGTGCAGTATCTGTCGACCTTCTTTCGCAAGAACCTGAAACGGCCGACGGAAATTGTCACTCTTGCCGATGAGATCGAGCATGTTAACGCCTATCTGCAGATTGAGAAGGCTCGCTTTCAGGCTAACCTGCAGATCCAGATGGCGGTGCCGGAAGGGCTGGCGCATCACCAGCTGCCGGCTTTTACCCTGCAGCCGATCGTGGAAAACGCCATTAAGCATGGTACATCGCAACATCTTGGCGTCGGCGAAATTACCATCCGCGCCAGCCAGGACGATCGCTGGCTGCAGCTGGATATCGAGGATAACGCCGGGCTGTACCGGGCCAACCCCCAGGCCAGCGGGCTGGGGATGAATCTGGTGGACAGGCGGCTGCGGGCGCGTTTTGGCGCCGACTGCGGCATCAGCGTCACCTGCGAGCCGGAGCGCTTTACCCGTGTCACCCTACGTCTGCCCCTGGAGGAGAATGCATGCTGAGAGTATTGATCGTCGATGATGAGCCGCTGGCGCGGGAAAACCTGCGCATTTTGCTGGAGACACAGCGCGATATCGAGATCGTCGGCGAGTGCGGCAACGCGGTGGAGGCCATTGGCGCGGTGCATAAGCTGCGTCCCGACGTGCTGTTTCTCGACATCCAGATGCCGCGCATCAGCGGTCTGGAGATGGTCGGGATGCTCGACCCGGAGCACCGCCCCTATATCGTGTTTCTCACCGCCTTTGATGAATACGCGGTGAAAGCCTTTGAGGAGCATGCCTTTGACTATCTGCTGAAGCCGATTGAAGCTGCCCGGCTGGAGAAAACCCTCGCCCGCCTGCGCCAGGAGCGTAATCTGCAGGATGTGTCGCTGCTGGATGATGCTCAGCAGACGCTGAAATACATTCCCTGTACCGGCCACAGTCGTATCTGGCTGCTGCAGATGGAGGATGTGGCCTTCGTCAGCAGCCGGATGAGCGGCATCTACGTGACCGACCGCGAGGGAAAAGAGGGCTTTACCGAACTGACCCTGCGCACCCTCGAGAGCCGCACGCCGCTGCTGCGCTGCCATCGCCAGTATCTGGTGAATATGGCGCACCTGAAGGAGATTCGCCTGGAGGAGAATGGCCAGGCGGAGCTGCTGATGCGCGCCGGGCAAACGGTGCCGGTGAGCCGGCGCTATTTAAAAAGCCTGAAAGAGGCGATTGGCCTGTAAAGCTGGTACACTGCGCCCCATTGCATCATCGACAGTAAAAGGCCCTCATGCTCAGTAATGATATTCTTCGTAGCCTGCGCTACACCCTGAAAGTCAATAATAACGATATGGTGCGCATTCTCGCGCTCTCCGCTATGGAATCCACCGCCGCCAGCTTCGACACCTGGACGACGAAAGAGGATGAAGAGGGCTTTGTTCGCTGCCCGGACATTATCCTGTCGGGTTTCCTTAACGGCCTTATCTATGACAAGCGCGGCAAAGATGATTCGGCCCCGGAGCTGGCGCTGGAGCGTCGGGTGAATAACAACACGGTGCTGAAAAAGCTGCGGATCGCCTTCTCGCTGAAAACGGACGATATCCAGGCGATTATGAGCGAGCAGAAATACCGGGTGTCGGTGCCGGAGATCACCGCCATGATGCGCTCGCCTGACCACAAAAACTACCGCGAGTGCGGCGACCAGTTTCTGCGCAATTTCCTGCGCGGACTGACCCAGCGGGTGCATAACCCGAAGGCATGATTTTTTGCCGGGTGGCGGCTTCGCCTGACCCGGCCTACAACGACTGCCCCCGGGCGCGTGCTAGCATAGCGCCGCCGGGCAAAAAAAAGCCGGAGATACTCTCCGGCTTTTTTGTTATTTCACCTGCTGACCCGGCTTGGCGCCGTCGTCAGGGCTTAACAGGAAGATATCCTTCCCGCCAGGGCCGGCGGCCATCACCATGCCCTCGGAGATGCCGAAGCGCATTTTGCGCGGCGCCAGGTTGGCGACCATCACCGTCAGGCGGCCAATCAGCGGCTGCGGATCCGGGTAAGCGGAGCGGATGCCGGAGAAGACATTGCGTTTTTCGCCGCCGAGATCCAGCGTCAGGCGCAGCAGCTTGTCGGAGCCCTCGACGAATTCCGCGTTTTCAATCAGCGCCACGCGCAGATCGACTTTGGCGAAATCGTCAAAGGTGATGGTCTCCTGAATCGGATCGTCCGCCAGCGGACCGGTGACCGGCGCCGCGGTGGCTTTCACCTCTTCTTTAGAGGCTTCTACCAGGGCTTCCACCTGCTTCATCTCGATACGGTTGTACAGCGCCTTGAACGGATTGACCTTATGCGCCAGCAGCGGCTGCTGAATGGCGTCCCAGCTCAGTTCGCTGTTGAGGAACGCTTCCGCACGCGCGGCCAGCTGCGGCAGGACCGGCTTCAGCCAGGTCATCAGCACGCGGAACATATTCAGGCCCATGGTGCAGATGGCCTGCAGGTCGGCGTCGCGGCCTTCCTGTTTCGCCACCACCCACGGCGCCTGCTCATCGACATAGCGGTTAGCCACGTCGGCGAGGGCCATGATTTCGCGGATGGCCTTACCGAACTCGCGGCTGTCCCATGCTTCGCCGATGCTTTCCGCCGCGTCGGTGAAGGTTTTGTACAGCGTCGGGTCGGCCAGCTCAGCGGCCAGCACGCCGTCGAAACGCTTGCTGATAAAGCCGGCGTTGCGTGAGGCGAGGTTAACCACCTTGTTGACGATGTCGGCGTTCACGCGCTGCACGAAATCTTCCAGGTTCAGGTCGATGTCATCGATGCGTGAAGAGAGCTTGGCGGTGTAGTAGTAGCGCAGGCTGTCGGCATCGAAATGATTTAACCAGGTGCTGGCCTTGATAAAGGTGCCGCGCGACTTGGACATCTTGGCGCCGTTAACCGTCACGTAGCCGTGCACGAACAGGTTAGTCGGCTTACGGAAGTTGCTGCCTTCCAGCATCGCCGGCCAGAACAGGCTGTGGAAGTAGACAATGTCTTTGCCGATAAAGTGATACAGCTCGGCCGTGGAGTCTTTCTTCCAGTATTCGTCGAAGCTGGTGGTGTCGCCGCGCTTGTCGCACAGGTTCTTGAAGGAGCCCATGTAGCCGATCGGCGCGTCCAGCCAGACGTAGAAATATTTGCCCGGCGCGTTGGGAATTTCGAAGCCGAAGTACGGCGCATCGCGGGAGATGTCCCACTGCTGCAGGCCGGATTCGAACCACTCCTGCATCTTGTTCGCGACCTGCTCCTGCAGGGCGCCGCTGCGGGTCCACGCCTGCAGCATTTCGCTGAACGACGGCAGGTCGAAGAAAAAGTGCTCGGAGTCACGCATCACCGGCGTGGCGCCGGAGACCACCGATTTCGGGTCGATAAGCTCGGTAGGGCTGTAGGTCGCGCCGCACACTTCGCAGTTATCGCCATACTGGTCCGGAGATTTGCACTTCGGACAGGTGCCTTTCACAAAACGGTCCGGCAGGAACATGCCTTTTTCCGGATCGTAGAGCTGAGAGATGGTGCGGTTTTTAATAAAACCGTTCTCTTTCAGGCGGGTGTAGATAAGCTCCGACAGCTCGCGGTTCTCGTCGCTGTGCGTCGAGTGATAGTTATCATAGCTGATGTCGAAGCCGGCGAAATCGGTCTGATGCTCCTGACTCATTTCGCCAATCATCTGCTCCGGAGTGATACCGAGCTGCTGCGCTTTGAGCATAATCGGCGTGCCGTGGGCGTCGTCGGCGCAGATGAAGTTGACCTCGTGGCCGCGCATTCGCTGGTAACGGACCCAGACATCAGCCTGGATGTGCTCCAGCATGTGGCCGAGGTGGATGGAGCCGTTGGCGTACGGCAGGGCGCACGTTACCAGAATTTTCTTCGCGACTTGAGTCATAGTGAGCATTACATCTTCTGTTGTAAAAAGGGCTTCCGATATTACCAAAAGGGCTGTGGGTGCGCCATAAATGGCTGCCCATATATGGATAATCGTTACCTGTGATAAACTCTGTGATTACTGAAAGCATCTCAAAACAACAAAGGAGTCGGGATGAATTCGCAATCCCAGGCCAAATCCCCTGAGCGCCTACGTGCGATGGTCGCCGGGACGCTGGCCAATTTCCAGCACCCAACCCTGAAGCATAATCTCACCGCCCTTAAGGCGCTGCACCATGTCGCCTGGCTGGACGATACCGTCCATATTGAACTGCAAATGCCGTTCGTCTGGAGCAGCGCCTTCGAAGCGCTGAAAGAGCAGTGCAGCGCCGAACTGCTGCGCATCACCGGCGCGAAGGCCATCGACTGGAAGCTGACCCACAGCATCGCGACCCTCAAGCGGGTGAAAAACCAGCCCGGGGTCAACGGCGTGAAAAACATTATCGCCATCAGCTCCGGCAAAGGCGGCGTCGGTAAATCTTCTACTGCCGTAAACCTGGCGCTGGCCCTGGCGGCGGAAGGGGCGAAGGTGGGCATTCTGGATGCCGATATCTATGGTCCGTCGATTCCGACCATGCTGGGTGCTGAAGACAGCCGCCCGACCTCGCCGGACGGCACTCATATGGCGCCGATCATGAAATATGGTCTGGCAACCAACTCCATCGGTTACCTGGTGACCGACGACAACGCCATGGTCTGGCGTGGGCCGATGGCCAGCAAGGCGCTGATGCAGATGCTGCAGGAGACCCTGTGGCCGGACCTCGACTACCTGGTGCTGGATATGCCGCCGGGCACCGGCGACATCCAGCTGACCCTGGCGCAGAACATTCCGGTGACCGGCGCGGTGGTGGTCACCACGCCGCAGGACATCGCGCTGATCGACGCCAAAAAAGGCATCGTGATGTTCGAGAAAGTGGAAGTGCCGGTGCTGGGGATCGTGGAAAACATGAGCATGCATATCTGCAGCAACTGCGGGCACCACGAGCCTATCTTCGGCACCGGCGGCGCGCAAAAACTGGCCGAGAAATACCACACCCAGCTGCTGGGCCAGCTGCCGCTGCATATTACGCTGCGGGAAGATCTGGATAACGGCACGCCGACGGTGGTGGCGCGTCCGGACAGCGAATTTACCGACATCTACCGCCAGCTGGCGGGCCGGGTGGCGGCCCAGATGTACTGGCAGGGAGAAGTGATCCCGGGTGAGATTGCCTTCCGCGCCGTTTAAGGCCGCGGCGAGCGCATCAGCCAGTATCTGCCCTCGGGCGACGCGCCCTGTGCTTCGATGGTCCAGCCATGACGCTGGTAGAAGCGCAGGGCGTTTTTATTTTCCATCAGGCACTTCAGCGTTCCGCTGGCGGTAAAGGTCCGTTCGACCTGCGCCAGCAGCGCGCTGCCGATATGTTTGCCCTGCCAGTCGGGGTCGACAAACAGATGGTGAAGGAAATTATCGGCGGTCCATACGGCGGCAAAGCCCACCGGCTGGCCGTCGCATTCCGCGACCCACAGCTGTTCATCCGCGGTGGCGGCATCGAAATCTTCCAGCCGCCACGCCGCGGCGGGAAGCCAGGTCCACGATAAACTGCGCGCCCGCAGGAAGATCTGGCGCAGCGCCGGAGAGTCCGCTGGCTCGCCGGGGCGGATGTGGAGATTGCGCGGATCAGCGATGATAGAAGATCTCGCCATCATACACTTTGAGGATTTTGCCTTCGGTATCGGTAATCAGCACGTAGTTACCGCCCATATAGGTCCAGTGGCTGCCGGCGTCCGGCGCAGGCAGGTTACGCTGCTGCCACTGTTTAATGTTGTATTCCGGGGTGAGATACATCGCCGGAACGGTGTCGCCGATGTGAAACTGGGTGAAATCGGCGGTGAACTCTTTCAGCGCATACTGATCGATCCCCGCGGCAGTAGCCGTCCAGCTGGCGCCAGCGGTGGCAAGAAGTACGCCTAGAAGCATCATTTTTGTTTTACGCATAGTTTCCTCAATATTACCTGGACTCAAAATAGCAGCCTCGTATCATTCCTGATGCGTTGCTGAAATGGCAAGCACTGGATTTTTAAAAAGTGTAAGCAAAACGCGGCGCAAGTCTTGTGCCGCTTGCGTTGCAGCGACGGTGATGCGTATTTTGGGAGCAATCTGAAGCAGGGGAGAATCGGCATGTTCAGGCTGGAAGATCTGACCTTATTTGTCCGCGCCGCGGCGCTGGGCAGTTTTAGCGACGCGGCGCGCGAGGCCGGGCAGCAGCCGGCGCAGGTCAGCGCGGCGATTAAGCGTCTGGAGACGATCCTCAATATTCGCCTGTTTGCCCGTTCGACCCGCAGCCTGCGCCTGACGCCGGAGGGGGAGACCTGGCTGCCCTACGCCACCCAGATGCTCGATACCCTCGAGGCCGGTCTGCAGAAGATCCAGACCCCGGATGATGAAGTTCGCGGCATGTTGCAGATTGCCGTGCCGTCGGACCTCGGGCGTAACCTGCTCCTGACCCTGTTCCGCGATTTCCGCCAACGCCACCCGGCGCTGCGCCTGCGGCTGCTCTTTTCCGATCAGCTGACCGACGTGTTTAAAGATCCGGTGGACGTTGCGTTTCGCTATGGCAATAACGACGATGCCTCGTTTATCTCGCTGCCGGTGGCGCCGGAAAATCGTCGGGTGCTGGTGGCCTCGCCTGAGTGGATCGCCCGCCATGGCGAACCGCAGACCCTCGAGGAACTCAGCCAGCACAATGCGTTGATCTACATTTTGCGCGGCCGTCCGTTCGACCGCTGGTCGCTGAGCCTCGACGGCGTGGTTCAGCAGCAGAAGGTTTCCGGCACGGTGATGAGCGACGACGCCGAGGTGATCCGTCGGCTGGCGATCGCCGGGGAGGGCATTGCCTATAAATCGATGCTCGACGTCAGCGACGATCTGCGGGCGGGGCGCCTGCGGCGCCTGCTGCCGCGTTATCAGGGGGATGTAGTGCCGTTGAATCTGATTTGTCCGCACCGCAAACAGCTCTCTGCCGCGGTGCGTTTGTTATATGAAGAGGTGAAATCACATTGTGAAGGGCTTAATGCCTGACTAAGGTCGCGAAGTAATATACCAGCGGGACGGCCAATACCCACAGGCCAATCGGGATCTCCCGCCACTTACCGGCGATAGCCTTGATCACAATGTAAAACAGCAGCCCGCCGGCAATCCCGGTGCCAAAGCTGTTGGCGATAAGGGTGATCATCACCATCATCAGCACCGGCAGCCCGTCGGTGAAGTTGGCAAGATCCACTTTGCGCAGGCCGCTGAACATGTTCAGGCCAATCAGGATCAGCGCCGGGGCGGTGGCTTCTTTCGGGATCATCAACGCCACCGGCGTGAACAGCAGCATCAGCAGGAACATTACCGCCGCCGACAGGGCGGTGAGGCCGGTTTTGCCGCCCGCTTCCGCTGCCGCCGAAGACTCAATCAGCGCCGTCGCCGCCGGAATGCCCACCCACGGGCCGAGCGCGGCGGCAATCGAATCGACCATGAACGGGCGATTAATCTGCGGCATGTTGCCTTCTTCATCCAGCAGACCCGCCTCGCCGCCCACCGCCAGCGTTGTCCCCATGGTGGAGAAAAACTCAGATGCGAAAAAGACGAACAGGAACGGCAGGAAGGCGATGTTTAACGCCCCCAGCAGGTCAGCCTGTCCCAGCACCGGCGCCAGCGAGTGGGGGGCATCGATAAAATGCGTCGGCAGTTTAGTCACGCCGAACGGGATACCCACCAGCGTGGCGCACAAAATAGCCCACAAAATCGCGCCCGGTACCTTACGCGCCTGCAGGGCTATCGCCAGGAACAGGCCGCACAGCGCCACCAGCGCGCCGGGGGCGAGAAAGTCGCCGAGCATCAGGGCGTTGGTTTTCGCATTGGCCAGCACCAGCCCGGCATTGCGAAAACCGAGGACGGCGACAAACAGGCCGATGGAGGCCGTCAATCCCAGCTTGATCGACTGCGGCACCGAGCGGGTGACCACTTCGCGTAGGCCAAAGCGGGTCAGCAGGAAGAAGAGGATCCCCGACCAGCAGGCAATTCCGAGGCCAGTCTGCCAGCCAATCCCTTCGCTACCGGCCAGCGTCACCCCCACCAGCACCGAGCCGCCAATGCCCGGGCCGACGATAAACGGCAGGTTGGCATAAAACGCCATCAGCAGCGAGCCGACGACGAAGACCAGAATGGTGCCGGTGGTGGCGGCGCCTTTATCCATCCCGCCGATCGCCAGCAGCCCCGGGATGACCACCAATAAATAGGCGGCGGCGAGGAAACCGGTGATCCCGGCCAGGCATTCGGTGCGTAGCGTGCCGCCGCGCGAGCGCAGCGCAAAGCGGCGCTCCAGCCAGTTAGCGCGGGCGGAAGAGTGAAGTGTGTTATCGGCCATGCTCAGGCTCCCTGAGGATTATTGTTGTGATCGGTTGGCTCCGGGATCTCCCGGCAGGCTATCAACGGGTCGACTATCTGGCGGCTGCCGCCGTCGGTCAGACCCAAATCGGTTAAATGCGGCCCGGCGTTACAGGCAAGGCAGGTGCCTTCAATGGCCTTGAAGACCCGGTACGGCGGCTCCCAGTCGGCGACTTGGCTGCTCAGATCGCGCAGCTCGCGGAACTGACGCGCCAGTTCCGCAGCCGAGAGATCCGACAGCATGCCGGCAATCGGCATCGCCACATGGGCGAGGATCTCGCCCTGTTGCGCCAGCGCCATCCCGCCGCCTGAGGCGATAAGCTGGTTGGCCGCCAGCGCCATATCATTAGCGTCGCGCCCGAGCACCACCAGATTATGCGAGTCGTGGGAGTAGCTGGTGGCGATGGCGCCGCGCAGCTCACCCCAGCCTTCAAGCAGGGCGATTTGCGGCGTCGCCTGATGGCGGCCGTGGCGGTGCTTGACCCAGATCAGACTGAAGCCGGCGGGCAGCTGGACTATCCCGTCACGAACCTGCACTTCCACTTCGCCCCACTGGGTGAAGCGCGCGCCGCGGATATGGCGCAGGCGGGCAATGCCGTGACGAATGCCCTGGACGCGCAGAATAAAGTCATCGGCGCGGAGGGGGGCGATCTGCAAAGTATCGCGCGGCGGCGTGACGCCCGCGGCGGGCGCGATCGGTGTCAGCAGGTTGCCCGCGCGGGCCAGCAGCTTACCGCCTACGTAGACTTCGCGGGCCACCAGTTTCTCCAGGGAATCAAACACCACCAGATCGGCGCGCCGCCCGGCGGCAATCAGCCCAAGATCGTGGCGCTGCAGGCGAATAGCGGCGTTGAGGGTGGCGAATCGCAGCGCATCGACCGCCGGTAAACCGTGCTCGATCAGCAGATTAAGCAGGGCGATGATGCCGCCTTTCTCCAGCAGCATATCCGGCGGCACGTCATCGGTGCAGACGGTGATTTGCGAGGAGAGGTGCGGCAGCGTTTTTAACGCCGCGACGATATCCGGCAGCAGATAGGGGTGCGAGCCGCGGATCTCGATCGTCAGCCCGGCGCGCAGTTTTTCCAGCGCGTCGTCCGCCGAGGTCAGTTCATGATCGGAGGTGACGCCGGCGGCGAGGTAGGCCTGCAGGTCAGCGCCGCTCAGGCCGCGGGCGTGGCCTTCAATCAGTTTGCCGCTGTTGAGACCGGCCTGGACAATCTCCTGCATCCGCTCGCTACCGTGCAACACGCCGTGCATATCCATCACCTCCGCCACGCCGCGCACTTCCGGCCAGCCGAGCATGGTCTCCATCTCCGCGCCGGCGAAATCAGCGCCGGACATTTCGAGACCCGGCGTGGAGGGGACGCTGGACGGGGCGGCGACCATCACCTGCAGCGGCAGATGGCGGCTGGCGTCCACCGCATAGCGCACGCCAGCGACGCCGAGGACGTTGGCCAGCTCATGCGGATCCCAGAACACCGCGGTGGTGCCCTGGGTGAGGACGATTTCCGCATAGCGCTCCGGCGGCAGGTGCGAGCTTTCGAGATGCACGTGGGTGTCCATCAGGCCGGGGGACAGGTAGCCACCGGCCAGGGAACGCACTTCATGGGCGTCTTCGCGACTGCCGCGCGGATGGACGCTGGCGATCATCTCGCCGACGATACCGACGTCAGCGGGGCGAATTTCGCCCGTGGCCATATCGACGATCTGCGCATCGATCAGCAGCAGATCAAACGGGGATTCACCGCGCGCGGCCTGCACGGCGCGACGGCGGACTTGAGCATTGCTGGACATAACCACTCCGGCACAAGGATAATGCGGATACTCTAGGGGCACAGCAAACGTTTGCCCAGATGAATAAATTTATCACCCGATAAGCTCGGGTTATTGTGCAGGACCACCGTAGCGAACCCGATGATGAACGAACCCTGGCAGCGGCTGCCCGCGCTCTCTCTTAAACAGCTTCAGTATTTCGTCACCCTGGCCCAGCTGCGCCATTTTACCGATACCGCCAGTCGGCTGGCGATTAGCCAGCCGGCGCTGAGCAGCGCCCTGCGGCAGATTGAAACGGTACTCGGCGGCAAACTGGTCAACCGTACCGCTGCGACGGTCACTCTGACTGAACTGGGGGCGGCGATTTTACCCCACGCCCAGCGGATCCTCAGCGTGGCGCAGGCGGCCTTTTCCGATATGCAGCAGATTGTCGAGGCGGGTGGCGACGGGACGGTGCGTATCGGTCTGGTGCCGTCGGTCAGTTCGCTGCTGTTTCCGCTGCTGCCGCAGACCCTGGCTGAGGCCTTTCCGCGTCTGCGCATTGAATTTCACGATCAGACCAACGATGCGCTTATCCAGGCGCTGCAGCGCGGCGAGATTGATTTCGGCATCGGGGCGATCGACAGTTCTCTGCCCGCAGAACTGCTGGTCTATCCGCTGCGCGAAGATCCCTTCGTGGCGGTGCTGCACCGCGACGATCCGCTGGCCGCGCAGGCGCATCTGCCGTGGAAACAGCTGGTGGGGCGGGATATTGCTGTGTTCTCGAAGGGCAATATCCAGCGGCTGGTGGCGGCATTAGTGGAGAGCCATCGCCTGACGCTGACCACCCGCTACCAGGTGGACTATATCGAAACCCTGTATGGCCTGGTGCGCTCGCGCTTAGCAGTGGCGATTCTGCCGGCGCTGTACACCACCCATCTGCAGGACCCGGCGCTCAGGGTCGCCCACCTGCAGCAGCCGGCGCTCGCCCGCACAGTGGCCCTGATGCGCGGCCCGCAGGCGCTGCCCCCGCTTATTGAAGACTGTTTTTCTCTGCTACAGGCCGCCTTGCGCTAGGGCAGGTGCTTGATCAGTACGTCCAGGTTTAAGTGGTTGATGTACACCAGCGAGTGTGAGGAGAGGACGCCCAGCAGCCGGTTATGGTGCCCGGCAATAATTAAATCGATCTGCCGCTGCCGAACGCAGGTTTCCACGTCTTCAAACCGGCGGGTGGTCACCAGCGAGAGGGTATCCACCGGCAGGGAGACGGTGCAGGCCAGCTCGTTGAGCAGGGCCTTGGCCTGGATCACCTCCTGCGAGACCCGATCGTCGCGCAGGCTGTCGGAAACATAGTTCAGCGCCCGGTAATCGGTGCTGATGTGGGCGATGGTGATGCGCATGCCGTTCTCTTCTGCCATTCTGGCGGCATGCTGGAGCAGCGGGACGCCGTCCTGACTGCTGTTAATCAGTACCAGCGCATGGTGATAAACGGCCATGGCGTATATCCTCGGTAGGCTAAATAGCGCATGATGTCATTATTTTCCGCCCGCCAGCAGCGGAATGCAATCCCGCCCGGTCGCCTGATGAGCATGATGGCCGCGAAGGTGTCGTATCCAGGGCTAAAGGCTTGTTGTATGAACCGGTGAGTTGCGGTAAATTCCACAACGCTTAACAATTTCACTATTTTGACTCGGGGTGCCCTTCTTCGTTGAAGGCTGAGAAATACCCGTACCACCTGATCTGGATAATGCCAGCGTAGGGAAGTCAGAGACCGCAGGGTCATTGCTTCTACCTCGTCTGGCGGGAGCAAACTATGCCTGAGCTGTTGAATCCCGCGCCTGTCGCGCACCTGCGCCATCTGCTGCGCGCCCATTCCCCCCTTGTGCACTGCATGACCAATGACGTGGTGCAGACCTTTACCGCCAACGTTCTGCTGGCCGTTGGCGCCTCGCCGGCGATGGTGATCGATCCCCGCGAAGCGGCGCAGTTTGCCGCTATCGCCGATGCGCTGTTAATTAACGTCGGTACCCTGACCGAAGATCGCGCCGTGGCGATGCGCGCTGCGGTGGAGCACGCCCGTCAGGCCGGCAAGCCCTGGACGCTGGATCCGGTGGCGGTCGGCGCCCTGACCGTGCGCACGGCCTTTTGTCACGAGCTGCTGGCCTTCCAGCCGGCGGCCATTCGCGGCAATGCCTCTGAAATTCTGGCGCTGGCCGGGATGAGCGCCGGCGGGCGCGGGGTGGATACCACCGATACGGCCGCCGCGGCGCTGCCGGCGGCCCAGGCGCTGGCTCGTCGGCTGGCTACCGTGGTGGCGGTCACTGGCGAGGTGGACTACGTCACCGACGGCGAGCGGGTGCTCAGCGTGGCGGGGGGCAATCCGCTGATGACCCGGGTGGTGGGCACCGGCTGCGCGCTGTCGGCGGTGGTGGCGGCGAGCGCGGCGCTGCCGGGAGACCGGCTGGAAAACGTGGCCGCCGCCTGCGGGCTGATGAAGCAGGCCGGGGCGATCGCCGCCCGTCAGGGAGGCCCAGGCAGCTTTATTCCGGCGTTTCTCGACGCGCTGTATCAGGAGGTGCAGGGATGAAACGCATCAACGCCCTGACCATCGCCGGCACCGATCCCAGCGGCGGGGCCGGTATCCAGGCCGATCTGAAAACCTTCTCCGCGCTGGGGGCCTATGGCTGCTCGGCGATCACCGCCCTGGTGGCGCAGAATACCCGCGGCGTACAGTCGGTCTATCGCATCGAACCGGATTTTGTGGCCGCGCAGCTCGACTCGGTGTTCAGCGATGTGCGTATCGATACCACCAAAATCGGCATGCTGGCGGAGACCGATATTGTGGAAGCCGTGGCCGAGCGGCTGGCGCGCTACCGGGTGGCCAACGTGGTGCTGGATACCGTCATGCTGGCGAAAAGCGGCGATCCGCTGCTGTCGGCCTCGGCGGTGGAGACCCTGCGTCAACGATTGTTGCCGCAGGTGTCATTGATCACCCCGAACCTGCCGGAAGCGGCCGCGCTACTCGATGCCCCCCATGCGCGTAACGAACGAGAAATGCTGGAGCAGGGGCGGGCGCTGCTGGCGCTGGGCTGCGGCGCGGTATTGATGAAGGGCGGCCATCTCGACGATGCCGAAAGCCCGGACTGGCTCTTCACCCGCGAAGGGGAACAGCGGTTCACCGCGCCGCGAGTGCAGACCAAAAATACCCACGGCACCGGCTGTACGCTCTCCGCCGCGCTGGCGGCGCTGCGCCCGCGTCACGCGGACTGGGCGGCCACCGTTACCGAGGCGAAGGCCTGGCTGTCGGCGGCTCTGGCGCAGGCCGACTCTCTGGAGGTGGGCCACGGTATCGGGCCGGTGCACCATTTCCACGCCTGGTGGTAAATGGCAGCGCAACGGGACAGCAGAATCTCCTGAAAAAATGGCCCCCCGGCTGGAAAATAGGCTAAGTCGGTACCAGGCTTAACCTGCCCAAAAAAATTGGGTTGGGATAATGCATGCCGGCTTCGGCCGGCCTTACGGGAGATTGCTATGACTGATATTACGCAGTTGCTGGGCAAAGATGCCGAGAGCCTGTTGCAGCACCGTTGTATAACCATTCCGTCCGACCAGCTGTATCTGCCTGGCGCAGATTATGTTGATCGGGTGATGGTGGATAACAACCGACCACCGGCGGTGCTACGCAATATGCAGACCCTGTACAATACCGGACGCCTGGGGGGAACCGGCTACCTTTCCATTCTGCCGGTTGACCAGGGCGTGGAGCACTCGGCGGGCGCCTCCTTTGCCGCCAACCCGCTGTACTTTGATCCGAAAAATATCGTCGAACTGGCGATCGAAGCCGGCTGTAACTGCGTGGCGTCGACCTACGGCGTGCTGGCCTCGGTGTCGCGCCGCTACGCGCATCGCATCCCTTTCCTGGTGAAGCTCAACCATAACGAAACGCTGAGCTACCCCACCGAATACGACCAGACCCTCTACGCCAGCGTTGAGCAGGCGTTCAATATGGGGGCGGTGGCCGTGGGAGCGACGATCTATTTCGGCTCAGAACAATCGCGTCGTCAGATAGAAGAGATTTCCGCCGCCTTTGAGCGGGCCCATGAGCTGGGCCTGGTCACCGTGCTGTGGGCCTATCTGCGCAATTCGGCGTTCAAGAAAGACGGCGTCGACTATCATGTTTCCGCTGACCTGACCGGTCAGGCCAACCACCTGGCGGCCACCATCGGCGCCGATATCGTTAAGCAAAAGATGGCGGAGAATAACGGCGGCTACAAAGCGGTTAACTTCGGCTATACCGACGACCGGGTGTACAGCAAACTGACCAGCGATAACCCCATCGATCTGGTGCGCTACCAGCTGGCCAACTGCTATATGGGCCGCGCCGGGCTGATCAACTCCGGCGGCGCGGCGGGCGGGGAGACCGACCTTGCCGACGCGGTGCGCACGGCGGTGATCAATAAACGCGCCGGCGGCATGGGGCTGATCCTTGGTCGCAAAGCGTTTAAGAAATCGATGGCCGACGGCGTGAAGCTGATCAATGCCGTGCAGGATGTTTATCTGGATGGCAAAGTGACTATCGCATAAGGCAAAAATCCGGGCGGCACCGCCCGGATTGCGCATTGTTTGTACCAGATGCGGTTTATTAAGACTCTGCCGCGTTGGCGGTAAACGGTTTCGCATGCTGATCGCTGGTAAAGCCAGGCTGTTCAACGCGGATTAACGGGCACAGGAAGAAGGCCAGAATATATAAGGCGGTATAGGCTATTACCACGCCGATAGTGCTGAAGTAGGGCAGCAGTACCACGGCAATCGCCGGCGCCAGAAAGTTCGACAGCCCGGCTGACAGGTTATAGACCGAAATCGCCGCGCCTTTATGGTTCGGCTCCAGCGCCGGGAACACCGCCGCCATCGGCACAAACGCGGCGACAAAAATCCCCAGGGCAATAGCCGGTACCAGCGCCATGGCAAAATTATGGCCGAAGTGCTGGGGCAGGTAATAGAACGCCAGGCTGGAAAGCGCCATCCCGATGCAGCCGAACCAGCGGATAACCTTCATCCAGCCCATTTTCTCCGCCACAATCCCCCAGAAAACGTTCGAAAAGATCGTGGTGAAGAAGAATGCCGCCCATACCTGCAGCCATTCCGAGGTGGTAAATCCCAGCTCATCAACAAACATCATCGGCATGATCACCGCAAAACCAAACAGCGACAGGGTGTTGATAATGCGCACAATGCTCGAGAACAGGATGCTGCGGTTGGTATAGAGCAGCGTCGCCGCGCGCCCCAGTTCGGCGAATTTTTCACGAGTGGTGAGGTTCTGCATATGGCGCGGCGTTTCGGTGTGACGCATCGACACCAGCGCAATAATGCCGCCGGTGGCGCAAAAGAGCAGCGCCAGCCACAGGGTGCCCATTTCGCCAATGTGGGGAATGGTAAAGCTCGGAATATAGCTGCCGAACACGCCGATACCCACCGAGTAGACCGCCCAGAACCAGCCCAGCGCGGAGCTGGAACTGTCGCTGCGGACGTTGTGGATAATGGCGACGATAAAGGAGTAGAGGAACAGCGGGTAGGCCAGGCCGCGGATGCCATAAAACAGCAGGATCAGCGCATAGTTGGCGCGACCGAGGCCGAAGACGAGGAACAGTACGTGGAACACACACCACAGCACGAAGCCAATCAGCATGGCCTTGCGTGGGGTAATGATTTCCGCCACCACGCCGGAGACCCATGCCGACAGGGCGGCAGCCAGACCGTAGAGAGTAAAGGCAAAGGAAGCCTGCGCCGGGGTGAATCCGAGTGCTTTGATGTAGTGCGACAGAAAAGCCAGCTCAAAGCCGTCGCCGGTCATAAACACGGCGATGGCGACATATCCCCAGATGAGGTTGAGCGGTAGACCGTACCACTGTTTGTTATTAACGGACATGTTGACCTCGATTTCAGAGTGCAGATGAGTGTCTCCGCTGCACAGCAGCGGAGCATTATTGTTATAAAATAAGGAGGTATGTTATTCGCGAATCAGCCTGCCGGCCTGTTGTAGCGCCTTATAGGCCGCATACCTGCGCTGATGAAGCGGGCTAAACGCAGTCTCGCTGTGATAGGTGGCATCCACCTGAGTAAACTGCTTCATGGCCTCCGGCAGCGAAGCCGCGACTCTGCCCGCCACCGCGCCGAGGATGGCGGAACCTAACAGCACCGGCTCGCGGCTGGCGGTGCTCACGACGCTAACGCCGCAGGCGTCGGCCAACAGCTGACGCACCAGCGGATGCTGCCCGGCTCCGCCGCTGATGACGATATTTTCACTCTCAATTCCGCAGGCGCGCTGGGCGTCAATGATCTGTCGCAGACCATAGCCAATCCCGCATAGCCCGGCAACGTACAGCGCGGTCAGGTTATCCAGGTCCCGCTCCATCCCCAGCCCGGCAATCAGCGCTTTCGCGTGGGGATCGGCAAGCGGCGCGCGATTACCGAGAAACTCCGGAACGACGTGCAGACCGGCGGCCAGCGTTACCGCCTCAGAAGGGGAAGCAACTTGCGTCAGAACGCGATCCGCCAGCCAGACCGGTAGAGGGACGCCTGCGGCTTTCGCTTGCTCGCGCGCTTCCGCCGCCGCCGGATGGAAGCTCAGCAGCTGGTCGATAGCCGCGCCGGCGGCGCTTTGCCCGCCTTCACTTAGCCAGTAGCCCGGCACCATCGCCGAATAGTAAGGGCCCCAGACGCCCGGGACGAATACCGCTTCCTGAGTGGTGGTCATGGTGCAGGAAGAAGTGCCGAAGACATAGGCCATATTGTTGACCGCGCCGTTAAGCACGCCGACGGTACCGATGCCGCCCGCGTGGGCGTCAATCATCCCCACCGCCACCGGCGTACCGATCGGCAGGCCCATCTCCTCTGCCGCCGTGGCGCAAAGGCCCTCGCCGCAGGGGGTGCCTGGATCGACAATCCGCTGGCCGATGCGGACAAAATCTTCATCCGCCAGCTCTTCGAGGCCAATCTGGCGGAAGTAACCGGCATCCCAGCGTTGTTCATGCGCCAGGTAGGTCCATTTACAGGTCACCGTGCAGACCGAGCGGGCTTCATCGCCGGTTGAGCGCCAGGTGAGGTAATCGGCGAGGTCGAAGAAGTGGCGCGCCTGCTGATAGATGTGCGGGCGATTCTCCTTCAGCCACAAAATTTTCGGCGTTTGCATCTCCGGCGAGATTTTGCCGCCAACGTACCGCAGTACCGGGTGGCCCGTGGCATTGATCTTTTCCGCCTGCCCGGTGGCGCGATGATCCATCCAGACAATAATGTTGCGGTCCGCATCGTCCGAAGGCCCGACCGCCAGCGGCGCATCGTTATCGCCAATCACCACCAGCGAGCAGGTGGCATCGAAGCCGATCCCGGCTATCGACGACGGCGAAACGCCGGCGCTGGCCACCGCCGTTTTAATGCAGTAGCACACCGCCTGCCAGATCTCACGGCTCGACTGCTCGACCTTGTTTCCGGCGCTGCGAAACAGGGTTATTTCCCGGGTCGCGTGGGCGAGGAGCTCGCCCCGCAGATTGAATACCCCGGCGCGCACGCTGCCCGAACCGACATCCACGCCAATAATGTTTTGCGTATCGTTTTGCATAACATCCTCTCACAGGCTGGCCAGGGTCAGAGATCCACGCTGTTCGGCAGGATCACAATGTCGCGCACGGTGACGTTTTTCGAACGCGTCACCATAAACAGCACCGACTCCGCCACTTCAATCGGCTGCATCAGGCTGCCGTTGGCCAGCGCTTCGTCCATTTTGGCTTTTGGCCAGTCGTCCAGCAGAGCGGTAACCACCGGGCCCGGCAGTACGGCGCCGACGCGCACGCCATACTGCGCCACCTGGCGACGAGTGGTGTGCACAAATGCCTGCACCGCGAATTTCGACGCGGTATAGACAGGCTCCCAGATCACCGGCACCACGCCCGCGATCGAGCTGGTGAAGATAATATCCCCGGATTTTTGCGCGATCAGATGCGGCAGGACGCTGCGCACGCAGCGGAAGGCGGCGTTGATATTAAGGTGCAGCACGCGGTCCCAGACGTCCGGGTCGCCCTCGGCCACCGGCCCGCCGATATAGGCGCCGGCGTTGGCGTGGAAGATATCGAGACGCCCGGTAAGCTGCAAAATGCCCTGCAGTAGGTTATCGACCTGGTCCGCCTGCATCAGGTCGACCTGCAGGGCGAAGGCGTTTTCGCCAAGTTCGGCGACCAGTTTGTTGAGCTTTTCGCCTTCGCGGTCGATCAGTACCACTTTTGCGCCAGCCCCCAGCAGGGTCCTCGCGCACTCGAGGCCGATACCGGACGCCGCGCCGGTGATCGCGGCGACTTTACCGCTGAGGGAAGTATTCATAGAGGAGACAGAGTGGTTCATTTTATAATCCTTTGCCGTGTCTGGTTAAAACTATCGAACGCGAGGGCATCACGTTCGAGGTGATAGACTAAAACTGGTAACATATTGAATATCAGCATCTTAATTCAGGCTTGCTGGCATGTTGAGGCGGTATGCGCGCGTACTTCCTGGCGTGAAAAGGATGCTCAATCGATGAAGCTATGTTGCTCTCGCTTCATCGATTGAGCAAGTGGGGAAATTAACAGCGACATGATTTTGTGACGCAAGTTGGAAAAATGAAGAAGATAACGATTTACGACCTGGCGGAACTTTCCGGCGTTTCGGCGAGCGCGGTGAGCGCTATCCTCAACGGTAACTGGAAAAAGCGCCGCATCAGCGCCAAGCTTGCGGAAAAGGTGACGCGGATTGCCGAGGAGCAGGGCTATGCGATTAACCGTCAGGCCAGCATGCTGCGCAGTAAAAAATCACACGTCATCGGTATGATTATCCCCAAATATGATAACCGCTACTTCGGTTCCATCGCCGAACGCTTTGAGGAGATGGCCCGCGAGCGTGGCCTGCTGCCGATTATCACCTGTACGCGCCGGCGTCCGGAACTGGAGATCGAAGCGGTAAAGGCGATGCTCTCCTGGCAGGTTGACTGGGTGGTCGCGACCGGGGCGACCAATCCGGATAAAATTTCCGCGCTATGCCAGCAGGCGGGCGTGCCAACGGTCAATCTCGACCTGCCGGGCTCTCTCTCGCCGTCGGTTATTTCGGATAACTACGGCGGCGCGAAAGCGTTGACTCATAAGATCCTGGCTAATAGCGCCCGCCGCCGCGGAGAGCTGGCGCCGCTGACCTTTATCGGCGGGCGCAGCAGCGACCATAACACCAGCGAGCGTTTACGCGGCTTCCACGATGCGCATCGCGAGCTGGGGCTTAGCGTGCCGCAGGCGAATATTCTGGCTCCCGGCTATTCGAAAGGCCACGTTGAGGACTGCCTGCAGGAGCGGTTTGGCAGCGCGAAGACGTTGTTGCAGGGGATATTTGTTAACTCGACGATATCCCTGGAAGGGGTTGTGCGCTGGCTGTCGCAGGTGGGTCTGACCGGCAGCGAGCAGCCGCCGATGGGCTGCTTCGACTGGGATCCGTTTGTCTATCTGCTGGGGCACGATATCGACATGGTGCAGCAGGACGTGCCGGCGATGCTGGACGCTGTTTTTTCGATTATTGACGCCGGCGAAGCCAGCCAGCAGCGGATTGAAATTCCCCCGCGACTGATGAGCAGCAGCTGAGTCGCTGTCTGGCTGTTAAACGTTACCGCGTCAGCAGCCAGCGGGCGGTATGCTCATCGGTCACCAGGCCATTAATCCAGCCGCCTTTAAGGGCGGCCAGGATCGCCGGTCGTTTATGTTCTCCACAGGCAGCGGCAATCCGTGGGCAGTGGCTCTGGCGGATATCATAGCTGGTGATCATGCGGTTGATCTCGCTATCTACCACGTCGCCTTGCGCATCAATAAACCGCCCGAGGATCTCCCCGATGCCGCCGCGGGCGGTCAGCTCATCCATCTGCGCCTGATTGATAAAGCCGTCTTTAAAGATCGGACTTTGCGTGCCCAGCGGACCAATGCCGAACAAAAATCACGTCCGCCTCGCGGGCGACGCCGGAGACGCTGCGGAATAAGCGATTGGTGCACCACATTTCATACTCATCCGCGCTTTGGGCGTAGCGCGGCGCCGGCCACTGATAGTACTTGGCCTTAATTTTGCGGGTCAGCAGCAGGGGCACGTCATCGTAATAATTGCACTGCCCGTCGGCGTTCATGGCGCTGATCAGCGCCACGCAGCGGGTATTCAGGCTGTCAAAATCGATGCGCTGCAGCGCTTTTTTCAGGGTCAGGCCCGAGCCCAGACCGATGATTTTCTCTTTATCATCCTGCAGATAGCGAGCCATCAGCTGATAGCAGCCAAATGACACACTGTCGAGGGTGCTTTCTTCGCTAAAGGCGGGGACCACATTGCACTCGATCAAGCGGTATTTTTCCTGCAGCAACTGCGCATAATCGAGGCAGTTCGCTACCGGATGGTGCAGATTAATCGACACAATCCCTTCTTCTTTCGCGGCGGCGATCAGCCGTTGCACCACCGGTCTGGAGGTGCCCAGCTGGCTGGCAATCTCGCTCTGATTCTGGCCGGCGATGTAGTACATCCATGCGGCACGCACCTTCTGATCCAACCGGATATCGTCTTCTTTACTCATGGTTTCCCGCCCTAAGTTGCTGGCCAGGGCACGCAATTGGCCCGGCGAATACCCGCATTCTCGCCGTGGTTGGCATAACTGGCAAGCTTTTGCTCTTTATTGGTCATTTGTAATTTAATTGGGTAATTGCTCTTTTGTGATCCATGGCTCTTATTTCGGTCAAATGATCAATTACAGTGGCGCCATCAACTCAAGGAGAGCAGAACATGAACAATCAATTCACATGGCTTCATATCGGTCTGGGTTCTTTTCATCGCGCGCATCAGGCGTGGTATCTGCATCGTCTGATTGCTTCCGGGGATAATCGCTGGCGCATCGCGGCGGGGAATATTCGCAACGACGCCGAGCAGGTGGTCCAGGCGCTGGCGGCGCAGGGAGGACGTTACGTCCTCGAGACCGTCAGCCCGGAAGGGGAGCGCGAATATGAAGAGATCACCTCAATCCAGAAACTGCTACCGTGGCAGGCCGGGCTACAGCCGCTGATTAACGAAGGGGCAAACCCGCAGACCAAAGTTATCGCCTTTACCGTAACGGAAGGGGGGTACTACCTGAACACTCGCCATCGGCTGGAAACCAGCAACCCCGATCTGCAGGCCGACCTGCAAGGCGAGTGCAAAACCATTTACGGCACCCTCGCGCGGATCCTGGAAAAGCGCATGGCCGACAACGCCGGGCCGCTGACCCTGCTCAACTGCGATAACGTGCGCCATAACGGCGAGCGTTTCCACGACGGTATGGTCGAGTTCCTGCAGCTCACCGGCAAACAGGCGGTGATTGACTGGATGGCGGCCAATACCACCTGTCCGAACACCATGGTGGACCGCATCACCCCGCGTCCGGCGGCCGATCTGCCGGCCCGCATCAAAGCGCAAACCGGAATTGATGACAAAGCGCCGGTGATGGGGGAGACCTTTATCCAGTGGGTAGTGGAGAACAACTTCCGCGATGCCCGCCCGAATCTGGAGGCGGTCGGCGTGGAGATGGTGGAGTCGGTCATCCCGTATGAAGAGGCGAAAATCCGTATTTTGAACTCGTCGCACAGCTGCATTGCCTGGGCGGGAACCTTAATCGGCCAGCAGTATATTCATGAAAGCACGCTGACCGATGTTATCTACGCCATTGCCGACCGCTACGTTACGGAGGACGTTATTCCGTGTCTCGGCGATAACGGCATTGATCTGCCGACCTACCGGGATGTGGTGCTTAAGCGCTTTACCAACCCCTATATCCAGGACACCAACCAGCGCGTCGCCGCCGACGGCTTCTCGAAAATTCCGGCGATGATCGCGCCAACCTTGCAGGAGTGCTACCAACGCGGCGTCCGCCCTGAGGCGACCGCCATGCTGCCGGCGCTGTTCTTCGTCTTTATGGAGCAGTGGCACAAGGGAACTCTGCCGTATCAGTACCAGGACGGCATCCTGGATGCGCAGGCGGTGCATGAGATGTTCGAGGCTCAGGATCCGGTGGCTGTCTACGCCCGTGATAAAGCCCTGTTTGGTGATCTCGCCAACAACGCGGATTTCCTGGCGCTGATGCGCGAGAAAGTCGCCGCCGTTTACACGCTGATTAATTAAGAGGTGGCTATGTATCTGGGTATCGATCTCGGCACATCGGAAGTCAAAGCGCTGGTCATTGATGAGAACCATGAGGTTATCGCCAGCCATAGCGCGCCGCTGAGCATTCAGCGGCCCCATCCGCACTGGTCAGAACAAGCGCCGGAGCTATGGTGGGAGGCGACGGAGTACCTGATGGCCACGCTACGGGAAAAATGCGCGCAGCATTGGCCGGCCATTAAGGCGATTGGCCTCTCCGGGCAGATGCACGGCGCGGTGTTGCTGGATGCAGAGGGGGAGGCGATCCGTCCAGCCATTCTGTGGAACGACACCCGCTGCGCCGCAGAGTGCGCCGAGCTGGAGGCGATGGCGCCGGAGCTGCATCAGGTGGCGGGCAACCTGGCGATGCCGGGCTTTACCGCGCCGAAGCTGTTGTGGGTGCGCCGTCATGAGCCGCAGCACTTTCAGCGCACCGCCACGGTGCTGTTGCCGAAGGATTATCTGCGCTACCGGATGACCGGGAAGAAAGTCTCCGATATGTCGGACGCCGCCGGGACGCTGTGGCTGGACGTGGCGAAGCGCGACTGGTCCGACGCTCTGCTGGACAAGTGCGGCTTGTCACGCAGCCAAATGCCGAAGCTGGTCGAAGGCTGCGAGGTTTCCGCCACCCTTGACCCGCAGGTGGCTGCCCGCTGGGGGCTGAACGCCTCGGTGGTGGTGGCCGGGGGCGGGGGGGATAACGCAGTCAGCGCCATTGGCGTCGGCGCGGTCTCGCCGGGGGATGCGTTTATTTCGCTCGGCACCTCCGGGGTGCTGTTTGTGGTGACCGACGCCTATCGTCCGGCGCCGCAGTCGGCGGTCCATGCGTTTTGTCACGTGCTGCCGAACCTGTGGCACCAGATGAGCGTCATGCTGAGCGCCGCCAGCTGTTTGCAGTGGTTCTGCCGCCTGACCGGCACCACGGAGGTGGCGCTGCTGGCGGAGATTGCCGAGCTAAGCGAGGAGGATAAAGCCAACGCGCCGTTCTTCCTGCCCTATCTCTCCGGGGAACGTACCCCGCATAACGATCCTGACGCGCGCGGCATCTTCTGGGGCATGACCCATGCCAGCCTGCGCGCGCAGCTCGGCTACGCGGTGCTGGAGGGGGTGAGCTTTGGGATCAACGACGGCCTGCAGGCGTTAAAAGAGAGCGGGACGCCGATCGCGCAGTGCTCGCTGGTGGGCGGGGGCGCCCGCAGCCCGTTCTGGGCCCAGCTGCTGGCCGATATTCTCGCTATGCCGGTGGTGACCCACAAAGGCGGAGAGACCGGCGGCGCGCTGGGCGCGGCGCGGCTGGCCTGCCTGGCGGCGGGCAAACCCATTGCCGCGGTGTGTGAAAAACCGGAAGTCTGGCAGACCTGGCGTGCGGATCCCATTCGCCACCACACCCTGATGCAACGCTACGCGCAGTTTAAAGCCCTGTATTTAAACGATCTGCACTATCGACAGCACTGATTTTCATCATAACCGCCGCTTCGTTGCACGTCGCGGAGCGGCCACCCTGTACCCTGAAAACGAGGTCATTATGTCTATCAATAATAAACAGTGGCTCGGTTTACCCCTGAACCTGCTCTGGGGATACATCGCCATTGCCGTATTTATGACCGGCGACGGTTTTGAATTAGCCTTTCTGTCGCACTATATCAAAGCGCTCGGCTTCTCTCCGGCGGAGGCCTCCTTTGCCTTTACCCTCTACGGCCTGGCCGCCGCGCTGTCGGCGTGGATTTCCGGGGTGGTGGCGGAAATTATCACCCCGCTGAAAACGATGATGATTGGCTTCGTGCTGTGGTGCGTATTCCACGTGCTGTTCCTCGTTTTCGGCCTCGGTCACGCCAACTATGCGCTGATCCTGCTTTTCTACGGCATCCGCGGCTTCGCCTATCCGCTGTTCCTCTACTCGTTTATCGTGGCGATTGTCCATAACGTCAAAAGCGACAACGCCAGCTCGGCCATCGGCTGGTTCTGGGCGGTCTATTCCATCGGCATCGGGGTCTTCGGCAGCTATATTCCGAGCTTTACCATTCCGCACATTGGCGAAATGGGCACCCTGTGGCTGGCGCTGGCCTTCTGCCTTACCGGGGGCGTGATTGCCCTGGTTTCCCTGCGCCATATTCAAACGCCGCAGCATATGCAGAATCTCACCACCCGTGAGAAGTTTTCCGAGCTGGGACGCGCCGCGACGCTGCTCTATACCAACCGCAATATTCTGCTGTCGAGCATGGTGAGGATCATCAATACCCTCTCGCTGTTCGGCTTTGCGGTGATTATGCCGATGATGTTTGTCGATGAGCTGGGCTTCAGCACTTCAGAATGGCTCCAGGTATGGGCAGTCTTCTTCTTCACCACCATTTTCTCTAACGTGCTGTGGGGGATCCTCGGGGAAAAACTTGGCTGGATGAAGGTGGTGCGCTGGTTCGGCTGCATCGGGATGGCGCTCTCCAGCCTGGCGTTTTACTACATTCCTCAGCACTTTGGCCATAGCTTTGCGATGGCGCTGATCCCCGCCATCGCCCTCGGGATCTTTGTCGCCGCCTTCGTGCCGCTGGCGGCCGTGTTCCCGGCGCTGGAGCCGAAGCATAAAGGTGCGGCCATTTCGGTCTATAACCTGTCGGCGGGGATGTCGAACTTTCTCGCACCGGCTATTGCCGTGGTGCTGCTGCCGTTCTTCAGCACCATCGGGGTGGTGATCGCCTATACCGGATTGTACGTGGTGGCCTTTTTCCTCTGCGCCTTTATCCGCGTGGAGCAGCCGGGGTTCTCCCACAAGGAAGCAACCGCCCGCGAGCAGGTTGAATTCTCATAGGTACTGCGGCTGGCATGCGCTTCATGCCAGCCTTAATGAGGTGAACGAATGAGTATGCAGGCGGTTATTTTTGACATGGATGGCGTGATTATTGATTCCGAGGCGCTGTGGCGTCAGGCGCAGATTGACGCCCTCGCGCAGTGGGGGGCAACGGCGAGCGTTGCTGAATGTGAAACCCTGACCAAGGGCAAGCGCCTCGACGACATTGCCGGCACCTGGTGCCGCTATTTTCAGCTTGATCTCGCTCCGCAGCGGCTTGAAGACGCGATATTGCAGCGTATTACCGGCCTGATCGCCACCGAAGCCGAGCCGATGCACGGCGTGCATGAGGCGTTACGCTATTTTCGTGAGGCGGGCTATCAAATTGCGCTCGCCACGTCATCATCCCGCCAGGTTATTGCCGCTGTGCTGAACAAGCTCTCGCTCTGGCACTTTTTCGACGTGGTTTGCAGCGCAGATGATGAAGAACGTGGAAAGCCACATCCGGCGGTTTATCTGACGACGCTGCGCAAGCTCAATCTCAACGCCAGCCAGTGTCTGGTGATTGAGGATAGCTTTACCGGCTTTTGCGCGGCTCAGGCCGCCGGTATTCCCACGGCGGTGGTTGCCGAAGATAGCCGACAGGGGCGCTATCAGGCCGCTGTCGGCCGCTATCAAACCTTACCTGAACTGCTGGAAGCGCTTAACGCCGAGCCAGCGGCGGTCGCATAACTTACGCTTTCGTGAGCGCAGAAAATCCCGGGATGTACACGGTCGGTCACTCTCTTTTCTGCGCTCACGCCCTTTTTTCTCCATGCCGATCCGCCTCACATTTCGCTCATCTTTTGTGAAAACAGTCACGTCTTGTTGTGCCAATGCCCAAATTTATGGCCTTGCTTAGCGGTGTTTGTCCGAGGCACTACTACGAAGTTGTGCTTAGATTATATATTGAAACGTATTTTCAATAATGTAAAACCGCTTTGCCGATCTGCTTATGTCGATCGGATTTGGCCGTGATAAGGACCGAGCATGAAAATTGAATCTGTGAATGTCACCGTTTTCCAATATCCCACTCGTCGGGTTTCCGACAGCGCCGGGCACTCCCATCCGGGGGTTGAAAGCATGGCCAAAATGGCGATGCTGACCATCACCGCTGATGATGGGGCGCAGGGCTTTTCGTTTGCGCCTCCGGAAGTCGTGCGCCCGTTCGTGGTGAATACTTTTTTTCGCAAAGTGCTGGTGGGACAGGACCCGTTTAACCGTGAGCGTATCTGGCAGGATCTTAACCACTGGCAGCGCGGCAGCGCACATCAGCTAACGGAGCGCGCGCTGTCGTTTGTTGAACAGGCGCTGTGGGACCTGATCGGCCGCAGCCTTAAGATGCCGGTTTATAAACTGCTCGGCGGCTATCGCGACACTGTCCCGGCTTACGGTAGCACCATGTGCGGCGACGATCTGCCGGGCGGCCTGTCGACCCCGGAAGAGTATGCCGCTTTTGCTGAGAAGCTGGTCGCCCGCGGCTACAAGGCCATCAAGCTGCACACCTGGATGCCGCCAATCTCTTTTGCGCCCAATCCCAAAATGGACATTAAAGCCTGCGCGGCGGTGCGCGAAGCCGTAGGGCCGGATATTGACCTGATGATTGATGGCTATCACTGGTACAGCCGCGCCGAGGCGCTGTGGATCGGCAAAGAGCTGGAAAAACTCAATTTCGCCTGGTTTGAAGAGCCGATGGAGGAGGATTCGATGTCTTCCTATGCGTGGCTGGCGGAAAACCTGTCGATTCCCATCGTCGGGCCGGAGAGCTTCGGCGGCAAGCACCACATGCGCGCCGAATGGGTGAAAGCCGGGGCCTGCGACATTCTGCGCGCCGGCGCTAACGGCGTGGGGGGGATTACACCGACCATGAAGGTGGCGGCGCTGGCGGAATCTTTCGGCATGGATTGCGAAGTCCACGGCAACGGAGCGGCAAGCCTGGCGGTGGTGGGCGCGATCCGCAACTGCCGCTGGTACGAGCGCGGCCTGCTGCATCCGTTCCTCGACTACGATGAACCGGCGGCCTATCTCAACAGCATTGTCGACCCGATGGATGACCAGGGATTTGTGCATTTGTCACAACGTCCGGGTCTCGGTGAAGACATTAATTTTGCGTATATCGAAGCCAATACCGTTAGCCACGACTGATTTAAAAAAATAAATACCCGATGGCGCTACGCTTATCGAGCCTGCGGCCCGGTAGACCGGATAAGCCGAAAATGCCGCCATCCGGCAACATGTACCCTACAGTACAGGCAAACAGAGATATGAAAAAAACCTCCTTACTGGGAGCGTGTATTCTCGCGCTCGCCATGTCGATGGGGAGCGGGGAGGCGGTGGCGAAAACGCCGCCCGACCAGCTGATCATCGGCATGAATATGAATAACCTGCTCACCCTTGACCCGGCGGCGATGACCGGTAACGAAGTGGTGGGGATCGTGGTCAACCTCTACGACTCGCTGGTGGAGCTTGACCCTGAGCAGCTCACCACCGTCAGGCCCGCGCTGGCGAAATCCTGGGATATCAGCCCCGACGGCAAAACCCTGACCTTTCATCTGCGCGATGACGTTAAGTTTCACTCCGGCAACCCGCTGACCGCCGCCGACGTCGTGTGGTCAATGCGGCGCATCCTGCACCTCAACCTGGCCCAGGCCTCAGTATGGAAATCCTATGGCTTCAGTAAGAAAAATATCGACAGCCAGGTCAGCGCGCCGGACCGCTTCACGGTGCAAATCGTATTACCCAAAGATAACGATCCGCAGCTGGTGATTTACTCGCTGGCGGCGCTGGGCAACCTCGGAGTGCTGGACAGTAAAACGGTGCAAAGCCATCAGCAGGATAACGACTGGGGTAACCGCTGGCTAACCACCCATGAAGCCGGTTCCGGGCCGTTTATCCTCGAAACCTGGCAGGCGAAAGATGTGCTGCGCATGAAGCGCAACCCTGACTACTGGCGCGGCGAGGCGAAAATGAGCCGCGTGGTACTGCGTCATTTCCAGGAGTCGCAAACTCTGCGCCTGATGATCGAAAAAGGCGACCTTGATATTGCCAACAATATGGCGGTTTCCGATATCAACGCCCTGCGCAGCGACCCGCAGCTGACCGTCGATGCGGTGCAGCGCGGCACCATGTACTACGTGGCGATGAGCATGAAAGAGGCGCACTTCGCCAATCCGAAAGTGCGCGAGGCGGTGCGCTATCTGATTGATTACCAAGGTATCAATAAAGCGCTGATGCCGGGCTACGGCGTGCTGCACCAGCGGCCTATCAAAGCGGGAATGCCGTCCACGCTACCCGATCCCGGCTACAGGCTGGACGTGGCGCGGGCGAAAAAGCTGCTGGCGGAAGCGGGATATCCCAACGGCTTTGATACCACGCTGCGGGTACTCTCCGATCAGCCATTTCTTAACATCGCTATCGCCGTGCAGTCGACGCTGATGCAGGCGGGGATTAACGCCAAAATCATCACCGGCACTGGTAACCAGATCTACGGCGCAATGCGCGAGCGTAAATTTGACCTGCTGGTAGGTCGCGGCGGCAGCGGGATGGAGCCGCATCCGCACTCCAGCCTGCGCGCGCTGGTCTATAACCCGGATAACAGCGATAAGGCGCGCCTGACCAACTTCCAGGGCTGGCGTACCGGTTTTTACGACCCGCAACTGAATACGATGATTGACCAGGCCCTGCTGGAACGCGATCCGCAAAAACAGGTGGCTGACTACCAGGCCATCCAGACACGCTACGACCAGCTGGTTCCGGCTTTAATTCCGCTTTCACAGATGGTTGATTCGGTCGTCGTGCGCAACGAGGTACGGGAGTATCAGCCGCACCCCTCCGCCACCACTTTTCTGCGTGACGTCTATAAAGTCCGCGAAGGAGAGAAAGGATGAGTACCGCAATCCTTGCGCCCGGCTCACGCGGCCGGCGCTTATCAAAACGGCTACTGCAGGTGGTGATTACACTGTTCGGCCTGCTGCTGCTGACCTTTACCATTGGCCGCGTCATGCCCATCGACCCGGTGCTGGCGATTGTCGGCCCGGATGCTGACCAGAGTACCTATCAGCAGGTTTACCAGCAGCTGGGGTTTGATAAATCGCTGACCACCCAGTTTGGCATCTATTTCGTCAACCTTTTGCACGGCGATCTGGGCAACGCGCTGCTGACCGGGAAACCGGTGGTGGACGATGTTATCCGCGTCTTCCCGGCCACCATGGAGCTGGCAACGATGGCGATTATTGTCGGCGCGGGTCTTGGTATTCCGCTGGGCGTGTTGGCGGCGGCGCGGCGCAATAGCGTCTCCGATTATGTGGTACGCATTATCAGCCTGGCGGGCTACTCGACGCCGATCTTTTGGGTCGGGATGATGGGGCTGCTGGTGTTCTATGCCTGGCTTGGCTGGGTAGGCGGCGCCGGGAGGGTAGATCTCGGGCTGGATGGTGTGGTGCCGCGCCGCACCGGGCTGATGACCGTTGATGCGCTGCTGGCCGGCAACGGCCAGGTGTTCTGGAACGCCATTAATCATCTGATTCTTCCCGCCTCGCTGCTGGGTTTTCACTCGCTGGCTTATATCAGCCGTATGACCCGCAGCTTTATGCTGGCCCAGCTGTCGCAGGAGTTCATTATTACCGCCCGGGTGAAAGGGCTGACCGAGCGCCAGGTTATCTGGAACCATGCGTTTCGTAACATCCTCGTGCAACTGCTGACGGTGGTGGCGCTGGCCTACGGCGCGCTGCTGGAAGGCGCGGTGCTGATTGAAACCGTCTTCTCATGGCCGGGGTTTGGCTCCTACCTTACCGGAAGCTTGCTGCTGGGCGATATGAATGCGGTGATGGGCTGCGTGCTGCTGGTGGGGGTGATCTTCGTGATGCTCAACCTGCTCTCCGACATGCTGTATCAATTCTTTGACCCGAGGACAAAATCATGACCGTTTCTCTGGATTCGCCGCTTTCGGGTGGTGCGGGCGAAGGCCGTCAGCGGCTGCAACGCGCGGCGGCGCGGGCCGTCGGGTTTATCGGCAAAATGGCGCGCAATCCGCTCACGGCCATCGGCGGAGGAATTATCTTTCTGCTGCTGGTGGTGGCGATTTTCGCGCCGCTGATTGCGCCTTATAACCCGCTGGTACAGGACCTGAATAGTGCGCTGGTCGCGCCGAATGCGCAGCACTGGTTCGGCACCGATGAGTTTGGCCGGGATATCTTTAGTCGCCTGGTGTACGGCTCCCGCATCACGCTCTATATCGTGCTGCTGGTCTCAGTGACCGTCGGTCCGCTCGGACTGCTGCTGGGCGTCAGCGCCGGTTATTTCGGCGGTAAAGTCGATATGGTGCTGATGCGCGTCACCGATATTTTCATCTCCTTCCCGAGTCTGGTCCTGGCGCTGGCGTTTGTCGCCGCTTTAGGACCGGGGCTGGAGCACGTGGTTATCGCCATCACGCTGACCGCCTGGCCGCCGATTGCCCGTCTGGCGCGCGCCGAAACGCTCTCTCTGCGCCAGGCCGATTTTATCTCCGCCGTGCGTCTGCAGGGCGCTTCATCGGCCCGCGTCCTCTGGCGCCATATCGTGCCGCTGTGTCTGCCCTCGGTCATTATCCGTATCACCATGAATATGGCCGGGATCATTCTGACCGCGGCCGGCCTAGGCTTTCTCGGCCTCGGCGCGCAGCCGCCAGAGCCGGAGTGGGGAGCGATGATCTCCAGCGGGCGCACTTATATGATGGAGTGCTGGTGGGTCGTAACCATTCCGGGGCTGGCGATTCTGATCAATAGCTTAGCGTTCAACTTCTTAGGAGATGGCCTACGTGACATCCTCGATCCCCGTAGTGAATAATGCACCGCTGCTCGACGTGCGCGATTTGTGCGTCGACTTTGTTAACGGTAGCGCGGTGACCCACGCCGTGCGCGGCGTTTCCTTCCAGCTGGGGCATGAGAAGCTGGCCATTGTCGGCGAATCCGGTTCGGGTAAGTCCACCGTTGGGCGCGCGCTGCTGCAGCTGCATCCGAAAAAGGCCCGCGTCAGCGCCAGCCGGATGCAGTTTGCCGACCTCGATCTGCAGCATCTTAGCGAAGCGCAGATGCGCGGCGTACGCGGCAAACGTATCTCGATGATTATGCAGGACCCGAAATATTCGCTGAATCCGGTGGTCTGCGTGGGTAAGCAAATCGCCGAGGCCTGGCTTACTCATCATCCCGGGCGTAAAGATGAGGCGAAAGCCAGGGCGCTGGAGATGCTGGAGGTGGTGCGTATTCGCCAGCCGGAGCGCGTTTATCAGCTTTATCCGCATGAAATATCTGGCGGACAGGGGCAGCGCATCATGATCGCCATGATGCTGATTACCGACCCGGAGCTGATCATTGCCGATGAGCCCACCTCCGCGCTGGACGTGTCGGTGCGCCTGCAGGTGCTGGGCCTGCTGGATGACCTGGTTCAGTCGCGCGGGCTGGGGCTGATTTTTATCAGCCACGATATCAACCTCGTGCGCAGCTTCTGCGACCGGGTGCTGGTGATGTACGCCGGACGGGTAGTGGAGTCCATCGCCGCTAAAGATCTCGATAACGCCCGTCACCCCTACACTCAGGGATTGATTAACTCGCTGCCGGATATGCAGCATCGTCGCCCGATACTGCCGGTGCTGCAGCGTCAGGCCAGCTGGTTAACGGATTAAGGAGCGGATAATGATTGAAGTTCAACATCTCAACCTCGCGTTTGGCGAGGGGGAGAAGCGTAACCAGGTGCTGTATGACGTCAGTTTCCACGTTAAGCCCGGCGAGATCTACGGTCTGGTAGGAGAGTCCGGTTCCGGTAAAACGACGGTGCTCAAGTGCCTGGCGGGGCTGTTTACCCACTGGCAGGGGGAACTGACCATCGATGCTCAGCCCTTAGGGCATGAAATTAGCCGCGAGCGCTGCCGTCAGGTGCAGATGGTATTTCAGGACCCCTACGGATCGCTGCATCCCCGTCACACCATTGGCGATATCCTCGAAGAGCCGCTGCAGATCCATCGTATCAACGACCGCGACCGGCGGATCAATGTGCTGCTGGATAAAGTTGGCCTCAACCGCGCCTTTCGCGAGCGCTATCCGCATCAGCTCTCCGGCGGGCAGCGGCAGCGCGTGGCGATAGCCAGAGCGCTGATTCTTGAGCCTCAGGTGCTGCTGCTGGATGAGCCGACGTCGGCGCTGGATGTGTCGGTGCAGGCTGAGATCCTTAACCTGCTGGCAGAATTGCAGCGGGAGGCTAAGCTCACTTACCTGATGGTCACCCACGATCTTGGGGTTATTGCCCACTTATGCCAGAAAGTGGCGGTGATGCAGTACGGGAAGATCCTCGAAACCCTGACGGTCGATGCGCTGGTCAGCGGCCAGGCGCAGACGGCCTATACGCAGATGCTGGTTAACGCCAGTCGGCAATATACGCGCGAAATGGCGCGCGAGGTGGCGGAATACTAAGCTTTATGGCGCATTGTCTCACGGCAGACGCGCCCATTTTGATAGGTAACTATTTGATGTTATAGGTTTTTTGTGATTGTGGGTATCGTCTATTAATGTAAGCGCGGTGTTTGGATCGATATCCTGCCCAGGTTTTTTCCCTGCAGCCGCAGGTGCCGTTTTACCTTAACATTCAGAGGCTCAATCAACGAACCCGGCTGCTGTATACCAGCCGGGCGCCGTCTTTGCTTTGCGAAGCCTGATCAGCGTAGCAGCGGGCAGTCGGGCGGCAGCCGGCAGCGCAGGGCCGCCGGTAACAGCTCCATACGGAAGGTTTTGCCGCTGAGCGGCTCGCCGTCGAGATTAAAGGTCATCTCATGGGGGGCGGTGATCTCAAACCACGAGGAGACACCGTCAACAATATTCGGCGAGTTTTCCGGATTCGCCAGGGTGCTGAACAGGGCAGGGATCAGCTCTTCGCCGGTGAAAATGCGCAGATGCAGCAGACCATCGTTAATCAACGCCTCCGGGCACAGCTGCTGTCCGCCGCCGGCCTGGCGGCCGTTGCCGATGCCGATGACCAGCGCATCGCCCTGCCAGTGAAAGTTCTCCCCGCGGATCTCGCAGCGGTCCGGCTTCAGGGTATCCATGCGCATCAGACCGTGGATTAAATAAGAGACACCGCCGAGCGCGGCCTTGAGTTTTTCCGGCGTTTCGGTGGTGATCCGGGTGCCGAACCCGCCGGTCGCCATATTAATAAAGCCGGTTTTATCATTCACCCTGGCGATATCTATCGGCACATCGCGGCCGACGATCGCCAGCTTGAGGGCGCTGGCCAGATCCTGCGGAATACCGACGCTGGTGGCAAAGTCGTTAGCCGTGCCCAGCGGTAAAATCCCCAGCGCCATCTTGCCGCCGCGCTCCACCAGCGCGGTCGCCACTTCATTAATGGTGCCATCGCCACCGCCGGCGATCACCGTTTCAACGTTCAGCTGCAGGGCTTCATCGATAAACCGAGCGGCATCGCCCTTTTCCCAGGTCACGCGGACGTGAATATCAATCCCTTCATCGCGTAACAGGTTAACCGCTTCGCGTAGCTGCGGTTCATTGGCACCTTTGCCGTTAAGGATCAGTAAGCTGGCAGGAAACGTAGACATCATCAAGGGAACCTTTATTGCTCAATGTTGCATAAAGTGTACCGCATGACGAAAGCGAAGACCGGAGGGGAGGCAAAAAAATAAGCCCGCGTAAGGGAGATTACGCAGGCTAAGGAGGTGGTTCCTGGTACAACTAGCATTTATGGGTTATGTTTTTCAGCGAAATGGATGATACCTGTTTCGATCGAAACGGTATGTGATCCGATTCTAATATCCTTACATCGTGAAAAAATAACGCAAATTAACTAGTTACCGTGCGGATTTCTGGTTGTTTGACCAGTAAAGTTGCGCATCAGCAGGGCATACTGCAGGGGCAGGTCGTCCGGCACAGGCAACCAGACGGTATAGCCATCGCCCGGGGCCACCGGCATGGTTTCGCCTTTGCCATTCTCCATATGCTCAAGGGTGAAGTTGACGTTACCCTGCGGGGTCATCAGCTCAAGGCTGTCGCCGACGCTGAACTTATTTTTGACCGCCACGGCCGCCAGCGGGCCGTTACGCTCTCCGGTGAATTCGCCGACAAACTGCTGGCGCTCGGAGACGGAGTAGCCGTACTCGTAGTTCTGATAATCGTCATGGGTATGGCGGCGCAGGAAGCCTTCGGTGTACCCGCGGTGGGCCAGCCCCTCCAGGGTCTCCAGCAGGCTGGTATCGAACGGTTTGCCGGCGGCGGCATCGTCGATCGCCTTGCGGTAAACCTGAGCGGTGCGCGCGCAGTAGTAGAAGGATTTGGTGCGGCCTTCGATCTTCAGCGAGTGAACGCCCATCTGGGTCAGACGCTCAACGTGGGCGATAGCCCGCAGATCTTTCGAGTTCATGATGTAGGTGCCGTGTTCGTCCTCAAAGGCGGTCATGTATTCGCCCGGACGTTTGGCTTCCTCAATCATAAAGACTTTATCGGTCGGCGCGCCGATGCCGAGGGTAGGCTCCACGGTCTGCACCGGGATCGGCTCATATTTGTGGACGATGTTGCCGACGTCGTCCTCTTTGCCTTCCGCCACGTTGTATTCCCAGCGGCAGGCGTTGGTGCAGGTCCCCTGGTTCGGGTCGCGCTTGTTGATATACCCGGAGAGCAGGCAGCGGCCGGAGTAGGCCATGCACAGCGCGCCGTGGACGAAAATCTCAATCTCCATCTCCGGCACCTGGCGGCGAATCTCTTCGATTTCATCCAGCGACAGTTCACGCGACAGGATCACGCGGGTGAGCCCCATCTGCTGCCAGAATTTGACCGTCGCCCAGTTGACGGCGTTGGCCTGCACTGAAAGATGGATCGGCATCTCCGGGAAGTGTTCCCGCACCAGCATGATTAAACCCGGATCGGACATGATCAGCGCGTCCGGACCCATCTCCACCACCGGCTTCAGATCGCGAATAAACGTTTTCAGCTTGGCGTTATGCGGGGCGATGTTGACCACCACATAGAATTTTTTACCCAGCGCGTGGGCTTCATTGATGCCGAGCTGCAGATTTTCGTGATTGAATTCGTTGTTACGCACGCGCAGCGAGTAGCGCGGCTGGCCGGCATAGACGGCATCGGCGCCATAGGCGAAAGCGTAACGCATATTCTTCAGCGTTCCCGCCGGGGAGAGGAGTTCTGGTTTAAACATGGTGTTCTCGTTCTGATGACAGGTCAGATTCGCCGCACCTGGTGCGGCGAGTTGGGGAGTGTCCCCACATTAAGGGCGGGCATTGTAGCGCCGCGGCGAAGGGGAGTAAATATCAGATAGGTATCTTTCAGTATGGCTAATTTGTTTGCCATTTTGAACCTGGGCAGTACTCACACTGACAGCGTTAATAACGCCTGGTGGGATAGGCTCTAGGGAGTTCCCCGGGTTGCGGCGTAAACGCCTTACCCGGGCTACGGATTGCAGATGGCGGTGAACGTGTAGCCCGGCGAAGCGCAGCGCGAGCCGGGAAAAGGCTAACTACGCCAGCCGGCAGGCGTCCGCTTCCCAGCGGTAGCCAACGCCATACACCGCGCGGATAAACGACTGCTCGGCGTCCAGCGCCTCCAGCTTGCGCCGCAGGTTCTTGATGTGGCTGTCGATGGTGCGATCGGTGACTACCCGATAATCGTCATACAGATGGTTGAGTAGCTGTTCGCGGGAGAACACTTTGCCCGGCTCCTGGGAGAGGGTTTTCAGCAGCCGGAACTCGGCGGGAGTGAGGTCCAGCAGCTTGTCGCGCCAGGAGGCCTGAAAACGACCTTCGTCGACAATCAGCGGGCTCTGGGCGTCCAGCGCCTGCAGATCGCGCTGCGGCTTGCAGCGGCGGAGGATGGTTTTTACCCGGGCGACCACTTCCCGCGGGCTGTAGGGCTTGCAGATATAGTCGTCGGCGCCTATTTCCAGCCCCAGCAAACGGTCGATCTCTTCGATTTTCGCCGTCACCATCACCACCGGAACATCGGAGAAGCGGCGAATTTCCCGGCACAGCGTCAGACCGTCGGTACCGGGCAGCATCAGATCCAGCAGGATCAGGTGCGGCGGCGTCTGCCGGACGTAGGGCAGGACCTTGTCGCCGTGGTTAATCAACGCAGGCGCATAGCCGGCGGCCTGCAAATAATCAATCAGCAGTTGGCCGAGCTTCGGTTCATCTTCCACGATAAGGATGCGTGGGGTGTTTTCATCTACAGGCAATTCAGTCATACGTCTCTCGGTAAATCATGTTCCAGAGGTAACTCAACTTTAATGCTAACCCCGCCAAAAGGCGAATGGTCGGCACGCAGGGTGCCGCCGTGGGCCGCTACGATATTGAGGCAAATCGCCAGCCCGAGGCCGGAGCCGCCGCTGGCGCGGTTGCGCGATCCTTCCGCCCGGTAAAAGCGTTCGCACAGGCGGGCCAGCTGCTCATCGCTGACGCCGGGGGCGCTGTCGGCGAAGTCAATCACCAGCATCCGGCCGCTGCGGCGGGCGGTGATGTGCAGGCTGCCGCCGCTGTCGGTATAGCGCAGGCTGTTCTCCAGCAGATTGTTGAAGAGCTGCATCAGGCGGTCGCGGTCGCCGAAGATCATCGCCTGCTCCGGGAGCGACACCTGAATGCTTAGCTGCCGGCTGGCGAAGCGCTCGCGAAAAGCGCCCGCCGCCACTTCCAGCAGGGTGATGATATCCAGCGAGGTTTTCTGGTAGGCCAGCGCCCCCTCGTCGGACATCGACAGCTGATGGAGATCGTCGACCAGCTTGGTGAGGGTAGCCACCTCGGCCTGCAGAGAAGGAATCGACTCGGGGGTAAAGCGCCGGACCCCGTCCTGAATCGCCTCCAGCTCGCCGCGCAGCACCGCCAGCGGGGTACGCAGCTCATGGGAGATATCGGCCATCAGATCGCGACGCATCTGCTGGTTGCGCTCCAGGGTGCTGGCGAGCTGGTTAAAATCCTGCGCCAGGCGGCCGAGCTCATCACCGCCGGTCACCGTCACGCGGGTGGAAAAGTCGCCCGCCGCCAGCTTATGGGTGCCTTCCACCAGCCGCTTCACCGGCGCCAGCAGACCGCGGGCCAACGGGAAAGTGGCCAGCGCGGCAAGCAGGGTGGCAAGGGCGACGATCAGCCAGCTGGTGCGCTTTTGCTGCCGGTCGAAGTTAATGTCGGTATTGCGCGTCAGCCGCTCTACCGGCGAGGCGATCACTTTGCCCACCTCCGCGCCGTTGACCACGATGCTGCGCTGGGTACCATCCTCCGGGACGCGCTCTCGCGGCCCCACCAGCACGCGCCCCGACTGATCCACCACCCAGAACATGGTGCGCCAGCCGTGGGGCGGCATTTCCGGCCTCGGGCGCGGGCCGTCAGGGGGGCCATCCGGCGGCGGCGAGCGGTCGTCATTATCCCGTTCGAAGGTGCGCAGCAGCTGGAAGATAAAGCGGTCATTGTTGCGCAGAAACGCCCAGCTGCCATGCTGGGCATACTGCTCGCTCAGCGCGTCGCTGAGCATGGTTAAGCGCTGCTCATTGCCGCGCTTGATATAGTCGATAAACCCGCGTTCAAAACTGATACGCACCGCCCAGTGCATGCTGATCAGCAGCACGATGCAGGTGGCGAATATAGCGAGGAACAGCTTGCCGGTAATACCCGGGCGCCAAAATTTCACGATCCACTCCTGTTGCGTCGACGGAGGACGGTATTGCTGCCGACGTCATCCGGTACCCGGGAAAAGATGAGCGCCGGCAGGGCGATGATCGCCGCCATGCTCAGATAGGTGTAGAGAAAGACCTGATGGGTGCTGGCGGCGTCGAGGCTCATATGCTGCTGGCCATACAGCCCCAGCAGCAGCCCGGCGATGGTCACGCCGATACTCATCGACAGCTGCATCACCATCGACAGCAGGCTGTTGCCGCTGCTGGCCAGATCGTCCGGGAGATCTTTCAGCGTCAGGGTATTCATCGAGGAGAAGCGGCTGGCGTTGATCATCCCCTGCAGAAACAGGACCAGCGGCAGCGCGTAATACCAGCCGGCCAGGGCGCTAAACATAAACAGCAGACTGACCGCCGCCAGGCCCAGGGTGCTGGTGACCAGCACCCGACGGTAGCCGAAGCGGTTGACCACCTGGACCACGATCCGCTTCATGCCCATGCTGCCGAGCACCATCGGGATCATCATCAGCCCGGCGTGAAAGGGGGAGAAGCCGAGGCCGATCTGCAGAAACACCGGGGTCATAAACGGCAGCATGCCGCTGCCGATGCGTCCCGCGAAGCTGCCGCCGAGGCCGAGGGAGAAGGTGCGGTTGCGAAACAGGTTAAGGCTAAACAACGCCCGGGCGTTACCGCGGGCGTGCCACAGGTAGAGCAGCAGGGCGCAGAGGCCGACGGCCACCAGCCCCGCCAGCCAGGCAGGGGAAATGCCGAGCCCTTTCTGGCCGTCGAGCGCCAGGGTCAGGGTCGCCATTCCGGCGGCCAGCAGCAGAAAGCCGGAGAGATCGAAGCGCCGGGTCTGCATGGTGTAGTTGGGCATCAGACAGAGGGTGGCGATCGCGCCAACGATCCCCACCGGGATATTGATAAGGAAGATCCAGTGCCAGGAGGCGTACTCCACCAGCACCCCGCCCAGCGCCGGGCCGAGCAGCGGACCGACCTGGCCCGGCAGGGTGACGAAGGTCATCGCCGCCATATACTGATCGCGCGGGACGATCTTCATCACCGTCAGGCGGCCGACCGGCACCATCATCGCGCCGCCGACCCCCTGCAGCACCCGCGCCATCACCAGCTGGTCGAGGGTGCTGGCCTGGGCGCAAAACAGCGATCCGGCGGTAAACAGCACGATGGCGGTGAAGAAGATATTGCGCACCCCGACCCGGTCGGCCAGCCAGCCGCTGGCCGGCAGCATCACCGCCACCGTTAACACATAGGAGACGATAATCATATGCATATGCAGCGGACTCTCCCCGAGGCTTTTGGCCATCGAGGGGAGGGCGGTATTAACGATGGTGGTGTCCAGCGACTGCATAAAGAAGCCGAACGCCACTATCCATAGCTGCCAGCGCACGCTGGCCGGGAGGTCTGTCATGTTATTCGCTTACCGGTTGAGAGGAGTGACGCGAAAAACGCAGCCGCAGACGGTCAAAGAAAAGATAGACCACCGGCGTGGTGTAGAGCGTTAACAGCTGGCTCATCACCAGACCGCCGACGATGGTGATCCCCAGCGGCTGGCGCAGCTCAGAGCCATCGCCCCCGGAGAGCACCAGCGGCAGGGCGCCGAACAGCGCGGCGAGGGTGGTCATCATAATCGGCCGGAAACGCAGCAGGCAGGCCTGGAAAATCGCCTCTTCCGGCGTCAGGTTGCCGTTACGCTGCGCCTCCAGGGCAAAATCAACCATCATGATGGCGTTTTTCTTAACGATGCCAATTAATAACATAATCCCAATCAGGGCGATTAGGCTGAACGGGGCATCGAAGATCTCCAGCGCCAGCAGAGCGCCCACCCCGGCGGAGGGCAGCGTCGAGAGGATGGTCAACGGATGCACATAGCTCTCATATAGCACCCCCAGCACGATATAGACCGTGGCGATAGCCGCGAGGATCAGGATCACCTGCGCGTTCATGGTCTGCTGGAACACCTGAGCGGTACCGGCAAAGGAGCCGCGCACGCTCGACGGCACCCCGAGCTGGGTCATCGCGCGGTCAATGGCCTCGCTGGCTTCCGACAGCGAGCGGCCGGTGGGCAGGTTAAAGGAGATAGTGGATGCCGCCGACAGCCCCTGGTGGTTCACCGACAGCGGGGCATTGGCCGGCTGCCATTTGGCGAAGTAGGCCAGCGGGATCGGCTTGCCGTCGCTGTTAATGACGAACATCTTATCCAGGGCGCTGACGTCCTGGGTGTAGGCCGGATCCACCTCCATCACCACCTTATACTGGTTGAGCGGCTGGTAGATGGTAGAGATCTGCCGCTGGCCAAAGGCGTTGTTCAGCAGGTTGTTGGCGTCCTGGACGCTGATGCCGAGGCGCGACATGGTATCCCGGTCATAGACCAGGTCCATTTCGGCGCCATTGTCCTGCTGATCGGAGTTGACGTCCGCCAGCTCCGGCAGCGCCGCCAGCGCTTTGCGGGTCTTCGGCTCCCACTCGCGCAGCGCCGACAGGTCGTCGGACAGCAGGGTGTACTGATAGCTGGCGTTCGACTGCCGGCCGCCGACGCGGATATCCTGCACCGCCATCAGGAACAGGTTGGCCCCGGGCTCGTTGGCCAGCTTTTTGCGCAGCCGGTCGATCACCTGCTGCGCCGTCTCGTGGCGCTGGTCGCGCGGCTTGAGGGTGATAAACATCATCCCGCTGTTGACCCGAGAGCCGCCGGTAAAGCCGGTGACGTTATCCACCGCCGGATCTTCGCGAATGATCTTCATAAAGTCCTGCAGCTTGCCGCGCATCGCCTGGAAGGAGATGCTCTGGTCGGCCTGAATGCCGCCCATCAGCACCCCGGTGTCCTGCTCCGGGAAGAAGGTTTTCGGGATCGAAATGTAGAGCCAGACGCTGAGGGCGATGGTGCCCAGCACCACCAGGCCGGTCAGGCGGCTATGCTTCAGCACCCATTTTAACGATTTACCATAGCCGCCCTGCACGGCCACCAGCAGGCGGCCAAAGCCGCGGTTGCGCGTCGGCTGGTGGGGCTTGCCGCTTTTCAGCAGCCAGCCGCACATCATCGGCGTCAGGGTGAGGGAGACCGCCAGCGAGATGCCGATCGCCACCGACAGGGTGACGGCGAACTCACGCAGCAGGCGGCCGGGCAGGCCGCCCATCAGCAACAGCGGCAGAAACACCGCCACCAGCGACAGGCTCATCGACAGCACGGTAAAGCCGACCTCGCGGCTCCCCTGCAGCGCCGCCTGCAGCGGTTTCATCCCCGCCTCCAGATGGCGGGAGATATTCTCCAGCACCACGATAGCGTCATCCACCACGAAGCCGGTGGCGATGGTCAGGGCCATCAGCGACAGGTTATTGAGGCTGAAGCCGCACAAATACATCGCGGCGAAGGTGCCGATTAAGGAAACCGGGACGGCGACGGCCGGGATCAGCGTGGCGCGCCCCGAGCGCAGGAACAGGAACACCACGAGGATCACCAGCGCCACCGAAATCACCAGCGTCTGCTCCACCTCCTCCAGCGAGGCGCGGATGGTCGGCGAGCGGTCCTGGGCGATCTGCAGGTCGATAGCCGCCGGAATGGTCTGCTGCAGCTCCGGCAGGCGGGCGCGGATGCTGTCCACTGTCTGGATAATATTGGCTTCCGGCAGTTTGCGGATCATCAGCAGGATCGCCGGTTTGGCGTTGGTCATCCCGGCGTTGCGTACGTCCTGCACCGAATCCGAGACGGTGGCGACATCTCCCAGCCGCACCGCGGCGCCATTCTGGTAGTGGACGATCAGCGGCTGATAGTCGGCGGCGGTCTTCAGCTCATCGTTGGTCTGCACCTGCCAGCGGTGCGCGCTGTCCTCCAGCGCCCCCTGCGGTTTGCGCACGTTGGCGTCGCTGATGGCGGTGCGCACCGCGTCCAGCGACACGCCCTGGTTAAACAGCGCCTGTGGGTTAAGGTCGACGCGCACCGCCGGCAGGGAGCTGCCGCCGACGTCGACATCGCCCACGCCGTCGATCTGCGCGATGGTCTGCGCCAGCTGGGTGGAGGCGAAATCATACAGCTCACCCTGGGAGTAGGTGTCCGAGGTCAGCGTCAGGATCATGATCGGCGCATCCGACGGATTGGCTTTGCGATAGGTCGGCCGGCTGGGCATTCCGCTCGGCAGCAGGCTTTGCGCGGCGTTGATCGCCGCCTGAACGTCGCGCGCCGCGCCGTTGATATCGCGGTCGAAGTTAAACTCGAGAATGATGCGGGTGCTGCCGAGCGAGCTGGAGGAGGTCATCTCATTGACCCCGGCAATCCGCCCCAGGGAGCGCTCCAGCGGGGTGGCCACCGACGAGGCCATGGTCTCCGGCGAGGCTCCCGGCAGCGAGGCGCTAACCATGATCACCGGGAAGTCCACCTGCGGCAGCGGGGCTACCGGCAGCAGCCGGAAGCCGAGAATGCCGCACAGGGTGATGGCCAGCGAGATGAGGATCGTCGCCACCGGGCGGTAAATGAAGAGGGCGAAAAACTTCACTTACGCCTCCTCTTCCTGACGCGGGAAGCGGCGCTTCAGGTGCAGCGACAGGCGGTCGAACAGCAGATAGATCACCGGGGTGGTGAACAGGGTCAGCACCTGGCTGAGCATCAGACCGCCGACCATGCCGATCCCCAGCGGACGCCGCAGCTCGGCGCCGACGCCGGTGCTCAGCATCAGCGGCAGGGCGCCGAGCAGGGCGGCGAGGGTAGTCATCAGGATCGGCCGAAAACGCAGCAGACAGGCCTGGTAGATCGCCTCCCGCGGCGGCATGCCCTGCTCGCGCTCAGCGGCCAGCGCGAAGTCGATCATCATGATGGCGTTCTTCTTCACGATGCCGATCAGCAGAATGATGCCGATGATGGCGATCACGTCCAGCTCGCTGCCCGCCAGCCACAGCGCCAGCAGCGCCCCGACCCCGGCGGTGGGCAGGGTGGAGAGAATCGTGATCGGGTGGATAAAGCTCTCGTACAGCACCCCCAGCACGATATACATCGCCACCACCGCGGCGACCACCAGCCAGACGGTGCTGCCGAGCGCCGACTGGAAGGCCAGCGAGCTGCCCTGGAACTGGGTGCGAATATCGGTCGGGAAATCCAGCGACTGTTCGGCGGCGAGGATCGCCTCCACCGCTTCGCCCAGCGAGTAGTTGTCCGGGACGTTAAACGAGATGGTGGTCACCGGGAACTGATCGAGGTGGTTCACCGACAGCGGGGTAAAGCGCTGCTCCACCGTGGCGATGGCGGTCAACGGCACGATGCCGCCGTCGCTGCTGGTGAGGCGGATATTCTCCAGCGCCGCCAGGCCCGGCGTCGCCTCGGTATCCTGCTCGAGCACCACGCGATACTGATTCGCCTGAGTGTAAATAGTGGAGATCAGCCGCTGGCCGAAGGCGTTGTACAGCGCGTTATCGACATCGGCCATTGAGATGCCGAGGCGGCTGGCGCTGTCGCGATCCACCTTGATATAGGCGGCCAGGCCTTTGTCCTGCCAGTCGCTGCTGACGTCGGCCAGCTGCGGCTGGGCCTGCAGGCGGCTGAGCAGCGGCGGCACCCAGGTGCTCAGCGCCTCGAGGGAGTTTGCCTGCAGGGTGAATTGATACTGGGTGCGGCTCACCGTGGTGTCGATGGTCAGGTCCTGGGTCGGCTGCAGGTAGAGCGCCACGCCGGGGACGCCGTCCACCGCCTGCTGCAGACGGCTAATCACCATCTGGACGCGGTCGTCGCGTTCGTCCAGCGGCTTGAGGTTGATCTGCAGGCGGGCGCTGTTCAGCGCCGGGTTGGTGCCGTCGACGCCGACGAAGGAGGTCAGACTCTCAACTGCCGGATCCTTAAGGATAATGCTGGCCACCTGACGCTGGCGCTCGGCCATGCTGGCGAAGGAGACCGACTGCGGCGCCTGGAGGGTGCCCTGGATAATGCCGTTATCCTGGATCGGGAAAAAGCCTTTCGGGATAAAGACCCACAGGATAATCGACAGCGCCAGGGTGCTCAGGGCGACGCCGAGCGTCAGCCACGGATGGTTCAGCACCCGGCTCAGCCAGCGGCCATAGACGGCGATCACCCGTTCGAAGAAACGCTCGCTGGCCCGCGAGAATCGGTTCTGCTTACGCAGCGATTCGTGGCTTAACATGCGGGCGCACATCATCGGCGTCAGGGTCAGGGAGACCACCGCCGAGATAAGAATAGCGACGGCAAGGGTGACGGCGAATTCGCGGAACAGGCGGCCGACGATATCGCCCATAAACAGCAGCGGGATCAGCACCGCGATCAGCGAGAAGGTGAGGGAGATGATGGTGAAGCCGATCTCCCCCGCGCCCTTCAGCGCGGCGGCCAGCGGCTTCTCGCCTTTTTCGATATAGCGCGAGATGTTCTCGATCACCACGATGGCATCATCCACCACGAAGCCGGTGGCGATGGTCAGGGCCATCAGCGTCAGGTTGTTGATCGAGAAGTCGAGGAACACCATCACCGCGAAAGTGCCCACCAGCGACAGCGGCACCGCGACGCCGGGAATAATGGTCGCCGGCACGTTGCGCAGAAACAGGTAGATGATCATCACCACCAGGGCGATGGCCAGCATCAGCTCAAACTGGGTGTCGCGCACCGAGGCGCGGATGTTGGTGGTCCGGTCGGAGAGGACCTGCACCTTCACCGATTTCGGCAGGCTCTCGGTGAGCTGCGGCAGCATCTGGCGAATGCTGTCGGCGGTGTCGATGATGTTGGCCCCCGGCTGGCGCTGGACGTTCATCACGATGGCCCGCTGCTGGTTGGCCCACGCCCCGAGCCAGCTGTTTTCGGCCCCTTGTTCGACGCTGGCGACATCGCCGAGCCGGATCGGCGCCCCGTTCTGATAAGCGATAATCAGCCGGCGATAATCCTCAGCGGACTGCATCTGATCGTTAGCGGAAAGCGTCACCGCGCGGGCCGGACCGTCGAGGCTGCCTTTCGCGGAGTTAACGTTGGCGCTGGTGATAGCGGTGCGCACGGTTTCGCTGGTCAGGCCGAGGGCGGCGATGGCCTGGGCGTTAAGCTTCACCCGCACCGCCGGGCGCTGGCCGCCGGCGAGGGTCACCAGACCGACGCCGGAAACCTGGGAGATCTTCTGCGCCACCCGGGTCTCCACCATGTCCTCAACCTGGGTCATCGGGATCGCGGAGGAGGTGACGGCGAGGGTCATGATCGGCGGATCCGCCGGGTTCACCTTGCTGTAGACCGGCGGATTCGGCAGATCGCTCGGCAGCAGGTTGGTGGCGGCGTTAATGGCCGCCTGCACTTCCTGCTCGGCGACGTCCAGCGGCAGGGTCAGCTGGAACTGCAGCGTGACTACCGAGGCGCCGCCGGAGCTTTGCGACGACATCTGCTTGAGGCCTGACATCTGGCCGAACTGGCGCTCCAGCGGGGCGGTGATGGCGGAGGTCACCACGTCCGGGCTGGCGCCCGGATAGAGGGTGACTACCTGAATGGTCGGGTAATCGACCTCCGGCAGGGCGGAGACCGGCAGAAAGCGGTAGCCGATGATCCCGGCCAGCAGGATAGCCACCATCAGCAGAGTGGTGGCCACCGGACGCATAATAAACAGCCGGGACGGGCCGCCGGTGCGGCCTGGGGGTAACACCTGCATCAGGAACGCGCTCCGTGTTTACCGCTCTGGCGCGGGGCGGGCTGCGCCTGCTCGCCGCTGCTGGCGGTGACAACTTCCACCTTCGCCCCCTCGGTCAGGCGGTCAATCCCGTCGGTGACCACGCGATCTCCGGCGGAAAGTCCGGCGCTGATGACTACTTTCTGGCTGTCCTGGATGCCGGGCGTCACGCTGTGTTTGCTGACCTTATTCTCATCGTTCAGCACCCATACGAAATGCCCTTCGTTGCCCATCTGCAGCGCGGCGGCAGGGATCACCACCGCGTTCTGCTGGGTGTCCACCAGCAGGCGGGCGTTAACGAACTGATTGGGGAACAGCGCGTCGTCCAGATTGCTAAAGCGTGCCTTCAGCTTGATGGTCCCGGTGGTCGCATCGATCTGGTTATCGAGGCTCAGCAGCTCGCCGACGCTGATTTTCTGCTTATTGGTGCGATCCCAGGCCTCGACGCTGAGCGCTTTGCCCGCTTTCTGCGCCTGCACCACCGTGGCGATGCTGCTTTCCGGCAGGGTAAAGACCACGTCGATCGGGTGCGTCTGGGTAAGGACCACGATCCCGGTGGTATCCCCGCTGGAGATCTGGTTGCCGATATCGACCTGCTTTAAGCCGACGCGGCCGTCAATTGGCGCGGTAATGCGGGTCCAGTCGAGCTGCAGCTGGGCGCTGGCGACGGCCGCTTCATCAGCTTTCACCGTGCCGGCGGATTCCACCACCAGCGACTGCTGAGTGTCGAGCTCCTGGCGGGAGACGAGGTTGGTCTTCACCAGCTGCTGGTAACGAGCGAGATCGCGGCGGGCGTTGGCAAGGGTGGCCTGATCTTTCGCCAGCTGACCCTGCGCCTGGGCGAGAGCGACTTTAAACTGGCTGGGGTCGATCTGCGCCAGCAGGTCGCCGGCTTTGACCTGCTGACCCTCCTGGAAGTGAAGGCTCAGCAGTTGGCCGTCGACCCGGCTGCGGACGGTGACGGTGTTGGCCGCCGTCACCGTACCCA
>NZ_JH414798.1:239100-333574 GCF_000238715.1 Klebsiella sp. 4_1_44FAA
GCCTGCACCGGCGCCAGCGCGGCGCCAAAGCGGCCATGGCGTGCGCCGCCCGGCCCCTGCGGGCCCTGTCCGGCGGCGGGAGCCCCGCTGCCGCTCGTCCCGCGATCGTGCCAGAACCAGTAGGCGGCCCCGGCGATAATCACTACCGCCAGCGCGGCGCCCCAACGACGTATGTTACTGCCTTTCATTAGTTTACGGTCTCATCCTGAAGCGTTTCGCTGAATGATACTAGTTTAGTGAGGGAAGGGGCCGTAAAAATGGAGGAATTATGAAAAGAAGGTTGAGAAATGTCTGGATAACCGCCGCGACGCCGGGCGCTCCCGCGGCCGATATCCGGGGTGATATCAACTTTTAGTTTAAAAAAGCAAAAAATAGTTGTATCCGCGGGGGCTTTAATTAGATTTATGCGGTGAATAAATCAGTGCATTCTCATAATAATAAAATATGCACTTAAAAATCAACGTGTTAAATAATCAGGGGTCATTGCTGTGGCAAACGCAAACAAACTCACGCTCTTCATCGTCATTTTTATGCTGATGGGGATCCTCTCCGGCGCGGCTATCCATGCCTACGCGACGCCAACCACCGTCTCCGCCTGGGCGGATAATATTACGCTGCTCACCGATCTGTTTCTGCGGTTGATCAAAATGGTCATCGCGCCGTTGGTGTTCAGCACCCTGACGGTCGGCATTATGCGCCTCGGCGAGACGGCGACCATCGGCCGGGTAGGCGGCAAGGCGATGGTCTGGTTCATCACCTCCTCGGTATTATCCATTCTCGTCGGGCTGGTGATCGTCACCTTCCAGCACCCGGGCGCCGGGTTAAACCTGGCGGTGCCGAAAGAGGCAGTGGATACCGGCCTGGCGGTCAGCGGCATGAGCCTGAAAGGATTCCTGTCGCACACTATCCCCACCAGCATCACCGAGGCGATGGCCAACAACGAGATCCTGCAGATCGTGGTGTTCTCGATGTTCTTCGGCATCGCCGGCGCGTCGCTGGGGGAGAAGTTTAATGCTCCGCTGGTGGCGGCCCTTAACGTGGTGTCGCACATTATGCTGAAGGTTACGGGCTATGTGATGTACGTTGCGCCGCTGGCCATCTTCGCCGCCATCTCGTCGGTGATTGCCTCCCAGGGGCTGGGGATCCTGCTCAACTATGCTTCGTTCATCGGCGGCTACTACCTGGCGGTGCTGTTGACCAGCGCGGTGCTAATTGCCGTCGGCTATATGGTGCTGAAAAAAGAGGTTTTCCGCCTGCTGAACATGCTGAAAGATCCGGTGCTGGTGGCCTTTACCACCAGCAGCTCGGAAGCGGCCTATCCGAAGACCCTCGAGCGACTGGTGAAGTTTGGCTGCTCGCGCAATATCGTCTCGTTCGTCCTGCCGATTGGCTACTCGTTCAACCTCGTTGGCTCGATGGTCTACTGCTCCTTCGCCGCGATGTTTATCGCCCAGGCCTATAACGTGCCGCTGAGCTTTAGCGAGATTACGGTCATGATGCTGACCCTGATGCTGGCCTCGAAAGGTATCGCCGGGGTGCCGCGTTCGGCGCTGGTGGTGCTGGCGGCGACGATCCCCAGCTTCAATATACCGGTCGCCGGGATCCTGCTGCTGATGGGTATCGACCATTTCCTCGACATGGGGCGCTCTGCCATCAACGTGCTGGGTAATGGCATCGCCACCGCGATGCTGTCGAAAAATGAAGGGTTGCTGACCGACGAGGAAGCGCAGCCGGACTGGGAAGTGGAGAAAGCGGAAGCCTGATCCTGCCGCGCCCTTTCACTGAGGGCGCTATTCCACACGGAAAAAAGACCCCTGACAGGCACGTCAGGGGCAATGTGACGAAGTATCAGTTTTCCTCGTGTAGCGTGTTTTTTATTATATAAAGACGGGCGGTAACGTCTTTATACCGAGGAAGCGTCAGAGTTTAACGTTATGTCCGCCAGCGCTGGATATTTTTTAGCATCCTGCGGCTATTTTCGGATTTCCGACAATATAGCCAGGTCAATATCTTATTTTTTTTGTGCTGCTGTTTGCCTACCAGCGCTCACGTAAAAGATTCATAAACTGGAAAAATTCATGATTATTATTCAGGCTGTATTTTTCCATGATCTTATTCTTATGATAGGCGGCGGTGCGGGGACTCACACGCTGCAGGGCGGCGATTTTACTCATATCCAGCCCTTCGAGAATACCGTGCACTACGGCGGTCTGCGATCGCGATAACACGCGATGCGGACAGCTGGCGCAGCTGAGTTCCCGGCCTGCGGCGTCGGTAGCCGTGGGGGTCATACAATGCTGGAGCTCGCTTTTAATGATCGTCAGCAATTGCGGAATACTGGCCGTTTTTAGCGAAACAAAAATGACCCCTTTCAGGCAGTTAATCATGAACTCATCTTCCGGCAGCTGGTCATAGCTATGGAGGATAATCAGCGAGCTTCCTCTTTTTCTGTTCTTAATCAGGGTATTACACAGGTATATTTCCCCGGGGATCACTTCGCAGATAATGATATCTTCAGCTGACAGATCGGTGTTATGCCAGGAAAAACGCGCCCGCAGATCGCCCCGGGTGAGGTCATTGACCATGGCTACCAGCGATTCACGGACAAAGGCGTTGCGGGTGTTGATGGTGACATTAATGTTTCTCATGGCGTTATTTCCTTACGCAAAACATAACGCCATGCTGTGACAAATCCTCCGGGCGTATGCGGTGTGTTGAAGATATAAAAGTACCTACAATAATTTTTTATTATTTTAAAGTGAATTATTTACGACGCATCGAACGCTTATCGTTAAAAGTCAATTTCTGCCGCCTCCTGTCTTTCAGATAGGAAATAAAACTGTATACAGAGATGCTGAAGAAAAAAATGCATAGCAATAAAACTAACCACGTTTGCATGGCCATCGTTTTTACCCTGATTGTGTTGCATGGTGTCAGAATTTGCCGCGAACGGCTAATACGTTTTGTTATATGCTTTTCTGTCCCGTGAAAATCTTACGCCATCATCCTGATGTGCTAGCACTATAAGAAAGTTCTTAAGGTCATCGTCAGTCTCATTCCTCTCATTTCTCTCAGAAAATGAGAAAAATTAACACTTACGAGTTTTTTATATTCCGCGCGGCCGCCGACGCGCCCCGTCGTTCAGGAAATAAAGGCCAGTCCCTTACCAAAGATTGCGCGAACGGGCAGGTGGATCCCCTGCTGGCGTGCCTTGTGACGCAGGCGGCTAACCACCACGTCGATCCGGTGCAGGTCAGGCTCGCTTTCATGGGAAAACAGGCAGGCATGGAGATCCAGTTTGCTGCACACTTCGTTGCGATTGCGCATCAGGAGCTCCACCAGGCGATATTCCTGCTGGGTTAACTCCAGCGTCCGGGCGTCGGGTGAAATCAGTTTATCCTCTTGCAGACGCCAGCTGCCGGGGGAGACGGCCGGCGGCGTGCCGATCGCCTCCGCAGGCGGAGCCGCCGGACGGTCCTGGCGCAGGCGCGCGCCGAGGGCGGTGAGGGTCTCGGCAAGATGGGCGAAGTTTACCGGTTTGATCAGATAGGCATCGGCTCCAAGGCTCAGCGCCTGCAGTTTATCCTGTTGCTGACCGCGGGCGCTGACCACCACCAGACCGTAGTGCCCCAGCTCATGCAGATAGTTCAGTACGCTGAAGCCATCCTCGCCGGGCAGGCCGATATCAACCAGCACGATATCCACCGGATGGCTGTGCAGTTGCCGCCAGAAGGCTTCGGCGCTGCGCGTCCCCCACACCTCGAAGCCGCGATAGCCCAGCCAGGCCAGCAGTTCATCCAGCAGATCGGCGTTATCTTCAATTATCGCCAGCCGTAAAGCCATACGTCGTTCTCCTCTTAAGTAACCGTGGGGAGGGTGAGAATAAAGGTGCAGCCGTCCGGGCCATGCTCGGCCAGCCACAGTTTGCCATCATGAGCCTGCACTATCTGACGCGCAACATACAGTCCGAGACCGGTGCCGCCTGGTACCGGCGATGTGTGCTCGCCGCGGCGGTAGCGCTCAAAGATCAGTTCCGCCTGTCCGGCGGGGAGTCCCGGGCCGTGGTCGCGAATGCGTAGCTCCGTTTGCCCGGCATCGGAATGAATATCGATGGCGATTTCACCGGGGGGCGAATACTTGACGGCGTTATCCAGCAGATTAGCGATGGCGATGCACAGCAGGCCGGCATCGGCCTGCAGCTGCGGGCTTTCCACCGCGCCGTGCTGGCGGATGTTCAGGTAGTGATCATGGGAGATGGCCACCACCGAGGTGGCCATGTTGATTACCGTCAGCAGGGCGGTCTGCTGGCGCTCGACGTGTAGATCGTGGGAGGCGAGCCGGGCGTCGGCAAGGCAGTTATCGGTGAGCTGCACCAGGCGGGTGGCGGCGCGGCCGATGCGATCGAAGCGCGCCTCCTGGCTGGTCGAGGCCGCCGAGAGGCGAAGATTCTCCAGCGCCGCCTGGATCACCGCCAGCGGGGTGCGAAATTCGTGCGCCACCATGCCCATAAACTGCCGCTGGTGGAAGCTGGCTTCACGCTCAATCTGCAGTTCGCGCGCCAGGCGTTGCTTCTGCTCCAGCTGGCGGTTTTCAGCACGCACCCGCAGGATGGCAATGATCAGCACCGTAATGATGTGGACGATCAGCGCGTACTGCCAGAGGGAATAGATCGCCATATGGAACGGGATAATCCCATGGATCGACAACTGCACCAGCACCGCGGCGACGACATAGAACGGCGGCAGCAGACCCAGCAGCAGGGTGGTACGGTCGATAGCTTTTTTGCGCCACAGCCACCAGGAGGTGAACAGCAGCACCGGGGTGATAATGATGAATACTACCCCTTCAATCTGCATCGCGAAGCCGTAAAACCCGAGCGGAATACTGACCTGCAGCACCAGGTTGAGTATCACGGCGGCGATCAGCAGCTGATGAAGTCGCGGCATATTCTTCTTCAGATCAAAAATCTCGCTGTGCAGCCAGAGGGCGGTGGCATAGCTGAACAGCGAGAGGCTACTGATCATAAAATCCTGGAAGGGCAGCGCGGCGTGGCCGAAGAACCACTCCGGGAAGCCGTGCAGAGCGGCCACCAGCGGATAATTGAGCGAGAAAAGACAGATCCCCCATAGCAGACGCCGGCGCAGGGCCAGCGCCAGCCACAGCGCCACGCCGCTGGCGACGGCGGCCAGACCGAAGTAGAAGCTCCAGAAAGCGGTGTCGGCGGTCGCTCGCTGCACAAATTCCTGCGGCGAAGAGAGCGAGGCCAGCAGGATCAGAGTGCTGGTGCTCTGCAGGCGAAAGACTACCTCATAGCCGGCGGCGGTCGGCGGCGGGGGGAGGATCAGCACGCTTTCCCGGTAGTGCAGATCGCTCTCGCGGGCGACGTCGCGGTCGCCAAAGGTGCGCTGTGCCCAGGGGGCATCGCTGCCCAGAGGCCGATAGTAAATAGTCAGATGGTCGACAAAAGAGGGGCCCAGCTGCATCCAGCGCGGCTCCCCGGCAAACCACGTTCCCGGCAGTTCGCTGCGCAGCCACCAGGTTTTTCGCGAATAACCAAAGGAGGGGATCTGCCGGGTGGTGGCGAGCTGGTCGATGGGCAGGGCGGCGAAGCGATCGAGGGTCATCTGGCCGCTGGCGTCCGCGTACCACTGGACCGGAATATCTATGCCCACCTGGCGCGTCGCCGCCTGAGCCTGCGGGGCGACCAGCAGCAAGAGTAATCCACAACTGAGCAGCCAGCCTGCCAGGAACTGCGGCCGGCAACGCCGGACCGCTGCGAAGATCGCAGACACCCTTTTCAATCACGCCCCCTTGCGGCATGCAAAGATTACTGACCGCAGACGTCTGGCTACGGTATGGATAATACGCCCCCGGAAGCGGGGGAGAGTGGACAGGCCTGTCCGGACGAACAGGCCATTTTGCGTGGGAGACCAGGAATATTCCAGCGTAATCTGCAGCGCCAGGATCAGGACAGACCTGCTGCGCGGCAGCGCCGGGCGAGGGCTAGCGGAAAACTACCTGCGCCCAGCGGGCCAGCCCGGCGGTCACCGAGCCAAAATCATCGCCGCCGGCCAGCGGAATACCCGGCAGCTGAGCGGCCAGCGCCTTTTTGATCAGCGGCGAACGGGCGCTGCCGCCGGTAAGATAGATCACATCCGGGGTGGTCTGGCTGCTGTCGAGCGCGAGCCGCACCTGTTCCATAATGCGGGTCAGGGGCTGATCCAGCGCGGCTTCCAGACCCTGCTGGGCGATGGCGGTGGCCAGATCGTCCTGAATAAACGGCAGCGCGGTTTCGACGCTGGCGGCGCTGGAGAGGGCGATTTTGCTCTCTTCGGCGCTGCGCACCAGACGATAGCTGAGACGCTGGCGCCAGACCTTCAGCAGCAGAGCCACCTTGTCGGCATCCCGGGCGCTGCGCAGCAGATCGTTCAGCAGGCGGCCGTTGGCGGTGCTGTAGAAATCGCTCTGCGCCGGCACGTCGTTGATCGCCACCGCGTTCCACCATGGGAGGATCGGCAGCGCGGTGCCTTTTTCCGTTTCGCCGCCCATGCCGAGGAGGGGCATCAGGCATTTGAAGGCCAGGGCAATGTCGAGATCGTTACCGCCGATGCGGCAGCCGCTGTGGCCGAGCAGGCTCTGCTGGCGGTCGGCGCGCTCCCGCCACTGCGGGCCCATCAGCAGCAGGGAGCAGTCGGTGGTTCCGCCGCCGATATCGACGACCAGCACCCGCTTTTCTTCACTGAGGGTCGCTTCGAAATCGAGCCCGGCGGCCACCGGTTCAAACTGAAAGACCACATCGCGGAAACCGGCGCGGTGGGCGGCCCGCTCAAGGATCCCCTGCGCCTGGGCGTTCGCCTCATCGCCGCCGAGGCCCTGGAAGTTAATCGGCCGGCCAATCACCGCCTGGTCGATCTGCTCGGGCAGCTGGCTTTCGGCCTGCAGTTTGATGTGCAGCATCATGGCGCAGACCAGGTCTTCAAACAGGGCCACCTGCTGCGGCTTCAGCCCGCTGGCGCCGAGGAAGGATTTTGGCGATTTAACGAAGTAGACCTCTTCCGGATCTTCAACATACTGATGCAGCGAGGCGAGACCGAACTGCACGCTGTTGCGCAGCACCTCGATGTCTTCGTCGCGGTTGGCGGCGATGGCCCGACGCAGCAGCGCCTGGTTTTCGTCGCTGTGGGTGGGGACATCATGATGGCGATAGAGCCACTCGCTGACCGCTTCGCGCGTCGGCGCGCAGAGCATGGAGGGCAGCAGGGCGCTGCCGTTTTCCAGCGTTAACAGCTGGGGGGTATTTTCCCGCATCACGGCCACCGAACAGTTGGCGGTGCCGTAGTCAAAACCAATAAACATCGTCTGCAAAATCCCCATGCCGGTGAAGAAGGGGGGCGACTTTAGCGGATCGTCGCCATGCCGACAACCGGAATTTAAAAGCAAGGCGCTGATGGTCAAGGGCGACTATCATTGAAACGCTATATAAAGGAGAGCTTATGGTGCTGTTACCCTGGACCCCGCCCTATGACTGGGCGTGGATGGTTGGTTTTCTGCAGGCGCGCGCGGTTGCCGGCGTCGAGCGTTTTCACGATGGGGGCTACAGCCGCAGCTTTGGCGTGGAAGGCCACCGCGGGCTGATTCATCTGGCGCCGGACGAAGAGGCGCAGGGCCTGCGGGTGACCCTTTCCCCCGGGCTGCAGCCGGTGGCGGAGATCTGCTATGCGCGAATTGGCCAGCTGTTTGATTTAGCCTGCGACCCGCGGCAGGTCGCTCGCACGCTGGGCGACCTGCCGCAGGCGCGGCCGGGGCTGCGCCTGCCGGGGGCGCTGGATGCCTTCGAGCAGGCGGTGCGCGCGGTGCTGGGCCAGCTGGTGAGCGTGGCGATGGCCGCCCGGCTCACCGCCAAAGTGGCGGCTGGCTGGGGCGAACCGCTGGCGGAGGCGCCTGGATATGTCTTGTTCCCGACGCCAGAGGCCCTGTCCCGTGCCGATCCGCAGGCGCTGAAGGCGCTGGGGATGCCGCTGCGACGTGCGGAGGCGCTGATCCACCTCGCCCGGGCGGCGCTCAGCGGCGAGCTGCCCCTGACGGCGCCGGCGGATATTGACGCCGGGCTGCGTCAACTGCAGACCCTGCCCGGGATTGGCCGCTGGACGGCAAACTACTTTGCCCTGCGCGGCTGGCAGGCGAAAGATATCTTTTTGCCGGATGATTACCTGATTAAACAGCGCTTTCCGGGAATGACCCCGGCCGCCATCGCCCGCTATGCCCGCCGCTGGCAGCCGATGCGATCCTACGCGCTGTTGCATATCTGGTATACCGATGACTGGGCGCCGGCGGCGGAATAGCCGCCCGGGGCGCATACCACTGGTATCGGGACGCTGAAATCCCTATAATTGCCGCGTTTGGCGGTCCGCCGCCACCCTCCATCTCTATCCAGGTTAATCAGGTCGCAAAAATTTATGACTGATATGTCCCATCAGTGCGTCATTGTAGGCATCGCCGGCGCATCGGCTTCTGGCAAAAGTCTTATCGCCAGTACTCTCTATCGCGAATTGCGTGAACAAGTTGGCGACGAACATATTGGCGTCATTCCGGAAGACAGCTATTACAAAGATCAAAGCCATCTGTCGATGGAAGAGCGCGTCAAAACCAACTATGACCACCCGAGCTCAATGGACCACAGTCTGTTGTTCCAGCATTTGCAGATGCTGAAAAGCGGCCAGCCGATTGAACTGCCGGTATATAGCTACGTCGAGCATACCCGCACGCCGAACACCATTCACGTCGAGCCGAAGAAGGTGATTATCCTTGAAGGGATCCTGCTGCTGACCGATGCGCGCCTGCGTAACGAGCTCAACTTCTCTATTTTCGTCGACACCCCTCTCGATATTTGCCTGATGCGCCGTATTAAGCGCGACGTTAACGAGCGCGGCCGCTCCATGGACTCGGTGATGGCCCAGTATCAGAAAACCGTGCGCCCGATGTTCCTGCAGTTTATTGAACCGTCGAAGCAGTATGCCGACATCATCGTGCCGCGCGGCGGCAAAAACCGCATCGCTATTGATATTCTGAAGGCCAAAATCAGTCAGTTCTTTGAATAACCTGGCCGAATTGTGTAACGTGCAAAGAGTAGCCCTGTTGCCCTCTCCGCCGCGAAGCGTGCGGGAAGCAGCCTTATAAGGAGAAAGCCCATGCGTCTGTGTGACCGAGATATCGAAGCCTGGTTGGATGAAGGGCGACTCGCCATCAATCCGCGTCCGCCCGTTGAGCGTATTAATGGCGCGACGGTTGATGTACGGCTGGGTAATAAATTCCGCACCTTCCGTGGTCACACGGCGCCGTTTATCGATTTAAGCGGCCCGAAGGCCGAGGTCAGCGCCGCGCTGGACCGGGTGATGAGCGAAGAGATCGTCCTGCCGGAAGGGGAAGCCTTTTTCCTGCATCCGGGCGAACTGGCGCTGGCAGTGACCTACGAGTCTGTCACCCTGCCTGCCGACCTGGTAGGCTGGCTGGACGGACGCTCCTCGCTGGCGCGCCTGGGGCTGATGGTGCACGTTACCGCGCACCGTATCGATCCAGGCTGGTCCGGCTGCATCGTGCTTGAGTTTTACAACTCCGGTAAGCTGCCGCTGGCGCTGCGCCCGGGGATGCCCATCGGCGCGCTGAGCTTTGAACCGTTATCGGGCCCGGCGGCCCGGCCGTATAACCGCCGTGAAGACGCCAAATATCGCGACCAGCAGGGCGCGGTGGCGAGCCGAATCGACAAGGATTGATAACGTCAACGGGGTGTTGCTGAGGGTGCCATGAGACGAATACTGACAACGCTGATGATCCTGCTGGCGGTCATTGTCGCCGGGCTTACCTCGTTGGTATTGCTGGTCAATCCCAACGATTTTCGCGCCTATATGGTGCATGAGGTGGCAGAGCGCAGCGGTTATCAGCTTGACCTTGATGGCCCGCTGCGCTGGCACGTCTGGCCGCAGCTCAGCATTCTCAGCGGACGGATGACGCTGACCGCCAGAGGCGCCGAAGAGCCGGTGATCCGCGCCGACAATATGCGCCTCGACGTGGCGCTGCTGCCGCTGCTCTCGCATCAGCTGCAGGTGAAGCAGGTGATGCTCAAGGGCGCGGTGATCCAGCTGACCCCGAAAACCGAGGCGGTTCGCGACAGCTCAGCGCCGGTGGTGCCGCATGACAACACCCTGCCGCTGGCCCCGGAGGATCGCGGATGGTCCTACGATGTGCGTCAGCTGCAGGTGGCCGACAGCGTGCTCTTCTTCCAGCACGAGAACGGCGAGCAGGTGACCGTGCGCGATATCCGTCTGCAGATGGAGCAGGATGAGAATCACCGGGCCACCGTGGATTTCTCCGGCCGGGTGAACCGCGACCAGCGCGACCTGGCGCTGAACTTCTCCGCCACCGTGCAGGGCGGCGATTATCCGCACTCCTTAAAAGCCGACTTTACCCAGCTTAGCTGGCAGCTGCGCGGCGCCGAGCTCCCACCGGACGGCATTAATGGTCAGGGGAGTCTGCAGGCCAGCTGGCAGGAAGATGACAAGACCCTGCGTTTTGACAACCTGAATCTGATGGCTAACCGCAGCACCGTTACCGGCAGCGGCAGCGTGGTGCTGGGGGATCGCCCGGACTGGTCGCTGGATTTGCACGCCACCACTCTCGATCTCGATAGTCTGCTGGCGCAAAGGTCGCCGGCGACGGACAGTAGCGCCAGTCAGCAGGGCCAGAGTCAGACGCGACCGCTGCGCCCGGTGATCGCCGACAGCGATGAGCGCGAAGATTACCAGAGCCTGCGCGGCTTCAACGGCCGAATGGCCCTGAGCGCCGACCAGCTGCAGTGGCGCGGTCTGAACTTTACCCAGGTGCAGAGCGAAATCAGCAACCAGCAGGGGCTGCTGACGGTCAGCAAAATGCAGGGCAATCTTGATGGCGGGCAGCTCTCTCTCCCTGGCACCCTGGATGCCCGCGGCGACACGCCGCTAGCGACGTTCCAGCCGGCGCTGCAGAATGTGGAGATCGGTTCGCTGATCAAGGCCTTTAACTATTCCTTAAACCTGACCGGCAAGCTGTCGCTGAGCGGCGAATTTTCCGGAACGCGCATTGACGCCGATGATTTCCGTCGCCACTGGCAGGGACAGGCTCAGCTCCAGATGGCCGATACCCGCACCGAAGGGCTGAACTTCCAGCAGCTGGTGCAGCAGGCCGTGGAGCGCAGCACCAACGTGCGGGCGCAGGAAAATTACGACAATGCCACCCGCCTGGATTCCGTGAGCAGCCGGCTGACGCTGGATAACGGGCTGGTGACGCTGAACCGCCTGCAGGGGCAGTCCGACGTGATGGCGATGACCGGCGAAGGACAGCTCGATCTGCAGAAAGAGAACTGCGATATGCGCTTCAACGTGCGCGTGCTCGGCGGCTGGAAAGGGGAGGGCAAGCTTATCGACCGCCTGAAACAGACCGCTATCCCGCTGCGCATCTACGGCGAATGGCAGTCGCTGAGCTACAGTCTGCAGGTCGACCAGATCCTGCGCAAACAGCTGCAGGATGAAGCGAAGCAGCGCCTCAACGACTGGGTTGAGCGTAATAAAGGCAGCAAAGACGGCAACGATGCCAAAAAGCTGCTCGATAAGCTGTAATTCCCACCCCCGCGGCCCGGAAGTTTCCGGGCTGTGTTTATCGTCAAAGCGTAATGTCACAATGATGCCGGGTGGCGGCTGCGTCTGACCCGGCCTGGGATGTGCGCAATATCATCCGTTTGCGTCGCCACTTAATGTAGGCCTGATAAGCGCAGCGCCATCAGGCAGTGTGGCAGCTACGCCTGACCCGGCCTGGATTATACTGTGGGTGTCATACCCCGATTAGTTCGCCATCCCGTACGCCTGATAAGCGAAGCGCCATCAGGCATTAAACAGGATACCTGGCTATCAATTTTACGGCCCGGGGTACCCCGGGCCGTTTTATGCCTGACGATTACACCTCATAATCCAGCTCATCCTGCTTTACCGGCGGGACGATCTGCACCTTCTGTACCCGATGGCTGTCGACCTGCAGCGTGCGCAGGGTATAGCCGTCAATCTCAATGGTTTCTCCCACCTGCGGCACATGCTGCAAATACTCCATCAACAGACCGGCAACGGTGTGATACTCACGTTTATCATCCAGCGGCAGCGGAACGTACTGCACCAGGTCCTCCAGCGGCATATGGCCATTGACCGTCCACGAACCGTCCTGATGATGCTGAATATCGTGCCGGGCATCGATCTCCTCCACCTCATTGGGCAGATTGCCGGCGATGGTCTCCATCACGTCGCTGAGGGTCACAATCCCCTCGACGGAACCAAACTCATCGACCACAAAGGCAAAATGGGTGCGGGCCTGGCGGAACTGCTCGAGCGCCGAGAGGAGCGGCAGCCCCTCCGGGAAGACCAGCGGTTGACGCACCAGCGCCTGCAGATCCAGCGGCTCCTGACGCAGGGACTGCTGGAGCAGGTCAATAACATGCACCACGCCCAGCAGATCTTCATTATCCTTCCCGCCGGTGACCACCAGCCGGGTATGCTGATTTTTCTCCACCAGGCTGCGGATCTCTTCCTCCGGCGCGCTAAGGTTGATGCGCTCGATATCATGGCGCGACGTCATAATACTGCTGACGCTGCGCTGATTAAGGTTCAGCACCCGCTCAATCATCAGTCGTTCCTGCGGATTAAACAGAGGATGTTGATCCTGATCGGCGACCAGCGACGCCGTGTCAGCATCCAGTTCAGCTTTTTCTTTCTGCCCGCTCAGCAGATTCATCACCGCTTCGGTAGTGCGCTGACGCAGCGTCATATTGGCGGAGAGGAAGCGACGGCGGTTAAACTGCGCCAGCTGATTAAGCGCTTCAATCATGACCGAGAAGCCAATGGCCGCATATAAATAGCCTTTCGGAATGATAAAGCTGAAGCCTTCAGCAATCAGGCTGAAGCCGATCATCAGCAGGAAGCTCAGACAGAGGATCACGATGGTCGGGTGGCTGTTAACGAAGCGCGTCAGCGCCTTGCTGGCCATCAGCATCAGGCTGATGGCGATAACCACGGCGGCCATCATCACCGCCAGGTGATCGACCATGCCGACGGCGGTGATCACCGAGTCAAGCGAGAAGATGGCGTCGAGCACCACGATCTGCGCCACGACGGCCCAGAATTTCGCCCCTTTGCGCTGGGTGGGGTTATCGCTGTCTTTCCCCTCCAGCCGCTCATTAAGCTCGACGGTCGCTTTAAACAGCAGAAACAGGCCGCCAAACAGCATAATCAAATCGCGGGCGCTAAAGCTGAAGTCGTGAAAAACAATCAGCGGTTTGGTCAGGGTGACCAGCCAGGAGATAGAGGCCAGCAGCAGGAGACGCATGACCATCGCCAGCATCAGGCCAGTGATCCGCGCGCGGTCGCGCTGGGCGGGAGGGAGTTTCTCGGCGAGGATAGCGATAAAGACCAGGTTATCGATACCCAACACCAGTTCGATAACCACCAGCGTGACGAGACCTGCCCAGATTGACGGATCGGCAATCCATTCCATATGTATTAAAACCTGTACGACTGCGGTATGTGTTACCACGATCATGGATAAGATGAGTCTAAAATGCAATAACGACGCGGATATCGTCCTGCCGTGGATGGATATATTTCCAGCGGATTAAGCGAACCGATAAGAATTATGTTCCGGAAAAGAACAGTGAAAAAATAACACCATGGCGGCCACCATGGAATAAGCTTGCCGATATCAGAACTTTTTCCGCTGCGTTTCAGCGAGGGCGGCAAAAGGGCTTCCTCCCGCGGTTCGTCACGGTGAGCGCGGATGCGCAGAGCAGAAGCGAAGCGCGAAGCCCGCTCACAAAACCGGCATAATTCATATTATGAAGTGAGTGCAGAATAGGGCGGATCGCAGTTCACCGCCGCGGATTCAGGCTAATATGTCGTCATATCCGGCTGTTTATGCTGAAATATATTGCCTGGCGAAATTTATTATCTCTATCTATTCTTTCCAGGCTTACGCGCGGCGCGGCGGGGCCGGCGGCCAACAGACCCCGATGGACGGGCCTCTCAGCCACATCGCGCGGCGCAAAGGAACGAGCCGCTGAATAACCTGAACGAAAATAAGATTATTCTCACTTCTGACTGTTGGTAAAAGGGAGTTGTGTGTATTCTTTTACGTGACAGTGAATTTAAGAATTTGGCGGGCAGATGCCCGGGCAGTATCCGTGTATTATCAGTTCCAATGGATTTGTGACATGTACAATTTTGCAAAACCGCGTGTTTTGCAACCAAACAGGTGAAGATGAATATGGCGAATTTGAAAGCGGTTATTCCGGTCGCAGGACTAGGCATGCATATGCTGCCGGCCACAAAGGCAATTCCAAAGGAGATGCTGCCGATCGTTGATAAGCCAATGATTCAGTACATCGTTGACGAAATCGTCGCCGCCGGGATCAAAGAGATTGTTCTGGTGACGCACTCCTCGAAGAACGCGGTGGAAAACCACTTCGACACCTCCTACGAGCTGGAAGCCCTGCTGGAACAGCGCGTGAAGCGCCAGCTGCTGGCGGAAGTGCAGGCCATTTGCCCGCCGGGCGTGACCATCATGAACGTGCGTCAGGCGCAGCCGCTGGGCCTGGGCCACTCCATCCTCTGCGCCCGCCCGGTAGTCGGCGACAACCCGTTTGTGGTGGTCCTGCCGGATATCATCCTTGACGGCGGCACCGCTGACCCGCTGCGCTATAACCTCGCCGCTATGATCGCCCGCTTTAACGAGACCGGCCGCAGCCAGGTGCTGGCGAAACGTATGCCGGGCGATCTCTCCGAATACTCCGTCATCCAGACCAAAGAGCCGATGGTGGCTGAAGGCCAGGTGGCGCGTATCGTCGAGTTTATTGAAAAACCGGACGAACCGCAGACCCTGGACTCCGATCTGATGGCGGTGGGGCGCTACGTGCTGTCGGCGGATATCTGGGCCGAACTGGAACGTACCGAGCCGGGCGCATGGGGCCGTATCCAGCTGACCGACGCCATTGCCGAACTGGCGAAGAAGCAGTCCGTCGACGCGATGCTGATGACCGGCGAAAGCTACGACTGCGGGAAGAAAATGGGCTACATGCAGGCCTTCGTTACCTACGGAATGCGTAACCTGAAAGAAGGCGCCAAATTCCGCGAAAGCATTAAAAAACTGCTGGCCTGAGCGCCAGCCTGAAACCGAGCGGCAAGGCTGAAGCATTCGTCCTGCCGCTCATAACGTTATGCAGAAATTATTCATAACGCGAATGTTATAACGATTGTAATGAAACGTATGGCTTCGGAGACTTCTGGTAGTTTGTCTCTGGCCTCTGTGGTGCAATGGTCGGAGTAGCGGCAATAATGCTTTATGAATAGTCACTTAGTGCGACAATTCCTAAAGCGCAGGAAAAGCGGTCAACGACAGCCAAAAATAAAACTTGACTGCGATCATGTTTCCGCTTTAAACATCTCACTTGCATGCATAAAAATAGTGAAATGAATTGGCATGCGAGCTGGTACAGACATTACGGATAATCCCTGAGCACGGCAGTGGACATCATCGAAGGATCACAGGTATATGAACTGGCAACTCATCTCATTTTTTGGCGATAGCACCGTTTTGCTGCCCAGCGCAGCGGCGCTGTTTATTGTCCTGATGCTGCGTAAAACGTCGCGGTTGCTGGCGTGGCAGTGGAGTTTGCTGTTCGGCATCACCGGCGCTATCGTCTGCGCCTCCAAACTGGCCTTTATGGGCTGGGGTCTGGGTATTCGTGAGCTGGATTACACCGGCTTCAGTGGCCACTCCGCGCTCTCCGCGGCCTTCTGGCCTATCTTCCTGTGGCTGCTCAGCGCCCGTTTCTCCGTCGGTCTGCGTAAAGCGGCCGTTATTACCGGCTATGTTCTGGCCGCCGTGGTGGGCTATTCGCGGCTGGTCATCCATGCGCATTCCTTCTCGGAAGTGATTGCCGGCCTGCTGCTGGGCGCTGCTGGCAGCGCTTTGTTCCTGGTGTTGCAAAAACGTACCCCTGATCCGGAAAGCGTGCATATCTCATGGGGCGGTGTTGCATGCCTGGTGATGGTTCCGCTTATCCTTTTACATAGCGGCAGCAAAGCGCCGACTCAGTCCCTGCTGGGACAAATTGCCACCGCGGTGGGGCCGCTGGATAAACCCTTTACGCGTACCGATCTGCACAAGCAGGCCTGGTAATCGCCATTTGTTTTACAGGGGAAATTAAGTTTTCGCCGGTTAATTAGACAAATAAGAAAATAATCTACTATATACCCGGTAATTGATAATTCATATTTATGAAATAATGAAGTGCTACTACATTGTTATTGCATATTTGCCTGGATATAGCCTTGATCAGACGTTTCTTAAATGCGCTGAGACGTTACCTGATGCACATTCAATGAATATCCAGACACAGGAAACTATTAGAAATTGTAGTTGACTATAACGCCATCATCTGATTTTTGCATGATGATGAGCTATGGAAAAAGACGTTTTTTTACAGTCAGTTAGCTGCATGTGTGATGTTGTAGTAGTACCGGGAAGATTTCTAACCCTGGAAATCAGTGAATAATCTTAATTGGTGACCCGCTTATTTTTTGTCAGTAGAACGACAGGCGGCATTAATTGGCAGATATTCGGTAACAACACTCCCAATTGTGACCGAAATCCCGTAAACTTAACGCCGCCAAAAATAATGGCCTGACCAATTATTCATCCACGGGTCGATAAAAATTAAGTCGTTCAGGTAGTCAGTGCGCTGGTAGCTGTTAAGCCAGGGGCGGTAGCGTCGCTGAAGCCGCTTGCTGCTGCACAGAGGTTCTCTTCAACGGCTGTAAATATCGACCCGGTGAGGATGATCATCATCAATAGATATCTATCAATTTTCTACGGATATCCTCAGTAGTTGGCCAGGAGCGGCTGCTGATATCGCCTGGACATTAACTTTCCTGTCTCATCCATAGCCTGTAGGGTAAAATTCGCCTACATTGTGAGCTGAGTGGATGTTATAAGGCTAACAAGCAGCTTAGGGTAAATGTACTTGCCTCGCCGGTGTTGCACAGCGAAGTCAGCTGGTGCCGCGAGCGCTTTCTATCTTGGTATTCCCCTCATTCTCATTGAGATACGACAGCGGGGCTGAAAATGGATCTTGTACAATGATAAAAATTGCGCGCATTGCCGCGACGTTGGGTTTGCTTTCCTCCCTGGGAGCCCAGGCTTACGCGGCCGGGTTAGTGGTAAATGACAACGACTTGCGTAACGACCTGGCCTGGCTTTCCGATCGCGGGGTCATCCATCTGAGCCTGTCGACCTGGCCGCTGAGCCAGGAAGAGATCGCCCGGGCACTGAAAAAGGCTAAACCGTCCTATTCTTCTGAACAAGTGGTGCTGGCGCGTATTAACCAGCGACTGTCTGCCTTAAAAGCGGATTTCCGGGTCACCGGCTACACTTCAACCGATCAGCCGGGCACTCCGCAGGGGTTTGGCCAGACGCAGCCGGCGGATAACTCGTTAGGCCTGGCGTTCAACAACAGCGGCGAGTGGTGGGATGTTCACCTGCAGGGCAACATTGAAGGGGGAGAGCGGATCAGCAACGGATCGCGCTTCAACGCCAACGGCGCCTACGGCGCGGTGAAGTTCTGGAACCAGTGGCTCTCCTTTGGTCAGGTACCACAGTGGTGGGGACCGGGCTATGAAGGGAGCCTGATCCGCGGGGATGCCATGCGGCCGATGACCGGTTTCCTGATGCAGCGCGCAGAGCAGGCAGCGCCAGAGACCTGGTGGTTGCGCTGGGTGGGGCCATGGCAGTACCAGATCTCCGCCAGCCAGATGAATCAATATACCGCTGTGCCACATACAAAAATTATCGGCGGTCGTTTTACTTTCTCACCTTTCCAGTCACTGGAATTAGGCGCATCACGTATTATGCAGTGGGGTGGGGAAGGGCGTCCTGAGTCATTTAGCAGCTTCTGGGATGGCTTCACTGGCCATGATAATACCGGGACGGATAACGAACCGGGTAACCAGCTAGCTGGTTTTGACTTTAAGTTTAAACTCGAGCCAACTCTCGGCTGGCCGGTCAGTTTCTACGGACAGATGATCGGTGAGGATGAATCTGGTTACCTGCCATCGGCAAATATGTTCCTCGGTGGGGTCGAAGGACACCACGGCTGGGGAAAAGATGCCGTAAACTGGTACGTGGAAGCGCATGATACTCGTACCAATATGAGCCGGACGAATTACAGCTATACCCACCACATCTATAAAGATGGTTATTACCAACAAGGGTATCCACTGGGGGATGCGATGGGTGGGGATGGTCAACTCATTGCCGGGAAGGTTGAGCTGATTACTGAAGATAACCAGCGCTGGAGTACGCGCATCGTTTACGCCAAGGTTAACCCGGAGAACCAGTCGATCAACAAAGCATTCCCACATGCCGATACCTTGAAAGGTGTACAGCTAGGCTGGAGCGGGGATGTTTATCAGTCTGTTCGTCTGAATACCTCTTTGTGGTACACAAACGCTAACAACAGCGACAGCGATGACGTTGGGGCCAGCGCAGGGATAGAAATACCGTTTAGTTTATAAGGCTGAATGCTGAAAATAAGGGGAGAGTGGTGGTAGCGCTGCAGGATGCAGTCAGCTTTTCTCTCTCCGCAGGCTGGTAAGGAAGCAACGGCCATGACAGCTGCTCAGGAATTGGCAAATTTTGATTTACTGATGATGTGACATTATGAAGAAAAAAATTGTTAGATTTTCGGCATTAGCATTGGCGATTGGGTTTTTATCGGGTTGTACAATCATCCCAGGTCAGGGATTAAACAGTCTACGCAAGAATGTGGTTGAGCTTCCGGATAGTGATTACGATCTGGATAAGTTGGTGAATGTATACCCGATGACACCAGGGTTGATTGATCAACTTCGCCCTGAAACCGTTCTGGCTCGTCCCAATCCGCAACTTGATAACTTACTCCGTAGTTATGAATATCGCATTGGGGTAGGTGACGTACTGATGGTTACCGTATGGGACCACCCTGAACTAACTACTCCTGCTGGTCAATACCGCAGCGCCAGCGACACCGGTAACTGGGTCAACTCCGATGGCACCATTTTCTATCCTTATATCGGTAAGGTGCAGGTAGCGGGGAAAACTCTCGCTCAGGTACGCCAGGATATAGCCAGTCGTTTAACTACGTATATTGAAAGCCCTCAGGTTGATGTAAGTATTGCTGCATTTCGATCGCAGAAAGCTTATGTAACAGGAGAAGTTGCTAAATCCGGACAACAGCCTATCACTAATATTCCTCTCACAGTAATGGATGCGATTAATGCTGCAGGAGGATTATCAGCGGAAGCTGACTGGCGAAATGTAGTATTAACACATAATGGTAAAGATACAAAAATATCGCTTTATGCTCTAATGCAGAAAGGGGATTTAACGCAGAATCATCTCTTATATCCGGGAGATATTTTATTTATACCACGTAATGATGATCTAAAAGTTTTTGTTATGGGGGAAGTTGGCAAACAAACAACTCTTAAGATGGACCGTAGTGGGATGACATTAGCAGAAGCATTAGGTAATGCGGAAGGTATGTCACAAGCGTTCAGTGATGCTACAGGTGTATTTGTGATACGGCAAATGAAAGGTGACAAAAAGGGAAAAATTGCAAATATATATCAACTTAATGCGCAAGATGCCTCTGCAATGGTCATGGGAACTGAGTTTTATCTTCAGCCTTATGATATTGTTTATGTTACTTCTGCTCCTTTAGTGCGTTGGAATCGTGTTATTTCGCAACTTGTGCCAACGATTACTGGTGTTCATGATATGACTGAAACTGTACGTTACATAAAGAGATGGCCTAATTAATGTTTGATTCAATATTAGTAATTTGTACTGGAAATATATGCCGTTCCCCCATCGCAGAGCGTATATTGAGAAAGATATTCCCCAATAAGAAGATTGACTCTGCAGGAGTAGGAGCAATGGTTGGATATCCTGCGGATGACTCAGCATCTCATGTCGCTAATATATATAATATTTCATTACAGGGGCATAAAGCACAGCAATTTACATCAAATTTAGCCCGGCAGTATGAGTTAATACTGGTAATGGAGAAAAAACATATAGAAGATGTCAGTCGCATAGCTCCTGAAGCCAGAGGTAAAACAATGTTGCTAGGCCAATGGTTAAATAAAAGTATACCAGATCCCTATAGAAAAAGTGACGAAGTTTTTAATCTGGTATTTAAGCTGATAGATGAGGCATGCCAAAGTTGGGCTAAGAAGTTGAACTGACAAACTCAGGATAAAAGAATGACATCTTTAAAAAACGAAAAAAAATAGCTTCAGAAAATGATGATTTTGATATAAATCGTTTTATTGGAGAGATTATAGATCATAAAAAATTGATAATAGCGTTCACAACAGGATTTACGCTGATTGCGATTTTATATGCGGTACTTGCGAGGCCAATATACCAAGCTAACGCTTTACTGCAGATTGAACAAAAGCAAGGGAACGTATTATTAAATAGTCTGTCCCAGATGCTTCCAGACAGCCAACCGCAATCAGCACCTGAGATAGCATTACTGCAATCAAGAATGATCTTGGGAAAAACTGTAGATGATTTGAATCTACAGGCCAAAGTGAGACGTGAATTTTTTCCATTAATTGGGGAGGGATTAGCTCGAATAAATGGTGAAGAGTTTGGAACTATAGCTATAAGTCATATTAAATACAATAATGATGATGACAAAATACCAAAAATTAAAATAACGATTATAAATAAAGAACAGTATAAATTAGAAGTGGCTGATCGAGTCTTTAAAGGTAAAGTGAATGCCTTACTAAATACCGGAGATTTTGATATTGTTATATCTTCACTAAAAGGGACTCCAGGATCTGTATATAATGTTACTTACATGCCCCATTTAAAAGCTATTGGGATGTTGCAAAATGCATTAACTGTAGCAGACCAAGGTAAGGATACGGGTATACTTAATTTGACATTGCTTGGTGACGATCCTAAGCAAACTTCAATCATTTTACAGACAATTGTCGAAAATTACATATCACAAAATATAGCACGGCAAGCAGCGCAAGATGAAAAAAGTTTGGAATTTCTTAATAAACAATTGCCAATAGTTAGGAATGATCTTGATATTGCTGAAGATAAACTGAATTCGTATAGGAAAATGAAAGATTCAGTGGATCTTTCAATGGAAGCCAAATCAGTTTTAGACCAAATTGTAAATGTTGATAATCAGCTAAATGAATTAACATTCAGGGAGGCTGAAATATCTCAGTTGTATACAAAAGAGCACCCAACATATAAAGCATTATTAGAAAAAAGGAATACTCTTCAAGAGGAAAAAAATAAGTTAAACAAAAAAGTTAGTTCTATGCCATCGACTCAACAAGAAGTATTAAGGTTAAGTAGAGATGTTGAATCAGGAAGGGCAGTTTATTTACAACTACTTAATCGACAGCAAGAACTGAATATTGCAAAGTCTAGTGCAATAGGAAATGCCAGAATTATTGATAATGCTGTAACAGATCCTAAACCGGTTAAGCCAAAGAAAATTTTGATTGTACTGTTTGGCTTTGTATTAGGGCTTGGCTTTTCTGTTTTCTTCGTATTACTACGTGTTTTCATGCACCGTGGAATAGAATCTCCAGAAGAGTTAGAAGAAATTGGTGTTACTGTTTATGCAAGTATCCCTGTATCCCAATGGCTAATGAAGAAAACAAATAAGAAAAATAATGAATCCAATGTATTATTAGCAACAGACAATCCGGCGGATTTAGCTATTGAAGCTATCCGAGGCCTGAGAACTAGTTTACACTTTGCAATGATGGAATCAAAGAATAATATTCTTATGATTTCTGGTGCAAGTCCGAGTGCCGGGAAGACCTTTATTAGTAGTAACCTTGCTTCGGTAATAGCATCTACCGGGAAAAAAATATTATTCATAGATGCTGATATGAGAAGAGGTTATGTCCATAAATTATTTAACGTCACTTCTGAGGTAGGGCTTTCAAATATATTAAGTGGTGGCTGTTCTATAGAACAAGCTATTTTTCATATTGAAAACAGCGGCTTTGACTTTATACCTAGAGGTATCGCCCCACCAAATCCTGCTGAATTATTAATGAGCGATAAATTAGAGTATGTCTTAAAAACGGTTTCGGGAAAATATGATTTAATAATTATTGATACACCACCTATTTTGGCTGTTACGGACGCAGCTATAATAGGAAGATATGCAGGAACATCGCTATTAGTTGCAAGGTTCGAAGAAAATACGGCAAAAGAAATTGCTGTGAGCATTAAAAAGTTTATTCAAAGTGGTATAAATATAAAAGGATGTATTTTGAACGGCATTGTTAAAAAAGCTAGTAGCCGTTATGGAGAGGGGTACAATTATTACTCATATTCATATAAAGGGAAAGACTAATTTATTATAGCCATGCGTTAGATAAATATCTAATGCATGGCATTATAAAGCAGGAAAGTGTTATGGAAATTATGCCGAAGTTAGTAGACGTTATCTGTCCTGTTTATAATAAGGCTGAACTTGTTGTAGATTTTATAAATTCATTTATAAAATTTCTTGATGTTGAAAATTTTAACTTGATAATTGTTGATGATGGGTCTACTGATAATTTAAAAGAAAAAATTATTAATATTATAAGTCCTTATGAAAATATATATCTCTTACGCAAAGATAATGGTGGAGTTTCAACAGCTAGGAATTATGGCTTTAAATACTCAAGTTCAAAGTATGTCTGGTTTTGTGACCCAGATGATTTAATTGCTAAAGATAGTAATTATTTACTAGCTGAATTAACTAAACATAATTGCGATGTATATGTGTTCGGATACAACATATTTGATGTACAAAAAAGAAGAATAACAGAGACATTCTCATTTTCAAGTGAAAAAGAAGTTAAAAGCACTGATTATTTAATTAATTACGATTATTTTCAAAACAAAAATGGGATAAGTACTATTTGGAATAAAATATATAATAGGAACATATTAGAGCAAGTAAAATTTAATGAGTTATTATCTAATGCGGAAGATCGTGTATTTAACATTGAAGTTCTAATGTTAAATGTTAATTGCTATCTTTCAACGATAATTATTTATCAACATAATCGCTATAAAGACGGTACATTAAGTACCACAAGAAATATAAAAAAAATTGATGATCTTAGATATGCAAATGAATTTAATATTAAAGCATTGAGTAAATTCAAAAATGTTGATTTCGAAAAGAAAAAAAACGTTATTATAATTTGCTCAGAAATGTTATCTTTGGGCAAATTTAACATGCTTAAGGAATATATATATGAGCACAAAAGAATAAACATCAATATAATGCCTTTTATATCATCAAAAGAATTGATATTTTTTATCCCATATGCTAGTTTTTTTTATAATCAATTAAGAAGAGTTTATCATAAATATAAAGCGCCATGATAAGAAATTTAATAAAACATATAGAATAGGGCTTACCGAAATGAAAGGGAAGATTATAAAGAACTGCTCCTACTTAATATTATTTATTACATTATTTTTTTTCTATCAAAAAAATGTGTTCTCATTAGAAATAGGAGTGAGTACTCATATAGATAGTTATTCTAAAGAACCAGATTATTACATTAATTTGGTAAAAGAAATTGGTGTTACTTCGATCCGAAATGATTATTGGTGGTCGCAATTGGAAGGTGAGAAAAAAAAATTTATTGTCTCTTCAAAGCTGAAAAAATCGACACAATTATTTAATAATCTTTATGACAATAATTTATCAGGTCTGCTGGTATTAGGCTATGGAAACAAATTGTACAACAACGGTGACTATCCAAGGACAGAAAAAGATATAGACGATTTTCTTGATTATATTTCTTGGGTTGTAATCCGGTTTAAAGGGAAAGTAAAGTATTACGAAATTTGGAATGAATGGTATCAAGGTACTAGCATGGAGCCTTTTTCTAAGAATAAACCTACTGATAAGCAATATCTTAATTTAATAAAAAAAGTTAGGGATAGAATAAAAGATCTGGATCCTGCGGCAATCGTGCTTGCCGGGGGTTTTAATCCATTTGATGTCAAACAAAATAAATGGTTTTCGGGATTAATAGATAAAGGATTTTTAAAATATGTTGATGGTGTAGCTATACACCCATATTCTTACTACAGAGGCTCTAAATTTAAGTCTGCCTATTTAAATATTAGTGAGATTGATAAGTTTTATAATTTTTATAAAAATAAAGGGATTGACTTTCAAATATATATAACAGAAATTGGAGTGCCTAATGGGTATTTAATAAACTCATTTTCGGAGCAAGATTCCGCAAATTTTATTAGAGAATATATACAACTAGCAAGTAAAAAACAATATATAAAAGGAATTTGGTTTTATGATTTACTAGATGATGGACAGAACCCATTCAATTACGAACATAATTTTGGGTTGTTTAAATATGATGGTTCTATGAAAGAAGTTAGTGCGTTAATGAGAAAGAATAATAAATCATGGAGATAAGTTAATGATTAAAGAAGTAATAATATTACATGATGTAGACGGACGGATCTACTTTGATGGTATTAAACAGCTACTCGAAAATGGAGAAATCGATGAGATAAAATATTATGAAAGTATTGTAATTAAACGACTCTTAAAAAAAGTAGTGAGCCGTAACATCTCAGCTAGTGATATTAGAACTTTTAAAAATAATTTATTGTTCCGCTTAAAAATTCCTTTCATTAAGAATAAAACCATATTGTTAGGAATGGCACCATATAATGTTAGGTTCGTATGGTACGGTTTATTGGCTAGAAAAAATAATGTAATATATCATACTTCATGGCCTTATTGGTGGACTAATAATGTGCCTTGTAAAATCCCATTTTTCACTAATTTTTTGAAGAATATATTTATAAATTATTTTAAGCGATTCAACTTTTATTATTGTGGCATTTCTAAAAAATCATGTGAATCATTAGGCTTACATATAGCTAATAAAAATCGAATTTATACGATCCCTCATGCTGTAGATTTGTCTATTTTCAAAGGTAGTACAGCTTTAAGTCTCGAAAGGAAATCTATTAAGATAGCTTTTGTCGGAAGAATGGTTAAGGAAAAAGGGATCCATGACCTTATCACTTTGGTTAAAAGGTGTGATTCATATTTTGAGTTTACATTTATTGGTGACGGTGAATTATTAGATCTCGTTAAAAGAGAGTTGGGTGAATATAAAAATGTTAAAATAACAGGAAGAATTAGTGATAAAAATAAAATTGCTAATTTACTCTCATTATCAGACGTCTTTATACTTCCTTCCAGAAAAATTGAAGGGTGGGAGGAACTCTTTGGTATTTCTTTAATAGAAGCAATGTCTGCCGGACTAGTAGTAATATCTACCAATCATATCGGCCCAACAGAGATTATAACTAATCATGTTAATGGTTTCATTGTTAATGATGATGAGAAACTTGTAGATAATATTTATGATTTACTTAAAAATATGGACTTTAATTCTTCTTGTATCCAGGAAGTTAAAAGACAGGCAAGATTAAAGGCTAATGAATATTCTATAGATAGCATATCGCGTAAATGGGGTGATTTATTTGATTCTATTAAATGATGAACTTCATTAGATATTCATTTCTTATAAAGGCATCATTAAAAGAAGAGTCAGAACATGAACCGAATAATTTTATGTACGCAAGCAATTAAATTAAGTGTATAGAAATAATGAAAACAGAAAAATTGTTCTTTAACGAACCGATACTGCATAAAAAATATATTCCTATTTATATTTCATATATTGTTTGTGTGTTTTTTTCCGTTTTTGATGGCGTTAGAGGTGTACAATTTCCTTCGTATTTTCCATTCTCGCTCATGCGTGACACTTCGTTATTTACATTATTTATTTTATCACTAGGTTTTTATAAAAATATTAAATTTGATAAAGAGTTTTCAATAATCTTTATTAGTCAAATTTTTATACTCTTCTATACATTGTTTACTAGTGTTCTAGTTTCAAATCATAGCGTTTATGTGCGAAGTAATAATGTCGTATTGTATCAAGAGTATGGCGCTGGTGTTGGTGTATGGATGAAAATGCTGACATTTATAATGTTAACATATTCAACTTATTGTATTGCAAAAGTTATTAAAGTATCATTTTTATATAAAACCATGAAATGGTTTGTAATTGCTGCTTTTTTATATTCTATTATTACCATAATTATATATACAGTATTCCCACAAATTGCTATTAAGCTATCGCATTGGGGAGGGCGTCTTTCCTTAGGTTATCCTACGGAAGATGTATGTTTCTTGGCATTATCGCTTGTATTTATATATTATATAAACATGCCTTCCATTTATAAAATTATTATAGTTTTATCCAATACGTTAGCCTTATTTTTTCAAAATACATTAACTGGATTTTTACTTTTTGCCTTTGTATTATTTTTTATTTTTTAAAGGGGGGGGTGCGTTTAAAATTTATTGTCATTGTTATTCTTGTTTGTATATTTGTTGGTGCTGGTGTTGTTTATAATAATAGTGAGCAATTTTCTGATTTCGGAATGCTGTTGCATAATAAGATAGATTCTATATTATATTTCAGTTCGTCCGAGAATGATCCTTCCTTTTATTTAAGAATGCAGCAAAAGGAATTGATGCTTAAATCTATTTTCTCTGATCCTATATTTTTCTTATTTGGTTATGGTGGTATCGGTGGAATGGCCGTAGAAAGCGGATTATATTCTATTTTGGGTTTTGCTGGTACTGCTGGTGTAATTATATACGGTGTTACATTATTTTATTATATAATGCGAGCATTGGTGTTAAAAGATATGTTGTTGTTTTGTCTCGTATCGATGTACTGCATATCATCTGTTTCAATTGCACCACTTTATTTAATGACAACATATTGGTTATTTTCTTTTATTATTGTATATAGTAGTGTTTATATACTCAAAGAACAAGAGTCGAATCAATAGCTCAAGGTTATTTTTCCATGTCTATGAATACTATTAAATATCACATTGCTTATTCTGATTTAAAGTCCTTTTTTGGTAATAACCCACTATTTATATTCCCTACAAATACATTTGGCGGGCATGAAGTAATGACCATTGGTATTATTGAGTCTTTACTTATAAGTGGATGTAATGTAACTGTTGCTATTGAACCTAATAATGTCTCGCTAAAGAAAAAAATATCACAATATGACAAGTTAAATAATTTTATTTTACCTATAAAACAAGGGCGATTTGAGTTTTTACACGCACTGTTTAATATATATAAGATATATAAAGCAAATCGTTTTTTAAAAAAAATAAGTCAAGATGGCTATAGTTCAATAATAATTGTTCAAGGAGATATTGAATTAGGTTCAATATATGTAAATGCCGCCCATACGTTAAATTTGCCTTTTATTTCTTATATTCCATATGCCCACACAGCTAAGAAAATGGGCAAGAAACTTTCTTTCTTAAGAGACTTATATTATCCATTTATTTATAGGCGTATAAAAGAATACTTAACAATAAGTGACATTTTTAAAGATGAAATTAAAGCTTTTTCCCCATCGAGCAATATCTATGTTTTAAAAAATAAAGTAAGAGATGTTTCTGCTTTTTCATGAACGAAGGAAATTGCACAATTCTAAAGATAATAAGAAATTATACCACATTGCTGTTATTGGACGAGTGAATTTTAAACAAAAAGGCCACGATATATTACTTGAAGCAATAAATCGTTTATCAAACGAATCTCGTAAATACATTATTGTAGATATTGTCGGCACTGGTCCTGATTTAAAGAGATTACAAAGTTTAGTGTCATCAAGTGATTTAGAAAAACATTTTATATTCCATGGCTGGCAAACAGAACCTTGGGAAAAAGTTTATCTGGATGATGCATTAATTATTCCTTCTCGTTTTGAAGGTGTACCATTGGTTATGTTAGAGGGGATAAGTATTGGCATGGATATTCTTGCATCTAACGCCGATGGTATGCGTGACTATCTCCCTGAAAACGTTCTGTTTAACGACTCAAAAGAATTATCTATTTTGCTTGAGAAAAAAATCAATCAAAAACTTCTAAAATTGAAAATCGCTAAAGGGGGAAATAATAATGAATAAGATTTACATTGATTCTCGTTGGGAAAATTATGGCGGCATCGGGACGTTTTATTCTGAAATTAACAAAATTAATAATTATGAAGATGCTAAACTACGTGGTAAGCCTATGTCACCCTTTGACTGCTTAAGCACTACGATTCAACTTTTTTTTAGAAAGAATGGAGTTTTCTTTTTTCCCGGATATATACCTCCTGTTTTTTTAAAAAATAATTATATATTCACTATACATGATCTAAATCATTTGGATAGACCTGAGAACTCTAGTTTAATCAAGCGGTTGTTTTATAGAACAATTGTTAGAAGAGGATGTAAAAAAGCAAAGTATGTTTTTACAGTCTCCGAGTTTTCTAGAAAAAAAATTATAGAGTGGGCTAACATTTCTCCTGAAAAAGTGATTAATGTTAGCAATGGCGTTTCTCATAAATTTCGCCCTGAAGGAGAAAGGTCTTGTTATGATTTCAAGTATTTTTTATGTGTTAGCAATCGTAAGGGGCATAAAAATGAAATAGGCCTATTAGAAGCGTTTAAAAAAGCTAGAATTGATAAGAATGTAAAATTAGTTTTTACTGGTAAAAAGAATGATTTTATTGCTAATAAAATTATTGAATTAAATTTAGAGGATCGAATCGTTTTCACAGGTTTTGTTCATGAAGATGAATTACCTAAAATTTACCGTTCTGCAATCGGTTTAGTATTTGTTTCTTTTTACGAAGGTTTTGGGCTTCCAGTGATTGAGGCACAAGCTAGCGGTATCCCCGTTATAACATCTAATACAACCGCATTGTGCGAAATTGCAGGGAATGGAGCTATTTTAGTTAATCCATATAATAAGAATGAAATTTCTGACGCTATAGAGAAAATATATAATAATGATAATAATATTTGTGAGTTATTAATAGAGGCGGGATATATTAACTGTGCTAATTATACATGGTCAAAAACTGCTGAACGAGTAGATTTTTATATTAATTCTATAAAATAATTAAAATTATATTTTTTAAATTATAATGAAAATGGTAATGTTTCTCACTAGGTCATTTTATGAAAATTTTCCGATTTAATAAAATCGCACTCAACGCTGTTTGGATGATGTCTGAGAAAATTATTTCTATTTTTGGACTGATTTTTGTCACATCTTCCGTAGCTAAGTATGTTGGCCCGAATCTTTTTGGACAAATTGCTCTATCTTTATCGATTTTCCAAATCGTGCAAATTATCGCACAAATGGGGGGGGGACAATAATATTTAAAAGATTATCAAAGAATTTAAACTCAGGGGTTTTACTTTTAAATGCAACTCTCTATATGCGCGTTCTGCTATATTTTGTTATTTCAATTCCTGTTTTAGTTTACTACTCCTATAAAAGCGATTATCTCAGTTCAATTTTTATTTTTGCTACATTCATATCATGTTTTTTTTCTACTTTAGACGTGCTGGCTATATATTATGATGCAACTTTGAATTCCAAAATTAACACATGTATTAACGTTATAGGGCTATTTATAAGTTTACTGCTTAGATGGTTTATCGTTTTACTCGACTGGGAGCCTGTATATCTATCTATTCCCATAATCCTGACTGGGTTCATACCTTTTGTAATTAGAATATGCATTTTTAGTTCCATAAAGAAAAGAGTGGTTTTTCTAAACGGAAAAAAATTCAATACGTGAAGTATTTATTCAAGTCAGGGTATAATTTTGTTATTTCTGATATTTCAGTTGCTTTATATACAAGACTATCCTTCTTTATTATCTCATTTTTTGCTAGCAAAACTGAAGTTGGGATATATTCTGTTGCGCTTGCTTTAGGTAATTCTTGGGGGTTTGTTAACTCTTCAATTATTTCTTCTTTCTTCACAAAAATATATTCTTTGAAAAACGAAGCCGATTCTCTTATTATCTCTGCTAAATTAAATTTATTAATTTTTGTTATTGGTTTAATTATCACTATAGGGACTTTAATATTTGCTCCCTATTTTTTACTTTGGTTTTATGGTCCATTATATTCCGATGCTTATATACCTCTGGTCATACTTTGTATGTCAACAACTGTTGCTGGTTTAGGTGGAGTAGCGACAAGATATATTGTCAGACATTCGGGGTACTCATTTTTGTCCAAAAAAATGTTCTTCACTTTAATTACTAGCGTATTGCTATCAGTACCATTAGTTTATTTTTATGGGATAGTAGGAGCTGCAATAGCCACTTTTTTAACTGAATTCATATCTTTGACTTTATACAACTATTTCTTTAAGAATAGAGTTATATTTGATTTGCATAAATCTTCAGTATTATTCTTTCTTAAAGTTAGAACATAAATTTTAGATAGTCTGATAATATATTATCAATATAAACTTCTTCAAGAATTAAAGGTGATATCCATGGAAATCAAAACTAAAATAGCATTGACTGCTGACTGGTTAGTATCTTATGCTGGTGCCGAGCGCGTTATAAAAGAATTAATAGATCTGTATCCTAATTTGGACTTGTTTTCTGTAGTTGACTTTTTATCCGATGAATCGCGAACGCACTTTCAAGGCAAAAGAGCAACCACTACGTTTATACAGCGGCTCCCAAAAGCTGAAACTTCTTACCAAAAATATTTACCGCTTATGCCAGTAGCCATTGAACAACTTGATGTTTCAGCATATGATATTGTTTTATCAAGTAGTCATGCTGTAGCAAAGGGGGTATTAACAGGCCCTGATCAGATGCATATTAGTTATGTACACTCCCCTATCCGATATGCTTGGGATCTTCAGCACCAGTATTTACGTGAAGCAAAGCTCGATAAAGGTCTGAAGGGTATAATTGCTAAATATTTATTACATAAAATAAGGCTATGGGATTATCGCACTGCAAATGGAGTAAATCATTTTATTGCAAACTCACATTTTATTGCCAGACGAATAAAAAAAGTATATGGAAGAAATGCTGACGTCATTTATCCTCCTGTTGATGTGCGTCGTTTCATATTAAACGAAAATAAAGAAGACTATTATGTTACTGCTTCTCGTCTTGTGCCATACAAAAGAATTGATCTCATTGTAGATGCGTTTGCTGCCATGCCTAATAAAAAATTGATTGTTATAGGTGATGGCTCAGAAATGTCGAAAATCAAGAGCAAAGCAACTACTAATGTTGAGATCTTAGGTTTTCAGCCGAATGAAATTATGCGGGATTATATGAAAAACGCCAAAGCTTTCGTGTTTGCTGCTGAGGAAGATTTTGGTATAACCCCGGTTGAAGCTCAAGCTTGTGGAACTCCCGTCATTGCTTTCGGAAAAGGTGGTAGTCTTGAAACGATTCGTCCTTATGGTGTTAACAAACCTACTGGAGTTTTTTTCGCTGAACAAACTGTTCCCTCTTTAATAGATGCTATTAATTTATTCGAGAACATATTTGATAAAATAACCCCCGAAAATTGTAGAGAAAACGCATTGCGCTTTTCCGTTGACATATTTAAAGATACCTTTTCAAAGTATATTGACGAGAAATGGTCGGAGTTTAATGTTGCAAAAAAAATTCAATACTAAATATTCTTGAGTCTAATTTTTAGATTAGAAATTAAATGAAGAGTGAACTAGAATGACAATACATTATCAGCGAGCAAACGCAAATGCTTCGCTTATATCTATGGTTCAAAGATTTTCTGATATAGTTCTAATTTTCGCCAGTTTATATGCAATATGTTTGTTGAATAATGTGGATTTTGAAATAAGATATTTATTATTTTCACTTATAGTTCTGGTCATTTTCCAAATGGTCGGCGGTATTACAGATTTCTATCGTTCTTGGCGTGGTGTTAAAATATCAGCAGAGCTAAAGTTAATTTTGAAGAACTGGTTCCTAAGTTATGTATTAGCTCTTGGGATTATTTCATTGTTCCATGATTTTGACCTGAATATTAGAGTTGCTGCTATTTGGTTTATTGTAGTTACTATAGGCTTTGTATTGTGCAGATCATTGATTCGTGTTGGTGCTGGTATACTGAGACGTCTAGGATATAATACACGTCGCGTAGCAGTTGTAGGTTCTTTACCGGCAGGTATTAATCTGCTGAAAAGTTTCGCCGAAGAACCTTGGATGGGTTTTATCGTTTTAGGTTACTACAATAGCGAACCGTTGACGAGCGTTAGTGATATCAACTTTTGTGGTAACTTCGACAAATTAATTATTGATGCTCGTGATGGTAAAATTGATAGAATATATATAGCCATGAATATGCAGGAAGAGGCTAAGATTAAGAAAATCGTACAACAATTGACAGATACAACATGTTCTGTTCTGTTAATTCCTGATATTTTTACCTTTAATATTTTGCAAGCTAGAACAGAAGAAATTAATGGCGTGCCTGTTGTGCCACTATTTGACACCCCTCTTAGTGGTATTAATATGATTTTCAAGAGACTTGAGGATATAATAGTTTCTACTGTAATTTTGTTACTTATTTCTCCTGTGTTGTTAATAATTTCAGTAGCTGTTAAGTTTTCCTCACCAGGACCAGTTCTTTTCAGACAATTACGATATGGAATGGATGGTAAGCCTATCCGCGTTTGGAAGTTTCGTTCCATGCGCGTTATGGAAAACGACGAAAAATGTCGTCCAAGCTACAAAAAATGATATTCGTGTTACTAAGGTCGGTAAATTTTTACGCAGCACTTCTCTCGATGAATTACCTCAGTTCTTTAACGTTTGGTGTGGGCAAATGTCAGTTGTTGGGCCCCGACCACATGCTGTTGCCCATAATGAACAATACCGTGCATTAATTCAAGGCTATATGCTTCGCCATAAAGTCAAACCAGGCATTACTGGGTTGGCGCAAATTAATGGCTGGCGTGGTGAAACTGATACTTTAGAAAAAATGGAAAAAAGAATCGAATATGATTTGTTATATATCAGAGGTTGGAGCATTTGGTTAGATCTAAAAATAATATTCCTTACTGTCTTTAAAGGATTTATTAACAAATCTGCTTATTGATTAGATGCTGCTCAAGATAAGCATTGTGCATTTATAGTCCAAAATTTATATCTTGCACTAGTTAACAAATTTTCACTATGAGCTCTTAGTACTTTGGGCTAACATTATCATCACATTTAAGCTGCGAACATGTCGCAGTGACCACACCAGACAGGAGTATGTAATGTCCAAGCAACAGATCGGGGTTGTCGGTATGGCGGTGATGGGGCGTAACCTTGCGCTGAACATCGAAAGCCGTGGTTATACCGTCTCCGTTTTCAACCGCTCCCGTGAAAAAACCGAAGAAGTGATTGCCGAAAATCCAGGCAAGAAACTGGTCCCTTACTACACAGTACAAGAGTTCGTTGAATCCCTTGAAACACCACGTCGCATCCTGTTGATGGTGAAGGCCGGGGCTGGTACAGATAGCGCCATCGATTCCCTGAAGCCTTACCTTGATAAAGGCGACATCATCATTGATGGCGGCAACACCTTCTTCCAGGACACTATCCGTCGTAACCGTGAACTCTCTGCCGAAGGTTTTAACTTTATCGGTACCGGTGTATCCGGTGGTGAAGAGGGGGCTCTGAAAGGGCCTTCCATCATGCCAGGTGGCCAGAAAGAAGCCTATGAACTGGTTGCTCCAATTCTGAAACAGATCGCGGCGGTTGCAGAAGATGGTGAGCCATGTGTGACCTATATCGGTGCTGATGGTGCTGGCCATTATGTGAAGATGGTTCATAACGGCATCGAGTATGGTGACATGCAGCTGATTGCCGAAGCTTATGCGCTGTTGAAAGGCGGTCTTGCACTATCCAACGAAGAGCTGGCGAAAACCTTTACCGAATGGAATGAAGGTGAGCTAAGCAGCTACCTGATCGACATTACCAAAGATATCTTCACCAAGAAGGATGAAGAGGGTAAATACCTCGTTGATGTCATTCTTGATGAAGCAGCAAACAAAGGTACCGGTAAGTGGACCAGCCAGAGCTCACTGGATCTCGGCGAACCTCTGTCTCTGATCACCGAGTCCGTATTTGCTCGTTACATCTCTTCGCTTAAAGACCAGCGTGTAGCCGCTTCGAAAGTGCTGAGTGGTCCGCAGGCTCAGCCGGCCGGTGATAAAGCTGAATTTATCGAAAAAGTGCGTCGCGCGTTGTACCTCGGTAAAATCGTTTCCTATGCTCAGGGCTTTTCCCAGCTGCGTGCTGCTTCTGATGAATACAACTGGGATCTGAACTACGGAGAGATCGCTAAGATTTTCCGCGCTGGCTGCATCATTCGTGCGCAGTTCCTGCAGAAGATCACCGATGCTTATGCGCAAAACGCTGGCATTGCTAACCTCCTGCTGGCACCGTACTTCAAACAGATCGCTGATGACTATCAGCAGGCGCTGCGTGATGTCGTGGCTTATGCCGTGCAGAATGGTATTCCGGTACCGACGTTCTCTGCCGCAATTGCCTACTACGACAGCTACCGTTCCGCAGTTCTGCCCGCTAACCTGATTCAGGCTCAGCGTGATTACTTTGGTGCGCACACCTATAAGCGCACTGATAAAGAAGGTGTATTCCATACCGAGTGGTTGGAATAATCTTTATATACCACAGTCAGGCCAATTGGCCTGACTGTTAGCTATTGTTAGTTATTCTACAATAATCTGATCAAAGTTATCTTATTTGCACGTCTTCGTCATTTATCCAGCTCTAATAAAGCAAATTCGTATCTTTTAAGAATTTGCCATATTTATACTTTTGTATACCTATAATAAGCTACTTCTGGCCTCAGAATATATCTGGGTGTTAAATAACAGGGTTTTAATTAAAGGAAATTAATATGTTACTTCCTGTGATAATGGCTGGCGGTACCGGCAGTCGTCTCTGGCCGATGTCTCGCGAGCTTTACCCGAAACAGTTCCTCCGCCTGTTCGGGCAGAACTCCATGCTGCAGGAAACCATCACCCGACTCTCGGGCCTTGAAATCCATGAACCGATGGTCATCTGTAACGAAGAGCACCGCTTCCTGGTGGCCGAACAGCTGCGCCAGCTCAACAAGCTGTCCAACAACATTATTCTTGAGCCGGTCGGGCGCAACACCGCCCCGGCCATCGCCCTGGCGGCCCTTCAGGCCACCCGTCACGGCGATGACCCGCTGATGCTGGTCCTCGCCGCCGACCATATCATCAATAACCAGCCGGTCTTCCACGACGCCATCCGCGTCGCCGAGCAGTATGCCGATGAAGGCCATCTGGTCACCTTCGGTATCGTGCCGAACGCCCCGGAAACCGGCTACGGCTACATCCAGCGCGGCGTGGCCCTCACCGACAGCGCCCACACCCCGTACCAGGTGGCCCGCTTCGTGGAGAAGCCGGACCGCGAGCGCGCCGAGGCCTACCTCGCCTCCGGGGAGTACTACTGGAACAGCGGCATGTTTATGTTCCGCGCCAAAAAATACCTCTCCGAGCTGGCCAAATTCCGCCCGGATATCCTCGAAGCCTGCCAGGCCGCGGTCAATGCCGCCGACAACGGCAGCGACTTCATCAGCATTCCGCATGACATTTTCTGCGAGTGCCCGGACGAGTCCGTGGACTACGCGGTGATGGAGAAAACCGCCGACGCGGTGGTGGTCGGTCTCGATGCCGACTGGAGCGACGTCGGCTCCTGGTCCGCCCTGTGGGAGGTCAGCCCGAAAGATGAGCAGGGCAACGTCCTCAGCGGCGACGCGTGGGTGCACAACAGCGAAAACTGCTACATCAACAGCGACGAGAAGCTGGTGGCGGCCATCGGCGTGGAGAACCTGGTGATTGTCAGCACCAAGGACGCCGTGCTGGTGATGAACCGCGAGCGTTCCCAGGACGTGAAGAAGGCGGTCGAGTTCCTCAAGCAGAACCAGCGCAGCGAGTACAAGCGCCACCGCGAGATTTACCGTCCCTGGGGCCGCTGCGACGTGGTGGTCCAGACCCCGCGCTTCAACGTCAACCGCATCACCGTGAAACCGGGCGGCGCCTTCTCGATGCAGATGCACCACCACCGCGCCGAGCACTGGGTCATTCTCGCCGGCACCGGCCAGGTGACGGTCAACGGCAAGCAGTTCCTGCTGACCGAGAACCAGTCCACCTTTATTCCGATTGGCGCCGAGCACAGCCTGGAAAACCCGGGCCGCATTCCGCTGGAAGTGCTGGAGATCCAGTCGGGGTCGTACCTCGGCGAGGACGACATTATTCGTATTAAAGACCAGTATGGTCGTTGCTAATTTTTTCGGGACAAAACGCAGAATGACACAGTTAACATGCTTTAAGGCTTATGACATCCGTGGTGAACTGGGCGAGGAGCTGAACGAGGACATCGCCTACCGTATCGGCCGCGCCTACGGCGAATTTCTGAAACCCGGGAAGATAGTGGTGGGGGGCGATGTGCGCCTCACCAGCGAGTCGCTGAAGCTGGCGCTGGCCCGCGGGCTGATGGACGCCGGCACCGACGTGCTGGATATCGGCCTGAGCGGCACGGAAGAGATTTACTTCGCCACTTTCCACCTCGGGGTGGACGGCGGTATCGAGGTGACGGCGAGCCATAACCCGATGAACTACAACGGCATGAAGCTGGTGCGCGAGAACGCGAAGCCCATCAGCGGCGACACCGGCCTGCGGGATATCCAGCGCCTGGCGGAGGAGAACCAGTTCCCGCCGGTGGACCCGGCGCGTCGCGGGACCCTGCGCCAGATTTCGGTGCTGAAGGAGTACGTCGACCACCTGATGGGCTACGTGGACCTGGCGAACTTTACCCGTCCGCTGAAGCTGGTGGTGAACTCCGGCAACGGGGCGGCGGGGCACGTGATTGATGAAGTGGAGAAACGCTTCGCGGCGGCCGGGGCGCCGGTGACCTTTATCAAGGTGCATCACCAGCCGGACGGTCATTTCCCGAACGGTATCCCGAACCCGCTGCTGCCGGAGTGCCGCCAGGACACCGCCGACGCGGTGCGTGCGCATCAGGCGGACATGGGGATCGCCTTTGACGGCGATTTCGACCGCTGCTTCCTGTTCGATGACGAGGCGTTGTTTATCGAGGGGTACTACATTGTCGGCCTGCTGGCGGAAGCGTTCCTGCAGAAGCAGCCGGGGGCGAAAATCATCCACGACCCGCGTCTGACGTGGAACACGGTGGACATCGTGACCCGCAGCGGCGGCCAGCCGGTGATGTCGAAGACGGGGCATGCGTTCATCAAGGAGCGGATGCGCCAGGAAGACGCCATCTACGGCGGGGAGATGAGCGCACACCATTACTTCCGCGACTTCGCCTACTGCGACAGCGGGATGATCCCGTGGCTGCTGGTGGCGGAGCTGCTGTGCCTGAAGAACAGTTCGCTGAAATCGCTGGTGGCGGACCGCCAGGCGGCGTTCCCGGCGTCGGGGGAGATCAACCGCAAGCTGGGAAATGCGGCGGAGGCGATAGCGCGCATCCGGGCGCAGTATGAGCCGGCGGCCGCACACATCGACACAACGGACGGTATCAGTATTGAATACCCTGAGTGGCGCTTTAACCTGCGCACGTCCAACACGGAGCCGGTGGTGCGTCTGAACGTTGAGTCCAGAGCGGATACTGCGTTAATGAATGCAAAAACCGAAGAGATTTTAGCCCTCCTCAAGTAATTCATGGGCCATAACGGAAGCCATAGGGTCAGATTTGAATCGTATTTTTGACCTTATGGCTTATTCTTGACATCTCACAGGTCAAAGCGTAAAACCGCCCACAGCATTATTAAAATTCGTGGCTATCTGCCATTACCCAGTTAACTGATTAAAGTGTAATCGAATGAAAATTACTATTTCCGGTACAGGTTATGTTGGTTTATCGAACGGTATCCTGATTGCGCAAAACCACGAAGTGGTGGCCCTGGATATCGTACAGGCCAAAGTGGATATGCTTAACCAGAAGATCTCTCCGATTGTCGATAAAGAGATTCAGGAATATCTGGCAGAAAAACCGTTAAATTTCCGTGCCACCACGGACAAGCACGACGCCTATCGTAATGCCGACTACGTGATCATTGCGACGCCGACCGATTACGATCCCAAAACCAACTACTTCAACACCTCTACAGTGGAAGCGGTTATTCGCGATGTCACAGAGATCAACCCGAACGCGGTGATGATCATTAAATCGACCATCCCGGTGGGGTTCACCCGCGACATCAAAGAACGTTTAGGGATTGATAATGTTATTTTCTCTCCTGAGTTCCTGCGTGAAGGACGTGCGCTGTACGACAACCTGCACCCGTCGCGTATTGTCATCGGTGAGCGCTCTGCGCGTGCCGAACGTTTTGCTGATCTGCTGAAAGAAGGCGCGATCAAGCAGGATATCCCAACCCTGTTTACCGACTCCACCGAAGCGGAAGCGATCAAACTGTTCGCTAACACCTATCTGGCGCTGCGCGTTGCCTATTTCAACGAGCTCGACAGCTATGCTGAAAGCCAGGGGCTGAACAGCAAGCAGATTATCGAAGGGGTATGCCTGGATCCGCGTATCGGCAACCATTATAACAACCCGTCCTTTGGCTACGGCGGCTACTGCCTGCCGAAAGATACCAAGCAGCTGCTGGCGAACTACGAATCGGTCCCGAACAATATCATCGCGGCTATCGTCGATGCTAACCGTACCCGTAAAGACTTTATCGCGGATTCTATTCTCGCTCGTAAGCCGAAAGTGGTGGGTGTGTATCGCCTGATCATGAAGAGTGGTTCGGACAACTTCCGCGCCTCTTCTATTCAGGGCATCATGAAGCGCATCAAGGCGAAAGGTATTCCGGTCATTATCTATGAGCCGGTGATGCAGGAAGATGAGTTCTTCAACTCCCGCGTCGTGCGCGACCTGGATGCCTTCAAACAAGAGGCGGATGTGATCATTTCCAACCGTATGGCGGAAGAGCTAGCGGATGTGGCGGATAAGGTCTACACCCGCGATCTGTTTGGTAACGATTAATTCTGCCTGTCTGACACTGGCGGTTCCCTGCCGCCAGTGTTCTTCTTTATCTCCCCGCTATATCCCTCACTACGCGTATTTCTCACACATTCAGATTAACCTCAATAAATTGTGATGGACATTACGATCTTGTACGAAACCCGTTGCGGGCGCAGAACAGGTCCGATAAGTTAAACTTACCTTGTGAAGAGCTACCGTCACTGTGATGTAGATGCCGGAGATAAGCGCCGGGAGGTAAAACAAAGCCTGCAACGCAGGCTTTTGTTATTTCTGTGTGCAGGGAAAATGATGAGCATGGCCAGCCAAGAGTGCTTTTCTCATGCCTTTATGCCATGGCAAATCACAGAATGAATAGTCATTCTGTCATAAAGTTATTTTATCTCTTAATATTATCTTAATGTCATTGTAATATGAAGCCAGCCTTACCACTTGCGTTTATTAAACGTCAGTTTCGTTTTTTTCTGTCTTTTAAATAAGAAATTAAAAAATAAACGGAAATAGCAAGTAGTATGGCAGCCACCACTAAGAAAAATAGGTTTTCCATAATATCTACCACATAGCGTATGTTGATTAAATTATTAGGTTGATAAGCAATGCGCCAGTTTTGTTCTGTAGCATGGCTTGCTCTAACATATCCTGGATTTAGGAAAATTCCTACAGAGTGTAATGTTTTTTATTACTCAGTATTTCATGCTACTTTTTCGATTGGAAACGGCATGGATACAGCCGAAGTGCAGTACTGTGGCATGTGGAGATTTGCTTTTTTAACAAAGGCTGGATGAAACTGGTTTCAGTTAGGCCAACTAAAGGGTAAAAAAATACGCTATAGCATAAAATATTATATATAACGTAATGCAGCTGCAGTTGATTCACATAACGTAAGGGTATGCAGAGTAGCTGCAAGAAGTTGCCGCAACCTGACGATTGCGGCAGGGCAGTGGGATTAGATCTGATAGTAATCCTTGTACCATTCCACGAAGTTCTTCACGCCTTCCTTCACTGACGTCTGCGGCTTGAAACCCACCAGGTCATATAGCGGTTGGGTGTCTGCGCTGGTGTCCAGCACATCGCCCGGCTGGATCGGCATCATATTCTTCTTCGCTTCCATCCCCAGCGCCTCTTCCAGAGCGGTGATGTAGTCCATCAGTTCCACTGGCGAGCTGTTGCCAATGTTATAGACCCGATACGGCGCGGAACTGGTGGCCGGCGAACCGCTCTCAACGGTCCAGTCGGCATTGGCCTGCGGGATCACATCCTGCACCCGAACCACCGCCTCGACGATGTCGTCGATATAGGTGAAGTCGCGCTTCATTTTGCCGTAGTTGTAAACGTCGATACTTTTTCCTTCCAGCATCGCTTTCGTGAACTTGAACAGCGCCATATCCGGGCGACCCCACGGACCATACACTGTAAAGAAGCGCAGCCCGGTGGTCGGGATGCCGTACAGGTGGGAATAGGTGTGCGCCATCAGCTCATTAGCTTTCTTGGTGGCAGCATACAGGGAGACCGGATGATCGACGGAATCTTCGGTGGAGAACGGCATTTTACGGTTGAGGCCGTAAACCGAGCTGGAGGAGGCGTACACCAGGTGTTTCACCTTGGTATGACGGCAGCCTTCCAGAATGTTCAGGTACCCCATCAGGTTAGCGTCTGCGTAGGCATACGGGTTTTCCAGCGAGTAGCGCACGCCGGCCTGGGCGGCCAGGTGGATCACGCGATCAAATTGCTCTGTGGCGAACAGCTTTGCCATACCTTCACGGTCGGCCAGATCCAGCTGCTGGAAATGGAATGCCGGAGAAGCCAGGCGATCCAGACGGGCCTGCTTCAGGCTGACGTCATAATAGTCGTTCATGTTGTCGATTCCGACAACATCATGCCCTTCATTCAACAGGCGCTGCGCGATATGGAAGCCGATAAAACCTGCGGCACCAGTGACCAAAAACTTCATATTTTCCTCCGGGGTGTGGATATCCCGTTCTACATAAGTGCCGATTTTACACTGGCTTGCGGTTGGGATCACTTGCTTTGCCATGACAAGATATGCAAGTAACTGTAAACAGCGGCGTCTGAGAGTAAATGTCATGTAATTAATTATCATTCGCGAAAGGTATTAAGCCATTCAGAAGATGAAAATCACTATAAAAGCGAGTATAAACAATGGGTTGGGTGTTTGCTTCGGTTTTATCGAGTATTACGAGGTTTAGACGCGGTCTGGCCTCGTAGAGTAAAGATGGTTACTTTAGTTTGCCCGGTGTGTTTGTTTGCCGAGAGCTCATTTAGCGATAATGCCATGATATCGTCTAAAGTGTGTCCATTTTTACATTGAAAAAGCCATGCACCGGATTTTTACTTTAATTCCTTACTTGCAGAGTTATAATACGCTGCCGTTCTATTTAGCAGACTTAGGTATTGCTTGATAAATCATCACCAAAAGTTGTTATTAATATGCAAGAAATTATTTCAGAATTTCATGCTGTCCTTAGATGGTTCTTTTGCATGTAAGGGCGTGATGAGCAGGCGAGGGGAGTGCTACGCCAGGCATGCTGCTTGCGGAAATGAGAAAGTCCTGATAGCTAACGGAGAAGGGAAACGCCAGAGTAAAGCCTTTTTGTAGCTAAGGTAACGAGATGCTTGGCTGTACTAAACAGTAATGCCATCTGCAGTGCGGTTTGAACGGATGTGAGTGCTAAAAACTCGGTGGATCACGCATTTTGGTTGCGATAGCCAATGGCGGTAGCGTGGAAGAAAACATAAGGTGATTTTTTAATTTATTGAATTAAAAGGGTTTTTATCGTTTATGGCTGGGGTGTCGCTTGCGCTTCCGTTCAAATCATTGGTTGCAGTCGATGAATGGCAGCTGACCTGATAAACTTTGCCCGCAGCACAAAGCAGTCAGTTTCTCGATTGTTGAGCCTGACAGGATCGGCGAGGTAGACCTGGTATGACTAACTCATTCAGTGGATATTTGCAGAATAATTTATGAGTATAAAGATGAAGTACAATTTAGGGTATTTATTTGATTTACTTGTTGTGATAACAAATAAAGATCTAAAAGTGCGCTATAAGAGCAGCATGCTAGGCTATTTATGGTCAGTAGCAAATCCATTGCTTTTTGCCATGATTTATTATTTTATATTTAAGCTGGTAATGAGAGTACAAATTCCAAATTATACAGTTTTCCTCATTACCGGCTTGTTTCCGTGGCAATGGTTTGCCAGTTCGGCCACTAACTCATTATTTTCATTCATCGCTAACGCTCAAATTATCAAGAAGACAGTTTTTCCCCGGTCCGTGATTCCGCTAAGTAATGTGATGATGGAAGGGTTGCATTTTCTTTGCACCATCCCGGTTATTGTTGTCTTTCTTTTTGTTTATGGCATGACGCCGTCCTTGTCCTGGGTTTGGGGTATACCTCTCATTGCTATTGGCCAGGTGATTTTCACCTTTGGTGTTTCAATCATCTTTTCAACGCTGAACCTGTTTTTCCGTGACCTGGAGCGCTTTGTCAGTCTGGGGATTATGCTGATGTTTTATTGTACGCCGATTTTATATGCGTCTGATATGATTCCGGAAAAATTTAGCTGGATAATTACCTACAATCCGCTAGCGAGTATGATTCTTAGTTGGCGTGATTTATTCATGAATGGGACTCTTAATTATGAGTATATTTCTATACTCTATTTTACGGGAATCATTTTGACGGTTGTCGGTTTGTCTATTTTCAATAAATTAAAATATCGATTTGCAGAGATCTTGTAATGCACCCAGTTATTAACTTCAGTCATGTTACAAAAGAGTATCCTCTGTACCATCATATTGGCTCAGGAATCAAAGATTTAATTTTCCATCCGAAACGCGCTTTTCAGTTGCTGAAGGGGCGGAAATATTTAGCTATCGAAGACGTATCCTTTACAGTTGGCAAAGGTGAGGCTGTTGCCTTGATTGGACGTAATGGGGCAGGAAAGAGTACCTCTCTTGGTCTGGTTGCCGGCGTGATTAAGCCAACTAAGGGAACCGTCACCACTGAAGGACGGGTGGCATCGATGCTTGAACTCGGCGGAGGCTTTCATCCGGAACTTACCGGGCGTGAGAATATTTACCTGAATGCTACTCTGCTGGGCCTTAGGCGTAAAGAGGTCCAGCAACGTATGGAACGTATTATTGAATTTTCGGAACTTGGAGAATTCATCGACGAGCCCATCAGAGTATATTCAAGCGGAATGCTCGCTAAGTTAGGTTTTTCGGTCATCAGTCAGGTTGAACCGGATATTTTAATTATTGATGAAGTTCTGGCAGTAGGTGATATCGCTTTTCAGGCTAAATGTATTCAGACCATCAGAGATTTTAAGAAAAGAGGCGTGACGATACTCTTTGTTAGCCACAATATGAGTGACGTTGAAAAAATCTGCGATAGAGTCATCTGGATCGAAAATCATAGACTCAGAGAAGTGGGATCTGCAGATCGAATTATTGAACTGTACAAGCAAGCAATGGCTTAATCATTGGGTAATATAATGAACAATAGCGTTAAAATCTATACCAGCCACCATAAGCCTAGTGCTTTTCTTAATGCTGCAATTATCAAACCTCTGCATGTCGGCAAAGCAAATTCTTATAATGAAATTGGTTGCCCTGGAGATGACACTGGCGATAATATTTCCTTTAAGAATCCGTTTTATTGCGAACTAACTGCGCATTATTGGGTTTGGAAAAACGAAGAGCTGGCAGACTATGTCGGTTTCATGCACTATCGCCGTCATCTTAATTTTTCCGAAAAACAAACATTTTCTGAGGATACCTGGGGGGTCGTGAACCATCCATACATTGATGAAGAATATGAGAAGATCTTTGGATTAAACGAAGAAACAATTCAACGGTGTGTCGAAGGTATTGACATCTTGCTGCCAAAAAAATGGTCTGTCACTGCGGCGGGAAGTAAAAATAATTACGATCACTATGAACGAGGTGAATACTTACACATTCGTGATTATCAGGCAGCCATTGCCATCGTTGAAAAACTATATCCAGAGTATAGCACGGCAATAAAAACGTTTAATGATGCCAGTGATGGCTATTACACAAATATGTTTGTCATGCGCAAAGATATTTTTGTTGACTATTCTGAGTGGCTCTTTTCCATTCTGGATAATCTCGAAGATGCCATCTCGATGAACAATTATAATGCCCAGGAAAAACGCGTTATTGGGCATATAGCTGAACGGCTGTTTAATATTTACATAATTAAGCTGCAACAAGATGGTGAGCTTAAGGTAAAAGAATTACAGCGTACCTTTGTCAGCAATGAAACATTCAATGGTGCACTGAATCCAGTTTTTGATTCTGCGGTTCCAGTGGTTATCAGTTTCGATGATAATTACGCAATCAGCGGTGGCGCATTAATTAATTCCATTATCCGACATGCGGACAAAAATAAAAATTATGATATCGTCGTACTCGAAAACAAAGTTAGCTATTTGAATAAAACGCGGTTGGTAAATCTAACCTCTGCTCATCCGAATATTTCTCTTCGTTTTTTTGACGTTAATGCCTTCACTGAAATTAACGGTGTGCATACCCGAGCGCATTTTAGCGCATCAACGTATGCCCGTCTTTTTATTCCTCAGCTGTTCAGACGATACGATAAAGTCGTATTTATTGATTCGGATACCGTTGTAAAGGCTGACCTGGGTGAACTGCTTGATATCCCTCTGGGCAATAATTTAGTTGCAGCGGTTAAGGATATCGTCATGGAAGGTTTTGTAAAATTTTCTGCAATGTCGGCATCAGATGATGGCGTTATGCCGGCAGGCGAATATTTACAGAAAACCTTAAACATGAATAACCCTGATGAATATTTTCAGGCAGGGATTATTGTTTTTAATGTCAAACAAATGGTCGAAGAAAATACTTTTGCTGAATTGATGCGGGTATTAAAGGCAAAGAAATACTGGTTCCTCGACCAGGATATCATGAATAAAGTATTCTACTCTCGAGTCACATTTCTGCCATTAGAGTGGAACGTTTATCATGGTAATGGCAACACGGATGATTTCTTCCCTAATCTTAAGTTTGCAACGTATATGAAATTTTTAGCAGCTCGCAAGAAGCCTAAAATGATTCATTATGCGGGTGAGAACAAACCATGGAATACCGAAAAAGTCGATTTTTATGACGACTTTATTGAGAACATCGTTAACACTCCATGGGAGATGGAAATCTATAAACGTCAGATGTCGTTAGCGGCTTCGATTGGTTTAACCCATAGCGAGCAGCAACAACAAATCTTGTTCCAGACCAAAATCAAGAACGTACTGATGCCTTATGTTAATAAATATGCACCAATAGGCACGTCAAGAAGAAACATGATGACTAAATATTATTACAAAGTACGCCGTGCTATTCTTGGATAATAAAAGAGACAACAGATGAAAAGTAAAAAAATATTGATCGTAGGTGCTGGCTTCTCTGGTGCAGTTATCGGTCGCCAACTTGCTGAGAAGGGACATCAAGTCCACATTATCGATCAGCGTGATCATATTGGGGGAAATTCCTATGATGCACGCGACTCTGAAACGAATGTGATGGTACATGTTTATGGACCCCATATTTTCCATACTGACAATGAAACAGTGTGGAACTATGTCAATAAGCATGCAGAGATGATGCCCTATGTGAACCGGGTTAAAGCGACAGTTAATGGGCAGGTATTTTCCCTACCTATTAATTTGCATACTATCAATCAGTTTTTCTCAAAAACTTGTTCGCCTGATGAGGCCAGAGCGCTCATTGCTGAGAAAGGGGACAGCACTATTGCTGATCCACAAACTTTTGAAGAGCAAGCGTTACGCTTTATTGGTAAAGAGTTATATGAGGCCTTTTTTAAAGGATATACGATTAAACAGTGGGGGATGCAACCCTCGGAACTGCCCGCATCTATTCTTAAACGTCTTCCTGTTCGTTTTAACTATGATGATAATTATTTTAACCACAAATTTCAGGGCATGCCGAAATGTGGTTATACGCAGATGATTAAGTCCATTCTCAATCATGAGAATATCAAGGTTGACTTACAGCGGGAATTTATCGTTGAAGAGCGAACTCATTACGATCACGTATTCTATAGCGGTCCATTAGATGCGTTTTATGGCTACCAATATGGCCGTCTGGGCTATCGAACATTAGATTTTAAAAAGTTTATCTATCAGGGTGATTACCAGGGATGCGCAGTGATGAACTATTGTTCTGTGGATGTGCCCTATACTCGCATCACTGAACATAAATATTTTTCTCCCTGGGAACAACACGACGGGTCTGTTTGTTATAAAGAGTATAGCCGTGCTTGTGAAGAAAATGATATACCTTACTATCCTATTCGCCAGATGGGAGAGATGGCCCTTCTTGAAAAATATTTGTCACTGGCCGAGAATGAAACCAACATCACTTTTGTCGGTCGTCTTGGAACCTACCGTTACCTTGATATGGATGTGACCATCGCCGAAGCATTGAAAACGGCAGAAGTCTATTTAAATTCACTCACTGAAAATCAGCCAATGCCTGTGTTTACGGTTTCTGTACGATGAAATATACGGCATTGATAGTGACATTCAATCGGCTCGGTAAACTGAAAAAAACCGTTGAAGAGACCCTCAAACTTGAATTCACTAATATTGTTATTGTCAATAACGGGTCCACGGATGGGACCCAAGCCTGGCTTTCGTCAATTGTTGATACGCGAGTCATTGTATTAACCCTCACCGAGAATACCGGTGGGGCGGGGGGCTTTAAAACCGGTAGTCAGTATATCTGTGAACAGCTGGCAAGTGATTGGGTATTTTTCTACGATGATGATGCTTACCCCTATCCAGACACGTTGAAGTCCTTTTCACAGCTGGATAAGCGGGGATGTCGGGTATTTAGTGGACTGGTGAAAGATCCGCAAGGAAAACCGTGTCCGATGAATATGCCGTTCTCGCGTGTGCCAACTTCCCTTGGCGACACTGTACGCTATTTACGCTACCCTGGAGAGTTTATCCCGGCAGCTAATCGTTCTATGTTCGTACAAACGGTTTCATTTGTTGGGATGGTCATACATCGTGATCTGCTTGCGACCAGTCTTGACTACATTCGCGAACAGCTCTTTATCTACTTTGATGATCTTTACTTTGGCTATCAGCTATCATTAGCTGGTGAGCAAATTATGTATAGCCCGGAGTTGCTTTTTTATCATGATGTGAGTATTCAGGGCAAACTTATTGCACCTGAATGGAAGGTTTACTATCTATGCCGTAATTTGATCCTGTCCAAGAAAATATTCCAGAAAAATGGCGTGTATAGCAATTCAGCGATAGCGATACGCATCCTAAAATATATATTAATCCTGCCATGGCAACGTCAAAAATATTCCTATATGAAATTTATTCTTCGTGGAATTTCACATGGCATAAAAGGTATTAGTGGTAAGTATCATTAAGTGGGCATAGCAATGAGAAAATTGTGTTATTTCATAAATTCGGATTGGTACTTCGATTTACACTGGATCGATCGTGCCATCGCCTCCCGTGATGCAGGTTATGAGATTCACATCATCAGCCATTTTATTGATGACAACATAATAAATAAATTCAAAACATTCGGCTTTATTTGCCATAATGTTACTCTTGATGCTCAATCTTTTAATGCATTAGTTTTCTTTCGTACTTACCATGATGTGCAAAAAATTATTAAAAATATAAAACCGGATCTCTTGCATTGCATCACTATCAAGCCATGTTTGATTGGTGGTGTGCTCGCGAAGAAATTTAATCTGCCGGTCATCGTAAGTTTTGTTGGGCTTGGAAGAGTATTTTCTTCAGACAGCATGCCTTTAAAATTGTTGCGGCAGTTTACTATTGCTGCATATAAATATATTGCCAGTAATAAGCGCTGTATATTTATGTTTGAACATGACCGTGACAGAAAAAAACTGGCTAAGTTGGTTGGACTCGAAGAACAACAGACTATTGTTATTGATGGTGCAGGCATTAATCCAGAGATATACAAATATTCTCTTGAACAGAATCACGATGTCCCTGTTGTATTGTTTGCCAGTCGTATGTTGTGGAGTAAAGGACTGGGCGACTTAATCGAAGCGAAGAAAATATTACGCAGTAAGAATATTCACTTTACTTTGAATGTTGCTGGAATTCTGGTCGAAAATGATAAAGATGCAATTTCCCTTCAGGTCATTGAAAATTGGCATCAGCAAGGATTAATTAACTGGTTAGGTCGTTCGAATAACGTTTGCGATCTTATTGAGCAATCAAATATCGTTGCTTTGCCGTCAGTTTATTCTGAAGGTGTTCCGCGAATTCTTCTGGAAGCATCTTCTGTGGGTCGCGCTTGTATTGCTTATGATGTTGGTGGTTGTGATAGCCTTATTATTGATAACGATAATGGAATTATTGTTAAAAGCAATTCACCTGAAGAGCTGGCTGATAAACTTGCCTTTTTGCTTAGCAATCCTAAAGCACGCGTTGAAATGGGTATTAAGGGGAGGAAACGTATACAAGATAAATTTTCTAGTGTTATGATTATCGATAAAACATTGCAAATATATCATGATGTAGTTCGATGATGTGTAGGTTTCACATTTATTATTGCGAAAAACCTTCATATTGATAATAGTAATGTTTATATAATTTAATTCAATTTACTACTAATGGTATTTTTATGGCTCATGAAAAAAGTGATATAATTGTTTCGGTCGTTATTCCTGTTTACAACGCCGAAGAGTATATTGCAGATACTCTAAAAAACATTGTTTCACAGTCATTGTATGAAATTGAAATTATAATAATCAATGATCATTCGAGTGATAATACATTAGATATCCTTAAGGAGATTGCATCCAGCGATGAAAGAATACGAATTATTGATAACGCTGTAAATATTGGAGCTGGCATATCACGTAATATAGGTCTTTCAGAAGCAAAGGGAGAATATATAATATTTCTTGATGATGATGATTATGTCGATACGAACATGTTGAAGCACATGTCTGAATGTGCGGAGCTATCAGGGGCAGATATCGTTGTATGCAGAAGCCGCTCATTTAATCTACAATCTCTCCAGTATGCTCCAATGCCAGATTCAATTCGAAAAGATTTATTACCTGAAAAAGCAGTTTTCTCGCCTGGAGATATTGAGCGAGACTTTTTCAGGGCATTTATATGGTGGCCATGGGACAAACTATTCCGACGTGAATTTATTATTCAGCACTCGTTGAGCTACCAAGATTTAAGAACATCAAATGATCTGTTTTTTGTGTGTGCATCTATGCTTAGTGCCGAAAAGGTAACTATTCTTGATGAAATATTGATTGCTCATACGATTAATCGAAAAACATCATTGTCTTCAACTCGCTCCGTTTCCTATCATTGCGCACTTGATGCTCTTGTTGCTCTAAGGGATTTTCTTTTTAAAAATGGCATGATGCAAAAGCGACAAAGGGATTTTTATAATTACATTGTCGTATTCCTTGAGTGGCACTTAAATACGCTATCGGGTGAAGCCTTTAATAAACTGTTTCAAGATGTCAAATTATTCATCAGCAGTTTTGATATCAATAATGAAGACTTTTATGATGAGTTTATTCTTTCTGCTTATCGACGAATCGCTGATATGTCTGCTGAAGAGTATCTTTTTTCATTAAAAGATCGGGTTCTTAATGAATTAGAGGATGCCCAACGAAATATTTTGACCTTACAAAACGAAGTTGAGGAGATAAAACAGCAACTTCAACAAAAGGACGAAATGATTGCTTCTATGAATAGGGAGAATTTAGCTATTAAAGCAGATAATAAAATTCTCGAAAATTACAATGAAGAACTAAAGACTATTCAAACAAAGTTTCTTAAACTACTCTCAAGCAAAGACTAGTATTTAAATGCGTGTTTTATGATTACTGTAATAGCGCCCCCATAAAAAATGAGGGCGGCACAGAAATTACTAATAATTTATCGTTGACCTTCGCATTGCATCTGACGTTTTGATAACCATACAATCATCAATACATCGATTGGTCTCAGAAATTATAACGTTGTTAGATAGTTTGAAATTAAATCCTTTCATAATTCTGATCTCTTCAGCCATACCTTTGAGCGCCCAGGGCGCTGCTAATGAAATATTCCCAAACTCATCATATCTCTGTGTTTTTGTAAAGGCATTGTAAGCAGGATCTGTGAGATCGAACATTAATTTTCCTGTGTAATTCTTAGGTATTTTATTAGTTATTTCCGCAGCAAGTGCCTGAATTTCAGAGCGTTGAGGAATAATAAATCCATTTATAATATTATACTGAGCTATTATCATAATTGTTAAAGTGATAAGGGGCCAGACAAATGCTTGCTTAAAAATTCTACTGACAAGGCTATTTATGCCAATAAGAAATAGAGTTGATATAATAAGTTCTAAGGCCACTAATGAGCGGAATGCTGCCCAATTCTCTTTTGTCGCTAAATTTGGAGCGTAGGAACCTATCCCGATCGCTATGACTATGAACGTTTTCCATCTGCCTGATTTTCCCACTAAAATAGTGTATAAGCCGATTAAAATTGCAAGCGAGGAGAACCAAGAATATATTTTTACTGGTTGTATGTTATAGTTATTTACAGCGTTTATTAGTGATTCATTTATGAACCATTTCATCTTTCCACCGATATCTGCGGTTAACTCGGATCTCGATAATGATTCCCCATATAGCCAGACAGGAAGTACTTTTGACATTATAAAACTGCCTGCAACACCGATAACTAAAATGATAAAACATGTCGCAACTTTTTTCACAGTTAAACTACTTTCTTTTTTTATACAACTATCAAGCATAAAAAAGAATAAGAATGTAATTGCCGTCGGTTGATATATTGCAAATGCCACCCATAAAACAACAATGGATGCTAATTTTTCTGGCAATGACGATCGCTGCTTCGAATGTGGGAAACATTTATTATAACTAATACCTGCCAGCAATACTGAAATAGTGAACGGGAAACATGTTGCCCATGAAGCATAAACTTGAAACGCAGGGAGTAAGCAAATTAACAGCGGAAATATTACTTTGAATACGGGGTTATCAAATATTTTTCTGCTGTCTATGAAGTTGTAAACAAAACCACTTAAGACAACCAGACTTAATATATTAAAAAGCCGCAAATACGAAAATGAAGAAATATCATTAATTAACATTTGTCCATAGTAACGGAACACAGCATAAACGGGACGACCAGATTGAACATCCCACTGAAACGAAGAACCGTTTCTTGTTATAGCATCAAAGAATGTTGACCAGTCGTCTGAAAATGCATATGAAAAGAAAATTACCGGTGAAAATGTTAACATAATCAGAAAGAAATAAAAAATGTAAACGTTTTTTTATTTCCCTCTGCTAAAGAATTGATCAGATTTTGCATATTATTTTCCATTGCTATGATTACCTACGCTTTCATCAATGAAATATTTAGGTCTATTTTTCGTCTCTATATAAATTTTCCCGACATATTCTCCTATAATACCTAAAGAAAGCATTTGCACACCGCCAAGAAAGAATATAGCGATCATGACTGATGTCCATCCCTCAACTGTAGTACCTGTTGTTTTTTGAATTAAAGCATAAATAGCAGCGATGGTAGATATGATGCAAGTTATAAAACCTGTCATAGCTATAATTCGTAACGGTGTAACTGATAATGAGGTAATTCCCTCGAGAGCCAGCGCAAGCATTTTTTTTATTGGATATTTTGATTCACCTGCAATTCTTTCTTCACGGCTATATTGCACCTCAATCGAGGGGTATCCCACAAGAGGCACTAATCCACGTAAATATATATTTTGCTCTTTATATTGTTTAAGAGCCTCCAACGCACGATTACTTAATAATCGATAATCTGCATGATTTGGAGTTTGATTTACACCCATGTGGGACATTATTGCGTAAAATGCATTAGCTGTTGTACGTTTAAAAAAAGTGTCACTGTCTCGATTACATCTTACGCCGTATACTATGTCATATCCCTGGCTGTAAGCGTCAATCATTTTTTCGATGCAATTTACATCATCTTGTAGATCCGCATCGATGCTAATGGTTACGTCTGTATCGACCGAGCGTAACCCTGCCATTAAGGCAATTTGATGTCCTTTATTTCTTGATAATTTTATTCCTCGCACATAGTGATAAGCGGTCGAGGCATCTTTAATTTGTGCCCAAGTATTGTCACGACTACCATCATCGACAAACAAAAGATAACTATTGTTGTTAATTTTATTTCTGGCTATCAATGAATTTAGTACATTCGAAAGCTTTTCGAGACAGAAAGGAAAAGCCTCTTGTTCATTATAGCAAGGTACCACAATAGCTAAAGAAGGAGTGCTTTTTATATCAGTTGAGGTTGTCATTTCATCGCCCAGAACTTGTTTAAAATAAAACCTGTGATAGTGTATGTGAACATCCCAAGGATTTGTGCTGAATATATTTTTTCTGGCATAAAAACGAAAAATATTTTTATGACAATGATATTTGCCACATAACAAATGAAGCAAACACATAAAAATTTTATTAGTCTATTGATGCTAATTGGTTGCGTAAATGTAAATATTGTGTTTGCTATGAAGCTGAAAACAATACCTACAACATAACCCATCGCATTGGACAGATAAATGCCAAGACCCAAATGCATTAGCAGGAAAATTACAACTGCCGTAATTAGTGTATTGACTATCCCAACTAACCCATATTTCATTAGTTGCCATAATGGGCCTGAACTTGGCATTATATACTCCGCTAGCGTTCCAATTGGATGTTAAAGGCGGCAGCATTCTAACAAACTACATCTGTCATGTGAATCCAATTCACATCTCAAATATTAGGTTGTAAAGGATATTGGGGGAGTATTTCGAGGGCTGCGTGAAGGGTTCATTTAGAAAGAGTAATTAATGGCGGTTTTATAACCGCCATGTCTTATATTACCTATGCCGTGCTCTTAAATTATCAATCACTTCCCCGAGATCCAGCCCCTGGTCCTGCAGCAGCACCAGCAGGTGATACATCAGGTCCGACGCCTCATTCTTCAGCTCGAAGCGGTCGTTCACGGTGGCGGCCAGCGCGGTCTCCACGCCTTCTTCCCCCACTTTCTGCGCAATACGCTTGGTGCCGCTGGCATACAGCTTCGCCGTGTAGGAGCTCTCCGGGTCGGCGTGTTTACGCTCGGCCAGCAGCTGCTCCAGCTGATAGAGGAACAGCCACTGGTGGCCGGTTTCGCCGAAGCAGCTGGTGGTGCCTTTGTGGCAGGTCGGCCCGATCGGGTTTACCAGCACCAGCAGTGTATCGTTGTCACAGTCCGGCGTGATGCTCACCACGTTGAGGACATGGCCCGAGGTTTCACCCTTGGTCCACAGCCGCTGCTTGGTGCGCGAGTAAAAGGTGACCTTGCCGGTGGCTTCGGTTTTCTCCAGCGCCTCCTTGTTCATGTAGCCGTGCATCAGCACTTCGCCGGATACGGCGTGCTGCACGATGGCCGGCATCATGCCGTTCCGTTTTTTCCCAGTCCAGCTGTTCAGTCAACATACCCTTATCTCCACGCCCTGTGCCGCCAGGTACGCTTTCAGTTCGCCAATATTAATAATCTGTTTGTGGAATACCGAAGCCGCCAGCGCGCCGTCAACGTCGGCGTCGCGGAAGGCTTCGAGGAAGTGTTCCATAGTGCCCGCGCCGCCGGAGGCGATCAGCGGGACGTGGCAGACCGCGCGAACCTTCGCCAGCTGCTGCAGGTCGTAACCGTTGCGCACCCCGTCCTGGTTCATCATATTGAGAACGATCTCGCCTGCGCCGCGCTTCTGCACTTCCTCCACCCAGTCGAGGGTTTCCCACTGCGTCACCCGGGTGCGGCTCTCGTCGCCGGTATACTGGTTGACGTGATACTTGCCGGTCTCTGCATCAAACCAGGTATCAATCCCCACCACGATACACTGCACGCCAAAGCGGTCGGCAAGGCGGGTGATCAGCGTCGGGTCGGCGAGAGCAGGGGAGTTAATCGAGATCTTATCGGCGCCGAAGGAGAGGATCTGCGCCGCGTCTTCCAGCGACTTGATCCCGCCCGCCACGCAGAAAGGAATATCGATTACTTCCGCCACGCGCGACACCCAGCTCTTGTCGACCACCCGACCGTCGCTGGAGGCGGTGATATCATAGAACACCAGTTCGTCGGCCCCTTCGTCGGCATAGCGCTTGGCCAGCGGGACGATGTCGCCAATGATCTCGTGATTACGGAACTGCACGCCTTTCACTACCTGGCCGTCGCGGACGTCGAGGCAGGGGATTATCCGTTTTGCCAGCATTGAATGGCCTCCGTTACGTTGAATTTACCTTCCAGCAGCGCGCGACCGACAATCACGCCGCGCACCCCGGTGCCGCGCAGGGCGGCAATATCATTAAGATCGCCGATGCCGCCGGATGACTGAAACGCCACCTGCGGGTAGCGGGCGCAGACTTCCTCGTACAGCGAGACGTTAGAGCCTGCCAGCGTGCCGTCGCGGGAGATATCGGTGCACAGCACGTGCTGCAGGCCGACCGGCAGATAACTTTCCACCAGCTCCTCCAGCGTCACGCCGGAGTTTTCCTGCCAGCCGCTGACCGCCACCTGCTTATTGCCGTCGGCGTCGATACGCACGTCGAGGGCGAGCACCAGCCGTTCTGGGCCAAAGCGTTTGAACCAGCCTTTCACTTCGTCCGGGGATTTCACCGCGGTGGAGCCGACCACCACGCGGGCGACGCCGGCCTCAAGCAGGGCCGCGACATCCGCTTCGGTCCGCACGCCGCCGCCGACCTGCACCGGGACGTCAACCCCGGCGACCAGCGATTTCAGCAGCGGGATCTGGCGCTTCGCCGGATCCTTCGCCCCGGTCAGGTCGACCAGGTGCAGGACTTCCGCTCCCTGAGCGGCATAGGACTGCAGGCGCGGCAGCGGATCGCTGCCATAGTCGCGCTGCTGGCCGTAATCGCCCTGATGGAGACGAACGACGGTGCCGTCGATTAAATCTAAAGCAGGAATAATCATCACATCTCCAGGAAGTTTTTCAGCAGCTGCGCCCCGGCGCTCCCGGAGCGCTCCGGGTGGAACTGCACGCCAAAGAAGTTATCTTTCTGCACCGCGGCGGTGAACGCCTCGCCGTAATTGCACTGGGCGATGGTGTACGGGTTGACCGGCATGGCGTAGCTGTGCACGAAGTAGAAATACGCGCCTTCTTCAATGCCGCGGAACAGCCGATCGCCAGCTTTGGCATACACCCGGTTCCAGCCCATGTGCGGCAGCGGCAGACCGTGGTCGGTCATCTTCGGCACATCTTCTTCGATAATGCCCAGCAGATCGACGCCGTTGTTCTCCTCGCTGCGCTTGCCGAGCAGCTGCATGCCCAGGCAAATCCCCAGCACCGGCTGGGTACAGGCTTTGATCAGGTCGATCAGCTCGCGGTCGCGCAGCTGATCCATCGCCGCCTGGGCGGTGCCGACGCCGGGAAGAAACAGTTTATCGGCACGCAATACCACTTCCGGATCGCGGCTGACCACCGGCTCATAGCCGTGGCGGCCAATCGCCGATTTCACCGAATTGAGGTTGGCGCAGCCGGTATCAAGGATCACCACATTCATTACAGCACCCCTTTGGAAGACGGCAGGGCATCGCCCTGGACGCGGATCGCCTGGCGCAGCGTACGGCCAAAGGCTTTGAACAGGCTCTCCACGCGGTGGTGATCGTTCTTGCCCTTGGTTTTCAGGTGCAGGGTCACCGCCATGGTGTAGGAGAGCGAGCGGAAGAAGTGTTCCACCATCTCGGTGCTCAGATCGCCGACGCGCTGATAGGTGAAGTCCGCCTTATACTCCAGGTGCGGACGGCCGGAGATATCCAGCGCGCAGCGGGCAAGACACTCGTCCATCGGCAGCACGAAGCCGAAGCGATTGATGCCGCGCTTGTCGCCAAGGGCCAGCTTCAGGGCTTCGCCGAGGGCCAGGCCGGTATCTTCCACCGTGTGGTGATCGTCGATGTACAGATCGCCGCCGACGTTAACCTCCATGCGGAAGCCGCCGTGGGTGGCGATTTGGTCGAGCATATGGTCAAAAAAGCCGACGCCGGTGTGGATCTTGCTGCCGCCTTCGCGGTCCAGCCACACTTTCACATCCACCTGGGTCTCTTTGGTGATGCGCTCGACGTGGGCATAGCGGTCGCGGCGGGTCAGCTGCTCGCAGATGGTCGGCCAGTCGAGCGTCTCGCGGTCATAGCGCAGACCGGTAATTCCCATGTTATCCGCCAGCTCAAGGTCGGTGGCCCGGTCGCCAATCACATAGCTGTGGGCTTTATCCAGCACGCCCTCTTCCAGCCACGGCAGCACCAGCTGCGTTTTTGGCTTGCGGCAGGCGCAGTTGTCGCCCGGGAAGTGCGGACAAATCAGCACCTCTTCAAAGTTAACGCCCTGCGAGGCGAAGATCTGCATCATCAGGTTGTGCGGGCCATCAAACGCTTCCTGCGGCAGACTGTCGGTTCCCAGGCCATCCTGATTGGTGATCATCACCAGCTTATAGCCTTCCTGCTGCAGCTTCAGCAGCGCCGGGATCACCTGCGGTTCAAACGCCAGCTTGTCGAACCGGTCCACCTGGAAATCCTCCGGCGGTTCGGAAATCAGTGTGCCGTCACGGTCAATAAAGAGATACTTCTGGGTCATACATTCTCCGCAGTCAAGGCGTCAATCACGCGCTGGCTCTCGGCACGGGTACCGATAGTGATACGCAAACAGCCGCTTAATGAAGGTTGTTTATTCTGGTCACGTAAGATAATGCCCTGATCCCACAAAGATTTAAACACTGCGCTGGAGGCAGTTATCCGCGCCAGCACATAGTTGGTCTCGGAATCGAAGACCTGCTCCACGCAGGCGATGCCGCGCAGCTGTTCCACCAGGTAGCGGCGCTCGTCAAGGATCTGCGCCACGCGCTGGCGCATCGCGGCGATCCCCTCCGGGCTCAGGGCCTGGGCGGCGATATCGGCCACCGGCGTGGAGAGCGGATACGGGGCGATCACTTTCAGCAGCACGTTAATCACCTCGGCGTTGGCGAGGGTGAAGCCGCAGCGCAGGCCGGCGAGGGCGAAGGCTTTGGACAGCGTGCGCAGCACAACCAGGTGCGGATAGTCGCTGAGCCAGCCGGCGAGCGTCGCCTGCGGGCAGAATTCAATATAGGCTTCGTCGGCCACCACGATGGCTTTGCCGCGGGTCATCTCCAGCAGGTCGCGCATCGACTGCGGGTCGATAATCTGCCCGGTCGGGTTGTTCGGGCTGCAGACGAAGACCACCTTCACGCCGTCCAGCCGCGCTTCGATGCCCGGCAGGTCGAGCTGCCAGTCGGCCAGCGTCGGCACGGTGCGGCACTCGACGCCGATGGTTTCGGCGCTGACGCTGTACATGCCGTAGGTCGGCGGGCAGTAGAGCACCGCGTCTTCGCCGGGCTCACAGAAGGCGCGGATCAGCAGCTCGATGCCTTCGTCGGCGCCGCGGCTGACCAGCACCTGCTCCGGTTTGACCTCGGCGTAGCGGGCGTAGCTCTCAATCACGGCCTTCGGCTGCGGCTCCGGATAGCGGTTCAGCGTCTGTTCGGTAAGCTGGAAGGCTACGGCGGTAGGGAATTCGTTGGCGTTGAGCCAGACGTCGCCTTTGCCGCCCAGCCGGCGAGCGGATTGATACGGGGTCAGCGCGCGGACGTTGGCGCGGGCTAAATCTTCAATGCTCATGCTTGCTCCTTCAGGGCGGCAACGCGCAGCGTTACGGCGTTTTTGTGGGCGTCAAGGCGCTCGGCAGCGGCCAGGATCTCAATCGTTGAGGCAAGGGCGGCAAAGCCGTCGCGCGACAGCTCCTGCACGGTCATCCGCTTCTGGAAGTCGGCCAGACCGAGGCTTGAGCAGGTGGCGGTGTAACCATAGGTCGGCAGGACGTGGTTGGTGCCCGAGGCGTAGTCGCCCGCGGATTCCGGTGACCAGTCGCCAAGAAAAACGGAACCGGCGCTGGTGATGCTGTCCACCAGCTCGCGGGCCTGACGGGTCTGAATGATCAGGTGCTCCGGGCCGTACAGGTTGGAGATAGCCACGCACTGCGCCAGATCGCGGGCCACGATGATCCGGCTGGCGGAGAGCGCCACGCGGGCGGTTTCCGCGCGCGGCAGGGCGGCCAGCTGGCGCTCCACGGCTTCGGCGACGCGGCTGCCCATGTCGGCGTCCGGGGTCAGGAGGATCACCTGCGAGTCCGGGCCGTGTTCCGCCTGCGACAGCAGGTCGGAAGCGACAAAGTCCGGGTTGGCGCCGCTGTCGGCGATGACCAGCACTTCCGACGGGCCGGCCGGCATGTCGATGGCTGCGCCGTCCAGACGCTGGCTGACCTGGCGTTTGGCTTCCGTGACGTAAGCGTTGCCCGGGCCAAAGATTTTATCCACCTTCGGCACCGACTCGGTACCGAGGGCGAGGGCGGCGATGGCCTGGGCGCCGCCGACGTTAAAGATGGTTTTTACGCCGCACAGCTGCGCGGCATAGAGGATCTCATCGGCAATCGGCGGCGGCGAGCAGAGCACCACCTGCTGACAGCCGGCGATGCGCGCCGGCGTCGCCAGCATCAGCACCGTGGAGAACAGCGGCGCTGAGCCGCCGGGAATGTACAGTCCGACGGAGGCGATAGGACGGGTGACCTGCTGGCAGCGCACCCCCGGCAGCGTTTCGACATCCACCGCCTGCAGCTGTTGCGCGTTGTGGAAGGTCTCGATGTTTTTCACTGCCACCGCCATCGCCTGCTTCAGCTCATCGCTGAGGCGCTCGCCGGCGGCGGCGATCTCCGCCTCGCTCACCTGCAGCGCGGCGACGGTGGTTTTATCAAACTTCGCGCTGTATTCGCGCAGCGCCGCGTCGCCGTTGGCTTTGACGTTATTCAGGATCTCCGTCACCGTTTTACTGATGCTGTCGGAGGCGGAAATCGCCGGGCGCGTTAAGAGTTGCTGTTGTTGGTCTGCGCTACAGCCGTTCCAGTCGATGATTGTGTTGAAGCTCATGATTGTATTCCCCTGTGTGTCCCGTGACCGGCTGGCCGATTACTCCATCATTTTCTCAATCGGCAGCACCAGAATGGAGCTGGCGCCCAGCGCCTTCAGTTTTTCCATGGTCTCCCAGAACAGGGTTTCGCTGCTGACCATGTGCATCGCCACGCGCTGCTTGTCGCCTGCCAGCGGCAGAATAGTCGGCCGCTCGGCGCCCGGCAGCAGGGCAACCACTTCTTCCAGGCGTTCGGTCGGGGCGTGCATCATGATGTATTTCGACTCGCGGGCCTGAATCACGCCCTGAATACGGGTCAGCAGGCGGTCAATCAGCTGCTGTTTGGCGTCGGCCATTTCGCCGTCGCGCTGGATCAGACAGGCTTTGGAGCGGTAGATCACTTCCACTTCGCGCAGGCCGTTAGCTTCCAGGGTGGCGCCGGTGGAGACGAGGTCGCAGATAGCGTCGGCGAGGCCGGCGCGCGGCGCCACTTCCACGGAGCCGTTCAGCAGACAGGATTTAAAGGAGATACCTTTTTGATCGAGGTAGCGCTTCAGCAGGTGCGGGTAAGAGGTGGCGATACGTTTGCCGTCCAGCGCCGCCGGGCCGTTCCAGGCTTCATCCACCGGAGTCGCCAGCGACAGGCGGCAGCCGCCGAAGTCGAGACGGCGTAGGGTGAAGTAGCGCGGGTCTTCGCCCTGGGCGCGGCGGCTGAGCAGCTCTTCTTCCAGCACGTTTTCGCCGATAATGCCGAGGTCGACAACACCGTCCATCACCAGGCCCGGGATATCGTCATCACGCACGCGCAGAATATCGATTGGCATATTTTCCGCCAGCGCAATCAGACGCTGGGTGTGCAAATTGACTTTAATGCCGCAGCGGCTGAGTAATTCGCGTGAATCTTCGCTTAAACGGCCTGATTTCTGAATAGCTATGCGTAAACGGGTGTTGTCTAACATTGTTCTTTTCCTCTGAATACCTGTCTGAATCTGTCCGAATTTGGTCCAAAAAAAAGCCCCCGGAAGTGAATCTTCCGGGGGCTCTCTGCGCGTTCATGCACCACTGGAAGATCCAAACGTCTTCCAGCACACATCGCCTGAAAGACTAGTCAGGATGATGGTGATGATGGTGGTGTTTAAATTGAACGCGGTTCATAAAAATTCTCTGTGAATGACTATGCATTTGATGTCCTTTAACCTAAACCACTTCCGCCGCAGAAAGCAAGGGCTTTTTTCTATCATTAATTCATTTCATATTGAGCGAAGAAATTGTCAGTTGCCGCTGGCTGGCGTAGCCTGTAATCAGCACAGCGAAAGAGTCAGGAGCCTGGGATGAAAAAGGTCGCGATAGTCGGTTTGGGATGGCTGGGGATGCCGCTGGCGCTGTCGTTGACGGCGCGAGGCTGGCAGGTCACCGGCAGTAAAACTACGCAGGATGGCGTGGAGGCGGCGCGGATGTGCGGGATCGACAGCTATCCGCTGCGCCTGGAGCCGCAGCTGGTCTGTGATACCGAGGACCTCGACGCGCTGATGAACGTCGATGCGCTGGTGATCACCCTGCCGGCCCGGCGTACCGGGGCAGGGGAAGGGTTTTATCTACAGGCGGTGCAGGAGATCGTCGATACCGCGCTGGCTTACCATATTCCGCGGATCGTCTTCACCAGCTCCACCTCGGTGTATGGCAACGTCAACGGTACGGTGAAGGAGAATTCCCCGCGTCTGCCGCAAACCGCCAGCGGACAGGTGCTCAAGGAGCTGGAGGACTGGCTGCACAACCTGCCGGGGACATCGGTGGATATTTTGCGCCTGGCCGGGCTGGTGGGGCCTTCCCGCCATCCGGGGCGTTTTTTTGCCGGCAAGTCGGCGCCGGATGGCCAGCACGTGGTCAATCTGGTGCATTTGCAGGATGTGGTGGCCGCTATCGAACTGCTGCTGCAGGCCCCGAAGGGCGGGCACATCTATAATCTATGTGCGCCCCGCCATCCGGCGCGCGGCCTCTTTTATCCGCAGATGGCCCGCGAGCTCGGTCTGCCGCCGCCGGTGTTCAGCGACAGCCCGGACGGCGGCCAGGGCAAGATTGTGGATGGCAATCGTATCTGCAATGAGCTGGGGTTTGAGTACCAGTACCCCGATCCGCTGGTGATGCCGATGGAGTGATCCGCCAGCGGTGATTCGCATACCGTAAGGGGGTAGCGATGAAACCACTGCTGGATGTCCTCGTGATCCTGGATGCTCTGGAAAAAGAGGGGAGCTTTGCCGCCGCGTCGGCAAAGCTCTTTAAAACGCCCTCGGCGCTGAGCTACACCATTCACCGCCTGGAAAGCGATCTCAATATTCAGCTGCTCGACCGCAGCGGCCATCGCGCGCGCTTTACCCCCAGCGGACAGATGCTGCTGGAGAAAGGGCGGGAGGTGCTGCATATCGCCCGCGAACTGGAGATCCGGGCGGTTAAGCTGCAGCAGGGGTGGGAAAATAGCCTTCGTCTGGCTGTGGACAGCACCTTTCCCGTGGCGCTGCTCTCGCCGCCAATCGCTGCATTTTTATCAACAACAGCCGCTGACCCGGCTGCACTTCACGCTGACCCCCTCACTACTGGACTGGCGGCCGCTGACTGACGGGCAGGCCGATCTGCTGCGTGGGGGCGCTCGGCGAGCCGCCGCCGCTGAGCGGTTATGACTATCTCCCCCTCGGCGAGCTGGAGCTGCTGCTGGTCGTTGCCCCACAGCATCCGCTGGCGCGACACCGCGCACCGTTGAGCTGGCGAACCCTGCGCCGTTACCGGGCGGTGGCCACCGGCGAGGGCGGGGCGCTACTCAGCGATCAGGAGACCCTGACGGTGTGTGACGCCGCGGGGCAGCTGGCGCTGCTGCGCCTGGGGCTGGGCTGGGGGTGCCTGCCGCGCTATCAGGTGCAGGGTCTGCTGGACAGCGGCGAGCTGGTCTGCATGACCGTGCGCGGGCTATCTCCTCGTCAACGCGCATGGATTGCCTGGAATGACGCCACCTGCGGTTTGGCTGGCAAATGGTGGCGGGAAACGCTATTAGCAAATAGTGCTATTTTTACAATTTATCATACGGAAACCGTATAGATATTAGCACGTTAAAAATTATGCTTACGCAATGAACTTCATAACATCTTGTCAACGCCATTGAATTTGTTGCAAAATATGCGGCCTGAAAACCAGAGACTAGCCGACGCTTTTTTTTAAAGTGTCGGTTATTTTTTTGGTCGAAAGACACATCATTCAATACCAAGAGGCCGGGCTTCGTACCGGATAGATATTTACTAAAAACCGACAGTCGTTGTCGCTGAGGAATAGAAAGAAATGGGGCAATTTTTTGCTTACGCGCTGGCGTTCACCGTAAAAGGGGATAACTATGTCGCATAACGCTACTCCAAATACCTCTCGCGTGGAATTACGTAAAACGCTTACGTTAGTTCCGGTTGTAATGATGGGCCTGGCCTATATGCAGCCGATGACGCTGTTCGATACGTTTGGTATCGTCTCTGGTATGACCGACGGTCACGTGCCGACGGCCTACGCCTTTGCGTTAATCGCTATCCTGTTTACTGCTCTGAGCTATGGCAAGCTGGTACGTCGTTACCCTTCTGCCGGCTCGGCGTATACCTATGCGCAGAAATCCATCAGCCCGACCGTTGGCTTTATGGTGGGTTGGTCCTCGCTGCTCGACTACCTGTTCGCGCCGATGATCAACATTCTGCTGGCGAAAATCTATTTTGAAGCGCTGGTGCCTTCGATTCCGTCGTGGGTGTTTGTTATCGCGCTGGTCGCCTTTATGACCGCCTTTAACCTGCGCAGCATTAAATCCGTGGCCAACTTCAACACCGTGATCGTGGTGCTGCAGGTGGTGCTGATCGCCGTTATCCTCGGCATGGTGATTTATGGCGTGTTTGAAGGCGAGGGCGCCGGTACGCTGGCCAGCAGCCGTCCGTTCTGGTCCGGTGACGCTCACGTGATCCCGATGATTACCGGGGCGACGATCCTGTGCTTCTCGTTTACCGGTTTCGATGGCATCAGCAACCTGTCTGAAGAGACCAAAGATGCAGAGCGCGTCATTCCGCGCGCGATCTTCCTGACCGCGCTGATCGGCGGCCTGATCTTCATCTTTGCCACCTACTTCCTGCAGCTGTACTTCCCGGATATCTCGCGCTTTAAAGATCCGGATGCGTCACAGCCGGAAATTATGCTCTACGTGGCAGGTAAAGCCTTCCAGGTTGGCGCGCTGATCTTCTCCACCATCACCGTACTGGCGTCCGGTATGGCGGCGCACGCTGGCGTGGCGCGTCTGATGTACGTTATGGGCCGCGACGGCGTGTTCCCGAAAAGCTTCTTCGGCTACGTGCACCCGACCTGGCGCACTCCGGCGATGAACATCATCCTGGTCGGCGCGATTGCGCTGCTGGCGATTAACTTCGACCTGGTGATGGCGACGGCGCTGATTAACTTTGGTGCGCTGGTGGCGTTTACCTTCGTTAACCTGTCGGTGATTTCCCAGTTCTGGATCCGTGAGAAGCGCAACAAGACGCTGAAAGACCACTTCCAGTATCTGTTCCTGCCGATGTGCGGCGCCCTGACCGTTGGCGCGCTGTGGGTCAACCTGGAAGAGAGCTCGATGATTCTGGGCCTGATCTGGGCCGGTATCGGTCTGGTCTATCTGGCCTGCGTGACCAAAAGCTTCCGCAACCCGGTGCCGCAGTACGAAGATGTGGCCTAAGGCATAGCGTGATGTAAATAATAAAAGCCGGAGGGAAACCTCCGGCTTTTTTTTGTCTGCGCCGGTTCGACATCGAGGTCTGATTTTTTTGCAGGGCGGCGCTTGCCGGGCCTGGGGGACATAAGCTGACGGGAGGCCGCCGTAGGCCGGGTCAGGCGCAGCCGCCACCCGGCAGAAGAGCTTATCCTGCCTGCACCATAACTTTCAGCAGCGTATCCAGCAGGCCGGGAAAACGGGCGTCCAGATCTTCCCGGCGCAGCGAAATCATATTCTCCCGTCCCTGAGGCCGTTGCCAGATCACACCGCTGTCGCGCAGGACGCGCCAGTGGTGGGTCATGGTGGACTTGGCCACCTCCTCCTGGCGCAGGGCGTTGCAGCTCAGCTCGCTGCCGTCGGCCAGCGTACGAATGATCTCCAGTCGCAGCGGGTTTCCGAGCGCGGAAAGGACATTTTCCAGGCGAATTTGTTCTCGTTCGGGGTGATTGGCGATCATAATAATCCTGTGTCGGCGGTGGCGCGGCGCATGGCAGCCGCAGCCCATATCGGCGGCTGGCGGCTACTATACCCAAACTCCGGTTCTGATACCACGCGCGCCGCCGCAACCTGCCCAATCGTAATGATAGCAAAAATAGTTCGAATATACACGTACAGTTGTACTAAGATAGACGCAGTTAAATGAACTGCGGATCATTCCGACCGCAGACTGACCGTCAAAACGACTAAGGACGCATCATGCCCCGACCCATCCCTCTCGAACGTTATCGCAACATCGGTATCTCCGCGCATATCGATGCCGGTAAAACCACCACCACCGAGCGCATCCTGTTTTATACCGGGATGAGCCATAAGCTGGGTGAAGTACACGATGGCGCGGCAACCACCGACTGGATGGCGCAGGAGCAAGAGCGCGGGATCACCATTACCTCGGCGGCGGTAAGCTGCTTCTGGCCGGGGATGGACCGCAGCTTCGAGCCGCACCGGATCAATATCATCGACACCCCGGGGCACGTGGATTTCACCATTGAGGTGGAACGTTCCATGCGCGTGCTCGACGGCGCGGTGATGGTGTACGACTCCGTCGGCGGGGTGCAGCCCCAGTCGGAAACCGTCTGGCGCCAGGCGAATAAATACCACGTTCCGCGGCTGGCCTTCGTCAACAAGATGGACCGCCCCGGCGCGGACTTCTTCCGCGTGGTGCAGATGATGATCGACCGCCTGAAGGCTAACCCGGTGCCGATTGTGATCCCCATTGGCGCTGAAGAGCATTTCACCGGCGTCGTCGACCTGGTGAAAATGCGCGCCATCCTGTGGGATGACGCCACCCAGGGCATGACCTTTAGCTATGGGCCAGTCCCTGACGATCTGCTGGCGACGGCGCAGCAGTGGCGGGAGAAAATGGTCTCGGCGGCGGCGGAAGCCAGCGATGAGCTGATGGATAAATACCTGGAAACCGGTGAGCTGGACGAGGCGGAGATCGTCGCCGGTCTGCGCCAGCGCACGGTGAAGGGGGAGATCCAGGCGGTGCTCTGCGGGAGCGCCTTTAAAAACAAAGGCGTGCAGCGCATGCTCGATGCGGTGGTGGAGCTGATGCCGTCGCCGCTGGATATTCCGGCGATACAGGGCGTTGATGAGCAAGGCCAGCCGGCGGAACGCCATCCGAGCGACGATGAGCCGCTGTCGGCGCTGGCGTTCAAACTGATGACCGACCCCTACGTCGGCCAGCTGACCTTTATCCGCGTCTACTCCGGGACGCTGAAGAAAGGCGATGCGGTGTGGAACCCGGTGAAGGGTAAGAAAGAGCGCATCGGGCGTATCGTGCTGATGCAGGCCAACGACCGTCACGAAGTTGACGAACTGCACGCCGGGGATATCGCGGCCTGCGTCGGTCTGAAGGATGTGACCACCGGCGATACGTTATGCGATCCGGATGCGGTGATTACCCTCGAACGGATGGAGTTTCCGGAGCCGGTGATTTCGCTGGCGATTGAGCCGAAGACCAAAGCGGACCAGGAGAAAATGGGCATCGCGCTGCAGCGGCTGGCGGCGGAAGATCCGTCGTTCCGTCTGCATACCGATGAAGAGTCCGGCCAGACGATTATCTCCGGCATGGGTGAGCTGCATCTGGAGATCATTGTCGACCGGATGAAGCGCGAGTTTGGCGTCGAGGCCAACATTGGCCGTCCGCAGGTCACCTACCGCGAAACCCTGCGCAAGAAAGTGACGGACGTGGAAGGCAAATTTGTGCGCCAGTCCGGCGGCAAAGGGCAGTACGGGCACGTTGTGCTGACCCTGGAGCCGCTGGCGCCGGGCAGCGGTTTCGTCTTCGAGGACGCCACCAAAGGCGGCGTGGTGCCGCGGGAGTACATCCCTTCCGTGGAGAAAGGGCTGCGCGAAGCGATGGGCACCGGCGTGCTGGCGGGTTATCCGGTGGTTGACGTGAAAGCGACCCTGACCTTTGGGTCGTACCACGACGTGGACTCCTCGGAGATGGCGTTCCGCATGGCGGCGATCTTTGGCTTCCGGGAGGGCGCGCGCAAAGCGGATCCGGTGATCCTTGAGCCAGTGATGCACGTCGAGGTGGAGACGCCGGAAGAGTACGCCGGGAATATTATGGGCGATCTCTCTTCCCGTCGCGGGATGGTGCAGGGGATGGAAGAGCGCTTCGGCAGCCAGATCATCCGCGCCGACGTGCCGCTGGCGGAGATGTTTGGTTATTCCACCACGCTGCGCTCGATGTCGCAGGGACGGGCAACCTACAGCATGGAGTTCCACCATTACGCGGAAGCGCCGCGTAATGTGGCGGATGAAATCATCGCCAGCCGCGCGAAAAGCTAAGCAACGTTCCCGGGTGCGACGCGAGGCGTCTTACCCGGGCTACTCTGGTACCAGCGCCCAGGCCCGGTAAGGCGAAGCCGCCACCGGGCAAAAAGGTAAGCGTGAACTGGGGACGCAATGCCCGGCGGCGCTGCTGGACTGCCCCCCAAAAGTTGGACACCCAACTGAGTTTGTAGCCCGGTAAGGCGTTAGCCGCAACCCGGGAATTTCAGCCAATCAGACAATATCCTGCGCGTACTGCCACAGCGCTTTCAGTTGCGCCAGCTTCTCTTTATCATCCGCATACTGCTGATACAGCATCTGCAGCTCATCGGCATAGGCCTGCAAAAACGCCGGCGTAAACACCTGACGACGGTGCTCTAACCAGCGCTGCTGCTCATGTTCATCGAGCGTGCCGGGGAAGTTGCGCGCCCGGTAGTTAAACAGCAGGCGTTCGATACGCTGGTCGGCGAAGGTGATATCCAGTGCCGGCAGATTGCGCGGTTCGGTTTCCAGCACGATTTTCATCGCCGCGCGGTCGGCATCGCTAAAGAACCCATTGTACAGCTGGGCGTCGACGTTTTCGGACGGCACGAAGGGTTCGGCTTCGGCATAGACCGCCACTACCTTCTCGCGCACCTGCGGATTCGCCCGCAGCAGCTGGGCGTTCTCCAGACAGCGCTGAATAGAGATCCCCAGCCGGTCGGCATCCTGCGGGCGCAGGGTATTGGCCTGGGCCAGTACCGGACATTTATTTAAATGCACCAGCTTGATCGGCGCCGCCGGCAGATCGCCAAGCTCGGCGCGCGGGGTGTAAAGCCGCTCGCGCAGGGCATCGGCATCCAGTTCCAGCAGCGGCGCCATATCGCCCGCCAGATCGACCATAATCACCGCATTGCGGTTTTCCGGATGCCAGGCCAGGGGCGCCACCAGGCTGGTGTTGCCGCGCGCGGCGCCAAACATGCCGGAGACATGCACCAGGGGCTTCATCTGCGGCACGTCGATAAGCGTCGCCAGCTTGCGCTTATTGCGGTGGCTGTAGAGATAATCAAACAGCCGCGGCTGCCGGGTTTTCACCAGTTTCGCCATGGCGATGGTGGCGTATACGTCGGCCATCGCGTCATGGGCGTTCTGGTGTTCAATACCGTTGGCGACGGTCAGATGTTCAAGCCGGAAGCTCGGCAACCCTTCGTCATTCTCCGGCCAGGCGATCCCTTCCGGGCGCAGGGCATAGCAGGCGCGCATCACGTCGAGCAGATCCCAGCGCGAGTTATCGTGCTGCCAGCTCCAGGCATAAGGGTCATAGAAGTTGCGATAGAAGATATTCCGCGTCACTTCGTCATCAAAGCGCACGTTGTTATAGCCGACGATACAGGTTTGCGGCACCGTGAACAGATCGTGGATGCGGCGGGCAAATGTGGCCTCATTATCCCCTTTGGCCAGCGCTTCCTGCGGCGTGATCCCGGTGATCATCACCGCCTGCGGCTGCGGCAGGTAATCGTCAGCGGGTTTGCAGTAAAACACCTCGGGCTCGCCGATCACGTTCAGCTCCGCGTCGGTGCGGATGGCGGCGAACTGCGCCGGCCGGTCGAGGGAAGGGCTGGTGCCGAAGGTTTCATAATCGTGGAATAAAAATCCGGGCTGGTTGACGCTATCTTGCATAGTCTGTTCATTATCCGTGGTGGCGTGCGACCGGTATGGTAAACGATTTGCCCGGTCATCAGAAGGGTCGCGGCAAGCAACTTCCTCTGCTGTGTCATATTTTCTTGCAATTAAACCCTGATATGAAACGCGAAGTTCCGTAAAAAGGACGGCGGATCTGTAAATCTAGAGGATATGCCGTTGAAAGGCCGTTTGTTTATTGCTGTATCTTTGCTCGCTTCGAGCGTTTCCTGCGCATTTGCCGTCGACTTACCTGCTACGGTCGCGCCGCCTTCCATTCAGGCTGGCTCCTGGGTGCTGATGGATTACACCACCGGTCAGGTCCTGACCGCGGGTAACGAACATCAGCAGCGTAATCCTGCCAGTCTGACCAAACTGATGACCGGCTACGTGGTCGATCGCGCCATCGACAGCCATCGTATCACCTTTGACGATATCGTCACCGTGGGTAAAGACGCCTGGGCGAAGGGCAACCCGGTGTTCGACGGATCATCGCTGATGTTCTTAAAGCCAGGGGATCGCGTTAGCGTTCGCGACCTCAGCCGTGGGCTGATTGTCGACTCCGGTAACGACGCCTGCGTCGCGCTGGCCGACTATGTCGCCGGCGGCCAGCCGCAGTTTGTCGCCCTGATGAATCAGTATGTCGAAAAACTGCACCTGCGGGACACCCATTTCGAAACCGTCCACGGCCTCGACGCTCCGGGCCAGCACAGTTCGGCCTATGACCTGGCGGTGCTGTCGCGGGCGATTATTCATGGCGAACCTGACGTCTACCACATGTACAGCCAGAAAAGCCTGACGTGGAACGGGATCACCCAGCAAAACCGTAACGGTCTGCTGTGGGATAAAACCATGAACGTCGATGGCCTGAAAACCGGCCACACCTCGGGCGCCGGGTTCAACCTGATCGCCTCGGCGGTGGATGGCCAGCGCCGGCTGATCGCCGTGGTGATGGGGGCGGACAGTCCGAAAGGCCGCGAGCAGCAGGCCGCTAAACTGCTGCACTGGGGGCAGCAGAACTTCGACACCGTGCAGGTGCTGCAGAAGGGGCAGAAGGTCGGCACCGAGCGTATCTGGTACGGCGATAAAGAGCAGATTAAGCTCGGCACCGATCAGGATTTCTGGTTAGCCCTGCCGAAGGCGGAAGTGTCGCGCATTAAAGCGAAATATGTGCTGGATAAGAAGGACCTTGAGGCGCCGATCGCCGCCAATCAGCGGGTTGGCGAGATTTCACTGTATGACGGCGACAAGGTGGTGGGGCACTATCCGCTGGTCACCCTCGAAAGCATCAATAAAGGCGGAGTGTTCTCGCGAATGAGCGATTACCTGCATCACGAGCTGTAACCACGCCAACCGCCTCTTTGCAGGCGGTTTTTTTTCGTCTGTCGTTCGTGCTGGCGGGGCGCCTGTTTTTACAGCAGTGTGGTGGCGACTCTGTGAATTCGCGCACATACTGAGGGGGGATCTCCTGTTAAATTAACTGTATATTTATACAGTCATTTATCTCCAAAGGAGGCAAGATGAACTACAGCATCACCACCCTCGGCAAGAAAACCATCGCCGGTTTCCATCTGGTCGGGCCCTGGGATCACACGGTCAAGCAGGGGTTTGAGCAACTGATGATGTGGGTTGAGAACCACCAGGTGCCCGCCCGCGAATGGGTGGCCGTCTACTACGATAACCCGGAGGAAGTGCCGGCGGAAAAACTGCGCTGCGCGACAGCGGTCGCCGTGGATGAGGATTATGTCATTCCCGCCAACAGCGAAGGGGTGATCCTGGCGGCGATTGCCGGCGGGGATTACGCCTGCGCCCGCGCGCGGGTGGTGGATTACGACTTCGCCACTCCGTGGATGCAGTTTTTCGACAGCCTGCAGCAGAGCACGGCGTATCGCATCGCCCCCCAGCCCTGCTTTGAGGTCTATCTTAACGACGGCAACCACGACGGCTACTGGGATATCGACATGTATGTTCCCGTTGAGCGCGTCGCGTCGTAGCGGTTTACCCCTGTTCCGGACAAGGTTTTTTACATTCCCGGCATGCTCCGGGCGAAAAAGCAGTTACAATTGGCCTTTTCGTTTTGCCGGAGAGGGTTGTGCGCGCTGATAAATCACTCAAGCCATTTGAGATCCGCTTGTATCGCCATTATCGGGTGGTGCATGGTGTGCGGATTGCGCTGGCCTTTGTGCTCACTTTTTTGCTGGTGCGGCTGCTGAACGTGCCTGAGGGAACCTGGCCTCTCATCACTCTGGTGGTGGTGATGGGGCCGATCTCCTTCTGGGGTAACGTCGTGCCGCGGGCGTTTCAGCGTATCGGCGGCACGATCCTCGGTTCGGCGCTGGGGCTGGTGGCGCTGAAGCTTGAGCTCATCTCTCTGCCGCTGATGGTCCTCTGGTGCGCGGCGGCGATGTTCCTCTGCGGCTGGCTGGCGCTGGGCAAGAAACCCTATCAGGCGCTGCTGATCGGCATCACTCTGTCGGTGGTGGTCGGGGCGCCGCCCGGCGATATGCATACCGCGCTGTGGCGAAGCGGCGACGTGATCTTCGGCTCGCTGCTGGCGATGCTGTTTACCGGCATCTGGCCGCAGCGGGCGTTCATCCACTGGCGCATCCAGATGGCCAGCTATGTCACCAACTTTAACCGCCTCTACCAGGCCGGCTTCTCGCCAAATCTGGTGGATCGACCGCGGCTGGAAAAGCATCTCCAGCAGGCGCTGAACGACGTGGTTAAAATGCGCGGGCTGATCACCCCCGCCAGCAAAGAGACGCACATCCAGAAGGCGATCTTCGAGGCTATCCAGACCGTCAGCCGCAACCTCGTCTGCATGCTGGAGCTGCAGATCAACGCCTGGTGGGCAACGCGTCCGGGTCACTTCGTGATGCTCAATGCGCACACCCTGCGGGAGACGCAGCAGATGACCCAGCAGACGCTGTTGTCCATCGCCCACGCGCTGTACGAAGGGAACCCTCAGCCTGTGCGCGCCAACAATGAAAAGCTGACTGAGATCGTCCTCGAACTGCGCCAGCTGCTGAAAGAGCAGGGTGATGACGGCCTGGCGGAAACCCCGGTCCATGGCTATGTTTGGCTCTCAATCGAACTGGCGCGCCAGCTGGAGCTGCTCTCGCATCTGATCTGCCGCGCGTTGCGCAAATAAACATCAGATGCACCGGGTAACCACATGGGTTGTTTCGATTCAGCAGCGTTTAGGGTTATGATAAACGCAAAGGAAAAAACATTGTCATCAGCGGCTGCTAGCAGTTATGTTAGCCCTATAACGCAGTCGCTTTACGAATCCGAATCTCAATTATTAGGGGTGTAAAAATGGAAACAACTAAGCCTTCTTTCCAGGACGTACTGGAGTTTGTTCGTCTGTACCGTCGTAAGAACAAACTGCAGCGTGAAATTCAGGACGTTGAGAAAAAGATCCGTGATAACCAGAAGCGCGTTCTGCTGCTGGACAACCTCAGCGACTACATCAAACCGGGCATGAGCGTGGAAGCCATCCAGGGCATCATCGCCAGCATGAAGAGCGATTACGAAGATCGCGTTGATGATTACATCATCAAAAATGCCGAGCTGTCCAAAGAGCGCCGCGACATCTCGAAAAAACTGAAAGTGATGGGCGAAGCCAAAGTCGAAGGCTAAACCCTGCCGGTCCGGCGGGGTTAAGCGTCGCCGGGCTGTTCCGCGTTTCCCTCTCTTTCCTGCTTTTTTCTGCGAAAACTTTGTTCCGGCAACTGCCTCTCCTCACCGACACTTTGCTATACTGGCCCGCGAAAAACGTATTGATATCGGAAAGGTTTCTCTCATCCTGGCCGGGCATCTGACGCAGCGGCGTCAGGGCGATATCTCAACACCTCTCACCTCTCCGACGATCGATTCGCCAGAAGACAAACTCAGGTGCTGACCGGGCGCGACAGAACTCTTCCGCTGCTTTCGCCGACAGGAGTCAACCTCACGTGATTAAGTCATTCTTTGCTGCACTCTCGTTTATCAGCCGCCTGCCGGTCCCGGCGCGGTTATCTCAGGGCCTGGAGATCGAACAGTACCAGCGCAGTATCGTCACCTTTCCGCTGGTCGGTTTACTGCTTGGCGCCATCGCCGGCGCGGTGGCGCTCCTCCTGCAGCCGTGGTGCGGCGTCCCGCTGGCGGCGCTGTTCGGCGTGCTGGCGCTGGCGCTGCTCACCGGCGGATTCCACCTTGACGGGCTGGCTGATACCTGCGACGGCATTTTCTCCGCCCGCACCCGCGATCGGATGCTGGAGATCATGCGCGACAGCCGGCTGGGCACCCACGGCGGGCTGGCGCTGATCTTCGTGCTGGTGGCGAAAGTGCTGGTGGTTGGCGAGCTGCTGCTGCGTGATATCCACCCCATCGCAGCCCTGGCGGCGGCCTGCGCCGTCGGTCGCGGGATGGCGGTGCTGCTGATGTATCGTCATCGCTATGCGCGGGAAAAGGGGCTGGGCAATCTGTTTATCGGCAAAATTAGCCTGCAGCAGACGCTGGTGACGATGGCGATGGCGATCGCGCTGGCCACCGCCCTGGTGGGGCTGCAGGGGCTGCGCGCCGCGCTGATCACCCTGGTGCTGATCTGGGGTCTGGGATGGGCGCTGAAGCGAACCCTCGGCGGGCAGACCGGAGATACCCTCGGGGCGGCGATTGAGCTGGGCGAATTACTCTTTTTACTGGCGCTGCTGTAAGGCCTGACGCCAACGGTGAGGAACAGAATGGAAACACTTTCGGCGTTACTGGCTGCCATTCCGCAGCCCGATGTGGCGGCCATGGCGCGCGCTCAGCAGCATATTGATGGCCTGTTAAAGCCGCCCGGCAGCCTTGGCCGTCTGGAGTCGCTGGCGGTGCAGCTGGCCGGTCTGCCTGGCTTGCAGGGGCAGCTGGCGCTGGCGGAGAAAGCGATCGTTGTCATGTGCGCCGACCATGGCGTCTGGCATGAAGGCGTGACCCCTTCGCCGCAGGGGGTGACAGCCATTCATGCCGGCAATATGGTGCGGGGCAACACCGGCGTCTGCGTGCTGGCGGCGCAGGCCGGGGCCAGGGTGCAGGTAGTGGATGTCGGCATCGATGCCGACCCGCTGCCGGGCCTGATTAACCTCAAAGTGGCCCGCGGTAGCGGGAATATCGCCCGGACGGCGGCGATGAGCCGCCAGCAGGCGGAGACGGTGCTGCTGGCCAGCATGCAGCTCACCCGCCAGCTCGCTGCCGACGGGGTGAAAGCCTTCGGCGTCGGCGAATTGGGAATGGCCAATACCACCCCGGCCGCAGCGACGATCAGTGTCCTGACGGGCAGCGACCCTGACGCGGTGGTGGGCTGTGGGGCCAATCTGCCGCTGGCGCAGCGGGGCCATAAGGTGGCGGTGGTGCGCCAGGCGATAGCCCATAATCAGCCGAACCCGGCCGACGGGCTGGATGTCCTGGCGAAGGTGGGGGGTTACGATCTGGTGGGCATGACCGGGGTGATCCTCGGGGCGGCCTCCTGTGGCCTGCCGGTGGTGCTGGATGGCTTCCTCTCCTATGCCTCTGCCCTGGCCGCCTGCCGCATGGCCCCGTCGGCGCACCTTTATCTTATTCCTTCACACCTGTCGGCGGAGAAAGGAGCGCAGATCGCCCTCGACGCGCTGGGTCTGCGGCCGTATCTCGATATGGACATGCGCCTGGGAGAGGGCAGCGGCGCCGCGCTGGCGATGCACCTGCTGGATGCCGCCAGCGTGATGTACAACCAGATGGGAACGCTGGCGCAGAGCAATATTGTGTTGCCCGATAGCGCGCCGTCGTCCTGATGGTAAAACGCATCGTCCCGCGATAGGGGCGATGCACCGGGTTTACAGGGCCTGCTGCCAGACCGCCTGGGGCAGGAGATAAACCTTCGCCGGGGCGCGCATGCCCTCAGTGACAATATGGCGGATGCCGCTGGCCATCACCGCCAGGGTGACGTCAAAGGCGTTCAGGCTATCGCCGAAGCCAGCGGTCAGATTGAGCATCGAACCATTGGCCAGCAGATAGACGGTTTTGTCGGCCATGCGGTAGGCGTTGATATACGGCATCACCTCTTCCTGGGGGTACTGGCGCAGGTAATCGCCGTCGATCTCTTCCGCCACGTGGCCGACGTTAAGGATAAATACTCCCGCTTTCGCCCGGTCCAGCGCCTGGCGATTAACCACGTTTTTACCGCCTGTCGCCGTGGCCACCACGTCCGCCGAGGCGATAGCCTCCTGGAGGTCCACCACGTGCCAGCCGTCGTAGGCCGCCTGCAGACGGCGGGCAGGATCGATCTCCGCCACCATCACCTGACCGCCAAAAGCTTTTGCCGCCGCCGCGACGCCCTGGCCGACCAGGCCGTAGCCGATCACCAGCACTTTTTTCTCATGCAGGGTGAGGTGAGTGGTCTGGAAGAAGGTGTGCCAGGCGGTGAGACCGACCATATGGCGGTTGTGCAGCCCCTCTTTGACCGGCAGATCGTCCCAGTTAAAGATCGGATAGCCTGGCTGAATATCCCCCAGCCGATTGACGCCCGAGCCGGTGGCTTCCAGACCCGCCACGATGTTCCCAAAATCGCCGCGCTGGTGGAGCAGGGTGGTGATATCGGCGCCCATCTCGCACAGGTGAGTGGGCTGCCAGGCAATCGCTTTTTCCCATGACTGTTGCCAGTCGGCATCGCTCATATTGCGCCACGCGCAGGCCTCGGCGCCGCGCTCCACCAGCCAGGCCACCACGTCGTCCTGCACGGTGGTGGGGTTACAGGTGGTTAAAAAGACCTGAGCGCCCTTGTCGAGGATCCCCTGTACCAGCGGGATCATTTTCATGTCGAGGTGCATACAGCAGGCCAGACGCACGCCGCTGAGGTCGGGCAGCGCGGCGACCTGACGCAGGGTACGCGGCATATTCTGGCTGGCCCATGCCACTTCTTTCGCTAAAGAGATTTTATTATTCACTGGGTTATGACCTTCAATTCGCAAAAGGGGTATCCCCCTGACCGAAAAGGGATTCTATCAGCCCCCGCGAGAATTCACAGCACAATGCCGTCGGACATCGCCGCCCGCGCTATCCCCTGCGAAAGACAGGGTTGTTAATTTAAGGTTAAAAAAAGAAAATAAAATATAAGTAATTCCTATGATTTGAGCGATGAAGCGATGTTGAGTGTTATTCCTGCGGGGATATTTTCACGGCTGCGGATTTTCCTTGGCCGCCTGAAGCCGCACGCGCTGCCGGTGGCCCGCCGGCATATCGTGCTGGGATCCATTGGCGCCGGCACCGGACTGGCGGTGACCAGCATGTTCAGCCACTGGCTGCTCGGCGAAGTCAATCTGTGGTTTATTGCCCCGATGGGGGCCTCGGCGGTACTCCTGTTTGGCGTACCGAGCAGCCCGCTGGCGCAGCCGTGGTCGATTGTCGGCGGCAACGTGCTGTCGGCGCTGATCGGTGTCACGGTGGGTATGCTGGTCCCCGATGCGGCGCTGGCCTGCGGTCTGGCGGCGGCTCTGGCCATCGCCGGGATGTATTTTCTGCGCTGTCTGCATCCCCCCGGCGGCGCGGTGGCCCTGACGGCGATCCTCGGCGGCGCCGGGGTGCACAGCGAAGGCTATCACTTTGTGCTGACCCCGGTGCTCCTCAACTCGCTGATGCTGGCGCTGCTAGCTATTGTGTTTAATAACCTGGTTGGCCGCCGTTATCCGCATCCGCTGGCGGCGGAGGAGGTCAAATCCAGGGCGGTGCCGCTGGGTATTTCGGTCACCCGGGAAGATATTCACGCCGCGCTGCTGGAAGGCCAGTTCCTCGACATTGATGAAGACGATGTCCAGGAGTTGCTGGAGAATATCGAGCAGCAGGCGCGGCAGCGTATCGCGACGGCAGCCCGCCGCTAAGGGCGTACTGCGGGCTGCGGGTTACAGATCGCCGGTAAGATACTGCGCGACCCCGCGGCCAAAGCTCCAGTCGCCTTTCTGGTTACTGATAATCGACACCATCAGATCATCGCCGCTCAGGCCGCAGTGTTCCGCCAGCTCCTCCTGCAAAATGGCGAAGAAGCGCTGCTTCTGCGCCTCGCTGCGCGGGCTGGTATAGACCCGCACCACCACCAGATCCCGCGTGCGGGTCAATCCGAGGCCGGTATCTTCAATCACCATATGATGGGCTTTGTTTTCATGAACAATCTGGTAACGGTCGCGTTCTGGTACCTCGAAGGCGCGCAGCACGGCGCGATGGGCGGCATCCAGCAGGGTTTTGACCTCCTGTTCCGTACGGCCTTCAATCAGGTCAAATGTCAGTAATGGCATGCAGGTGCTCCTTATCGTTAGGGAATAATGATGGGCTCAACAAGATGCTAGCCGATGCCGCCGCCGGCAAAAACCGCTATAGTTGAATACATTGTTTTTACTGGTGAACAATCACATGAGCGAGAGTCGTCCGGAGAGTTACTGGCCCCATCTGTACTGGCTGACGGTGCTGGAAGAACAAAAAAGCTATACCCGGGCCGCGGAAAAGCTGGGGATCAGCAAGTCGGCTATCAGCCAGAAAATCAGCGAGCTGGAGCGGGTGACCGGTAAAACCCTCGTCCATCGCACCACCCGCAGCGTGAGCCTCAGCGACGACGGACTGCGGCTGGTGGCGGAGCTCAACGAGCCGTTTGGTCAGCTGCGGGATATTTTCACCGGCGCCTGCGATGAAGGCGGGCCGCTGCGGGGAACGCTGCGCCTGACCGCGCCGGTGGCCTTTTCCCGCCAGCAGCTGGTCCCGGCAATCGCGCCGTTTTTGCATCAGCATCCCCAGCTGCATCTGCAGCTTGAGGTCACCGACCGGCTGGTCTCTCTGGCCAGCGAAGGGTTCGATCTCGCCATCCGCCACTGTCGACGCGAGGCGCTCCCCGATACCCACGTCGCCTGGCCGCTGTGTCACACCGCGACGCTTACCGTCGCGTCCGCCGACTATATTCGCCGCCATGGCCGCCCGGAGACCCCCGAAGATCTGCGCCACCACCAATGCCTGACCTATCCCCGTGGGCCACAGCGCCCGCAGTGGACGTTCGCCTCCCGTCAGTCGCCCGATGCTCGGGTGACCATCAACGTGCAGGGGCCATTCGCCACCAATAACAGCGAGTCGCTACGTGATGCAGTGCTGGCGGGGCTTGGGGTGGCGCTGTTGCCGGATTTCAGCGCCCGGGAGGCCATTGGCCGCGGGCTGGTGCAGGAGCTGCTGCCGGCGTGGCAGCCGGTGGAGGTGTTTGCCGATCGGCTGTACGTCATCCGGCCCTATACCCCGCGCGTGTCGCGCGCGGTGGAAACCTTCAGCCGCTACCTGAAAGCGACCTTCAGCGAGCCGCGTCCAGCTCCTGCGCCAGCGTCTCGCTAAAGCGGGGCAGCAGATGGCGCTCGCCGGGAAGCAGTTGCGCGAGAGTAACGGTCTTGTCAGCGCAATAGACCCGCTCGCTGCCGAGCTGCGCTTCGAAGGCGTTCGCCGCCTGATGCGCCGCGCTCAGATCGGTGTCAATAAGGATCACCGCATGGGCCAGCACCACGTGGCCGCCGCCCGCCGCCAGCGGCCGCCAGTACTGGGCGGTACCGACAATCTTGCGCGCCTCCGCGCCTTCTCCGCAGGCAAGATTATACCGGCCATCGCAAAAGGAACCGCTCACCGCCCGGGGGTGGCTGGCAACGCCGAAGCGCGCGAGGGTGCGCTGCAGCACAGCGCACAGCGAATGATAGATCGGTTCGACGGCTTCGCCGAGCGGCTGCTGCACCGGCCAGGCGAGGCTAAGGTTGATAATGCCCGGCCCCTGGGGCACCAGACCGCCGCCGGAGCGGCGAAGCCATACCGGCCAGCCGCGCGCGGCAAAATGCGCGCTGACCGCCGGCAGATCCGTAAACTGACGATAGCTCCCCGGCACCACCAATCCCTGCGGCGCCTGCCAGAGCTGGGCGACGGCCTCGCCGGCGCTGGCTTTGGCAAACAGCGGCTGTTCGGCCTGGGAGGGATCCTCGCAAAACTGCAGCGCCAGCGAGGAGGGGGAAAAACGGCGAGGCCAGCAGTCGGCCAGGGTTAACTGAGACATGTATTCTCCTTACCGGAGGGCGCGGGTTACGCCCTCCGCTGGTGGGTCAGTCGACGGGGTGCTTTTTCATCAGCAGCGCGGTGAGCGCTGACAGCAGGCATCCTGCGGTCAGATAGAGGGCCACGCTGTGCCACGATCCGCCGGAGAAAGTGACCAGCGCCGCGGCAATAAACGGGGTAAAGCCGCCGCCGACCACGCTCGCCACCTGGTAGCCGACGCCGGCGCCGCTATAGCGATAGCTGGCGCCGAACAGCTCGGTAAACATCGGCTGCTGGACGCAGACCACCATATCATGGGCGATATTGGCCAGCATCAGGGCGAAGAACAGGATCCAGAAAACGGACTGACTCTCCATCGCCATAAAGAACGGGAAACCGCTCAAAGTGCCGATCAGCGCCCCGGTGATATAGATCCGTCGACGGCCAAAGCGGTCTGCCAGCCAGGCGAAGCAGGGGATAGTCAGGCAGCTAAGACCGCCCACCAGCAGGCCAATGTTGAGAAACAGCTCGCGCGGCAGGCCGAGGTTTTGCGTGGAGTAGTTGAGGGCGAAGGCGGTGACGATATACATCGTCAGCAGTTCACACAGCCGCAGGGCGATAATCAGTAAAAATGCTCCCGGATGGCGAAGCAGCGCTTCCACTACCGGTAGCCGCTTTTTCATCTGCGGCGCGTTGTCCTGGCTCTGCTGCGCTTCAAACTCCTGCGATTCCGCCATGCCGTTACGTATCCACAGCGCAATAAGGACCAGCACCACGCTGAACAGGAACGGTACGCGCCAGCCCCAGCTGAGGAACTGCTGGTCGCTGGTCAGGCTGCTAATCAGCGATACCAGCCCGGTAGAGAGCAGGAGGCCGACGCCGTAGCCCACCTGCACCCCGCTGCTGTAAAAGGCTTTTTTCCCCTGTGGGGCATTCTCCACCGAGAGCAGCGCCGCGCCGCCCCATTCGCCGCCGACGGCGAATCCCTGAACCGCTCGCAGGAACACCAGCAGCACCGGCGCCCACCAGCCGATCTGGTTGAACGAGGGGAGCAGGCCGATGCAGGCAGTGGCGATACCCATCATCCAGACGGTCATCATCAGCATCCGTTTCCGCCCGAGGCGATCGCCGAAGTGGCCAAAAATAATTCCGCCGAGCGGGCGAAAAAGAAACCCAACGCCGAAGGTGGCAAAGGCGGCAAGCGTTCCCATCGCCGGGCCGATTTGCGGGAAAAATTCGCGGTTGAACACCAGCGCGGCGGTAATGCCATAGAGAAGAAAATCGTACCAGTCGACCACCGCGCCGGCAAAACTACCCCAGGCCGCCCGCCGGGCCCGATGTAGTGAATCTGGCGCCTCGCCGGGCTGCATGCTTATTGTTGAATCCATACCCTGTCCTGTCAGTCACGTACTTCATTGTTATTGGAATGAGACGCTTTTACCGTTGCGTCTGCTCTGAGACTACCGCGCAGCGGCCGTGGAGGAAAGTAGTTTGCCTGCTAAGCGGGGAAGATGGCGCAAAAAAGAATCGATGGGAAAGGCGGGCGAAATCACACCCTGGACTTAACATTCTGGCAATTTGCCATCCAGCTTATACTTTTAATTAAATCAACGGATAACAAAGATGGACACCTTTTAAGAATCGACGTAAATGGTTTACACTTAACGTGTCTCCCTCTCTGGAATGGTGAGTAAAATGCGTCTACTTCTTGCAGTTTTATTTTGTTCTGTCATGTTGCCTTCTGCTTATGCTGAAAAACTGCCTGCGCCGACAGGAAAACCTGTACTGACCATTTCCGGAAAAATCGGAAATATGAATGTCGGCGACAAGGCCGTTTTTGATCTCGCAATGCTGGAAAAACTGGGGATGAAGACGATAGAAACCACCACCCCCTGGTACACCGGCAAGGTTCGTTTTGACGGTATTCCCCTTAGTAAACTCATGGATTTAGTCGGCGCGAAAGGCACATCGGCCCGCGTGCTGGCGCTGAACGACTACACCACCATTATCCCGATTGATGATTTTTATAAATTCCCGGTCATTATGGCGTTAAAAATGAACGGTCAATATATGCGCATTCGTGATAAAGGCCCGTTATTTATTGTCTACCCTTACGACAGCAGTGCTGAATTACAGAACCAGATCTATTATTCCCGATCGGCCTGGCAAGTTTCAAAGATGATTATAGAATAAGGGTTGGATCTTGAATCGAATACTCACGGCTATTATTTTGTCGTTATTTGTTGTCACCGGATATATTACTTATCTGGTGCATGAGCGACAAAGTGAGTTGCAAAAATTTACCCGCTATACGGACTCGTGGTCAATGTCGCAGATGGTGTCGGAATATATGCGGCTGGAGTCTCGTCTGGCGGGAATGGCGATTGGGGCCGAAGGGGCGGACCACGATGAGGTGCGCCTGCGTCTTGAGATCATGATGAGCCAGATCGAGCTTCTGCAGGAGGGCGATCTGGGTAAATTTATCAATAAAAGCGAGCAGCGGAAGACGGTGGTTGCGACGCTGATTCGTAATCTTCATCTGCTCGATAAACAAGTTGATACCATGACGCCGGAGCAGGTCAGACAGATCCTGCCGGTGTTAAGCGAGCTGGATGGTCCGCTGACCTCAATGGCCGCCGCCACCCTGACGCAAGATATCAATATCGTTAATATCACCCATGATAAAATCCAGCATCTCTATTATATCTACTCGGTGATCTCCATTCTGCTGATCGCCATGTGTATAACTCTCGGTCTGCTGATGCTCCGACAGAATAATAATCTGCGTCGCGCCCATGTTCGTATGAAAACGCTGGCCAACGATCTGCAGGCCTCGAAAGAGAAGCTGCAGGTGCAGAACCGCCGGCTGCAGTACGATGCCTACCATGATTCGCTGACCGGTATGCCCAACCGTCTCTCTTTCTGGCAGCGGCTGCAGGAGATCGTCAACCAGGTGCGTCCGTATAAGGGATGCGCCGTGGTGATGCTTTTCGACCTCGACAGCTTTAAGGATGTGAACGATACCCTTGGCCATGATGCTGGCGATAAGCTGCTGCAGGATCTGGCCAGTCGCCTCTCTTTTTTCCGCAAAACCTCTGAGACGCTGTATCGCCTTGGCGGTGATGAGTTTGCGATGCTCTCCTACGATCTCACTGAGGAGATGGCCCTTGAGCGGGCCAATGTTATCCGGGAGAAGATCAGCCAGCCCTATCAGATCTACGATGCGCAGATTAATATCGACGCCTGCATTGGGATCGTGATCTCTGACGGTGAAAGTCGTACCGATTATCTGTACAAGTGCGCCGACCTCGCGCTGTATGAGGCGAAAAAAGAGGGTAGCGGCCATGTGCAAATCTTCCGGCCGGGGATGCTGCAGCGCCTGCAGGAGAACAAATCGTTTGAAGACGATCTGCTGCAGGCCCTGGCCCATGACGAATTCAAAGTCTACTATCAGCCGATCGCCGATACCGTCACGCGCGAAATCTACGGCTATGAAGCGCTGGTTCGCTGGTTCCATCCGGTGCGCGGCGCCGTGCCGCCGACGGTGTTTATTCCGGTGGCAGAGAAAATCGGTCTTATTAATGCCCTTGGCGAATGGGTGCTGAAAACCGCCTGTGCCGAAGCGGCCAGCTGGGCGACGCCGCTGAAGGTCTCGGTCAACGTTTCACCAATTCAGTTGATGAATACATCGCTGACCGACACCATTATCGAGGTGCTGCATCAGACCGGCCTCGATCCGCGACGTCTTGATCTGGAGATCACCGAGTCGGACGTATTCAATGAGAACACCCGTTCGCTGGAAATTCTCAGCCAGCTGCGCGAGCAGGGCATTCAGATCTCCATCGATGACTTTGGTACCGGCTATTCTTCCCTGTCCCGTTTAAGCTACTTCCCGTTCGATAAAATTAAAATCGACCGCTCGTTTGTCATCAATATTCCGGAACAAAAAGACGATCTGGATATCGTCCGCCTGATTATCAGCATGGGAAAGAGCCTGCATATGCGCATTGTGGCGGAAGGTGTAGAGACCGAAGAGCAGTTGGCTTCGCTGCAGGCGCTGGGCTGTGACCTGGTTCAGGGATATTTAATCGGCAAACCGAGTCCGCTGCGCTAACAAATTTTTAACGCGTTTATTTTTATTCTCCGGGCGATTTCAGGATCCTGAAATCGCCTTTTTTATTTTCTCTTAGCGCTAATCCCTGCGAGGTATAAAAAGGAGTAGGCGTAAAATTCCACAACAAAATAATATCCTTAACGTTTAAAAGGGGTATATGATATGCATCATATAGGCTATTTCTGAACGTCGCGTTTGAGACGGTAAAGTGAGGCACAATCATGCAGCGAATCATTATTCCCACCCATTACGTTCACACCCGCAGCACGCCGCTGTGGACCAAAGAGACCGCCCCGGCCTCTATCTGGCGCCGCCATCTGGATGCCGGCACCCGGCAGGGCGTCTACCCTCGTCTCTCAGTGATGCAGGGGGCGATCCGCTATCTCGGCTATGCCGATGAAACCAGCCCCGAGCCCGTTGAAACCCTGACTATTGAAGCCGGCCAGTTTGGCGTCTTTCCGCCGGAGAAGTGGCACTGTATTGAGGCCCTCTCAGAGGACACGGTTTTTAATGTCGACTTTTATGTTGATCCAAAAATTCTTATCGAGGGATAACAAGAGATGACCAGTGAAAATAAAGGTTATACCTTAGCGCTAGAGAATGGCCGACTTCACCAGAAGCAGGAAAAAATATTTCTCAAACCAATGGTGTTGTATATTCCACAGCAGGCGGTGGAGGCCGTTAATGACCTGCTGAGCAAGTTACCGGACGACAGGGAAGAGGGGGAGTTTCTGTTGACGGTCACCAATAACAATAACGGCGTCTCGGTTGATAAAACCTTTTCCTCGCTGGCGGCGCTGCGCGACCCACTCACCGCGGCTGATGCGGTGAAGGATCTGATCAATATCGTTCGCGGCTACGAGTCCGATGAAGAGACCAACGTCTGCGGCTGGTAAGCCCGCTATCCCGCAGTCGGATGGCCGCCGTCGCCCGACGCCATCTGACTGAGCAGCCACTCCCGCAGAGCGATAATATCCGCCCGCTGCGCTACCGCTTCGGTAGTGACCAGGTAGTAGCGGGCGCCAGGCAATGCGTTGCTGAACGGCGCGGACAATACGCCGCGCTGCAGCAGATCCCGCGCCAGCAGTTCGCTGGCGATCACCACTCCCTGACCGGCCACCGCCGCCTGCAGGGCATGGGTCTCATCGCTAAAGGTTAACCCCGCATCAATATTCAGCGTCGGCGGTCCATAGCGCCGACGCCAGTTCTCCCAGCTCGGCGAATCAGCTGGCACGCGCCGGTTGGCAACGTGAAACAGCGTCACCCGCTGCAGATCTTCAGGCCGGCTGAGGCCCAGAGTCGGGCTGGCGACCACGATAAAGCGATCTTCATACAGCAGCGTGCAGTACAGGTCCGGCTCCGGCGTTTCACGATAGCGAATCGCGGCGTCTACCGTGCCCAGATGCAGATCCACTCGTTCGACGCTGGTGTGTAGCCGCAGGTCGATAGCCGGAAAGCGGGCGGTGAAATCCGCCAGCCGCGGCACCAGCCAGTGGGTGAGAAAATTGGAGGTGGTGGTGACGGTTAAGGATGGCGGCTGACGGGCATGAGCGATCTGGACGACGGCCTGTTCCAGGGCGCTAAAGGCGCGTTGGGTGGCCGCGTAAAGGATCTCGCCATCAGCGGTCAGACTGACGCCCTGCGCGCTGCGTTCGCAGACCCGGCACTCCAGCACCGACTCCAGCAGTTTAATCTGATGGCTGACCGCCGTCGCGCTGACGCCGAGCGCCTCGGCGGCCTGTTTAAAACTGCGGTGGCGGGCGACGGCATGAAAAGCGCGTAGCGCCCCCAGCGGCGGCAGACGGGGCGGTCTCATGGCTGAGTTTTTCTCATCTATGGCTGAAAACTATGCGTTTGTGTAAGGCAATATAGTGGCGATAGGCTACGGGCATGTAAAGACAATGACATGAATTAAATTCATGCAGCTTCGCCTGTCAGGAGTCAACTATGCACGTTGTAAGCCGCTACACCGCCGCGGAAGCCGCGGCAACGATCGACCCCCGCGGCCGCGCTATCGCCCTTAGCGTGGTCATCGCCGCCGGGGCCTTGCTGTTAATCATGCCCCCGGTTATCGGGGTGACCGGCACGCTGAGTCTGCTGACGGCGCTGATTGCGGCCTTTGGCGTCGGGTGGGGATTCACACGCGGACAATCCTGGCTTTATCGCTCACCCCTGGCGGCGACGCGCTGGGCCTTTCTGCTGTCAGCGGCCGGCTGGCTGCTGGCGCTGGTGGCCTGGTATGGCGGGCAGGACTGGCCGGCACTGCTGCCGGGCGTGGCGTGCGGTGGGGCGGGAGCGGCTGTCGCCTGGCGCATTGCGGCGGGTAGGACGGCGCTGCCGGGGATGCGGGTCAGCGTCGCCACGGTACTGAGCGTAGCTATCGCCATCGCGGCGACGCTGCTGACCTGGCATACTGCGGGAGGAGGACGCCATGGCGTCTGCTTTGCCTTCGCCGTGCTGCTTGACTGGGCGCTGCTCGGCGCGCTGATGGTGCGGATCCGCCAGCAGGAGAGTGCGGCCTGATACCAGACGCGGTCTGGTCCAGGATCGGCGAATCAAGCGAGACAGGGTAAGTTGTCCCGCCCGGCGTTAAATATCTTCTACACTGTTACAGGCATCACATTCCTGTGCGGTCGGCACTCCTGCCGGCCGCCGTCGGCGTTCAGCCCAGGCACGGGCCTGCAGGCTGGTTATCCTGAAAGAGGAGTCTGTAATATGGCATTTGTCACCACCCAAGACGGCGTCAATATTTACTTTAAAGACTGGGGTCCAAAGGAAGCTCAGCCGATTGTTTTTCATCACGGCTGGCCGTTAAGCGCTGACGACTGGGATAACCAGATGTTATTTTTCCTTGCCGAAGGGTTCCGGGTCATCGCTATCGATCGTCGGGGTCATGGCCGCTCCGATCAGGTTAGCGAGGGGCACGATATGGACCATTACGCGGCGGACGTCTCGGCGGTGGTGGAGCATCTGGATCTGCACAATGCGGTCCACGTCGGGCACTCCACCGGCGGCGGCCAGGTCGCCCGCTACGTCGCCCGCTATGGTCAGCCGCAGGGGCGTGTGGCGAAGGCGGTGTTAATTAGCGCCGTCCCGCCGCTAATGGTGAAAACCGAGCAGAATCCGGGCGGGACGCCGATCGAGGTGTTTGACGGTTTCCGCAAAGCGCTGGCGGCGAACCGCGCCCAGTTCTATCTCGACGTCGCCTCTGGCCCGTTCTATGGCTTCAATCGTGATGGAGCAGAGATATCCCAGGGGACGATCCAGAACTGGTGGCGACAGGGGATGATCGGCAGCGCCAAAGCCCATTATGAAGGCATTAAGGCGTTTTCAGAGACCGACCAGACGGAAGACCTTAAGTCGATCACTTTGCCGGTGCTGGTGATGCAGGGAGATGACGACCAGGTGGTCCCCTATAAAAATGCGGCCATCCTGCAGGACAAGCTGCTGCCGAACAGCCAGCTGAAAATTTATCCTGGCTTCCCGCACGGGATGCACACCTCCCACGCCGATACCATCAACGCCGATCTGCTGGCGTTTATCCGCGCCTGATCTGCCCTCTTTGCCGGGCAGAGTGCCGTTAATGGCATTCCGCCAGCGCCCTGGCCGCCAGTCGCCTGGGGCGCGCCGGTTGACGTGCAGAGGAAATCTGCTTAACTCATGGGGTACCTGACGACTATTTTCCCCTCGCAGGATAAAACGCCGGGTTTCTCTGCGGAAACCCGGCGGAATTCTGCGCAAGAGACAAGTGAGAGACAATGAAATTAGCCGGACTTCATCCCGACGAGCAGCGTCGCCTGCAATCGCTACGCTCTTCCGGGCTGTTGAATAGCGGAAAAGAAGAACGCTTCGATCGCCTGACCAGGCTTGCCCGTTCGCTGTATAACCTGCCAGTGGCGTCCATCAGTCTGGTGGGGGAAGATCTCCTGCATATCAAGTCCTGTGCCGGTCTCGATGTGGACACGGTGCCGAGAGATATTTCATTTTGCGCCCATACCATTCTGCAAACCGACCCGCTTATCGTCAACGACATGCAGCAGGACGAGCGCTTTCACGATAACCCGCTGGTCATTGAGGCGCCGTTTATCCGCTTTTACGCCGGGTATCCGGTGCAACTGCCGGATGGCGCGACCGTCGGGTCGTTCTGCCTGATGGATCACCAGCCGCGATCGTTTTCCGCCCATGAAATGCAGATCTTAAGCGATCTGGCGGCGATCGTGGAGGATGAGTTCAAGGTGCTGGATGCGGCAACCTCGGATGAGCTGACGGGACTGTTTAATCGCCGGGGATTCCTCACCCTGGCAGAGTATGCCCTGCTGACGGCCCAGCGCCGCCATGAGCCGGTGAGCCTGGCGTTTGTCGACCTCGATCGCTTCAAGCACATCAATGATACCTGGGGGCATGAAGAGGGCGATCGCGCGCTGATCGCCATCGCCGACTTGATGAAAGCGGCCTTCCGCGAGTCCGATATCCTCGCGAGGCAGGGGGGCGATGAGTTTATTATTCTGTTCGCCAATACCAGCCGCCACGATGCCGCGACGGCGATGGAGACGCTCAGCCACAACGTGGCGCGTTTCAACCAGCAGGCGGCTCACCCCTGGCAGCTGGCGTTCTCCTGGGGCTGCGTCGAATACGATCCCGCCAGCCATCCCAGTCTCAACGCGCTGGTGGCCACCGCTGACCGCCTGATGTACCAGGCGAAGCAGAAGCAGGGACGCGAGCGCCGTTAATCCTTCGCGGCGGTGGCCTTCAACAGGTACTGTTGCGCCTGCTGCCGCTTCTGCGCATAGCTGTTGAGCAGCGCCTGCTGCGATTTCCCTTCGTTATCGTAAAACAGGCCGCCTTCGTCGGCGATAAAGCGATAATGCTGTTCCAGCTGGTTTATCACCCAGTCAATGCGTTGCAGGGTGAGTAAGGTACAGGACTGACCATGCAGGTCGTCTTCAATATCCAGCACATGTGAGCGAAAGGCCTCTACGGCAAACAGCCGGCTCAGCGCGGCAGAGTCCCCCAGCGCCGACTCCCAGCGCGCCGTCAACTGCTGAAAGTGAGCCAGCACCAGCGGGTCAGCGCGCCGGGCGCGAAGCCAGACGAGCTTCCGGCGGTAGCTTTCGACCGCCAGCCGCTTCATCTCGCGATATTGCGCCAGCTGCTGTTCGGCGTCAGGGAGCCGGGTCATCAGCCAGCTAAAAAAGAAGCGAGTCTCAAAACGTTCGACAAAGTGGAACAGCGGGTCGGCCAGACCATTGCTGTTGAATTCTCTCAGCGGGTCGAAGGGATACATATAGCCAAAATCGAACAGCCACAGCTGCTCCTGCCGGTCCACCAGCAGATTCCCGCTACAGAGATCCCACTCCATCAGCCCCTGCTCTTCGCAGGCTTCCAGAGTAGTAAATAGCTGGGCGATCAGCGGCGGGGTTAACTGGTGTATCGGCTCGCCGTCGATCCAGGGGGAGAGCAGGATGCCGAGGCGATAATCGGCATACAGCGTTGGGACGATGTGGGTGAAGCGCGGCGCGGTGACCGGGTCATCCTTCAGCTGTTGCAATGCCTGCCGACGCTGTACCTCATTTAAAAACGACAGCTGGCCGTTGAGGTTGGCAACGCCGGCGACGGCGCGACGTTTCTTTAAATTGTACTCCTTGCCGGCGATGCGCAGACGATAAACCTCGCCGGTCAGGCCTGAGCCGTATACCTGCACCACATAGGGGGAATCGGGGCCCAGTGCGGCGAGGGTCTCGGGCGGCAGCGGGCAGTGGCTGACGTTGCCGACGATAAGAGGTTCTCCGCTGCGATCGAACGCCTGCTGTTGCTGTTGTCTGAGGTTCATTTTGCCTCCGGGTATAACGTTAGACAGAGTGGATAATCCACGCTATCTCACCCGCAAACGGTAGTGAATTCATCCTACTGGCAGGCGCTTTTTCAGGCTGAGCTGGGGTGCGTTCACGGAGGACACGCGGGGCGTAGGGAGGCGGTAGGGAAAGGCAAGCGTCTGGAACGCATACCTGACGTCGTTGTCAACGAGGTGCTTGCCAGGCTGGATGCGATGCTGAGTTAAAGTCAGCGACGCAAAAAAGCAAAAAGCCTGCTCGAAAGCAGGCTTCTTAAATTTGGCTCCTCTGACTGGACTCGAACCAGTGACATACGGATTAACAGTCCGCCGTTCTACCGACTGAACTACAGAGGAATCGTGTGGAGTCGTATCTTAGCGGCGAAAAAACTTTTGTCAAACATCAATTCGCCTGTTCAGGTGCAACTGCCGCTTCCATCGACAATTTGTTGTCATTTCCGACAATTATTACGGAAAATACTTTGCAGGATATCCATTTCTCAATCATCATTTGAAATGTTGTTTCAACATTTCTCACTAAGGTCTCTCTTGAACGTCACCTCCGCCGTACGCCAGGCTGCCGAACGGACATCCTGGTTTAAAAAACGTCAGCGTTATCGTGTGCTGTACTGGCGCGAAATCAGCCCTCTCGCTGTGCCCATTCTGCTGGAAAATGCCTGTGTGCTGCTGATGGGGGTGTTGAGCACCTTCCTTGTCAGCTGGCTGGGAAAAGAGGCCATGGCCGGGGTGGGGCTGGCCGATAGCTTTAACATGGTCATCATGTCCTTCTTTGCCGCCATCGATCTGGGCACCACGGTGGTGGTGGCCTTTAGCCTCGGCAAGCGCGATCGGCGGCGGGCGAGGGCGGCCGCGCGCCAGTCGCTGGCCATTATGACGCTGTTTTCCATTTTGCTGGCGGGGGTGATCCATGCCTTTGGCCAGGAGATTATTGATTTTGTCGCCGGCGATGCCACCGCCCAGGTCAAGGACCTGGCGCTGACCTATCTGGAACTGACGGCGCTGAGCTACCCGGCAGCGGCGATTGCGCTGATCGGCAGCGGGGCGCTGCGCGGCGCCGGCACCACCAAAATCCCGCTGCTGATCAACGGCGGGATGAATATCCTCAATATCTTAATCAGCAGCGTGCTCATCTACGGCATCTTCTCCTGGCCGGGGCTGGGGTTTGTCGGCGCCGGGCTTGGGCTGACCATTGCCCGCTATATTGGCGCGATAGCCACGATCTGGGTGCTGATGGTGGGCCTCAATCCGGCGCTGCGGCTGTCGCTGAAGGGCTACTTCAAACCCTTTAACTTCGCCATTATCTGGGAGGTGATGGGGATCGGCATCCCGGCCAGTATCGAATCGGTCCTGTTCAATGGCGGCAAGCTGCTGACCCAGATGTTTGTCGCCGGGATGGGCACCAACGTTATCGCCGGCAACTTTATCGCCTTTTCGGTGGCCTCGCTAATTAACCTGCCGGGCAACGCCCTCGGCTCGGCCTCGACGATCATTACCGGCAAGCGGCTGGGAAAAGGGCAGATTGGTCAGGCTGAATTCCAGGCCTGGCACGTATTTTGGCTGTCGACGATTATTCTGACGCTGATCGCCTGGGGCAGCGCTCCCTTCGCCGGCTTTATCGCCTCGTTCTACACCCATGAAGAAGATGTAAAAGAAGTGGTTAAACAGCTGCTGTGGCTCAACGCCCTGTTTATGCCGATCTGGTCGCTGTCGTGGACTTTACCCTGCGCTTTTAAAGGCGCCCGTGACGTACGCTACACCATGTGGGTGTCGATGCTCGGCATGTGGGGCTGCCGGGTGGTGGCGGGCTATACCCTGGGCATCGTGCTGGGGATGGGGGTGATTGGCGTCTGGTTAGGGATGGTGCTCGACTGGGCGGTGCGCGGCGTGCTGTTTTATTTCCGCATGGTGAGCGGCCGCTGGCTGTGGAAATATCCGCGCGTGAAGGCTTCATCGGAGGAAAGCTGAGCCGTTTGCGAGGCTAATCGCCATTTTTTGCGCAAAGTGAAGAATAATTCGGCAAACGATTCATTTTATTGAAAACAGGCTTTGACAGCGCCGGGCGTCATCGATAATATGCGCCCCGTTCACACGATTCCTCTGTAGTTCAGTCGGTAGAACGGCGGACTGTTAATCCGTATGTCACTGGTTCGAGTCCAGTCAGAGGAGCCAAATTTAAGAAGCCTGCTTTCGAGCAGGCTTTTTGCTTTTCTGTCTACCGCCTTTCTTCCGTGGACAAACACCGCCGGGTCGTTTGTTTCGCTTATCCGGACGCTGACGCTCCCTGGCGGGTAACGTCAGCGTTTATCTCACGATTCCCACGTCATCGACGATTAACGGAACGGCGGCTCGTTGAAGGTGCGCAGCTTACGCGAGTGCATGTGATCTCCCTCGGCGCGCAGCAGGTCAATCGCCCGGATGCCTATCTGCAGATGCTCGGAGATAGCGCCCTCGTAAAAGCGGTTAGCCTGGCCGGGGAGCTTGATTTCACCGTGCAGCGGCTTGTCCGAGACGCAGAGCAGCGTGCCGTAGGGGACGCGGAAGCGATAGCCCTGGGCGGCGATGGTCGCGCTCTCCATATCGATAGCTACCGCCCGGCTGAGATTAAAGCGCAGCGCCGAAGCGGAATAGCGCAGCTCCCAGTTACGGTCGTCGGTGGTGACCACCGTCCCGGTACGCAGCCGCTGCTTAACCTCTTCGCCGGGCATCCCGCTCACCTGCTTGGTGGCGTCGTAGAGGGCGCGCTGCACTTCGGCAATGCTGGGGATCGGAATATCTGGCGGCAGCACCGCATCCAGTACATGATCGTCACGCAGATAGGCGTGGGCCAGCACATAGTCGCCGATGGCCTGGCTTTCGCGCAGGCCGCCGCAGTGGCCGATCATTAACCAGACGTCCGGCCGCAGTACCGCGAGATGATCGCAGATGGTTTTGGCGTTAGCCGGGCCGACGCCAATGTTAATCAGGGTGATCCCTTTGCCGTCGTGGGTGATCAGATGCCAGGCCGGCATCTGGTGCTTCTTCCACGCCAGATCGGAAATGGCCTGTTCCGGCGCTTCGGTCTCGGCGGTGATCCAGATCCCGCCGGCGCAGGAGAGAGCGATATAGGGGCTGTCGGGATCGAGGATCTGGCTGCAGCCCCAGCTGACGAACTCATCCACGTAGCGGGTATAGTTGGTGAACAGCACGTAGGGCTGGAAGTGTTCCGCCGGCGTGCCGGTGTAGTGACGCAGACGCGCCAGCGAAAAATCGACGCGGCGGGCATCAAAGTGCGACAGCGGATAGAACTCGGTGGGATGGAACAGGCCATCCGCGGTCTCATCGCCAATTTGTGACAGCTCGGTGGTAGGGAAATAGCGCGTCAGACCGGCGCTCATCGAGCGGTCGAGTGTCAGGGTGGAACCATCTATCACGTAAGGATAGGGGATCTCATGCTGCGACAGCTCGACGCTGATATTCGCGCCATAGTCCTGATACAGCAGGGTCAGCTGTTCCAGCAAATAGTTGCGGAACAGTTTCGGATTCGTAATGGTGGTGGTATAGCAACCGGCATGGGTGAAACGTCCCCAGGCGCGCGTTTTGAGGGCTTTATGATCGGCGCCGTCCCAGGAGACCGACAGCTGCGGATAGACAAAAAGACCTTCCGCGCGGGCTTCGGTATCGGGGAGCGTATTATGGTCGATATAGTCGCCGATGGCTTTGCGTAACGCCGTGACCGAGGCTTCATAGCGTGCTTCCAGCTCGGCAAGCGCTTGTTCCGGGGTCAGACTGGCGGCCTTGATATTCATGATTCGCTCCTTGTTTCAGGTCTGCTGACATTCCCGATAGTATGTCACAGCGGGAAAAGGGCGAAGGAGAATTTATCTGTCAAATGCGACGATACTCAGACCATAACCAGTAAAGGGAGCGGGCTCGTGTTATTTGCCGGCGTTTGTCCAACGCTCGCTGCTATAATGAGTGGCGTTGCGGATCTTCAAAGTTTGCGTCGGATTATTATTCAGACAATAGCGCGCATCGGCCAGCGGAGTGAGTTTATCCCCTTCCCGCAGGCGGAGGCGACAGGCTTCAATCTCTGCGATCATCTCTAGCGCACCGCTCTGAAGCACGACGCGGCAGAGGCTGGCCGAAGCGTTGTCCTGTACTTTTTTTACCCACCACTCCATCTGTTTTTTATCCTCTCATAGCGACATGTGCGTCGATAATTCATGTTTCTTAAAAATCTGACAATAAGATTATCCCCTTGGTTTATGCAGTGTTTAAAAATACGCAACCGATTGTTGATCTGTGCGCTTAGGTTTTTTTATGCCGGGGGGCAATGATCTGCCGGGTTTAATTTGCAGGAAGCGATGACTATGCTGAAAAGCAGACCGTGAGAATAGCCTGTCAGGAAGAGGGCTGATAAGTCCGGCTACGCAATAAATATAAGAGAGAGCGTCATGAAGCATCTATTTCGACACTGGCGAACGTCCGGCGCCGTTATCGGCTCACTGCTGAAAAAAGGGAGCATTGCGGTACTGGCGCTGCTGGTGGTCTTTCTCGCCGGGCGGATCTATGAGTCCCAGCGCGGCCCGGCCCTGCATCGCTGGCATACCTGGAGTGGCAACGAGATGTCGGCCGAAGAGATCGACCAGGCGACCTTTGCCCAGTATCTGGCGCGGGAGAAGACGATTTTCGCCGATCTCCAGCGTGAGGTGACAGAGGCTTTGCCGGAGGAAGATAAAACCCCGGTCAACCGCTTTTATCGTCACAGCCGGGTCTGGCCGGGGCAGTTTAAGCAGGACTGGAACCGTTCTTTTGTGCTGATGCCGCTGGGCAAGCCGCGCGGTGGCGTGGTGCTCCTCCATGGCCTGACCGATTCGCCCTACAGCGTTCGCTATCTGGCGCAACTCTGGCAGCAGCGGGGTTATGTGGCGGTGGTGCCGCGTTTGCCGGGACATGGCACCGCGCCGGGGGCGTTAACGGCGGTTGACTGGGAGACCTGGCTGGCGGCGACGCGTCTGGCGGTACGCGAAGCGACCCGCCTTGCCGGGGCGGACGTGCCGCTGGATCTGGTCGGCTACTCTAACGGCGGCGCGCTGGCGCTCAAGTATGCCCTCGATAGCCTGGAGGATAGCCACCTGCGTCAGCCGCAGCAGATTATTCTGCTGTCGCCGATGATCGGCGTGACCGCGTTTGCCCGTTTCGCCGGCCTCGCCGGGCTACCGTCCGTCTTCCCGGCGTTCGCCCGCGCGGCCTGGCTGAACGTGGCGCCTGAGTTTAATCCGTTCAAGTACAACTCCTTTCCGGTCAAGGCGGCGAGACAATCGTGGTTATTGAGCCAGGCGCTGCAGCAGCAGATTATCCGCGCGGCCCGGCAGGGCGAGCTGAAAGCGCTGCCGCCGATCCTCACCTTTCAGTCGGTGATGGATTCCACGGTCAGCACCCGCGCGGTGGTGGAGTCCCTGTATCGCTATCTGCCGGATAACGGCAGCGAGCTGGTGGTGTTCGATATTAACCAGGCGGCGGATCTCCGGGTCCTGTTTCGCCCTGCGCTCTATGCGGCGGTGAATACGCTGCTGCCCCCGGCGCCGCGGGCCTATACCACCACGGTGGTGACCAACGCGACGGCGCACACGCTGCAGACCGTCGCCCGGACCACGCTGGCCGAGGAACGGGAAGAGCATCGTTATCCTTTACACCTGGCCTGGCCGGCGGATATGTACTCTTTGTCGCATGTGGCGGTGCCGTTTCCCCTGAGCGACTCGCTGTATGGTCGCGAGCCGGACGAGAAGAACCGCTACGGCATTAGCCTGGGCACCATTTCACTGCGCGGAGAGACCGGGACGCTGAGCGTGGGGCTGGAGACGTTAATGCGCGTCACCTCCAATCCATTCTTTCCATGGATGATGACGCGCGTCGATGAGCGCATCGCCTGCGGCGAACAGGCGGCGGTGGCGGCCTGCCTGAAAGCGCAGGCCGGAGCAGAGGCATTAAAACAGGGTCAGGTGCAGAACGGTACGCAGCAGGATGCCGACGATCGCCGCGGGAGCC
>NZ_JH414798.1:334157-338123 GCF_000238715.1 Klebsiella sp. 4_1_44FAA
AAGAAAAATGCCGATACCGGGAAGATCAAAGGTCTGGATCAGTAGACCTGCCGAGGCGTTGACCTGGCCGACGGTGACTTTGCCCTGCTGGATCAGCTCGGAAATGACGCCAAAGTAGGCGGTGCCCCCGGCAACGCACTTCACCAGCGCCGGTAGCACAAAGTTCTGGGGGATGTGCAGCCAGCCGAGAAGCGGCTTTAGCAGCTGCTGCAGCAGGTCGATAGCCCCGGCGCCCTGCAGCAGCCCGACGATGGTTAACGACAGGATCAGCATTGGCACCGCGCCGAGCGCCAGGCGGATGGCGTCGGAGCCGGCGCTATTAATCACGGCCAGAATTCCCTGGCTGTTCTGCTCGGCGTTCGGCAGCGCTTCCGCGCGGGGGTTCTCGGCGACCGATAAGCGCCGTCCGGTGACGTGCCAGGCGACGGCGGCCGCGCACAGGCCGCCGACCACCGAGATAACGATCGAGGCCAGCCAGTGCAGACCAAAAGGGGTAAGAGGATAGAAGACGTTGCCTTGCCCCATGGCGAACACCATGGCCAGCGTGGCGGCCATTTGTCGGTCCGAGACGCCGCGTTTATCCATAATCGACAGCGTGGCGAGCGGGGCGGCAAAGCTGACAAAGTTAATCTGGATCAGGGCGAAGGCGCTCATCCCGGTTAAGCCGAAGGGCTTCAGCAGCGGGGCCACCCAGCGAACAATCACATCGAGGATACCGCGGACCTCAAGGTATTTCATGATGATCAGCATGATCACCATGATCGGCAACAGCGTATACAGCGCGACGTCAACGGACGACTTGCCCGCCGCCATAATGATGCTTATGACATCCATTTACTTTTTTTACCACTCGCAGAGCTATTCGTTCGCGTCATCATAATCCCGTGGGGAAGGAAATGATATGCCTTGATCCCTCTCGGGATCCGGCGCCGCACGGGCGCCGGGAGAAGAGGATTACTGGCCGATATTGACCAGCGTCCGACCATGAATATTATTGCTGAGGAAATCTGCGGCATACGCTGGCGCCTGCTCCAGCGTGATTTCAGTGGCCGCCTGCTGGTAGTAGCTCTCCGGCAGAAGCTGGGCCAGACGCTGCCAGACAGCGTCGCGTTCAGCGGTCGGCACCATCACCGAATCCACCCCCTGCAGACGCACATTGCGCAGAATAAACGGCATCACGGTGGTCGGCAGATCGAAGCCCCCGGCCAGACCGCAGGCGGCGACGCAGCCGCGATATTGCGTTTGCGCCAGCACTTTGGCCAACACCGGGCCGCCAACGGTATCCACCGCGCCCGCCCACAGCTGTTTCTCCAGCGGACGGGTCTCCGCGAAGTCGCTGCGCGGCAGGATCGTATCGGCGCCCAGCTGGCGAAGGTAATCGTGTGTCGATTCCCGGCCCGATACGGCCGTCACCCGGTAGCCAAGGGCTTTCAGCAACACCACGGCGGTGCTGCCGACCCCGCCGCTGGCGCCGGTGACCAGGATATCCCCGCTGTCAGGGGTGACACCCGCACTAACGAGAGCATCAACGCATAGCATCGCGGTAAAACCGGCGGTGCCGATGATCATTGCCTGGCGCGCGCTGAGCGTCTCCGGCAGAGCAACCAGCCAGTCGCCTTTAACGCAGGCTTCGGTGGCCAGGCCACCCCAGTGGTTTTCGCCCACGCCCCAGCCGGTGAGGATCACGGCCTGGCCGGGAACAAAGCGCGGATCGCGGCTTTCTTTCACCTGACCGGCAAAATCAATGCCCGGCACCATCGGAAACTGACGGATAATTTTGCCTTTGCCGGTGATCGCCAGGGCGTCTTTATAATTGAGACTCGACCAGTCGATGGCGACCCGGACGTCGCCTTCGGCAAGAGCGGGCAGGTCGATATCTTTGACGGTGGCGACGGTGCGGTTGTCGATCTGGTCCAGAACTAATGCTTTCATGACAGAGTATTCCTCGTCGGAAGGGGGTTATCGGCGCTAGCGCCGTCCTGTGCAGGTGTTTTTGTTGTCATACTGTGCGCAAAAAAATCCCAGTACTGGTTAAGCGGTGCGGCAGACTGGACCAGCCTGGCGCGCATCACCGCGCCTTCCCAGCCGATCCAGAACACCTGGGCCAGCGCCTGCGGTGAGGCGTCGCTGGCGATGGCCCCGGCTGCCTGCGCTTCGCGCAGGCAGCGCGCCACGCGCGACTCCCATGCCGCCAGGATAGCCATCAACCGTTGGGGAAACGTCTCGGGTAACAACGGGGCTTCCTGCAGCAGGTTGCCCACCAGGCAGCCGCGGCGAAACTGGAATTTCTCCATTCCCTGACCGGCATGACGCACAAAGGCCGCCATTCGTTCCAGCGGCGGCACGGCGTCGTCCAGCAGGAATTTATCTAATTTATGCGCAAAGAAGTCGCCATAGGCGGCAAGCACGGCGAGGCCAAAAGCCTCTTTGCTTTTAAAGCAGTGATAAAACGACCCCTTTGGCACGGCGATATTCTTGATCACCGCATCAATACCCGCCGCGAGATAGCCCGTTTCGGTCAGCACTTCAAGGCCTGAGCGAATCAGCGCCTGACGCGTATCGTCAAACTGGCGATCGACCTTGGGTGGACGGCCGCGGCGGGGCTTCAGGACGGCGGAGGTATCGGGATTCATGATTTAGACCGTGTGGTTTAATTGTTGGTCAGGGTACGCCCAATTCAGGGGGAGGGCAAGCATTGCGCGTAGCGTAAGGCTGGCTGACCAATCATCCTGAACTGGGGGGCGTTAAGAATTATTTATCGCAAATACGTGGTTCGCACTGCCGGCGGGGGCACGAAATATAACTCTGCCGGGTATATTAGACTGGTCATTAATATCCATATTCACAATGCATAATACGAATTAATAATATTGGGAATATATAAACAGCGGGGGGCTGGAGCGGTTGAGTGGTTTTGTCCATGTGAAGAGGCCAATTTGCGAAGTACCCGGTCGACAGTCCCGTGAGGACTTCTCCCCGGAATGCCGGCCGGGGATGATTTGCAGACGATAGCGGATTGACAAACGCGGCTTGATAAAAGACATTGTGACCCCTGATCCGGCACCGGTTGCCACCTCAGTTTAAATATTATCGCCGGCAGACAATGACGTCTGTCTTTAATTATCGGTGACTGGGTAAATAATCTGTTACCGAAACAACACCTGCGAAAAAGGATTAACAGTCTGATGTACAGAATGAATATTGCCGTCAGAGGAGGGGATGAATGTCGCTAATTGCTATCGTGCTGGTCTTTATCATGGCCATCGTGGTGACCGTGTTCCTGTCCCATCTTCTGCCCGTTAAAGTGCCGCTACCGCTGATCCAAATCGCCGCGGGCGCCGCGCTGGCCGCCAGTGGCTTTCAGGTCGATTTTGACCCGCATATTTTTTTACTGCTGTTTATCCCGCCGCTGCTGTTCCTCGATGGCTGGCGCATCCCCAAAGACGCTTTTTTCCGCGATATGAAGCCGATTTTATCGCTGGCGATAGGCCTGGTGATGGTGACTATTCTCGGTATTGGCCTGTTTATTCACTGGCTGATCCCGGCTATCACCGTGGCGGCAGGGTTCGCCCTCGCGGCTATTCTGTCGCCTACCGATCCGGTGGCGGTATCGGCAATGACCGCCAGCTCGCCGCTTCCCTCAAGGATGGCGCATATTCTCGAAGGGGAGTCGTTGTTAAACGATGCTTCAGGGCTCGTCGCCTTTAATTTCGCCATCGCCGCGGTGCTGACCGGCAGCTTCTCCCCGGGAGACGCGGTGGTGAAATTTTTCCTGATGGCCTTCGGGGGCATCCTCAGTGGCCTCGTGGTGGTGTGGGTCACCGGCAAATGTAATAACTTTCTGGTTCGGCGCACCCGCGAGGAGCCAGCCATCCAGATCCTGATCAGCCTGCTTATCCCTTTCGCCGCCTATCTGCTGGCCGAGGCGTTCCATGTCTCGGGCATTCTTGCCGCCGTCGCCGCCGG
>NZ_JH414798.1:338428-365846 GCF_000238715.1 Klebsiella sp. 4_1_44FAA
ACGCGCATGAAAAGCAGCGCGGTATGGTCCATGCTGCAGACCACCCTCAACGGGATGATCTTTCTGATGCTGGGCGAGCAGCTGCCGCGCATGCTCAGGACGCTGCCGGCGGTAGCCAGCCAGGCCGGCGTCTCTTCGCCCTGGTATCTGCTGCTGTACGCCGTGGCCATCACCCTGGCGCTCGGTCTGATGCGCTTCGCCTGGGTATGGTTGTCGATGAAGCTGACAATTTTTCGCCGCAAACGTCGGGGCAAGGCCATCACCGTCCGTCCACGCTTCAGTATCCTCGCCGTCATGGCGCTGGCGGGAGTGAAGGGCTCTGTGACCCTCGCCGGTATTCTGACGCTGCCGGTGGTGCTGGCAGATGGTTCGCCGTTCCCGGGCCGTGAACTACTGATCTTTCTTTCGATGGCGGTGATCCTGATGTCGCTGGTGGTGGCGGCTATCGGTCTGCCGTTTATGACTCGTTATCTTGCCGATGATCTACCGCATGACACCGGTAAGGACGACATTGGCGCCGTGATGACCGAGGTGGCCATTAACCGTCTTAACGCGCTACTGGACGAGACGGTAGAGGATCCCAGTGAGCAGGCCCTGCGGGCCGATGCCGGCAATATGCTGCTCGAGACCTATCAGCGGCGGCTTCACTATAACGACAATGACGAGGGGCAGGATGTCGGGCTGGAGCTGGCTAAGCGCGCCAGGCTGGAGAAATATATGCAACGAGAGGTCATTATCGCCCAGCGTCAGGAGCTGTTCCGGCTGCGCCGCGCCCATAACATCAGCGATATCACTTTTTATGAGGTGCTGCGGGAGATAGATCTGAAGGAAGAGAGTTTACGCTAAAGCCGCAATCGCCGGAGGGTGGCCATTCGCCTTCCGGCAGAAGTACCGGCGCTGAAAAGCAAAAAGCCTGCTCGAAAGCAGGCTTTTTAAATTTGGCTCCTCTGACTGGACTCGAACCAGTGACATACGGATTAACAGTCCGCCGTTCTACCGACTGAACTACAGAGGAATCGTGTGAACGGGGCGCATATTAACGACGCCATCCGGCCTTGTCAAAGCCTGATTCAAAGAATTGCGTTCGACTGCTGACAATTTCAGCAATCGCCACCCATGCGCTGTTTTTTTCACCATGTTGCACCGTTGTAGTGCGAATGTACCCCTAATGGGGCATACCACAATCTGCTTACCGGGCAAATAAAAACCGAATTGCTATCACTATCCCTTATAACACTGCCTGCGGCGGGCGACAGCCGAGGAAATGCAAAGCTGGCAAGCAAATTGCAAAAGCCAGTGCATCATACTCCCAGCGTTGACGCTGGCGTTCCTTACAGGAGGCAAAATGAACTTAAGACGACTGAAATATTTTGTGAAAATCGTCGATATCGGCAGTCTGACCCAGGCCGCTGAAGTCTTGCATATCGCCCAACCGGCCCTCAGCCAACAGGTCGCGACCCTGGAAGGTGAAATGGACCAGCAGTTGCTGATACGCACCAAGCGAGGGGTCACGCCAACGGAAGCCGGTAAAATTCTCTACACCCATGCGCGCACTATCCTGCGCCAGTGCGAGCAGGCGCAGCTGGCGGTCAATAACGTCGGCCAGACGCTGCGTGGTCAGGTGTCGATCGGCCTGGCGCCGGGCACCGCGGCCTCCGCCATTACCATGCCGTTGCTGCAAACGGTGCGCAATGAGTTGCCCGAGGTGATGGTCTATCTGCAGGAGAGCAGCGGCACAGCGCTGAATGACAAGCTGCTGGCGGGCCAGCTGGATATGGCGGTGCTCTATGAGCGTTCGCCGGTGGCAGGCATCGTCAGCCAGCCGCTGCTGAAAGAAGACCTTTACCTGGTCGGCACCCGCGACTGCCCGGGGCAGAGCGTGGATCTCACTGCGGTGGCGGAGATGAACCTGTTCCTGCCGCGCGATTACAGCGCAGTGCGGGCGCGGGTCACCGAGGCATTCACCCTGCGTCGTCTGTCGGCGAAAATTATCGGCGAGATCGAATCCATCACCACCCTGACCGCGGCCATCGCCAGCGGCATGGGGGCGACGGTGTTACCGGAATCAGCTGCTCGTTCCCTGTGCGGGGCGGCGAACGGCTGGATGGCGCGGATCAGCACGCCTTCAATGAGCCTGTCGCTGTCGCTGAACATGTCGGCTCGCGGCAGTCTGTCGCCGCAGGCGCAGGCGGTGAAAGAGATCCTGCTGTCTCTGGTGAGCCGCCCATCGCTGGAAAACCGTGAACTGCAGCTGGTCAGTTAGGGTATATTCTCTTAAGGAATAAGTTGCTGGTTTTTATTATTTGTTACCTGGGACAACAGACTTTAACAATAGCAGATACGTTAAGTCCATTGGCCCGGAGGAAAGGGTGAACTTCCAGCAGCTGAAAATTATCCGTGAGGCGGCCCGTCAGGATTACAACCTGACGGAAGTCGCGAATATGCTCTATACCTCGCAGTCAGGCGTCAGTCGCCATATCCGGGAACTGGAAGAGGAGCTGGGGATTGAGATCTTTATCCGCCGCGGCAAACGCCTGTTAGGCATGACCGAGCCGGGTAAAGCGCTGTTATCGATTGCCGAGCGGATCCTCAATGAAGCCAGTAACGTTCGGCGGCTGGCGGATCTCTTCACTAACGATGCGTCAGGCGTCTTAACTATCGCCACCACCCATACTCAGGCGCGCTACAGCCTGCCGCCGGTCATTAAAGCTTTCCGCGAGCTGTTCTCAGATGTTCGCGTCGAGCTGGTGCAGGGTACCCCGCAGGAAATCGAAGCGCTGCTGCATAACGGCGGAGCGGATATCGGCATCGCCAGCGAGCGCCTGAGCAACGATCCGACGCTGGCGGCTTTCCCCTGGTTCCGCTGGCATCACAGCCTGCTGGTGCCGAAGGATCATCCTTTGACGCAGGTTTCTCCCCTGACGCTGGAGGCGATCGCCCGCTGGCCGTTAATCACCTACCGCCAGGGGATCACTGGCCGTTCGCGCATTGATGAGGCGTTCAACCGCAAGGGGTTGATGCCGGATATCGTGCTGAGCGCGCAGGATTCCGATGTGATCAAGACCTATGTGGAACTGGGGCTGGGCGTCGGGCTGGTCGCCGAGCAGTCCGGTGATGCCCGGGAAGCGGACACCTTTACGCGTCTTGATACCCGCCATCTGTTCGATGCCAATACCGTGTGGTTGGGACTGAAGCGGGGCCAGCTGCAGCGGAATTACGTTTGGCGCTTTATCGAATTGTGCAATGCCGGACTGTCGCTGGATGAGATTAAGCGTCAGGCGATGGAGCCGGAAGAGGCCGCAATCGACTATCAGATTTAAGGAAATGCTGGCCAGCGGGTCGGGGAGTGGAAATAACGCTATAATTCACACACGTTAGTCGCGACTGAGGAAGGGAAAATGACGATGCGGCGTGTGAAATTACTCTGTACTGCGCTGATGCTGCTTGCCAGTCACGGCGCGCTGGCCGTCAGCTATCCGCTGCCGCCGGAGGGGAGCCGTTTGGTGGGCAGCGCATTTACCATTGCCGTTCCGGACAATAACACCCAGCCGCTGGAAAGTTTTGCCGCCCAGTACGGCCAGGGGTTAAGCAATATGCTGGAAGCCAACCCCGGGGTCGATGTCTATTTGCCACGCTCCGGTTCGACGCTGACTATTCCGCAACAGCTGATCCTGCCCGACACCGTGCGCGAAGGGATCGTGATCAACGTTGCCGAAATGCGTCTCTATTATTACCCGCCGCTGGGCAATAGCGTCGAAGTCCTGCCAATCGGCATTGGTCAGGCGGGACGCGAAACGCCGCGTAACTGGGTGACGGCAGTAGAGCGTAAGCAGGAAGGCCCCACCTGGGTGCCAACCGCCAATACCCGCCGCGAGTATGCGAAAGAGGGCAAAACGCTGCCGGCGATGGTGCCCCCCGGGCCCGATAATCCGATGGGGCTGTATGCGATCTACATCGGCAGGCTCTACGCCATCCACGGTACCAATGCCAACTTTGGTATCGGGCTGCGCGTCAGCCAGGGATGCATCCGCCTGCGCAATGACGATATTAAATTCCTGTTTGATAACGTGCCGGTTGGGACGCGGGTTCAGCTGATCGATCAGCCGGTGAAGTACAGCGTGGAGCCGGACGGCAGTCACTGGCTGGAGGTGCACGAGCCGCTGTCGCGCAACCGCGCGGAGTTTGAATCCGACAGAAAAGTCCCCTTGCCGATGACCTCGGCGCTGCGCGAGTTTACTCAGGGGCCGGGAGTGAGTCCTTCGCAGGCCGAGCAAACCCTGCAGCGCCGCTCCGGCATGCCGGTGAATATCAGCGCCACAGCGGCGCAGGGAAGTTTGTAGCGGGTCGTTTAGTCTGATTAACGGCTATTGTAAGAAGGCTCTTTTGCTGTCGATGCATTCAACGTTGTTGGGAATAAGGATCGGGAAACCGATCCTTAACTTATCAGCAGTGGCGGTGATGGCGTTTTAATGAGGGCGCCAGGAGATGCTCAGGAGGGGATGATAAAGTCTGCAAATATGCCTATGGACTTAATCTTGTTACTGAGGATTTTTTTTGGGCTGCCATTGTCCATGAAAGCGAAGATACCGCTTATGATAGCCATTATCCAGAATATAAGACGGATGAGTTCTGCTGAATCCCTATTGTCAAAACACGCCTGACCACAGTCACTACCGCTGAACCCCATCGCCGCTGATAAGCGAATCAGGGGATGGCGTCACTGATTGTTGGCAATGGGGACATGCTGCAGCATCACTTCAACGATCCAGTCAATAAAAACGCGCAGCTTGGCGTTGACATGGCGGTTCCGTGGAAACGCCAGGTACAGAGGCATTGGGCTAATCCGCCATTGTGTAAATAATGGAATCAAAGCGCCAACGGCCTGATGCGCTGCCGCCATATAGTTGGGCAGCGCAATCACGCCTAAGCCAACTAACCCAGCTTCGTGGTAAGCATTGCCATCATCCACGGCAAGTACGTAGTTGCCCGTGATTTCAATACGTTCATTCTCACTGCACAGTACCAAAGGATCAATCTTACTGGTGCGTGAGGACAAGAATCCCACTATGCAATGGTCAGTATTTTGCAGCTCGCGCGGGTGTGCGGGAGCGCCAAGGCGTTCCACATAGCTGGGGGCGACGTAGACGCCGATTTGCAAATCGCCGACATGGCGTGCGATTAGGGACTGGTCGGTGATTTGACCACCGCGCAGAACGCAATCCACGTTGTCGCCGATCAGATCCACTCCCCGGTCGCTCACACCCATGTCGATCTGGATATCAGGGTAGCGGGCGTGGAAAGCCGGTAGCGCCGGCACCAGAATAAGGCGGGCCAGCGGACTCGGTACATCCACCCGTAGCCGTCCCCTGGGCGTCATCGCCGCACTGGACAGGCTGTTTTCAGCATCCTCCATGTCTGCTACGCAGCGGCAGACCCAGCGGTTACCGCCGGATCGAAAGTCTGTAGCCATAAGGTTGGAAGCAGCATCGCTGATTTTCACCTGCGGGGATCACATACGGAACCTTGGACGATACCTACGGTACGATGCTGCTTATACCCGCTGGCGGAGAGATGTCAGAAGCGACGGTGTTGCCGATCTTTTTTGGAACCGCGCATGATTGCCTTACACCCAGGTATGGTCCGGCACGGTTAAACCGCCTTTATTTAAGCCTTTGCGGGAGCGTGGGGCTCACGGCCGTTCAGCTTGCCTCATAGCAAGAAAATAGCACCTACACCAGGATAAGATTGCATGCTTGGGGAGCGGAGAGGATCACGGAAAGCAAAAATCCCGCTCAGGTTTCCCTGAGCGGGATTTTTAAATTTGGCTCCTCTGACTGGACTCGAACCAGTGACATACGGATTAACAGTCCGCCGTTCTACCGACTGAACTACAGAGGAATCGTGTGAACGAGGCGCATACTACTGGCCTCGCATTTTTGTGTCAACACTAAAATTAACCTGCTGATTCAAATGGCTAAATTTAGCTCAACACGTTGTTTTAGTGAACAATGCGCCGATCGCCTTCGTCCTGCAGGCCATTCTCACGTCTACGCGCCAGCGGATCCTGGCGGTAAAAGTGGCAAAAACGCTGCCACAGGGCCGGGAAGCGAGGCGCGAACAGTTCAGGCGCACTGAAAAAATATTCCGAGAGGACAGCAAAGCACTCTGCGGGATCGGTGGCGGCATAGGCGTCAATACTGGCGGCGCTTTCGCCGACCAGATCTATCTCATCCTGAATGTTGTTCATCGCGGCGTGGAGATCATGCTCCCAGCCGGCAACTTCACGCAACGGGATAAGCGGCACGCCGCTGGCCCGGTCGCCGTTCCGCGTATCAAGCTTATGCGCCACTTCATGCACCACAAGGTTAAAGCCTGACGCATCAAAAGAGTCTTGAATATCCAGCCAGTTCAGCACTACAGGACCCTGTTGCCAGCTTTGTCCCGACTGTACCACCCGCTGGTTGTGGACCAGACCAATATCATCCTCCCATTCATCATCGACGATGAAAGGGGCAGGGTAGATCAGCACTTCATGGAAGCCATCCAGCCACTCAATGCCCAGCTCAAGCACCGGCAGACAAAAGAGCATAGCAATGCGCGCCTGATGCAGCGGGGTCAGCTCCAGCCCCTGCAATGCCACCAGCCGCTTTTGCTGTAAAAAACGGGCAGCCATCTGCGTGAGCTTGTGCTGCTCAGTGGACGAAAGATGGGCTAAAACCGGAATGGCAAGCGCTTGCTCCCAGGGCATCTCTGCGTTGCCGGACTCATCATCTGCTTTCCAGGGCCATTTAAACATCATATTGCTCGCAAAGTCGTCACTTGAACACAATTACCGAAACGGGAGCTATTAAAATGCCAAAGATCCTGGCATTATAGCAACCATCACAGCGGAGAGATGCCGGAGCGGCTGAACGGACCGGTCTCGAAAACCGGAGTAGGGGCAACTCTACCGGGGGTTCAAATCCCCCTCTCTCCGCCACTTTTCTTGCTCTAACCTTCCCTTCAATAACACCGTTAGCTTCAGGTATAACGCCTGCGCTGGGGTATCACCATCATCATCGTCCTGGTTTCAGCGTAGAGTCGCGGTAGCGCGCTTTATCCTTTTGGCACCTTATCGCCGCTTTTAGCCCGAACGAGCTTAAACGCATCATAAAGAGGGAAGGTACGCCTGGAAAGCGGCAATGTCGAAAAGAGTGATCTCAACGGAGCGGGAACATAAAAAAGCCCGCTGAACGCGGGCTTTGACGGGGATCAGAACTGATAGACCAGGCCGAGGGCGACGATATCATCGGTCGCGATACCGCTGTTTTTGTAGAAGCGGTCGTCTTCATCCAGCAGGTTGATTTTATAATCCACATAGGTGGACATATTTTTGTTGAAGTAGTAGGTCATGCCCACGTCGACATACTTGACCAGATCCTTGTCGCCGTAGCGAGAATAGGCGTAGAGATCTTTACCCTTCGACTGCAGATAGGCCACGGACGGACGCAGCGGTAAATTAAAGTCGTCGAACTGATACTGCGCGACCACTTCGAAGTTCTGCGTTTTGTTGGCAATTCCGCCAAAACTATCGTTGCCATAGAAGGTCATGTTGCGGGTCTCAGCATACATGGCGGCCAGATAGATGTTATTGGCGTCATATTTCGCGCCGACGGTCCAGGCATCGGCTTTATCGCCGTTGGCATAACGCTGGCTGCTACGCGCGGCCGCCAGCTGGTTATGGGTACGGTCAGAAGACGAATACGCTGCCCCGAAGCTGATGCCCATATCGAGATCGTAGTAGCTGGAGATACCAAAACCGTCGCCATTTTCCCGCGCCAGCTTACGTTTCCCACCGTTATTAGTGCCTTCGCCAGAACCGGCGTTTTCATTATTACCCTGATACTGCAGGGCGAAATGCAGGCCGTCGACGAGGCCGAAGAAATCGCTGTTACGGTAGGTGGCCACGCCGTTAGTACGGCCGGTCATGTAAACGTCGGTCTGGGTGTAGGTATCGCCGCCGAATTCCGGCAGCATATCGGTCCAGGATTCAATGTCGTAGACCACGCCGTAGTTACGGCCATAGTCCAGCGACCCGCAGTCGGCAAACTTCAGGCCGGCAAAGCCGAGACGGGTCCAGGAATTCGCGCCTTCTTTTTCGCTGGTGTTCGCCTGAATGTTGTATTCCCACTGACCGTAGCCGGTTAACTCGGAAGTAATCTGCGTTTCGCCTTTCAGACCAAAGCGAACATAGGTCTGGTCGCCGTCCTCTGAAGCGTCGTCAGAGAAGTAATGCAGGCCGTCAACTTTCCCGTAGAGGTCCAGTTTATTACCGTTTTTGTTATAGATTTCGGCGGCATTAGCGGCGCTAGCCATTAATAATGCCGGAACCATGAGTGCCAGTACTTTTCTTTTCATTATATATTCCCTTTTAATAATAATTTCTATGAATTATGACAATCCCTCCGGAATGACGATCCGATACTAACGACTAAGTTCATCTTTATTTAAAATAAAATATGTAAATAAATAATGTTAAACATTTCAAAATATTTCTAAGTGGTTCTTTATATTAAATTTTGATGTTTGTGCAAAATTCATTATTTTCTTATATAGCAATGCTTTATTTTATATTTGGTAGGTTGTTGTTAATTTTATGAAATAAATTGCACAAATAATAATCAAGTACATTATTCATTATGGGAATTTATTTTGTGTGAATGTAAATATCCAGGGGATTATCAACCCAGCTTGCGATAATTAAGGAATGAATAGCTTTAAGCGTACGGGAGATAATAAGGACATCTCTTCAGCCTGTGCGCATTGGCAGCATAAGTCGCGAGAAGGCGCAGAAGACGAAGATGAAACTGCTGCCTGTGACGCAGGTTAGCGGTATAATGTGATGCGTGTCACGTTTTGAGTGACAATAGTCTGTTGTGTCACGGAGAGGAATGAGATGGAAGAGCAGGCAAAACGCAGCCCGGGAGGGAAACTTGCGCTCTGGGCGTTGTATGCTTTTTGCGGATATTGTGTCTGGGTCATTGTGCGTTACTGGTGGGTAGTGGGAAAAATTCACAGCGTTCCCGGCGCCAGCGTGGAGGGTGATTTTGGAACAACGGCCGGGAAATGGCTTGGCGCCCTGTTGGGTATGCTGGTCCTCGGCGGCATTGGCTCTATTCTCGGCGCGGTCGTCTGGTATACGCGTCCATCCCGCGGCGAGCAGGATCATCAGCGCTAAAATTGCTATGCTCGAGGCTGACCCTCAGATAAAGGAAAGCCTATGGACCTGGTTGACTGGCAGCAACGATTTGAGCGCTGGATACTGACGCACCATGCGCAGGATGACGCCGCACACGATCTGTCCCATTTTCGTCGCGTCTGGGCGACCGCCACTCAGCTGGCCGCGGGGGAGGAAGTCGACCGGCTGGTACTCCTCACGGCCTGCTATTTTCATGACATCGTCAGCTTGCCAAAAAATCATCCGGAGCGAAGTCGATCCTCGATAATGGCCGCCGAGAAAACCCTCGCCATTCTGCAGTCGGCCTTTGCTGATTTTCCTGCGGATCGTTACCCGGCGGTCAGCCATGCCATCGAGGCGCACAGCTTCAGCGCGGCGATCCCACCGCGCACGCTGGAGGCGAAAATAGTTCAGGATGCCGATCGACTCGAGTCGCTGGGAGCCATTGGTCTGGCGAGGGTCTTCACTGTCGCCGGCGCCCTGAATACCATCTTGTTTGATGCCGAAGATCCTTTTGCTGATCGGCGGGCGCTGGATGACCGCAAATATGCCCTCGACCATTTCCAGTGCAAACTTCTGCGCCTGCCGGAAACCATGCAAACTGACAAGGGGAAAGCGATGGCGCAGCATAATGCCCGTTTTCTCGTCGAATTTATGGCTAAGCTCAGCGCGGAGCTGCAGGGGGAGCCGCTGGCGCTGGATGAAGCGGTTTTGCGCCGCTTTGCACCGCAGGCGTCAACCGACCGGTGATTTATGGTACTCTCTGCCAAAATCGTCCGCGTTGGTTGAGGATATGCCGCAAAAGTTAAGCAAGGAACACAGGTCGTTGTCGTTGGCTGAACAGGCCGGGGAAGACGCTGAGGCGCTGCTGCGTCAGCTGATGACGATCTACGATGTAAAAACGCTGGTTGCCGAACTGGTGAGCGTCGGCGAACAGCACTGGAGCGCGGCGATCCTCAAGCGCGTGGTGGCGCTTGGCCGCGTGGCGGAGCGTTTGCGCCCGCAGGAAGTTGCTCATCTGGCGACGCTCCTGCCTTCGCCGCCGGCCCATCATCCGCACTATGGGTTCCGTTTTATCGATCTGTTTGCCGGTATTGGCGGGATCCGCAGTGGTTTTGAAGCCATCGGCGGGCAGTGCGTTTTCACCAGCGAGTGGAACAAGCACGCGGTACGCACCTATAAGGCCAACTGGTACTGTGATCCGCAGCAGCACCGTTTTAATGAAGATATCCGCGATATTACCCTCAGCCAACGTTCTGACGTTAGCGACGAGGAGGCGGCGCGGCATATTCGTGAATCTATCCCTCAGCATGATGTGCTGCTGGCTGGCTTCCCCTGCCAGCCTTTCTCGCTTGCCGGCGTCTCTAAGAAAAATGCGATGGGCCGTGCGCATGGCTTTGCCTGCGAAACCCAGGGAACGCTGTTTTTTGACGTGGTGAGAATTATCGCGGCTCGTCAGCCAGCGATTTTTGTGCTGGAGAATGTCAAAAACCTCAAAAGCCACGATCAGGGGCGCACCTTCCGTATCATCATGCAGACGCTGGATGAGCTGGGATATGAAGTAGCTGACGCGGGGCATACCGGGCCGGATGACCCGAAGGTGATTGACGGGCGCCATTTCTTGCCTCAACACCGGGAGCGCATCGTGCTGGTGGGTTTCCGTCGCGATCTGCAGCTGCATGCTGGATTTACGCTGCGCGACATCGCGGCGCAGTACCCGGCGGTGCGGCCAACATTTGGCGAGCTGCTGGAGCCGACGGTCGATGCGAAATTTATTCTTACGCCGGTGCTGTGGAAATATCTTTATCGTTATGCCCGCAAGCATCAGGCGCGGGGCAATGGCTTTGGTTATGGCCTGGTTGACCCCGCCAATCCCCACAGCGTGGCCCGGACGCTTTCTGCCCGCTACTATAAAGATGGTGCCGAAATTCTCGTCGATCGCGGCTGGGACCGGCCGCTCGGTGAGAAGCATTTTGACGATCCGCTGAATCAACAGCGGCGGCCTCGCCGGTTAACGCCGCGCGAATGCGCCCGGCTGATGGGCTTTGAATCCCCGCAGGGGGCGCGTTTTCGCATCCCGGTATCGGATACGCAGGCCTATCGTCAGTTTGGCAACTCGGTGGTGGTTCCGGTCTTCGCCGCGGTGGCGAAACTCCTGGCGCCGCGCATCGCTCAGGCGGTGGCGCGCCGCGAAGCGGATGATAATGATGGCGGATGTTCACGATAAAGCGACGCGCAGTAAAAATATGCGGGCGATCGCCACGCGCGATACGGCGATCGAAAAGCGGATAGCGGCGCTGCTGACCGGGGCGGGATTCACCTTTGTCGCCCAGGATCGCGCGCTGCCGGGACGTCCCGATTTCACTTTACCCGACTACCGTTGCGTTATCTTTACTCACGGCTGTTTCTGGCATCACCATGACTGCTATCTGTTTAAGGTGCCGGCCACCCGCACGGCATTCTGGCTGGACAAAATCGCCGGTAACGTGGCGCGCGACGCCCGCGACCGGCAACAGCTGGCCGAAGAGGGCTGGCGGGTATTAATCATCTGGGAATGCGCCCTGCGCGGGCGCCTTAGGCTGAGTGATGCGGCGCTCACCGAGCGTCTGGAAGAGTGGATTTGCGGCGCCGGACACGACGCGCAGATCGATACGCAGGGGATCCGCGAACTGACGACTACTTCGACGCCTTACAAGGAGTAGCCTCGCTGCGGACGGGGAAGAGATATTTCCCCAGCGTCACCAGCACTACGGCGAAAATAATCACCGCCAGCGCCAGCCACTCAATGAGCGACAGGCTCTCGCCGCCGAACCCAGTACCGAGGAGCACCGCGACCACCGGATTAACATAGGCGTAGCTGGTGGCGACCGCCGGGGTGACATTGCGAATTAAAAACATGTAGGCGTTAATGGCGATCAGCGAGCCAAAGATGGCCAGATAGGCCAGGGCGGCGATCCCGGACCAGGAAGGGACGCGGGTTAAGGTTTCACCGCTCAGCCATGAGGCCGCCAGCAGGACGATCCCGGCGGCGAGCATCTCGATTGCCCCCGCCATCATGCCGGTCGGCAGTACGATTCGCGAACCGTAAACCGAGCCGAAGGCCCAGCTTAGGGAACCAATCAGGATCAGCAGTGCGCCCCAGGGGTTGCCGTTCAGGTTGCCTCCGCTGTTGAGCATCACGATACCCGCAAGGCCAATGGCAATGCCCAGCCACTCCAGTTTACGGGTGGCGATGCCGAAAAAGCGGCTGAAGCATAAGGTGAACAGCGGTACGGTGGCGACCATCACCGCCGCGATGCCGGAGGGGACGTGCTGATGTTCAGCCAGCGTCACGAAGCCGTTGCCAACCGCAAGCAGCAACACGCCGATCAGCGCAGCGTTAAGCAGCGGACGACGCGCCGGTAGCTTATGGCCGGTGGCCAGTAGCCACCCCAGCAACAGCACGCCGGCAGCGAGAAAACGAATGCCGGCCATCATTAGCGGCGGCCAGCTGGCGACCCCGACGGCGATAGCGAAATAGGTAGAGCCCCAGATGATATACAGCGCAAACAGCGCCCCGATGAGCGGTAAAAGCTGACGGGTAGACATACTTCCTCACGACGGTGCAGAGATAGAAAGGGGACATATAGTAAACGTGAAAACTATCGTGCTGGCGAGTGGTTAATTTGCGTCAGGTTGTTAAATTTATATTGACTAATTGTACCTTGGGCACCGGCCGTTTTTTAACGCATACTCGAGGGAGACATTGATGAAAAGAGAAGGAAAATCATTTTGGCAGGAAGTAGTCTTTTAACATTACTTGATGATATCGCCACGCTGCTGGACGATATTTCCGTGATGGGCAAGGTAGCGGCGAAAAAAACGGCGGGGGTGCTGGGCGACGATTTGTCTCTCAATGCCCAACAGGTTACCGGCGTGCGGGCGAATCGCGAGTTGCCCGTGGTCTGGGGAGTGGCGAAAGGGTCGTTCGTTAACAAAGTGATCCTCGTGCCACTGGCTTTGTTGATCAGCGCCTTCATCCCCTGGGCGATTACGCCATTGTTGATGCTGGGCGGCGCGTTTCTCTGTTTCGAAGGGGTGGAGAAGGTACTGCACAGTCTGGAAGCGCGGAAACACAAAGAGGATCCTGAACGGCGGCAGCAGCGTCTCGCCGCGCTGGCGGAGCGCGATCCGCTGGCCTTTGAGCGTGACAAAGTAAAAGGCGCGATTCGCACCGATTTTATTTTGTCCGCGGAAATTGTCGCCATTACCCTCGGCATCGTGGCGGAAGCTCCGCTGCTTAACCAGATCCTTATTCTCTCGGGGATTGCGATTCTGGTCACTATCGGGGTGTATGGCCTGGTGGGGGTGATCGTCAAGCTGGACGACATGGGTTACTGGCTGGCGGAAAAACGTAGTGCGCTGGCGCAGTGGCTGGGTAAAGGGCTCCTGGCCGTCGCTCCCCGCCTGATGAAGGTGTTGTCTATCGTCGGGACGCTGGCCATGTTCCTCGTCGGCGGGGGGATTGTCGTTCACGGTATTGCGCCGCTGCATCATGCCATCGAGCACTGGAGCGCGGGGTTGGGTGGGGTGATGGCCTCCACGCTGCCGGTCGTCGCCAACCTGGTGCTGGGTTTTATCATCGGCGCGGTGGTGCTGGCGGGCGTTAAGGCGGTGAGCAGCCTGCGTGGCTCTGGAAAGTAGCATGGCGAAACGCAGCGTAACGGCGCCGCGTGTTCTACCCTGAAAACGCCCCGGGTATCGACAGAGACCGGGGCGCTGACGCCGCGAGGTTTGCGCAACGTACTGCGAGAGAAAGATGGATAAGCCACTGCGGTTGAAGTTAAAAAAGTGCTACCACCTGGCTCGCCCGGCGCATGTGGTTAACGCTTGTTTTATCGCAGTGCTGTTTTTCTCCACGCTGCTGATCTGGCGTGAAATCAATGTCCTGGAAGAGGCCTACGTGGCCAACCAGCGTAACAATCTGGCTAACGTCGCTCATGAAATGGATGGGCTGTTGCAGTTCAACATCGACAGAATGATGTTTTTTCGCCATGGGATGCAGGCGGCGCTCGAACAGCCGCTTGATATCGATGTATTGCGTAAGGCCAGCCAACGCTATCTGAGCCAGCGCCATCAGCAGGCCTGGCGGGTGGCGCTACCGAATCGGCGTACGCTGCCGGTGTTTGGCATCTCAGGCAGCGTCGCTGGCGACAACCCTATCCTGCTGGTGGACGATCCGCTGGCGGCTGATGAACTAATGGCGACGCTCGAGCTGGGTTATCTGCTAAATCTGACGCAGCACGATCGCGATTTCGCCGAGCGGATGCAGTATATCTCTCGTAGCGGCTTTTTTACCTCGACCCTGCCGCTGCGGGATGAGTCGCAGGTGATAACGCACTATTCCCAAGCCCTCGGCGCTCCGTGGTTTACCCGCCAGACCCAGCGAAATAATCCGGGGCGAGGTGTTATCTGGCAAACCTTTCCTGACGATGACCCGCAGCTGGAAGAGCAGGTGGTCACCGCTTCGATACCGTTGGATTTTGCCGGTTACTGGCGCGGCGTGCTGGCGATGGATTTCTCAGTCAGTGAAATCAAAGCGTTTTTGGTTAGCGCCATGCAGGGGGGACAAGAGGGAGAGTACCAACTTTATGATAGCCATTTGAACCTGCTGGCTTCTTCCGCGCCGGGGAATGTCCTGACCCTGCTGTCCCCGCGCGAGCAGGAGTTGCTGAGCCGCGCGTTTGTCCATGATAACCAGGGAGGGCTGCGTCTGCTGACGCGCTATATCAGCTGGGCCAAACTGCGCAATTTTGACGGCGTGCTGCTGCGGATCCACACTCTGCGGGAAGGCGTCCGCGGGAACTTTGGCACCATCACCATCGCCCTGACCCTGATGTGGGTCCTCTTCACCTTGATGCTGTTGCTCTCCTGGCTGGTGATCCGCCGCATGGTCCGCAACATGAGCGTTCTGCAAACCTCTCTGGAGTGGCAGGCATGGCACGATGCCTTGACCCGCCTGCTCAATCGCGGGGCACTGTTTGAACAGGCGATGGCGGTAGCCAGCGACTGCCAGCGCAGTGGACGGCCGCTGGCGGTGATCCAGCTCGATCTGGATCATTTTAAGCACATCAACGATCGCTATGGTCATCAGGCGGGGGACAGGGTGCTGTCGATGGTGGCCAGTACGCTGTCCAGCGCGGTTCGGCAGGGCGATCTGCTGGGCAGAGTGGGCGGAGAAGAGTTTTGTATCGTGATGCCGAATACCACCCTGCAGGAAGCGGCGGCGGTGGCGGAGCGATTGCGCCAGCGTATCCAGGGACGGGAAGTCTTTTTGCATAACAACGTGACGCTGCGGGTTAGCGCCTCGTTAGGGGTGAGCGCCAGCGAAGAGCGGGGGGAGTATCAGTTTGAAGCGCTGCAGTCGGTGGCCGATGGGCGACTCTATCTGGCCAAGCAAAATGGGCGTAACCAGGTCTGTTTTCGCAGCGCAGCGTGAGTAAAACGTTTCGATGTCGATTGGCAAAATGAGAATTATCTTAAAGTGATCGCAGGCGATCGCGCTATCGAATGAAACCGGTTTGCGGCTAAGCCTTCTCACATCAGCCTTGCAGCCCGATAAGTCATCAAGCGCCAACATTCTCAATATTTTGCGTCATGAATATCTCTTGTCATGCAAAATAATTGAGGATAATGTTTCAACGCATCGGATTTCCCGGTGTAACGAATTTTCAAGTGCTTCTTGCATTAGCAAGTTTGATCCCGACTCCTGCGAGTCGGGATTTTTTTCGCCTGCCGCTAACGGTTGGCTTCACTGGCGCTGAAATCGTGAATATCGAGTTCGAATGCCTCCGCCAGCTCACGCCAGGTATGTGACCCGCGGCCATCAATGCTGGCGCGCTGCGGGTCGTCCAGCGTGCGATGGACTTCGCTTTCGCTGATCTCATTTATCGCCGCCAGCAGGGCATCTACGTTGACGTCAAGGTCGTCCCCGGTCTGGCCTGTTAATTGGTGCTTCATCATTACCCCCTCGCTGAGCGTCGCTCAAGCCTCTCTAAGTATAGTCGGTCTAAAAAAGCGCCAGTCACGTGCCGCGACGCTGCGAGTTGCGTGGTTTTGTTCTACACTGGCTGAAAATATAGAGGAGATGATTATGCAGGTGAACGATCGTGTCACGGTGAAGACCGACGGTGGCCCACGTCGCTCGGGGGTAGTGCTGGCGATTGAGTCGTTTAGTGAAGGAACGATGTATCTGGTTTCACTGGAAGACTATCCTCTGGGGATCTGGTTTTTTAATGAAATAGGCCACCCGGATGGGATTTTCGTGGAAAAAGAGGTCTCGTAAAACTGAACTGGCGGGAGCGCCGCCAGTTTGTTTCAGCGCATATTTACCTGAATACCGGAGGTGATGTTTTCGGTCAGCCGAACGATATGATAAATCACCTGCTTATTATGCGTTTGTATTTTCTTTTTAATATTGCCTTTATGCGACGATACCGTCTTCGCTTTGATGTTCATTTGCGTTGAGATTTGCGAAGTACCATGCCCGGCCATCCACATTTGCAGCATATTTGATTCTGTTTTACTCAGTGACAATGTCGGTAAAGTTAACTGCCCTACACTGGTGTTTTTGTATTTAAGATAATTAACCAGAATAACATCAAGGTCTTTTGGGGTTATCGATTTTGAACTGATTAGCAGATTCTTCCGTACCCGCAAATAGCGGTCAAAATGGATGTTCGCCAGCGACATAAAGATAACAAACAGCGTCGCCGGGTTTTGCGTAATGATCTGGCGAATAATGCCATTACTTTCATCATCATGCACGAAACAGTCTTCATTCAGAAACACCACCGCCGGGCAACACGACGTACAGTGTTTCTGCAGATCCGCAGCACTGTTGACCTCAACGATTTCCTGTTTTTTAATTCCCCGACTGGTCAGATATCCCGTCAATCCCAACCGGGTATAGCTGCACAAATCCATAATCATCGTTGACATGACCCATCCTCAATCAACACGTAACGATATACACTTCGCACTGGCTGTGCGAAGCAGTCCTTGCGGGCGATAATAATAGTAGGTTTAGAAAGAACCCATTAGCTCCATTAAACTATTCCGCATCTATGCATATAATTTGCCAGGAAAACTCTTAAAGTAAAGTCAAGAACCGGTAGTGTGACCGAATTAAAAACAAAAAGTGCCCATAGATGCTATGGTTACGCGCCCAGTATTCTTTTACTTTCAGAATTTCCTTACTTCAAATGAAACCCACGTTAGCGGTTGCTGGCTTGCTCGCTTATCCCTTTGCGGTGGGGGTGGAAGGCTTAACGCTTTAATGCCACAATACTTTTTTATCGGCTTGTGGGATGAATGATGAAAAAGTTATTTTTTGCTGGCATGGTGGTGGCGCTGGCCGGTTGCGTACAGGTTGATCGTTATGAGGACGTCGTTAAAGCGCCAGCGCCGGCTGGCCTTGCAGGTTTCTGGCAAACGAAAGGGCCGCAGAGCGCGATGATGAGTCCTGACGCCATTGCCAGCCTGATTGTCACCAAAGAAGGGGACACCTTCGACTGCCGCCAGTGGCAGCGCGTGATTGCGCAGCCGGGGAAACTGATGAATCGTGACAGTGAGATCTACAACGTGACCGCTTCCCTGGACATCTATCCTGTCGAGCGCGAGGGCAACACGATCTCCTACGATCGGATGACGTTGTCCCGTGTTGAACGTCTCACTCCGGAGTGCGAGAAGGCGTGGGCCAAAGCGCGAGCGACGGGGCCCGTCAGCGCGCCGGCCTCCACGCGCTGAGATTTTGGCGGGCCATAGCTGGCCCGCCCGGCGTCAGGGAACTACAGCACCTCCTCTAACACCCACACGCTAACGCTCCCCCCGTTACAAGTAAAGGTCGCGCAGCCTTCGCCATCGGTTTCGACAATCTCTTCCCGGTTACCGAGAAAATCCCGCCAGCGTTTGTTGCCATAGTTTTCGCCCAGCGTCAGCGCCTTTTCGCCCTCATCGCCATTGGACATGATCACCACGCAGCCTGGATCGTCGTCAGTACCGCTACGACTAAAGGCGATGCAGTTAGGATGATCGAACCAAAGGGTTTGCACGCCATGGGCAAAACGCTGACGGGCGTCGATCAGCTCGTGGAGTTGTTCGATAACGGGCATCTCAATGGCATAGGTCTCTCCGTCGCCGCCGGTATCCTCATAGGAAGCGCCGAAGAGATCGGCATAAAAGACCGAGGGCACGCCATTCTCCCGCAGCAGAATCAGCGCATAGGCGAGGGGCTTGAACCAGGGTTCAACCGGCGCCTCGAGGGCCTGCAGCGGCTGCGTATCATGATTGGTGACCAGAGTGACGGCATGGAAAGGGTCGGCTTCGACCAGCGTCCCGCTGAAAATCTGGCTCATGTCATAATCGCGGCCCTGGCGCGACGCTTCATGAAATTTCATCTGCAGTGGGGCATCAAACAGCATCGTTTTGCCCTCGACCAGGTCGATATACTGCTGGAGCTTCTCCACTTCATGGGACCAGTATTCCGCTACAATAAACAGCGGCTGCGGGGCCACCTCCTGAACATGCTCGATCCACGCTTTATAAAACCAGGCGGGGATATGCTTGACCGCGTCAAGACGAAAACCGTCGCAGCCGGTCTGCTCCATTACCCAGCGCGCCCAGTATTTGATCTCCTCGGTCACTGCATGATTGCGGAAATCGATATTGGCGCCCATCAGATAGTCAAAGTTGCCGAGCTCATCATCGACCTGTTCATTCCAGCCTTCGCCGGTGTAATCGTTGACGATTTTAAACACACCGTCTTCCGTCGGGTTCTCTATGTGGTCAATGCCGCTAAAACATTTGTAGTCCCAGACAAACTGCGAATACTGTCCGGCGCGCACCGGGAAGGTGTAGCGCGTCCATGCCTCGCACTCAATGATCTCCTCGTCAATTTGCGTACGATCCTGCTCATCGACGCGCTGAACGCGCAGAGCCTCTTTTTCATCAGCGCCCATTTTATGGTTGACCACCACATCCAGCAGCACGGCGATATTGTGCTCCTTCAGGGCGTTGATCGCCGCCAGCAACTGCGCTTTGTCGCCATATTTGGTGGCGACAGACCCTTTTTGATCAAACTCGCCGAGGTCAAAGAGATCGTAGGTATCATAGCCGACGGAGTAACCGCCCGAGGCGCCTTTGTAGGCGGGTGGCAACCAGACCATATTGATGCCGATTTCATTCAGGCTGGGCGCCAGCGCTTCGACCTCAGGCCACAGCTCGCCGCCGGTGGGGTAGTACCAGTGAAAACATTGCAATAAGGTGGGGTTTTTCATCTTCCATGCTCCAGACGTCAACAGGCTGACCTTTGCAGTATGGGAGATATCCAGCAAAAAGGGTGAGGAAAGCCCTGATTTTCGCTATACCCTAAAGCGGATCATATATAATAAATTTGCATAAGATGTAGCGTAACGATGTTGGTGTCAGGTCGTTAAGCGCCTTACACTACAGGAAAATCCTAACCTTCGGGGTATCTATGAAATTAGCACTTCTGGGTCGTCAGGCGATGATGGGCGCGATGGCCGTTGTTTTGATGGCTGGCGTCAGCGTGAAAACTTTTGCGGCGGAAAACCTGCTCAATCAGATTAAAGAGCGCGGCACCCTACGCGTGGGCCTCGAAGGCACCTACCCTCCCTTTAGTTTCCAGGGGGATGACGGCAAGCTGACCGGGTTTGAAGTGGAATTCGCTAACGAACTGGCGAAACATCTTGGCGTGAAGGCCGATCTCAAACCGACCAAGTGGGACGGTATGCTGGCCTCGCTGGACTCCAAGCGTATCGACGTGGTGATTAACCAGGTCACTATCTCTGACGAACGTAAGAAGAAATACGATTTCTCCACCCCATATACCGTCTCCGGCGTGCAGGCGCTGGTGAAGAAGGGTAACGAAGGCGCGATTAAAACCGCGGCGGATCTGAAAGGCAAGAAAGTGGGCGTCGGACTGGGCACTAACTATGAAGAGTGGCTGCGTCAGAATGTCCAGGGCGTGGATGTCCGTACCTATGATGACGATCCCACCAAATACCAGGATCTGCGTGTAGGCCGTATTGACGCCATTCTGGTAGACCGTCTGGCGGCGTTGGATCTGGTGAAGAAAACCAACAATACGCTGGCGGTAACCGGCGAAGCCTTCTCTCGTCAGGAAGCTGGCGTTGCGCTGCGTAAAGGCAACGACGACCTGCTGAAAGCGGTAGATGGCGCGATTGCAGACATGCAGAAAGATGGCAGCCTGAAGGCGCTGTCCGAGAAATGGTTTGGCGCTGACGTGACGAAATAACGGACAGCGGTGAAAAAAGGCGCTCCTGGAAGCGCCTTTTTTTATTTAGCGCGTAACTGTGTGCATAATGAAGCATAACTGAGTCAGGAGGGGCCATGTCACTGCAAAACTTAACCCGCTTTCCGCGCCTGGAATTGATCGGCGCGCCGACGCCGCTGGAGTATCTCCCGCGTCTGTCCGATCACCTTGGGCGCGAAATTTTTATTAAACGTGATGATACGACGCCGCTGGCGATGGGGGGCAACAAACTGCGTAAGCTGGAGTTTCTCGCCGCCGATGCGCTGCGCGAGGGCGCGGATACCTTAATCACCGCCGGCGCGATCCAGTCTAACCATGTGCGTCAGACGGCGGCAGTCGCTGCGAAACTGGGACTGCATTGCGTGGCGCTACTGGAAAATCCCATCGGCACCCGGGCGGAGAACTATCTGAGCAATGGCAACCGTCTGCTGCTGGATCTCTTTAACACCCAGGTTGAGATGTGTGATGCCCTGACCGATCCCTCCGCCCAGCTCGATGAGCTGGCGACCCGCATTGAGGCGCAGGGGTATCGTCCGTATGTTATTCCGGTCGGCGGCTCCAATGCCCTCGGCGCGTTAGGCTATGTGGAAAGCGCACTGGAAATCAGCCAGCAGTGCGAAGACGCGGTGGCGATCTCGTCAGTCGTGGTCGCCTCCGGCAGCGCCGGCACCCATGCCGGATTGGCGGTCGGCCTTGAACAGCTGATGCCGCAGGCGGAACTGATTGGGGTGACCGTGTCGCGCTCGGTCGCTGACCAGTTGCCGAAAGTGGTGGCGCTGCAGCAGGCCGTGGCCAACAGTCTCGAGCTACAGGCGAAGGCTGAAATTATACTGTGGGATGACTACTTTGCCCCAGGATACGGTACGCCAAACGAAGATGGGATGGCCGCTGTGAAGCTGCTGGCGCAGCTGGAAGGTATTTTGCTCGACCCGGTCTATACCGGCAAAGCGATGGCCGGGCTTATCGACGGCATCACGCAGAAGCGCTTTAAGGATGAAGGGCCGATACTGTTCGTCCACACTGGCGGAGCGCCGGCGCTGTTTGCCTATCATCCTCACCTCTAATACAGAAACGACAGCATGCAAGAAAGTATCCAACTGGTCATTGATTCCGCCCCTTTTCTGCTGAAAGGGGCCGTCTTTACGCTGCAGCTGAGCATTGGCGGGATGTTTTTCGGCCTGGTGCTGGGCTTTATCCTGGCGCTGATGCGCATGTCGCCAGTCTGGCCGGTAAAATGGCTGGCGCGCATGTATATCTCCATTTTCCGCGGCACGCCGCTTATCGCCCAGCTGTTTATGATCTACTACGGCTTGCCGCAGTTCGGCATTGAGCTTGACCCGATCCCGGCGGCGATGATCGGCCTGTCGTTGAATACTGCGGCCTATGCGGCGGAAACGCTGCGCGCGGCCATCGCCTCGATTGATAAAGGGCAATGGGAAGCGGCGGCCAGTATCGGTATGACGCCCTGGCAGACGATGCGTCGGGCCATTTTACCCCAGGCGGCGCGGGTCGCTTTGCCGCCGCTGTCGAACAGTTTTATCAGCCTGGTAAAAGATACCTCGCTGGCGGCAACGATCCAGGTGCCGGAGCTGTTCCGTCAGGCGCAGCTAATCACCTCGCGAACCCTGGAGGTCTTCACCATGTATCTGGCGGCCTCCCTGATCTACTGGGTAATGGCGACAGTGCTCTCCTCGCTGCAGAATTATTTTGAAAACCAGCTGAACCGCCAGGAGCGTGATCCGAAATGAGTGCGATAGAAGTGAAAAGCCTGGTAAAAAAATTCCATGGTCAGACGGTGCTCCATGGTATCGACCTGGAGGTACAGAAAGGGGAAGTGGTGGCGATCATCGGCCCCAGCGGCTCGGGCAAAACCACCCTGCTGCGTAGCATCAACCTGCTGGAGCAACCGGAGAGCGGCACTATCCGCGTCGGCGATGTGACGATCGACGCCGGTCGCAGCCTCGGGCCGCAGAAAGGGCTCATTCGCCAGCTGCGCCAGCACGTCGGCTTTGTCTTCCAGAACTTTAATCTGTTTCCCCACCGTACGGTGCTGGAGAACATTATTGAAGGGCCGGTCATCGTAAAAGGTGAAGATAAGCAGGAGTCCATGGCGCGGGGGCGCGAACTGCTGGCGAAGGTGGGGCTCAGCGGAAAAGAGAATAGCTATCCGCGCCGTCTCTCCGGCGGGCAGCAGCAGCGAGTGGCTATTGCCCGCGCGCTGGCTATGCGTCCGGACGTGATCCTGTTTGATGAACCCACCTCGGCCCTCGATCCTGAGCTGGTGGGGGAGGTGCTCAACACCATCCGTCAGCTGGCGCAGGAAAAACGCACCATGGTGATCGTGACCCATGAAATGAGTTTCGCCCGCGACGTAGCCGATCGGGCGATATTTATGGATCAGGGACGCATTGTCGAACAAGGCGAGGCAAAAGCGTTGTTCGCTTCGCCCCAGCAGCCGCGTACCCGTCAGTTCCTTGAAAAATTCCTGATGCAGTAAAGCATGGGCTGGCGTGGCGGCTCAGCTTCGCGGGAGCCGCCGCGTTTAGCCCACTCTCGCGGCGGGGTAACGCCCCCGCGACATGTCTTTGCGCTATTGACTCCCACGGCCGTATACACCGCTTCCCATCGCCCTTGGCAGGGTGTAGAACATGATGGGAGAAAAACGCTATGTTTCTGTGCGGCGAGCGGGAAAATGGCAAGCCTTCAGACTAATAAATGCGACAGCTACGATATTTTATACATATAAATAAGATTTATGTGTTAGTTTTCTGTATTTATAATAATGATTATCAATCAGGAGTTATTTGCACAGCTATGAGGGACAATGATTTTTTCAGCTGGCGGCGGGATATGCTGCACCAATTTCAGTCCATGGCCACCGGCGAGGAGGTTTATAATCTCCTGCAACGTGAAACCGAAGCGCTGGAATATGATTACTACACGCTTTGTGTGCGCCACCCGGTGCCTTTCACCCGCCCCCGCGTTACGTTCCAGTCGACTTACCCCCGCGCATGGATGTCGCACTATCAGGCAGAAAATTATTTCGCGATAGATCCTGTGTTACGGCCGGAGAATTTTATGCGTGGCCATCTGCCATGGAACGACAGCCTGTTTCGTGATGCGCCGGCACTGTGGGACGGGGCGCGTGACCATGGTCTGCAAAAGGGGGTGACGCAGTGCCTGACGTTGCCAAACCATGCTCAGGGATTTCTCTCTGTCTCCGCGAACAATCGTCTGCCGGGCGGTTACCCTGAAGATGAGCTTGAGCTGCGTCTGCGAACGCTGACTGAACTAAGCTTGCTGACGCTGCTGCGTCTGGAAGATGAGATGGTGATGCCGCCGGAGATGAAGTTCAGCCGCCGCGAACTGGAAATCCTCAAATGGACGGCGGAAGGAAAGACTTCGGCGGAGGTGGCGATGATTCTCTCGATTTCGGAAAATACGGTGAATTTCCATCAGAAGAATATGCAGCGGAAATTTAATGCGCCGAATAAAACGCAAATTGCCTGCTACGCCGTGGCGACTGGGCTAATCTGAATGCGCCTGCCGTTCTGCGTGTCAGACGTGATACCGGCTGTCAGTGATACTTTCAGCCGGCACAGGATTACTGCCGATAGGCTTGTTTAATCTGCTTAACGGTGCTGGAGAATACGGCGGCCTGAGCCTCATCTTCCATCTGTGAAATCTGCTTTTCCATTTTAATAATCACGCGCCCCGCATCCGCCTGGCCCATCGCCTGCAGCATCAGCGTAATCATCGCTTTCAGGCAGGAGACTTCCTGCGCCAGTTCCTGCTTATTTTCTGCAGTGGAAAAATCTGGTGTGCTCATCGATATCCTCGTTTACTCGCTGCGCTATTGCGCTCTAGTCAATGTGAAGGCCGCGCAGTATACCACAAGCGACAGAAAAAAAAGGTGTGCTTAATTTCTGTTCTCTCATCTGAGCTGTGAATGTTTTGATGCTTCGGATAATACGTAATAGCCGTCGGCAAGCCAATAATTTCCCCCATCTATTTAGCTCGTTAATAATTGTTACATATTTTGCTTCGTATTTATGCGCTACGTAATCTGTTGTGTTTTTTGTGCCTTCTGTATGAGTATTGTTAAAAAATAAGAGCCGGGCAACTGACTGTTCTCAATGACTTTCCACTTAGTGTGCACAGACATTGCCATAAATGAGAGCCAAATCGAGGCGAGGGCATTTTTTTGCCTTTTAAAATAGCAATAAAACCCGGTAATATGTGGGAGATAAAGTATCAGTAGCGTTATCCCTCATTCTGGAGATTATTCCTTTGATCAACGTTCTTCTTGTTGATGACCACGAACTGGTGCGCGCAGGGATACGACGCATTCTGGAAGATATAAAAGGGATTAAAGTCGCTGGCGAAGCCTGCTGCGGCGAGGACGCCGTCAAGTGGTGCCGGGCTAATTCCGCAGATGTCGTCCTGATGGACATGAACATGCCTGGGATCGGTGGTCTTGAAGCGACGCGCAAAATCGCGCGCTCCGTGGCGGGCACCAAAGTGATCATGTTGACCGTGCATACCGAGAATCCTTTACCTGCCAAGGTCATGCAGGCGGGCGCGGCAGGCTATCTCAGTAAAGGCGCCGCGCCGCAGGAAGTGGTGAATGCCATCCGCTGCGTCGCGTCCGGGCAGCGCTATATTGCCTCCGATATTGCCCAGCAAATGGCGTTAAGTCAGATTGAACCCGAAAAGACAGAATCGCCGTTTGCCAGTTTGTCTGAACGCGAATTGCAGATTATGCTGATGATCACCAAAGGTCAGAAGGTGAATGAGATCTCAGAGCAGCTAAATCTGAGTCCTAAAACGGTTAACAGCTACCGCTATCGGATGTTCAGTAAATTAAACATTCATGGCGATGTCGAGCTGACCCACCTGGCAATTCGCCATGGCCTGTGTAATGCGGAGTCGTTAGCAAGCCAGTGAGTGATGTTTTTGACGCAAAAGCTTTCCTGAAAACGGTGACCAGCCAGCCCGGTGTGTATCGGATGTATGATGCTGGCGGAACCGTCATCTATGTTGGCAAAGCCAAAGATCTGAAAAAGCGGCTCAGTAGCTACTTCCGCAGCAACCTTGCGTCGCGTAAAACGGAAGCGCTGGTAGCGCTGATCGCGCAAATCGACGTGACCGTCACCCACACCGAGACGGAAGCGCTGCTGCTTGAGCACAACTATATTAAGCTGTACCAGCCACGTTACAACGTGCTGTTACGCGACGATAAATCGTATCCTTTTATTTTTCTCAGCGGCGATACTCATCCGCGTCTGGCGATGCATCGCGGCGCCAAACATGCGAAGGGCGAGTATTTTGGTCCTTTTCCCAACGGCTATGCCGTGCGCGAGACCCTGGCGCTGCTGCAGAAAATCTTTCCCATCCGTCAGTGTGAAAACAGCGTCTACCGCAATCGCTCCCGCCCCTGTCTGCAGTATCAGATTGGTCGCTGCCTGGGGCCGTGCGTGGCCGGGCTGGTCAGCGAAGAAGAGTATGCTCAGCAGGTAGAGTATGTGCGGCTGTTTCTCGCCGGCAAGGATGACCAGGTGCTGACCCAGCTCATCGCGCGGATGGAGAAGGCGAGCCAGAACCTGGAGTTCGAAGAGGCCGCGCGCATCCGCGACCAGATTCAGGCCGTCCGCCGCGTGACGGAGAAACAGTTTGTCTCCAACACCGGTGACGACCTCGACGTGATCGGCGTCGCCTTCGATGCCGGCATGGCCTGCGTGCATGTGCTGTTTATCCGTCAGGGCAAAGTGCTGGGCAGCCGAAGCTACTTCCCGAAAGTGCCGGGCGGCACCGAGCTGGGAGAGGTCGTGGAGACCTTTGTCGGCCAGTTCTACCTGCAGGGCAGCCAAATGCGCACGCTGCCGGGGGAGATTTTGCTCGACTTTAACCTTGGGGATAAGACGCTGCTGGCCGACTCGCTGTCGGAGCTGGCGGGTCGTCGAATCAATGTGCAGACTAAGCCGCGCGGCGACAGAGCGCGTTATCTTAAGCTGGCGCGGACCAACGCCGCGACAGCGTTAACGACCAAATTGTCTCAGCAATCGACCATTCATCAGCGTTTGCAGGCGCTGGCCAGCGTACTGGAGCTGCCGGCCGTCAAGCGAATGGAGTGTTTTGACATCAGCCACACCATGGGCGAACAGACCGTAGCATCCTGTGTGGTGTTTGACAGCAATGGCCCACTGCGCGCGGAGTATCGGCGCTACAACATCACCGGCATTACCCCTGGCGATGACTATGCGGCGATGAATCAGGTCCTGCGCCGTCGCTATGGTAAAGCGATTGATGACAACAAGATCCCGGATGTGATCCTGATAGACGGCGGCAAGGGACAGCTGGCCCAGGCGAAAGCCGTGTTTGCTGAACTGGACGTCCCCTGGGATAAACATCATCCGCTGCTGCTGGGCGTGGCGAAAGGTAGCGATCGAAAAGCGGGTCTGGAAACGTTATTCTTTGAGCCGGAAGGGGAAGGGTTTAGCCTGCCGCCGGATTCGCCGGCCCTGCATGTGATCCAGCATATTCGCGATGAATCGCACGATCATGCGATCTCCGGGCATCGCAAAAAACGGGCGAAAGTGAAGAGCACCAGCTCGCTTGAGACTATCGAGGGGGTGGGGCCGAAGCGTCGTCAGATGCTGCTGAAGTATATGGGTGGGCTGCAGGGGCTACAGCAGGCCAGCGTCGAAGAAATTGCTAAAGTACCGGGCATCTCTCACGCTCTGGCAGAAAAGATCTTCTACTCGTTGAAACATTAGGGGCTCTGTAGCAACATAGGGCTAATTTTTACTTACAACAGATAGTTACCCGTCACTATGCAATTTAATATCCCTACGTTGCTTACTCTG
>NZ_JH414798.1:365992-454633 GCF_000238715.1 Klebsiella sp. 4_1_44FAA
GTGCTGGCGTTTTATCTGCCCTTTAGCTGGGCGCCGTTTGCCTGCGCGCTGATCTTCTTTGTTGCCGCGGTAACCGACTGGTTTGATGGTTTCCTCGCTCGTCGCTGGAATCAGAGCACCCGTTTTGGCGCCTTCCTCGACCCGGTTGCCGATAAAGTCATGGTGGCTATCGCCATGGTGCTGGTTGCCGAACACTATCACACCTGGTGGGTCACGCTACCGGCGGCGACCATGATTGCCCGTGAGATCATTATCTCCGCGCTGCGTGAGTGGATGGCGGAGCTGGGGAAACGCAGCAGCGTGGCGGTCTCGTGGATTGGCAAAGTGAAAACGACCGCCCAGATGACCGCCCTGGTATGGATGCTGTGGCGTCCTTATCCGTGGGTGGAGTGGGCCGGGATCGCGCTTTTCCTCGTGGCGGCGGTGCTGACGCTGTGGTCGATGCTGCAGTATTTGAACGCGGCGCGCGGCGATTTGCTTGATCAGTGATCGTTTCGCCGTTATTTTCAGCAAACGATACAAAGTTGCGAAAAATACCGTTGACTCACCGCGAGAGATAAGTAGAATGCAACGCATCGAACGGCGGCACAGTCTTCCAGACGATAACAAAATCAAGTGATTAGCAAATAACTTGATGATGCGGGAATAGCTCAGTTGGTAGAGCACGACCTTGCCAAGGTCGGGGTCGCGAGTTCGAGTCTCGTTTCCCGCTCCAGATTAACAGCATCGGCAGTTGCGGGTGCTTCAGTATTAAAGGCGCGTTAGCAAAGCGGTTATGTAGCGGATTGCAAATCCGTCTAGTCCGGTTCGACTCCGGAACGCGCCTCCACTTTATATCCCGAGCCCGGATGGTGGAATCGGTAGACACAAGGGATTTAAAATCCCTCGGCGTTCGCGCTGTGCGGGTTCAAGTCCCGCTCCGGGTACCATTGGGAAATACAGAATAATCAAAGCAATAAGCAGTGTCGTGAAACCACCTACGGGTGGTTTTTTTGTTTCTGTACTTTCGCTTTCTGATACCTTTCCCGCCAGCCTGACGCCACGGCGTTTTTCGGTTAACTCTGGCCTTACAGTCAATTTCTCATTTGTCCCAGGACAAAACGATCGCGCCTTGCTACTATCAAACGGACTCTCAGCCCAGCCTACCGGAGGCAGCATGTTCAGTGGACTTTGCGCATTTCCTTTGACACCTTTGCATCAGCAAGATTTTGATGAAAAAGCGTTTATTCGTATTCTCGCCCGTCTTACCGATGCCGGAGTCGACTCTCTGGGCATCTTAGGTTCAACCGGTAGCTACGCTTATCTCAGCCGTGAGCAGCGCAGACGAGTGGTGCAGGTGGCGAAGACGCATGCGGGGTCGATCCCGATGATGGTCGGCGTCGGCGCCATTGCGACTAACGAGGTGCTACGCCTGGTGGAGGATGCTCAGGAGGCAGGGGCGGATGCGTTATTACTGCCGATGATGTCCTATCAGCCGCTTTCCGCGGAGGAGATCTTTGCCTTTTACGAAGAAGTCTGTCGGCATGTCTCGGTGCCGGTTTGCCTGTATGACAATCCCCGCACTACCCACGTAATGCTGGCGGATGAACTGCAGGGGCGCATCGCCGCCTTGCCGGCCATTGCCTCGATTAAAATTCCCGGCCTGCCCGCGCCACAGGCGAGCGAACGTGTAGCGGCCCTGCGTCAGCATCTTCCCTCTCGCGTTACGCTTGGCGTCAGCGGCGATGCGTGGGCCACTGCCGGGTTGCAGGCCGGCTGCGAAGCCTGGTATTCGGTCTGCGGCGGACTCTTTCCCCGCTGCTCACTGGCGCTGGTAAGAGCGATACGTAGCGGCGATGTGGCGCAGACTGCGGCACTGAATGAGCAGCTGGCCCCCCTATGGCGATGCTTTGATCGCTATGGTGGTAGCCTGCGAGTGATAGCCAGCGCCGCAGCGATGCTCGGACTCTGCGATCCAGACTCGCTTCCCCGTCCTTTGCTTTCGTTAGGGGAGGAGGCCTGTCGTGAGGTGGCGTCGGCGCTGCGCGGCCTGGCCTGATCGCGTATCGTTGACACCGGCGCAATAGGTATCGCCGGGTGGCTTTCTGTCGGCAATTCGGCTACTGTAGGCCCGATTTTTACCATGCGAGCCTGTGAATGAATACCGGACCTTTGAACGAAAACGAACTGGAATGGCTGGATGACACTCTGGCGAAATACGCCGCCGAAGGCGCCATTCTGGATGTCTCTGAACTGGATGGCCTGCTGACGGCGATCCTCTCTGCGCCGACCGACATCGAACCCGCTCAGTGGCTGCTGGCGATTTGGGGCGGGGCGGATAATGTCCCGCGCTGGGCCAACGATCGCGAGCGCGATCGCTTTGTCAATCTGACGCTGCAGCATATGAGCGATATCGCCGAACGGCTGGAGTCTTATCCCGATCAGTTCGAACCGCTGTTCGGCACCCGCGAAGCGGAAGGTCAGGAGCTGACCATAGTTGAGGAGTGGTGCTTTGGCTATCTGCGCGGCGTGGCGCTGAGCGACTGGTCGACGTTGCCCGCTGAACTCCAGCCGGAGCTGGACGCTATCGCGCTCCACGGCAGCGAAGAACAGTTTAGCGCGCTGGATAATCTGACGGCGGATGAATTTATCGCCAGCATCGAGCGTATCACGCCGGCGGCGCTGGCGCTTTACCAGTACTGGATAGCGAATCCGCAGCCGGTGGAGGCCCCGCAGCCAATAAGAAATGAAGCGAAAGTCGGACGCAACGATCCCTGCCCATGCGGCAGCGGTAAAAAGTATAAGCAGTGTTGCTTAGCGAAATGAACAAGGGGCCAGCAGGCCCCTTTTTTATCCCACCGCGGGCAACAACCCGGCAGCGATGCTGAACTGAATAGCCACGATGCCGATCCCGCACAGCAGAACCAGCCATAGCGTCGGTGCGCCGCCGGCGACCCGCCAGGTAGCCTGCGGATGCTCTCGGCGACTCTTCATGACCAGCAGGGCCGGCATTATCAGCGCCAGCACGGCTAATGCCACCCCGGCGTAGCCGAGGGCCATGACGAAACCGCGGGGATAGAACAGGGCGAACGCCAGCGGCGGCAGGAAGGTGATTATCCCGCTCTGCAGACGCCCGCCGACGCTGTTTTTACGCTGAAACATATCCGCCAGATAATCAAACAGGCCGAGCGAGACGCCGAGGAATGACGTCGCCAGCGCAAGGTCGGCAAACAGGTGAACGGCCAGCTCCACATGCGGTGACGCCACCACTTCGCGGATCGCCTCCAGCAGGCCGTTCAGACCAGCGTTATTTGCCAGCATGGCGGTAAAGGCCGGGGCGTCGATACTGCCCAGCGTCGCCAGCTGCCAGAAAATATAGGCCACCAGAGGAATAAAGCTGCCGATGATAAATACCCGGCGCAATTTGCGAATATCCCCCCCCAGATAGCTGACGATGCTCGGGACGCTGCCGTGAAAACCAAAGGAGGTGAAAATCACCGGAATGGCCGACAGGGCCAGGCCTTGCTCAACCGGCAGCGTCAGAAGGTTCACCTGATGAATGTGCGGCATCAGCAGGGCCAGCATAATCACCAGGAAGACGATTTTGGCGCTAAACAGGAAGCGATTGAACAGATCCACCAGCGCAGTGCCAATGCACACTACCGCCCCGCCGAGGAGGGTGAAGATCAGTACGCCTGCGGCCGGTGGTAGCTGCCAGTCCAGCCACTGGTTGAGGCTGGAAGCGAGTAATTCACCGGCGCCACTGATATAGGCTGCCGTGAGGGCGTACAGCAGAAACAGCATGCAGAATCCGGTAACCCACTGCCCATAACGGCCCAGATAGCGCGCCGCCAGAGAACCGAGCCCCATATCGGCAGGGACATGCTGGTAGACTTCCAGCAGCAAAAGGGCGGTATAGCACATCAATGCCCACAAGGTGAAAAGTAAACCCAACGTGACGGTAAAGCCGACGCCTGCGGCGGCCAATGGCATTGCCAACATTCCTGCACCGATGGTGGTGCCAGCTACGATTAAAATACTGCCCAGAGTGCGGTTTTTCACGCTTTTCGCTATCCCTACAGCAAATAACAATAAATTATGCCGCGCAGAGTAGGGGATATTACGGCTTTCGTCAAATCGGGATTACAAGTTGTGTAATGAAATGTTTACACAATAAGAGGGCGAAAGCCTGCGCTAGCGCAAGGCGCGGGTTGACAGTCTGGCCTAAGCTGGCGGTTTTTGCAGGAGGGGTTATGTCTTCTATTCATGGTCATGAAGTTTTACAGATGATGCTCGCCTCGGGTGAATCCTGGACGGTCGCCTCGCTGGAGGCCGCCATTCGCCGCCGCTTTGGCGAAGAGGCGCGGTTTCACACCTGTTCAGCAGAGAATCTAAGCGCCGCACAGTTGGTGGCGTTTTTAGAGAAAAAAGGCAAATTTATTGCCAGAGAGGAAGGTTTTACTACCGCAGAAAATAAGATCTGCCGACATTAAGAGGGCCGCGACACGGACTGTCGCGGCGCGGGGGATTAATTCTGCGCGTCGAGGGTAGCCAGCTCTTTATCGATAAAGTACAGACCTTCGCCGCTTTTTCCAGCGAGGGTCAGTTTATCGATCACCGATTTAAATAATTTCTCTTCTTCATGCTGTTCAGCAACATACCACTGCAGGAAATTAAAGGTCGGGTAATCCTGGCTGGTCATGGCCGCGTGCGCCAGTTCATTTATTTTTTGCGTGATCAGCTGCTCATGCTCGTAGGTCTGGCGGAACAGCTCGTCGAGTGAGGCATATTCGGCAAACGGGGAGGCGATAGCGTTGATCCGCGGCAGGCTGCCGGTGTCGGTTAGATAGTCGAACAGGCGCTGCATATGGGTCATCTCTTCCTGAGCATGGCGACGCAGGAAGGCCGCGGCGCCTTCAAAACTGTGGTAACTGCACCAGGCGCTCATCTGCTGATAAAGAAGAGAAGAATAGAGTTCAAGATTCATCTGTTCATTCAGTTTGTCAATCATGTCCGTTTTCAGCATCGTTGCACTCCTGGAATTAAATAATAGATGTTATTGGCTGCCACTATAATTTGTTATTTAATTATTTGCAAAAAGTAAATTTAAAAATGTTTTATTTAAAATGCTAATGGGAATAACACGCATTGGCAGTTTAATAATAAATGAGAATGCTTTTAATTTATTATTCATTATTGCCTGGGCGGTCAGGACTTTGTCGCCGGCGGGTGGTAAGGGAGGACGAAGCGGATTCGCCAGCATGCAGAGGGCTGAGGTCAACAGACAGGGGGAGCCTGCGAAAGTGTGAAGCACTGCGTAAATTTTAAAACAACTTTTCATAAAATTTGAAAGTTTGTTTTCAAGGTAGTAAAGTGCAGTCAACGTCAATGACATTCTGCGGGCAGGCCCGCACAGCATTCAGGAGAATAACCATGAAGATTGCACTGATGATGGAGAACAGCCAGGCGAACAAAAACGCCATCATCCTCAAGGAGCTTAACGCGGTTGCCGACGAAAAAGGATTCCCGGTCTATAACGTCGGCATGAGCGATGAGAACGATCATCATCTGACCTACATCCATCTTGGGATCATGGCCAGTATTCTGCTGAATTCGAAAGCAGTTGACTTCGTGGTCACCGGCTGCGGTACCGGTCAGGGGGCGCTGATGTCGCTGAACATCCATCCGGGCGTGGTCTGCGGCTACTGTATCGATCCGGCGGATGCGTTCCTGTTTGCCCAGATCAACAACGGTAATGCGCTGTCGCTGCCGTTTGCCAAAGGCTTCGGCTGGGGCGCCGAACTGAATGTGCGGTTTATCTTTGAAAAAGCCTTTACCGGCCGCAACGGCGAAGGCTATCCGCCGGAGCGCAAAGAACCGCAGGTGCGCAATGCCGGGATCCTCAACCAGGTCAAAGCAGCAGTAGTAAAAGAGAACTACCTCGATACCCTGCGCGCCATCGATCCGCAGCTGGTGAAAACCGCAGTCTCCGGCCCACGCTTCCAGCAGTGCTTCTTCGAAAACTGCCAGGATAAAGCAATCGAAGACTTTGTTCGCCAGATCGTCGCTTAACCGTCATCAGGGCCAGCGCCGCTGGCCCTTCCGTCGTTTATTTTTCTTCTATTTCTTCTTCTCCGACACGCTGCTGCCGGCCGTTTTGGCCAGATGCAGGCTGTCGATCATCCCTACCAGACAGATCAAGGCGATAAACACAAACGACAGGCGGAAGCTGATCCCCGGTAGTTCAGTAAGATGCAGCCAGTCGCCGACCTGCTCGCCCAGGCGAATGCCAATCGCCCCGAGCGTGATCCCCAGCCCTACCGCCAGCTGCGACGCGGTACTGAACAGCGTATTAGCATCACTCATCTGCGCGGCGGGGACATCGGCGAAGGCCAGCGTGCTTACACCGGTAAACTGGATTGAGCGAAACACCCCGCCGAGATAAAGGATCAGCATGATGGCCCAGACCGGCGTCTGCGGCGTAAGCAGCGCGCAAGCCAGCAGCGAACAGACGTTCAACGCGCCATTGATCAGCAGTAGCCGACGAAAGCCCAGCCAGCGAATGAGCGGTGTGGTGGCGGGTTTAATGGTTAAATTACCGACAAACACCGCCAGCACCAGCAGGCCGGAATGAAAAGGATCCATACCGAATCCCACCTGGAACAGCAGGGGGAGCAGAAAAGGCACCGCGCTGATGGAGGCCCGGAACAACGAGCCGCCGTACATTGTCACCCGGAACGTCGGCACCTGCAGGGCGTCGAGACGAACCATAGGCGCCGCCGCCCGGCGGAAATGACGAATGGAATATAACAGACAGCCGAAGCCAAGCGCGGCGAGAGCCAGCGTCGGCCAGATCTGCGGCTGGCGATCGCCGAGCCGCTCCATCGCGGTCACCAGACTGACCATCGCGACCGAGGTAGTGATAAATCCGCTGAGATCGAAGGAGCGCCGTTCCGTTTCGCGAATATCAGGGATAATGCGCAGCGAAAGGATGATGGCGGCAAGGCCCAGCGGGACATTGATAAAGAAGATCCAGTGCCAGCTGGCGTAGCGGGTTATAAAGCCGCCCAAAGGCGGGCCGATAATGGGGGCCACCAGCGCCGGCCAGGTCAGGGTGGCGATGGCCTTGATCAGCTGGTGTTTCGGCGTGGTGCGTAGCACCGCAAGGCGACCAACGGGGACCATCAGCGCGCCGCCGACGCCCTGAAGGATACGCATGGCGACAAAGATATGCACCTCGGTGGAGAGGCCGCAGAAGACCGAGGCAAGGGTAAAGATCGCCAGGGCGAGAGTAAAAATAGCCCGGGCGCCGAAGCGATCGGCGATCCAGCCGCTGGCCGGGATCAGGACCGCAAGGGTAATCAGATAGGCGCTGATGCCGATATTCAGTTCGACCGCGGTGACGCCAAAATCCCTCGCCATATCGGGCAGGGCGGTGGCGATCACCGTCCCGTCGAGAAACTCCATAAAAAAGGCACCTGCCACCAGCAGCGCCGGCGCTGAAAAAGCACGTTCATCGCGGGAAGAGATCGCGGTATTCATGTTGTCACTGCCATCAAGAGTGTGATCCTGTGCAAAGCGGCAGGAGACGACCCGCCAGCCAGTAGGGTAGATAAAAAAACCTGCGACGGCAGGTTTTATTATCGTTAACGATTTAGGGTACTATTACGCTCCTGAAAAAAGGAGTAATTAATGTCTCAACATCTTACCGAACACGACGAGCTGGTTTCCGATGTGGTTGCCTGCCAGCTGGTTATCAAACAGATCCTCGATGTCATTGACGTCATTGCGCCGGTGGAAGTGCGTGAAAAAATGACCACTCAGCTGAAAGCTATCGACTTCGCCAGCCATCCGGCCTCTGCCGATCCGGTGACCCTTCGCGCGGTGCAAAAAGCGATCGCGTTGATTGAGCTGAAGTTTACTCCACAGGAAGAAACGCATTAATACCAGGCCTCGCCGGATACCGGCGGGGCCTTCTTCTTTAATGGGAAACGACGGTCTGCGCAGGCGCAGGGGCAGCATCTTTGAACAATTTGCTGTTGCCCCAGCACTCTTCGTAGCGATGGCCGACCAGATCCTCCACGATAACCCGCACGTCCGGCGCAATATCGCTAATTTTGCCGCCCGCTTTTATCCGCGCGACTTCCTGCAGCACCACCAGATGGGCCTTCCGGTCCAGCTTCATCTGCTTGCTGAAGACGATGGCGGCCAGGGCTAATGCGATCACCCCGACGCAGAATACCACTGCGATAGCGGTCACCGCGCTTTCCGGTTGGCTGTGCGCTTTTGACTGGAAACCGTAGAAGCTCAGGATCGCCCCCATCGAGAACACCACAATCGAGCGCAGAATTTTTCCTGAGAAGGTCATGGCGCCGGCATAGATCCCTTCCCGCCGGCGTCCGGTGTAGATCTCATCGACATCGGCCAGGAAGGTGTAAACGGTCCAGGGTATATAGTAAACCCCGCCGGTACCCAGGCCGAACAGCACGGTAATGCCGAACATCAGCACTGTCGCCAGGCCGGACGGTAGATGGAAAAACCACAGCGAGGTATACAGCAGAACCGCGAAAATCACGATCCCCAGCGCCAGGATATAGGGTTTGCTGAAGCCCTTTTTCACGCACAGGCCGATAAACAGCGCCGTAGAGATCAGCTGCAGAATCGAGTTCAGGCTGTTCAGCCCGGCCACCATCGCTGGATCGTGTTGTAGAACGAAGATCACGAAATAGGTGAAGATGGAGGCAAACAGCCATTCCGCGCCAAAGCCGCACAGGTACATACCAAGATGTTTGCGGAATACGCGTAGATAAAAAGTCGAACGCATATCTTTCGCCAGCGACAGCAGGGTGCTCAGCAGTCCTTTTTTCGCGCTGGTTTCCACCTCTTCCCCGCGCTCACGCTCCCAGCTGCACAACCACAGGCAGGAAATAGCGACGATCAGGATCGCGCCATAGGTCAGACCGGTGAGGAAGAAAGGGGTGGCAGAATCTTTGCCATACAGCAGAATGAACTGGCCGGGAATAAACGCCGCGAGGAAGTTGGCCAGCTTACCAAAGATAGCTTTATAGCCGGTCAGTTTTGAACGCAGTGAGAAATCATCGGTCATCTCTGTCGCCAGCGTTTCATAAGGCACCATGATAGAGGTGTAGATGATCTCAAACACCACATAGGTGCTAAGGTAGTACCAGAAACTCAGGCCTTCCACCCACAGCAGCGGGTAGAACATCATCAGCGGAATACCGATTAGCAGAAAGAAACGCCGGCGGCCGAAGCGCTTGCCCAGGCGCGTTTTGCCAAAATTATCCGTCAGATAGCCCATCAGCGGGTTGCTGATAGCGTCAATGATGCTGGCGACGGAGAAGATAAATGAGGCCTCGATCAGCGTCAGGCCGCAAAAGGTCGTATAAAAATAGAGTAGCCATGCGCCGCTTATCGCCAGTGCGCCGCTCCCTAACAGATTTCCGCCGCCGTAGGCTAACTGATGGCGTAACAAGATCGGTCTTCCCTGCAGCCCTTCAGAGGCTGAAGCCGTGTATCTAGCCATAAAAAATAAACCTCGTGTTTTATATTTTTGAAACACTGTTTTTATATTTCTTTATGGTTCGTCAAAAAGTGACCGCGCTCACTAATCCCCCTTATGGGGTAACGGTGATGAGGGAATGGGATCGAGTTAAAACTTTTTTATTCTTGAAAGGAATAATAGGGGAGAAAAAATAGACGTAATGGATTAATAAACCGGGCGGGGCAGCGCAGACGCGCTCCCCCTGGCAGAGCGATAAAGGCTTGATTAATGCGCTTTCTGCGCTTCTCCAACGATAGCCATCAGACGCCGATCGGTCTGCTCCATCCCGAGACCGGCTTTATCGGCATTACGAATTTCCTCAAGCACGCTTTGCAATAGCAGGCCATCCTGCTGCTGCTCTTCCGCCAACAGCGTGAGAAACCGCCAGGTGCTGTCATCGCTTTGCGCTTTGGCTTCCTGAGCGAGACCGCTCAGCAGACGACTGCGCTGTTGGTAATCGCTCAGGGTTTGGGTAAACAGATCTTCCAGCGAGGTGCACTCAGGGTTACAGGCGTGGTCGGGATTGACGATCGGCCAGCTGCCGGCTTTTTTCAGGTAGTCAAATACGCGCATAGTGAGGGTGATGCTGCTTTGCGCGCGGGTGCGCAGAAACGTCGCGGCGCCGTCGAAGCGATGTCGGGCGCACCACTCACTTAAGTTCAGGTAAACGTTAGAGGCGTGAAACTCAAGATTCATTTGGGTGTTTAGCTTTTGTGCCATTCCTGGAACTGCCATAAAAAATATCCTTATTAACCGGGAAGGGGTTACTGGTGCGCGTCAGCGGATCCTGCGGATAACTACAAGATAAAATAGTGACACGCGGCACTGTTGCAGAATAATAAAACTCTACACATTCCGTATGAGTCGGGTATTTTTTCCATTTGCCGACGATTTAAGAATACTCGCTCAACGAAATTAAGAAAACTCTCAAGCGCGGTAATTTACGTTTTGTTACACCATTATTTGTGCAAACTACCAGGGCTGAGATTGTGCGCCGTTGGCAGGGGCTCGCTGGTTTCAGATTGGTTATAAGATATAAGTATTTGACTACGAGATTCGTCGTAGAAGAGAACGGAATAAGTTATTTCATTAGTAATGTTTCAGGTTGATGATCATTATTTTTATTTTTTGTTGCAGGCGCTTTTATCAAGAGGAATATATTTTTTCTATTCGGAATAAATTACGCCAAAGATCCGTTTTTTCGCGATATTAAGCGGGCCATGTGGCTCAGCGGTGCGAGGTGGGTTGCCATTTGAGTGGCGCACAGGCGATCGCCCGCAGCAACGCCGTCAATCGCTGATGATAACAGTGCTGTAACCCACCGTTAAACATCCTCTGACAACACAAGGATAAGCCTGCTGATGGTATAGATGATCCTGCTATGCCCCGGTAAAATTGTATGACAATTGTGTCATTTTTTATGTCATTTTTTGCTAAATGTATGTACGCAATTACTGTAATTCCGCGATGTGATAATGCTCTCGTATGGAGAAATAATTTCCGGGTATTACTACTCTAACAACGGCAGTGGGGAATGCGATTTTTCTAATGCCTTGTTTTGATGCCGATTAAATTGTTAATTCCGATTTTTCCCTACATGAAAGCGAATTAAAGCTGGAGTTTACCATGCACAAATTTACTAAAGCGCTGGCGGCCATTGGTCTCGCTGCGGTTATGTCACAATCAGCTATGGCGGAAAATCTTAAACTGGGTTTTCTGGTGAAACAGCCGGAAGAGCCATGGTTTCAGACTGAGTGGAAATTTGCTGATAAAGCAGGAAAAGATTTAGGCTTTGACGTTATTAAAATTGCGGTCCCGGATGGGGAGAAAACCCTGAATGCCATTGACAGCCTGGCGGCCAGCGGCGCGAAGGGCTTTGTCATCTGTACCCCCGATCCCAAGCTCGGGTCGGCGATTGTCGCCAAAGCGCGTGGCTATGACATGAAGGTGATTACCGTCGATGACCAGTTCGTCAATGCGAAGGGCAAACCGATGGAGAGCGTACCGCTGGTGATGATGGCGGCGAGCGAAATTGGCGCCCGTCAGGGGCAGGAACTCTATAAAGAGATGCAAAAGCGCGGCTGGGATGTCAAAGACACCGCCGTAATGGCGATCACCGCCGATGAGCTGGATACCGCGCGCCGTCGCACCACCGGCTCCATCGATGCCCTGAAGGCGGCCGGCTTCCCGGACGCGCAAATCTACCGCGTGCCGACAAAATCCAACGATATCCCGGGAGCGTTCGACGCCGGTAACTCGATGCTGGTCCAGCATCCGCAGGTTAAACACTGGCTGATCGTCGGGATGAACGACAACACCGTCCTCGGCGGCGTGCGCGCGACCGAAGGTCAGGGCTTTAAAGCTCCCGATGTGATTGGCATCGGCATCAACGGCGTGGATGCCGTCAACGAACTGTCGAAGGCGCAGCCGACCGGCTTCTATGGCTCTCTGCTGCCAAGCCCGGATATCCACGGCTACAAAACCAGCGAAATGCTCTACAACTGGGTCACCAAGGGCGTCGAGCCGCCGAAGTTCACGGCGGTGACCGATGTGGTGCTGATTACCCGCGATAACTTCAAAGAAGAGCTGGCGAAAAAAGGGCTGTAACAGCCTGATTAAACTGGCCCCCGCCGCGGCGCGGGGGCTGAGTGCAGAAGAGCGGAGTCGTTATGCAACAGTCTACCCCTTATCTCTCATTTCGCGGCATCACCATGACGTTCCCTGGCGTAAAGGCCTTGTCCGATATCAGTTTTGACTGCTACCCGGGACAGATCCACGCGCTGATGGGCGAAAATGGCGCAGGCAAATCGACGCTGTTGAAAATTCTCAGCGGCAACTATATCCCGACCGCGGGCCATCTGCAGATCGGCGGCCAGCAGATGGCATTCGCCAATACCATGGAGGCGCTGAACGCCGGCGTGGCAATTATCTACCAGGAGCTGCATCTGATCCCGGAGATGACCGTCGCCGAAAATATCTATCTCGGTCAGCTGCCGCACAGAGGCGGCATCGTCAATCGCTCGCTGCTCAACTATGAGGCCCGCCTGCAGCTGGAGCATCTGGGTCTGGATATCGACCCGGAGACGCCGCTGAAATATCTCTCCATTGGTCAATGGCAGATGGTGGAGATTGCCAAAGCGCTGGCGCGTAACGCCAAGATTATCGCGTTCGATGAGCCGACCAGCTCGCTCTCCGCCAGAGAGATCGACAACCTGTTTCGCGTCATCCGCGAGTTGCGGGAGGAGGGAAGGGTCATCATCTATGTTTCACACCGGATGGAAGAGATTTTTGCCCTCAGCGATGCCATCACCGTCTTTAAAGATGGCCGCTACGTTTGCACCTTTGACGATATGCCGAGCGTCAGCCACGACGCCCTGGTCCAGGCAATGGTAGGCCGCAATCTGGGCGATATTTATGGCTGGAAGCCTCGCCCCTATGGCAAGGAGCGGCTGCGCCTGGAGGAGGTCAAAGCGCCGGGCGTGCGCACGCCGGTTAGTCTCTCGGTGCGCAGCGGTGAAATTGTCGGTTTGTTCGGACTGGTGGGTGCCGGGCGCAGCGAACTAATGAAAGGCCTGTTTGGCGGCACGCAGATAACCGGCGGTCAGGTGTATATCGATGGCCAGCCCGTCTCCATTCGCAAACCGGCCCAGGCCATCCAGGCCGGGATGATGCTGTGCCCGGAGGATCGTAAAGCGGAGGGGATTATTCCGGTGCATTCCGTGCGCGATAACATCAATATCAGCGCCCGGCGCAAGCATATTCACGCTGGCTGCCTGATCAACAACGCCTGGGAGGCGGACAACGCCGATCAACATATCCAGTCGCTGAATATTAAAACGCCGGGCCCGGAACAGCTGATTATGAACCTGTCGGGCGGCAACCAGCAGAAAGCGATCCTTGGCCGCTGGCTGTCGGAAGAGATGAAGGTGATCCTGCTTGATGAGCCAACCCGCGGCATCGACGTCGGCGCCAAACATGAAATTTACAATGTGATCTATGGCCTCGCCGCCTCCGGTGTCGCCGTGGTGTTTGCCTCCAGCGACCTGCCGGAAGTGCTGGGCGTCGCTGACCGCATCGTGGTGATGCGCGAAGGACAAATCGCCGGCGAACTGCTGCATGAAGAAGCCAATGAACAGCAGGCGTTAAGCCTTGCGATGCCAACAGTGAGCCAGGCTGTCGCCTGAGTAAGGAGTAAATGATGTCATCAGTGACTACGTCCGGGGCTACCCGCTCAACCTTTAGCTTTGCCCGCATCTGGGATCAGTTTGGCATGCTGGTGGTGTTTGCGGTGCTGTTTATCGGCTGTGTGATTTTTGTGCCCAACTTTGCTTCATTCGTCAATATGAAAGGGCTGGGGCTGGCGATCTCGATGTCCGGGATGGTGGCCTGCGGCATGCTGTTTTGCCTGGCCTCCGGCGATTTTGACCTGTCGGTGGCGTCGGTTATCGCCTGCGCCGGGGTCACCACCGCGGTGGTGATTAATCTCAGCGAAAGCCTGTGGCTGGGGATCGCCGCAGGCCTGTTGCTGGGGGCGCTTAGTGGCCTGGTTAACGGCTTTGTCATTGCGCGCCTTAAGATCAACGCGCTGATCACCACGCTGGCCACCATGCAGATTGTCCGCGGCCTGGCCTATATTATCTCCGACGGCAAAGCGGTGGGGATCGAAGATGAACGTTTCTTCACCCTCGGCTATGCCAACTGGTTTGGTTTGCCGGCGCCGATCTGGCTGACCGTCGCCTGCCTGGTGGTTTTCGGATTATTACTAAACAAAACCACCTTTGGCCGTAATACGCTGGCTATTGGCGGCAATGAAGAGGCGGCGCGCCTGGCCGGCGTCCCGGTGGTGCGCACCAAGATTATTATCTTTGTGCTCTCCGGTCTGGTATCGGCCGCAGCGGGGATCATTCTGGCGTCGCGCATGACCAGCGGCCAGCCGATGACCTCGATTGGCTATGAGCTGATTGTTATTTCGGCCTGCGTGCTGGGCGGGGTGTCGCTGAAGGGCGGGATCGGCAAGATCTCCTACGTGGTGGCCGGGATCCTGATCCTCGGAACCGTGGAAAATGCGATGAACCTGCTGAATATCTCGCCATTCTCACAATACGTCGTGCGCGGGGTGATCCTGCTGGCGGCGGTGATCTTCGACCGCTACAAACAAAAAGCCAAACGTGCGGCCTGAATTTAAACCGAACTTTTTAGTTTACAGAGTAATTGCCGCCAGCGCCCGTTTCGCTGGCGGTAACTATCAAAAATGGCGAGGTTGGTCACACTGTCTATACTTACATGGCTCACATATAATTAACAACCAGCTTCGGCTGGCCATGATAAGGAGGAAACAGGGTGGATAACCAGATATCTGTACCGCCTGCGCTAACCGGAAACTACGCTTTTTTCTTGACCTCGACGGTACTCTTGCCGATATCCAGCCGCACCCCGATCAGGTGGTGATACCCGACAGCACGCTGCAGGCGCTCAATGCGCTGGCCCAGCAGCAGGAGGGCGCGGTGGCATTGATTTCAGGGCGCTCAATGGCTGAACTTGACGCGCTAACCCATCCCTGGCGGCTACCGCTGGCCGGCGTTCACGGGGCCGAGCGCCGTGATATCAATGGTAAAACCTACATCGTCTCTCTGCCGACAGCGCTGCGCGATGAGATCGCGGCTGAGCTGACGTCGGCGCTGGAAGCGCTCCCGGGATGTGAGCTGGAGAGTAAAGAGATGGCTTTCGCGCTCCACTATCGCCAGGCCCCGCAGCAGCAGAGCGCCGTGCTGGAGCTGGCGCAGCGGATTGTTCAGCGCTATCCGCTGCTGGCGTTACAGCTTGGCAAGTGCGTGGTGGAGATTAAACCCCGCGGCGTCAACAAAGGGGAGGCGATTACCGCGTTCATGCAGGAGGCACCATTCGCCGGCCGCGAACCGGTTTTTGTCGGCGATGATTTGACCGACGAGGCGGGATTCAGCGTCGTTAATCAACTGCAGGGAATGTCGGTAAAAGTTGGCGCCGGGGAAACTCAGGCGCACTGGCGGTTGGCGGATGCCGCCGCTGTAAGGACGTGGTTGCAACATCTGGCGTATGACGCGCAAACCGAAAGGAGGGATGACCATGAGTCGTTTAGTCGTAGTCTCTAACCGTATCGCCTTACCGGACGATAAAAAATCGAGCGCTGGCGGTCTGGCCGTCGGCATCCTGGGGGCACTGAGAGCGGCGGGGGGTCTGTGGTTTGGCTGGAGCGGCGAGATTGGCGATGACCAGCAGCCGCTCAAGCAGGTCTCCCGCGGGAATATTTCCTGGGCGTCGTTCAACCTTAATGAACGGGACCATGATGAATACTACAACCAGTTCTCTAACGCCGTGCTGTGGCCGGCTTTCCACTATCGCCTTGATCTGGTCAGCTTTCAGCGCGAAGCCTGGGAGGGATATCTGCGGGTTAACGCCATGCTGGCGGACAAGCTGCTGCCGCTGATTGAGCCAGACGATACGCTGTGGATCCATGATTACCATCTTCTGCCCTTCGCCAGCGAGCTGCGCAAGCGCGGAGTGAACAATCGCATCGGGTTTTTCTTACATATTCCGTTCCCGACGCCGGAGATTTTTAACGCTCTGCCGCCGCACGCTGAGCTGCTGGAGCAACTGTGCGATTACGATCTGCTGGGCTTCCAGACCGAAAGCGACAGAACCGCTTTTCTCGACAGCATTGCTATGCAGACTCGCCTATCCGACCTCGGCGATAAACGCTATCAGGCATGGGGTAAGGCGTTCAGTACCGAGGTTTATCCGATAGGGATCGATCCGGACGAAATTACGCGCAACGCTAAAGGTCCGCTGCCGCCGAAGCTGGCCCAGCTGAAGAACGAGCTGAAAAATGTGAAGAATATCTTCTCCGTGGAGCGTCTTGACTATTCGAAAGGGTTGCCGGAGCGATTCCTCGCCTACGAGACGCTGCTCGAGAAGTACCCTCAGCACCACGGCAAAATCCGTTATACCCAGATCGCGCCGACCTCCCGCGGCGATGTGCAGGCCTATCAGGATATCCGCCACCAGCTGGAAACCGCAGCCGGACGCATCAACGGACAGTTTGGTCAGCTTGGCTGGACACCGCTCTACTATCTGAACCAGCATTTTGATCGTAAGCTGCTGATGAAGGTCTTCCGCTACTCTGACGTCGGGCTGGTGACGCCGCTACGCGATGGTATGAATCTGGTGGCGAAGGAGTACGTCGCGGCGCAGGATCCGGATAACCCTGGCGTACTGGTCCTGTCGCAGTTTGCCGGGGCGGCGCAGGAGCTGACCAGCGCCCTGATCGTCAATCCTTACGATCGCGACGAGGTTGCCGCCGCGCTGGATCGCGCGCTCAGCATGCCGCTGGCGGAACGTATCGCCCGTCATTCAGCGATGCTGGACGTGATCAGAGAAAATGATATTCATAACTGGCAGGCGCGCTTTGTCGAGGATCTGCAGCATATTTCACCGCGCAGCGAGGAGAGCCGTCTGCGGGGGAAGATAGCCACCTTCCCTAAACTGGCCTAGTTCAGGAAAAGGGCTAACCGGCGTTAGCCCTTTTCAAGGGAAACCAACAGCACATCAACGCCGCAGCTGCCGACGATACTTTTCGCCGAGCAGGTGGCGCGTGAGAAGAGGGAATGGTTGTGATTGCCGCAGATCACCAGATCAACACGGTGCGAGCGGCAGAAGTCCTTAATATGATGGCCTAGCTCGCCGCAGGCGATGGTCATTCTTTCTATTGGGTAGTCCGCGTGGCGAGCCAGCTCATTGAGAAACTCCCGCGTCTCTTCCTGCATCACTTCGCGCAGATTTTCCATCATCGGTGCGGCGAACTGGTTATACAGCTCCGGATCCGTAGCGAGAGTGATTAAGCTCACCTTCGCGTTAACGGGGCGGGCAATCGACACCGCTTTTTTAATTAATACCTGACTCTCCGGCGTTGGCGCGACGGCAACCAGCAGATGGGTATAAGGCATCTGGCCTCCTTGAGATACGCGGAATAACCCTTTCTTCCATTCTTTACTCCTGTTTCCCCGACTGCGCAAGGGCCGATCCCGGGATTTGCGAGCCTGTTCGTCAGTCGGCGACCTTCCAGCCAGATCACATAAATGAACCTGTCTTTTTATTAAAAAGAAATGCTGTTTTATAAATGAGTGAAGTGGCGACGTCATCTCTTTGTCATTTTGCCACCGGCGACTGTTCCGTGGCAAAAGTACAAAGGTAACCTCCTTTCACAGCTTTTAGTGTAGCCAGGTACCCACTCCCTTCCGGTGGCAAATCCGGAACGATTGTCGGCGTTCTTTTAAAAAAAGACACAGGATCACGGCGATGAAAACACGAAAAATTGGACTGGCTAACTATCTGGCCTACGGCGCGGGCGATTTTCTCGGCGCCGGCACGACGGCGCTAACCGCCGCATGGCTGCTCTACTTTTACACGACCTTTTGCGGACTGACCCCGATTGAGGCCACGCTTATTTTTGCTGCCGCCCGCGTGCTGGACGCGGTGGTAAGCCCGCTGATGGGCTTTCTCACCGATAACTTTGGCACCACCTGGCTTGGTAAGCGCTTCGGCCGCAGAAAATTCTTTATTCTGCTCGGCATCCCCTGCGTATTCAGCTATTCAGCGATGTGGGTCGGCGAGATGGGCTTCTGGTACTACCTGGCGACCTATCTGCTGTTTGATATGGTCTATACCATGATTCTGGTGCCCTATGAGACGCTGGTGCCGGAGATGACCGATGACTTTAAACAGAAAACCAAATTCTCCGGCGCGCGCATTTCGATGGCGCAGATGTCGGCGATTTTAGCCTCCTTCCTGCCGGGGATCCTTCTCTCCTGGCTCGGCAAAGATAATGCCAGCTCGTTCTTCTATGCCAGTCTGGTGTTCTCGGTGCTGTGCGCGGTGATGCTGACTCTGGTCTGGTGTTTCACCTGGGAACGACCGCGGGAGGCGTGGTCGGAAGCGGCCCTGCGGGCGGAAGCGGAAAAACAAAACTTAACCCTTGCTCAGAGCCTCAATCGCCTGGTGATTGAGCTGAGTTCTACGCTGCGGATAAAAATTTTCCGCCAGCACCTCGGCATGTATCTGGGGGGCTATATCGCCCAGGACGTCTTCAATGCCGTGTTTACCTATTACGTGGTCTTTGTTCTGATGCAGGAAGCCGCCGTCGCCTCGAACCTGCTGGGGACGATGGCCATCTTCCAGTTTATTGCAGTAATCGCCATGATCCCGCTGTGCATTCGTTTTGGCCCCGCGCCGTCGTACCGCATGGTGGTGGTCCTGTTTGGCCTGAGCTCACTCTCCTACGCGCTGCTCTATTACGCCGGACTGAGCGACGTCTATTCCTTATTGCTGCTCATCTCTGCTGTCGCCGGACTGGGACGCGGCGGGATAAATTACGTACCGTGGAATACCTACACCTATATTGCCGACGTCGACGAAGCGATCACCGGCCAGCGCCGGGAGGGGATTTTTGCCGGCATCATGACCCTGACCCGCAAAGCCTCGCAGGCGGGGGCGGTGATGCTGGTGGGGATCATTATGCAGTTGTCGGGGTTTGTTTCCGGGCAAAAAATACAGCCTGAAGGGGTCAGCCATACCATTCTGCTGATCCTCAGCGTCGGCACTCTGGTGGTGTTAGCCTGCGGCTTCCTCGTCTCGCTGCGCTTCAAGCTCAACCTGCACACCCACAGCGTCCTGCGCAGCGAGACCCTCAGAATGCGCGAGCTCGGCTACGCGCAGTCGGAACAGACCAGTGCGGAACACCGTGCGGTGGTCGAGCTGCTGGCGGGGATGCCTTACGACTGTCTGTGGGGCAATAACAATATTGGCTATCTGAATCGTCATAAACCTGCTGCCCCGGCGCTCATTAAGGGCGGCGCTTTGAATTCGACATATACCCGAGGTTAACAACATGAAAGTTTGGCCGGTCAAACATAGCCCATTACTGCGTCAGCCTGAGCGTTTTATCGCCCGCAGCGAACTGCAGGCGCTGATCCGCAACGTGACGCAAAACCTGGTGAATATTAAGGATGAGAGCGGGCAATTTTTACTACGCCTGGATGACGGGCGCGTGATCGATACCAAAGGCTGGGCCGGCTGGGAGTGGACCCACGGCGTTGGGCTGTACGGCATCTATCAGTATTACCAGCAAACCGGCGATATCGAGATGCGTGATATCATCGATCGCTGGTTTGCCGACCGCTTCGCCGAGGGGGCAACGACCAAAAACGTCAATACTATGGCCCCGTTTCTGACCCTGGCTTACCGCTTTGAAGAGACCGGCCGTATGGCGTATCTGCCGTGGCTGGAGAGCTGGGCGGAGTGGGCGATGCACGAGATGCCGCGCACCGAGCAGGGCGGTATGCAGCACATGACTCTGGCGGAGGAGAACCATCAGCAAATGTGGGATGACACGCTGATGATGACCGTGTTGCCGTTAGCCAAAATTGGCAAGCTGCTTAACCGCCCGCAGTATGTGGAGGAGGCAACCTACCAGTTCCTGCTCCATGTGCAGAACCTGATGGACCGGGAGACCGGGCTGTGGTTTCACGGCTGGAACTATGAGGGGCGGCATAACTTTGCCCGGGCGCGTTGGGCGCGGGGCAACAGCTGGCTCACCATGGTGATCCCGGATTTTCTGGAACTGGTGGATCTCCCCGAGGGGAACGCGGTACGGCACTATCTGATTACAGTCCTCGACGCACAGATTGCCGCCTTGGCAAAATGCCAGGACGACAGCGGCCTGTGGCATACCTTGCTGGACGACCCGCACTCTTATCTTGAGGCCTCGGCGACCGCCGGCTTTGCCTACGGGATTCTCAAAGCGGTGCGCAAGCGTTACGTCGGGCAGCACTACGCCGGGGTGGCTGAAAAAGCGATTCGCGGAATTGTGCAGAATATTTCGCCGCAGGGGGAGCTGCTGCAGACCTCATTTGGCACCGGGATGGGGTCAGACCTCGACTTTTATCGCCAGATCCCGCTTACCTCGATGCCCTACGGTCAGGCGATGGCGATCCTTTGTCTGACGGAGTATCTACGCAAGTACTTCTGAGCAGGGCGCCCCGCTGGCGAGGCGCCGAATAAAACTAACCCGGCTTTCGCCGGGTTGCTTGTTACATACGCTCGACGGTTTCGATACCGAGGGTATCGAGACCCAGCTTGAGGGTTTTCGCCGTGAGCAGCGCCAGCTTCAGACGGCTGTTGCGGGTCTCTTCGCTTTCCGCGCTGAGGATCGGGCAGTGCTCGTAGAAGCCGGAGAACAGGCCCGCCAGATCGTAGAGGTAGGCGCACATCACGTGCGGCGTCCCTTCGCGAGCGACCACGGAGAGGGTCTCTTCAAACTGCAGCAGACGCGCGGCCAGCTGAGCTTCGCGATCTTCGGCGATGACCACCGGCGCGTCGATCATCGCGTTTTCGTCGATGCCGGCTTTGCGGAACACGGAGAGCACGCGGGTATAGGCATACTGCATATACGGCGCGGTGTTGCCTTCGAACGCCAGCATATTATCCCAGTCGAAGACGTAGTCGGTGGTGCGGTTTTTCGACAGGTCGGCATATTTAACCGCGCCGATACCCACCACTTTCGCCAGATTTTCCAGCTCGTCAGCCGACATATCCGGGTTCTTCTCGGCCACCAGGCGACGGGCGCGCTCCAGCGCTTCGTCCAGCAGATCCGCCAGCTTCACGGTACCGCCGGCTCGGGTTTTAAACGGCTTGCCGTCTTTCCCCAGCATCATACCGAACATATGGTGCTCCAACGGCACGGAGTCCGGCACGTAGCCTGCCTTGCGCACGATGGTCCACGCCTGCATCAGGTGCTGGTGCTGACGAGAGTCGATGTAGTAGAGCACGCGGTCGGCGTGCAGCGTTTCATAGCGATACTTCGCACAGGCGATATCGGTGGTGGTATAGAGGTAGCCGCCATCCTTTTTCTGGATGATGACGCCCATCGGTTCGCCTTCCTTGTTTTTGTACTCATCAAGGAAGACCACGGTGGCGCCTTCGCTCTCAACCGCCAGCCCTTTGGCTTTCAGATCGGCGACGATCCCCGGCAGCATCGGGTTGTACAGGCTCTCACCCATCACGTCATCGCGGGTCAGGGTGACGTTCAGGCGATCGTAGGTGATCTGGTTCTGCGACATGGTGATGTCGACCAGCTTACGCCACATCTGCAGGAAGTACTCATCACCGCCCTGCAGCTTAACCACGTAGCTGCGCGCGCGCTCGGCGAAGGCTTCGTCTTCGTCATAGTGCTTTTTCGCTTCGCGATAGAAACCTTCGAGGTCGGCCAGGGCCATTTCGCCGGCGTTTTCCTGCTGCTGTTTTTCCAGATACGCGATCAGCATCCCGAACTGGGTGCCCCAGTCGCCGACGTGGTTGGCGCGGATCACCTTATGACCCAGGAACTCCAGGGTACGGACTGAAGCATCGCCAATGATGGTCGAACGCAGATGGCCGACGTGCATCTCTTTCGCTACGTTGGGTGCCGAGTAGTCGACGACGATAGTCTGCGCCTGCGGTTTCGTGACGCCGAGGCGCTCAGACTGCAGCGCGCGGTTGACGTTGTCCGCCAGAAACGCGGGGTCGAGGAAAATATTGATAAAGCCCGGCCCGGCGATTTCAACCTTGTTGGCAATGCCGTTGAGGTCAAGATGAGACAGTACCTGCTCTGCAAGTTGTCGCGGCGCCATACCCAGCTTTTTGGCGACAGCCATCACGCCGTTGGCCTGATAGTCGCCGAACTGAACTTTTGCTGACTGGCGGACCTGGGGTTCGCAATCGGCAGGCGCGCCTGCCGCGATCAGGGCCTGGCTGACTTTTTCTGAGAGAAGAGCCTGAATATTCACCGGAATACCTTACGTGTAATGCGCCTGCCCCCGAGGGAGGCGGCGCCATAATGTGGACAAATTAGGGCGGGAGTATACTGCATTTGTCCCCGTCCGTCAGCATTGCGCGCGGCGCGCCGGCGTGCGCAATCCATCGCCGGTCAGTTGCCCATCAGCGGGGCGGCGGTTGGTCCGCAGGCCGAAACACGGTAAATTACCTTTTCATTACTGACGAGCATTATTGACGAGCAAACCCATGGCAAACTGGCAGCAAAATGAACAACTGGCCGATATTACGGCGGATCTCCCGCGATTTTCCGATGCGCTTCAGCGCTTCACTGCGCGACTGGGACTGGAGATCGCCGGGCTCGACGCCGACCATATCTCCCTGCGCTGTCATCAGAATACCACTGCGGAACGCTGGCGCCGCGGTCTGGAGCAGTGCGGCACCCTGCTGTCGGAGAATATGATCAACGGCCGGCCCATTTGCCTGTTCAAACTGGCGGAGCCGGTCTGCGTGGCGCACTGGCGCTTCCATATCGTTGAGCTGCCGTGGCCGGGTGAAAAGCGTTATCCCCATGAAGGCTGGGAGCATATCGAAATCGTCCTGCCCGGCGATCCGGCAACCTTAAATGCCCGCGCTCTGGCGCTGCTGGCCGATGACGGACTCAGCCAGCCGGGGATCGTGGTCAAAACCAGCTCGCCGAAAGGGGAGCATGAGCGCCTGCCGAACCCCACCCTGGCGGTGACCGACGGCAGCGTGACGGTCAAATTTCATCCGTGGTCTATTGAACAAATCGTCGCCAGCGAGCAAGCCGATACGTAACAGTGTGAAGCCGCGCGGCGTCTGCCGCGTGAAATCGTGACATGCTGCAAAGGTTGTCTGGATCAGGGAGAGAGGAATGGCGGTACTGGAAGTGTGTTGCTACAGCATGGCGTGCGCCCGGGAGGCTGAGCGCTGCGGCGCCGATCGTATTGAGCTCTGCGCCGCGCCGCAGGAAGGGGGATTAACCCCCTCTTATGGGGTGCTGGTCTCGGCCCGCGAGGCGATTACCCTCCCGGTGCATCCGATCGTTCGCCCGCGCGGCGGCGATTTCTGCTACACCGAGGAAGAGTTCGCCGCGATGCTTAACGATATTCGCATGGTGCGGGATCTGGGCTTTCCCGGGCTGGTGACCGGCGTGCTGGATGCTGATGGCCAGGTCGATATCCCGCGGATGAAAAAAATAATGGCCGCGGCCGGGCCGCTGGCGGTGACCTTTCATCGCGCGTTCGATCTGTGCGCTGACCCGCGTCAGGCCTGGAAAACGCTGGGGACGCTGGGGGTCAAACGTATCCTGACTTCCGGTCAGCAATCCTCGGCGGAGAAAGGTATTTCATTAATTACGGAACTTATTGCCGCAGGGGATACTCCAATCATTATGGCCGGTGCGGGAGTCCGCGCCGCGAACCTGCCGCTGTTTCTGCAGGCGGGGGTGAAAGAGGTCCATAGCTCTGCTGGCCACTGGTTGCCGTCGGAAATGCGCTTTCGTCATCCGGGCGTTTCGATGTCAGCCGATCCCGATGCCGATGAATACAGACGCTACGCCGTGAATGGCGCAGCGGTGGCGGAGATGAAAAGGATTATCTCCGCCTGGAGAAGTTAAACGGTTTTTTGCTGCACATCATGTCGCCCAATATGATGATTGCCCGTACCAGGCCCCTGCCCATTAAACAGGGGCCTTTTTTTATCTCGCTTTTTTCGCCAGCGACTGCTGGGTTTCCGGTTTGGTGGCAATGATCACAGCCCGTAATGGCGCCGGATAGCCTTCCACCGTTTTGCGCTGATCCTGTGGGTCGAGGAAATCGGCCAGCGATTCGGTCGTCATCCATTCGGTGCGTCGCTGCTCCTCTGTCGAGGTGACGCAGGCGTCGACGATGCGCACGTCAATAAACCCGCACTTCTCCAGCCACATTTTCAGGGCCGCCGCCGAGGGGATAAAATAGACGTTGCGCATTTGCGCATAGCGGTCGCCCGGAACCAGCACCGTATTTTCATCTCCTTCAACCACCAGCGTCTCCAGCACCAGCTCGCCCCCTGGCGCCAGCTGATCTTTCAGCTGCCACAGATGGTCCAGCGGCGAGCGGCGGTGGTAGAGCACGCCCATCGAGAACACGGTGTCGAAGGCCTCCAGCGCCGGCAGCTGCTCGATGCCCAGCGGCAGCAAATGCGCCCGCTGGTCGTTACCGAGCAGCTTACGCACCGCTTCAAACTGGCACAGGAACAGCTGGGTGGGATCGATACCGACCGCCAGATGTGCGCCGGCGCCGATCATCCGCCACATGTGATAGCCGCTGCCGCAGCCCACGTCGAGGATAGTCCGGCCAGTGAGATCGGACAGGTGCGGCAGAACGCGCTCCCATTTCCAGTCGGATCGCCATTCGGTATCGATATTGATGCCGTACAGCGAATAAGGGCCTTTGCGCCACGGCATCAGGTTTTTAAGCAGATTTTCGATCCGCCGCTGATGGCCTTCGCTGAGCGGCGTTTCGCTCTCGGCGGTGACGCTGTGCAGAAGATCCAGACGCCAGGGCGTTAGCTCCGGCAGAAATTCTACGGCGCGCTCCCATTCACGAAACTTGCCGTGCAGGGCATCGCGCTGCCAGGCGGCTACCTGGGCAGGCAGCGTCTCCAGCCAGTGAGACAGCGGGCTTTTGGCGATCAGCTGATAGAAGTTACTGAAGTCGATCATGCCTGCTCCCCGGCTTTCACGGCCACTAGCGAGCCAAAGTTAAAGCACTGGAACCACAGTTCGGCATGTTCAAACCCAGCCTGACGCAGGCGGGCTTTATGGGTTTCGACGGAGTCCGTCAGCATCACATTTTCCAGCATGCTGCGTTTCTGGCTGATCTCCAGTTCGCTGTAGCCGTTGGCGCGCTTAAAGTCATGATGCATATTGAACAACAGTTCGCCAACGTGGGCGTCTTCGAAGCTGAATTTTTCCGAGAGGACCAGCGCGCCGCCCGGATTCAGCCCCTGATAGACTTTATTGAGGATCGCCTGGCGATCGCCCGGCTCAAGGAACTGAATAGTAAAGTTCAGGATCACCAGCGAGGCGTTTTCAATGGTCACGTCGCGGATATCCCCTTCAATCACTTCGACCGGCGTCGGCGCTTTATAAGCGTCAATATGGCGACGGCAGCGCTCCACCATCGCGGGCGAGTTATCGATGGCGATAATGCGACAGTCCGGATGGCTAATATTGCGGCGCACGGAGAGGGTGGCGGCGCCCAGCGAACAGCCAAGATCGTAAACCTGAGTGTTGGGCTGAACGAAGCGCTCGGCCAGCATGCCGATCATCGAGATGATATTGGAGTAGCCGGGCACAGAACGCTGGATCATATCGGGGAAGACTTCAGCAACCCGTTCATCAAAGGTCCAGTCGCCGAGGCTGGCAATCGGCGCGGAAAAAAGCGTATCGCGGTGAGACATAACGTTAAACCCGAAAAAACGAAAACGGCGTATTGTGCGCTAACGGAGGGAGAAAACCAACTCCCAGGGCATATACCAAAGATTGGCCAGCACCATTAGCAACAACGCGCACCAGGTGGCGCTCATGCCGGAGCGGCGCCAGTAGTAGACGCGGTGATGAAAACCCCAGGAGTGCATCAGTCGCCCGACAATCAATAAAATCCCGCAAACGTGCACCATCCAGGTCTGAGCGCCGTTCATCTCCATAAATAACAGCAAAATGAGGCCAATCGGCACATATTCGACGGCATTGCCGTGAACGCGGATGGCAACCTGCAGCTCGCTAAAGCCGCCATCACCGTAGCCTACATGGTATTGGGTGCGCAGACGCACCACGTCAAATGAGAACTTCACTAACAATAACGCACCTAAAACGGCATACAGCGCGCTGACCATACGAAAACTCCCTTTAACTCTGGCAGATGGCTCCGGATATGATAGCAGGATATCAGAAAAGAGAAGATTGCTGCGGAATCGACGGCGCATTTCCTGCCGCCGGCAGGGCAGCGCGCAGGTCACCCCACAGGGTATCCACCAGCGCCGGGGCGAAAGCAATGTCCGGGGTATGCAGGAACAACCACGGGGTCCCCGACTGATGCCACTTCGCCAGGGTCTGAAGCCAGACGCGAAACAGTTCCCGGTTATGGACCATATCGTCACCGCCGATAAACCGCACCATTGGCTGTCGGGCGGTCATCACCGCATGTACCGGCACCTTCGGTTTCTTTTGTTGGGCATCGATCATCGCCGGACTGGTGGCCGCAGCGCTATGGACCGGGCGGCTGTCGAGGATCACGCGGTTGACGTTACGCTCGTGCAGCCCGCGGTTGAGCTGCTGTTCCGCTTCCCCTTTGGTGAAAAACTCGGGATGACGAACTTCGACGCCGTAGGTGAAATCTTTCGGCAGTCCGTCGAGAAAATGCCATAGCGCGGGGAGATCGCGTGGACCGAACGTCGCCGGCAGCTGCAGCCAGTACTGGCCGATGCGCGAGGCCAGCGGCGCCAGGCGGGCAAAAAATTCGCTGCTTAACTCGTCGCAATGGCGCAGGGCGGCCTGGTGCGAGATGGTGGCCGGGAATTTGAAGCAGAAGCGGAAGTCATCGTGGGTCTGTTCGTACCAGCGGGCGACAATCTCCGGCTTTGGTAGCGCATACAGGGTGGTGTTGCCCTCCACGCAGTTAAAGTGGCGGGCGTACTCTTCAAGGCTGGTGATGCCAAGGCGCACCCATTTCGGGTGCGACCACTGGGGAAGCCCAATATAAATCATAGCGCCGTGAGGATCTCCTCGGTACTGCGCACCCGGCCGATGCGCGGGAAAATATGCGTCATACTGCCCTGATGCTGCTCGGCGGAGGCGGCGCTGCAGGCATCTTCGGCGATGACCAGGTTAAAACCCAGCTCCCAGGCATTGCGGGCGGTGGATTCGACGCCGATGTTGGTGGAGATGCCGCAGAGAATAATGGTGTCGATCCCGCGGCGGCGCAGCTGAAGCTCAAGGTCGGTGCCATAGAACGCGCCCCACTGGCGTTTGGTCACTTCGATATCGCTCTCCTGCTTACCCAGCGTGGCCGGGTAGGTCCACCAGTTTTCGGGCAGCGTATGCGCCCCGGCCTGAGCGTCGACAGGCTGTTTCAGCGCTTCGGCGAAATCGGCCGACCAGCCCACGCGGACCATGATGACCGGCGAACCCTGTTGCCGGCACTTGTCTGCCAGGCGAGCGGCGCGCGCCACCACCTCGTCAGCCCGATGCGGGCCGCCGGCGAAAGGCAGAATGCCTTCCTGCAGATCGATTACCACCAGCGCCGTGTTTTTTGCATTGAGTTCTAACATGGTATCCCCGTATCTTCATCTGTTGTCAGGCGGCTACAATACCTTTGCGGCTTCAGCAAAAGAGTAACAAATTTTGTTAATTTATGTGAGTGTGGACGTTAAGCGCGCAGCAAAGCAGCGTACATCGTGCGTCGGACTTATCGAACGACAGAATTTCCAGTATAATAGCCGCCTTTTTTCATTCAGTTGTGACATCAGCTAAAGCTGCGACCTCGTCGCCTGCAGGGCAGACGACAATCCGCCGACGGCTAAGTTAAGGGATATCTCATGCGTACAGAATATTGCGGACAGCTTCGACAGTCCCACGTTGGGCAGCAGGTGACTCTGTGTGGTTGGGTCAACCGCCGTCGCGATCTCGGTAGCCTCATTTTTATCGATATGCGCGACCGCGAAGGCATCGTTCAGGTGTTTTTCGATCCGGATCGTGCGGATGCGTTGAAGTTAGCCTCTGAACTGCGTAATGAGTTCTGCATTCAGGTCACTGGCACCGTTCGCGCGCGTGAAGAGAAAAACATCAACGCGGACATGGCCACCGGCGCTATCGAAGTGCTGGCTTCCGATCTGACGATCATTAACCGCTCAGAATCGCTGCCGCTGGACTCCAATCACGTCAACACCGAAGAAGCGCGTCTGAAATACCGCTACCTCGACCTGCGTCGTCCGGAGATGGCGCAGCGCCTGAAAACCCGCGCGAAAATTACCAGCTTTGTGCGCCGCTTTATGGACGACCATGGCTTCCTCGACATCGAAACCCCGATGCTGACTAAAGCCACCCCGGAAGGCGCCCGCGATTACCTCGTGCCTTCCCGCGTGCACAAAGGCAAATTCTACGCGCTGCCGCAGTCGCCGCAGCTGTTCAAACAGCTGCTGATGATGTCCGGCTTCGATCGCTACTATCAGATCGTCAAATGCTTCCGCGATGAAGACCTGCGTGCCGACCGTCAGCCTGAATTCACCCAGATCGACGTGGAAACCTCCTTTATGACCGCGCCGCAGGTGCGTGAGATCATGGAGGCGATGGTGCGTCAGCTGTGGCTGGAAGTGAAAGGCGTCGACCTGGGCGAGTTCCCGATCATGACCTTCGCCGAAGCCGAACGTCGCTATGGCTCCGATAAACCGGATCTGCGTAACCCGATGGAGCTGGTGGACGTCGCCGACCTGCTGAAGTCTGTGGAATTCGCGGTCTTTGCCGGCCCGGCCAACGATCCGAAAGGGCGCGTGGCGGCCCTGCGCGTCCCGGGCGGGGCCTCTCTGACCCGCAAGCTGATTGACGAATACGGCAACTTTGTGAAGATCTACGGCGCGAAAGGGCTGGCCTATATTAAAGTGACCGAGCGTGCCAAAGGCATGGACGGGATCAACAGCCCGGTGGCCAAATTCCTGACCGCTGAAATCGTGGAAGCGATCCTTGACCGCACCGGCGCGCAGGATGGAGACATGATCTTCTTCGGCGCCGACAACAAGAAAGTAGTGGCCGACGCGCTGGGCGCGCTGCGTCTGAAGCTGGGTAAAGACCTGAGTCTGACTGACGAGAGCAAATGGGCGCCGCTGTGGGTGATCGACTTCCCGATGTTCGAAGACGACGGCGAAGGCGGCCTGACGGCGATGCACCATCCGTTCACCTCGCCGAAAGATATGAACGCGGATGAGCTGAAAGCCGCCCCGGAAGAGGCTGTGGCCAACGCCTACGATATGGTTATTAACGGTTATGAAGTCGGCGGCGGTTCGGTGCGAATCCACCGCGGCGAGATGCAGCAGACCGTATTTGGTATTCTGGGCATTAACGAACAGGAACAGCGTGAGAAATTCGGCTTCCTGCTGGATGCGCTGAAGTACGGTACGCCGCCGCATGCAGGTCTGGCCTTCGGTCTTGACCGTCTGACCATGCTGCTGACCGGTACCGATAACATCCGCGACGTTATCGCTTTCCCGAAAACCACCGCGGCCGCCTGCCTGATGACCGAAGCGCCAAGCTTCGCCAATCCGGCGGCGCTCGGTGAACTGGGTATTCAGGTTGTGGAGAAAGAGGCAAAAGCGTCTCTGGAGAACAAGTAATATGTCATTTAAGCTGCCCGTTTCGGTGCTGGTGGTGATTTACGCCGAAGATACGAAACGGGTGCTGATGTTGCAGCGGCGCGACGATCCCGCGTTCTGGCAGTCGGTCACCGGCAGCCTGGAAGCTGGAGAGACCGCGCTGCAGGCCGCCGCGCGTGAAGTAAAGGAAGAGGTCGCCATTGACGTTGCCTGCGAGCAACTGACCTTAATCGACTGTCAGCGCACGGTGGAGTTCGAGATATTTTCTCATTTGCGTCATCGCTATGCGCCGGGTGTAGAGCGCAATACGGAATTCTGGTTCTGTCTTGCGCTGCCTCATGAGCGGGAGATTACTTTCACCGAACATCTGGCCTATCGCTGGGTCAGCGCGACGGAAGCCGCTGCGCTGACCAAGTCGTGGAGCAACCGGCAGGCGATTGAAGAATTTGTAATTAACGCCGCCTGAAAGGGCGCGCTTTTTGGAGAGTTTTTTATGGCAGGTCATAGTAAATGGGCCAACACCAAACACCGCAAAGCGGCACAGGATGCCAAACGCGGTAAAATCTTTACGAAAATCATTCGCGAGCTGGTCACCGCCGCGCGTCTGGGCGGTGGCGATCCGGCTTCCAACCCGCGTCTGCGTGCGGCCGTTGATAAAGCGCTGTCTAACAACATGACTCGCGACACCCTGAACCGCGCCATCGCGCGCGGCGTCGGCGGCGATGAAGACGCGAACATGGAAACCATCATTTATGAAGGCTACGGCCCTGGCGGCACCGCGGTGATGGTGGAATGTCTGTCCGACAACCGTAACCGTACCGTTGCGGAAGTGCGTCACGCCTTCACCAAAACCGGGGGTAACCTCGGCACCGATGGTTCCGTTTCCTACCTGTTCAGCAAGAAAGGCGTTATCTCCTTCGAGAAAGGCGATGAAGACACTATCATGGAAGCGGCGCTGGAAGCAGGCGCAGAAGACGTGGTGACCTATGACGACGGCGCCATCGACGTCTACACCGCCTGGGAAGAGATGGGCGCCGTGCGCGACGCGCTGGAAGCCGCCGGCCTGAAAGCCGACGCTGCCGAAGTCTCAATGATTCCGTCCACCAAAGCGGATATGGATGCCGAGACGGCGCCGAAGCTGCTGCGTCTGATCGATATGCTGGAAGACTGCGACGACGTGCAGGAAGTGTACCATAACGGCGAGATCTCCGACGAGGTCGCAGCCACCCTGTGATGCAGCCGCATCCACGGTTAACCGGAGGCGCGTGATGGCTATTATTCTCGGCATTGACCCGGGGTCGCGCGTTACCGGTTATGGCGTGATCCGCCAGGTTGGGCGGCAGCTGAGCTATCTGGGCAGCGGATGCATCCGCACCAAAGTGGACGATCTGCCGTCGCGGCTGAAGCTGATCTACGCCGGGGTGACGGAGATCATCACCCAGTTCCAGCCCGACTATTTCGCCATTGAGCAGGTCTTTATGGCCAAGAATGCCGACTCGGCGTTAAAGCTCGGGCAGGCGCGCGGGGTGGCGATCGTCGCAGCGACCAATCAGGCGCTGCCGGTGTTTGAATACGCCGCCCGTCAGGTCAAGCAGACCGTGGTCGGGATTGGCAGCGCCGAAAAGAGCCAGGTCCAGCATATGGTGCGCACCTTGCTCAAGCTGCCCGCCAATCCGCAGGCGGATGCGGCGGATGCGCTGGCGATCGCCATCACCCATTGCCATGTCAGCCAGAATGCCGCTCAGATCAGCGAGACCCGGCTCAATCTGGCGCGGGGGCGCTTACGATAATCGCAAATCAGGCTGGATATCTATCCAGCCTTTTTTTATGATACCGCCAGATACTTAGACCATAACGCAGGAGCCCCACGTGATAGGCAGACTCAGAGGCATCATTCTCGAAAAACAACCCCCGCTGGTGTTGCTGGAAACGGCGGGCGTCGGCTATGAAGTGCATATGCCAATGACCTGCTTCTATGAGCTGCCGGAGGCCGGGCAGGAGGCGATCGTCTTCACCCACTTTGTGGTGCGTGAAGATGCCCAGCTGCTGTATGGGTTTAACAACAAACAGGAACGTACCCTGTTTAAAGAGTTGATTAAAACCAACGGCGTGGGGCCCAAGCTGGCGCTGGCGATCCTCTCCGGCATGTCGGCGCAGCAGTTCGTCAACGCCGTTGAACGGGAAGAGGTCGCCTCGCTGGTGAAGCTGCCGGGGATTGGCAAAAAAACCGCTGAACGTCTGATCGTTGAGATGAAAGATCGCTTCAAAGGGCTGCACGGCGACCTGTTCACCCCGGCGGCCGATCTGGTGCTGACCTCGCCGGCAGGCCCAACGGCGGACGATGCCGAGCAGGAAGCGGTTGCTGCGCTTGTCGCGCTGGGCTATAAACCGCAGGAGGCCAGCCGGATGGTCAGCAAGATCGCGCGTCCGGACGCCAACAGTGAAACGCTAATTCGCGAAGCGCTGCGCGCTGCGTTGTGAGGTAAGGGATGATTGAAGCAGACCGGCTGGTATCGGCAGACAGCAGCGGCTTTGAAGAGGCCGCTGACCGCGCCATCCGCCCAAAATTGCTGGCAGAGTATGTCGGCCAGCCGCAGGTGCGTTCGCAGATGGAGATCTTTATCCAGGCGGCGAAGCTGCGCGGCGACGCCCTCGATCACCTGCTGATTTTTGGCCCGCCAGGGTTGGGGAAAACCACCCTGGCCAATATCGTCGCCAATGAAATGGGGGTGAATCTGCGTACCACCTCCGGCCCGGTGCTGGAGAAGGCGGGCGATCTCGCCGCGATGCTCACCAACCTCGAACCGCACGATGTTCTGTTTATCGATGAGATCCATCGCCTCTCGCCGGTGGTGGAAGAGGTGCTCTATCCGGCAATGGAAGACTACCAGCTGGATATTATGATTGGCGAAGGTCCGGCGGCGCGTTCCATCAAGATCGATCTGCCGCCGTTTACCCTGATCGGCGCCACCACCCGCGCCGGTTCGTTGACCTCGCCGCTGCGCGACCGCTTTGGCATCGTGCAGCGTCTGGAGTTCTATCAGATCCCCGATCTGCAGCATATTGTCAGCCGCAGCGCCCGCCATATGGGGCTGGAGATGAGCGACGAGGGCGCGCTGGAAGTAGCCCGCCGTTCACGCGGCACGCCGCGTATTGCCAACCGTCTGCTGCGCCGGGTGCGTGACTTTGCGGAAGTGCGCCACGACGGCACCATCTCCGCCGATATTGCCGCCCAGGCGCTGGATATGCTTAACGTCGATGCGGAAGGGTTCGACTATATGGACCGTAAGCTGCTGCTGGCGGTGATAGATAAGTTCTTTGGCGGTCCGGTGGGGCTGGATAACCTCGCCGCCGCGATTGGCGAAGAGCGGGAAACCATTGAAGATGTACTGGAGCCCTACTTAATTCAGCAGGGCTTTCTGCAGCGTACGCCGCGGGGAAGAATGGCGACGGTGCGCGCCTGGAATCATTTCGGGATTACGCCGCCGGAAATGCCGTAGCGCGTTGCGGTTGAGCAGTTTATGGTGAAGCCCGGTCAGCAGCGTGACCGGGCTTTTTCATTTTCAGCTGGCGGCTTTTTTTCGTCATGCTGAGAATAAACAGCACCGCGGCGCAGAGCACCACCGACGGCCCGGCCGGGGTATCATAGAAAGCCGAGAAGGTTAACCCGCCGGTAACGGCCAGCATGCCCACGCCCACCGCCACGGCGGCCATCTGCTCTGGCGTACGGGCAAAACGGCGGGCGGTGGCGGCAGGTATAATCAGCAGGGAAGTAATGATCAGCGCCCCGACGAACTTCATCGCCACGCCGATAGTCAGGGCGGTGACCAGCATCAACAGCAGCTTGACCCGCTGCAGCTTCACGCCGTCGACAAACGCCAGGTCCGGACTGATGGTCATCGCCAGCAGATTTCGCCACTGCCAGAGTAGAATGCCAATCACAATCACCACGCCAGTGGCAATGGCGATCAGGTCCTGCGGCGTAACCGCCAGCAGATCGCCGAACAGGTACGCCATCAGATCGACGCGGACGTTAGACATCAGACTGACCACCACCAGCCCCAGGGACAGCGCGCTGTGCGCCATGATGCCCAGCAGGGTATCGATCGCCAGATGCGGTCGTTTTTCCAGCCACACCAGCCCGCCGGCCAGCAGCAGGGTCACGGCGATCACCGCATAGAACGGATTGACGTTAAGCAATAAACCGAAAGCGACGCCGAGCAGAGACGCATGCGCCAGCGTGTCGCCGAAATAAGACATGCGGCGCCAGACCACAAAGGAGCCCAGCGGACCAGCGGCGCAGGCCAGCATCATCCCGGCAAGCCAGCCAGGTAACAGAAGTTCAATCATTAGCGGCTGTTTCCCCGACGCAGTACAATTCGCCCCTGAAGGTCGTGGCGGTGATTATGGTGGTGGCGGTATATCCCCAGCTGTTCCGCGCCGCGCGGGCCGAACATGGAGATAAACTCCGGGTGCATGGAGACCACCTCCGGTGCGCCAGAGCAGCAGATATGCTGGTTCAGGCACAAAACTTCGTCGGTTTTGGCCATCACCAGATGCAGATCGTGGGATACCATTAGCACCGCGCAGTCCAGTTCATGGCGCAGCTGGTTGATAAGATCGTAGAGCGCCACCTGGCCGTTGACGTCAACACCCTGGGTCGGTTCATCCAGCACCAGCAGCTGCGGACGGTTGAGCAGGGCGCGGGCCAGCAGTACGCGCTGCGTTTCGCCGCCGGAGAGCTTTTGCATCGGCGCATCGATCAGATGCCCCGCCTGCACGCGCTTCAGCGCCGGCAGGATGTCGTCTTTACGGGTGCCCGGGCGCAAACGCAGGAAGCGGCTAACGGTCAGCGGCAGCGTGGCGTCCAGATGCAGTTTCTGCGGCACATAGCCGATGCGCAGGCGTGCGTCACGCTTGATAACACCCTCTGTCGGTGCTACCAGCCCGAGAACCACCCGCACAAGGGTCGATTTGCCGGCGCCGTTGGGGCCCAGCAGGGTTAAGATTTTGCCTGGCGTGAGAGCCAGCGAGATGTCAGACAACACGCGGCGTTGGCCAAAGGCCACCGAGACATTTTCCAGCGTTACAAGGTTTGTCATAGTAATTTAGGGGTTGCACAAGCTAGTGAATGTTATAATATCACATCACACTCACTTATTTCGATGACTAGACGCATTATGTTACATAAAAATACGCTTCTTTGCGCTGGACTTGGCGCTGTTTTTTTGTTCGCACAGGTACCGCTGGCAAGCGCCGCCGTGGTGACTTCTATGAAACCGCTGGGCTTTATTGCGGCGGCCATCGCCGATGGGGTGACCGAGACCCAGGTGCTGCTGCCCGATGGCGCCTCTGAGCATGATTATTCCCTCCGTCCTTCTGATGTAAAACGCTTACAGAACGCAGACTTAGTGGTGTGGATTGGTCCGGAAATGGAAGCCTTTATGGATAAGTCGACGCAAAGCATTGCGGCGAATAAAAAGGTGACGATTGCCGAGCTGGATGGGGTCAAACCGCTGCTCATGACCGGGGCGGACGACGATGACGATCACCATGGTCATGACCATGGCGCAGCAGAAAAAGGTGACGGCGATCACCATCACGGTATTCACAATATGCATCTGTGGTTATCCCCAGAGATAGCGCGGCTTTCGGCGGTTGCAATCCACGATAAATTATTGGAACTTATGCCGCAGAGTCGAGCCAAACTCGACAGCAACCTGCAGCAGTTCGAGACCGCGCTGGCGGCGACCGACAAGCAGGTGAGCAATGAGCTGGCACCGCTGAAAGGGAAGGGCTATTTCGTTTTTCATGACGCCTACGGTTACTTTGAAAAACACTACGGTTTGACCTCGCTGGGGCACTTTACCGTCAACCCTGAAATACAGCCCGGTGCGCAGCGTTTACACGAAATCAGAACACAACTGGTTGAGCAGAAAGCCACTTGCGTTTTTGCTGAGCCACAGTTCAGGCCAGCGGTTATCGAAGCTGTTGCCCGGGGCACGTCTGTGCGCATGGGGACCCTGGATCCACTGGGGACAGGAATTACGCTGGGTAAAACGAGTTACCCGCAATTCCTCACCCAACTGGCGAATCAGTATTCGAGCTGCCTGAAAGGAGATTAACGAGGAAGTGAATACGTGCAACAGATAGCCCGCGCTGTCACTCAGGCATTCAACAATCTGCCACGACCTCATCGCGTTATGCTGGGGTCGCTTAGCGTTCTTACCTTAGCGGTCGCCGTCTGGCGACCCTACATTTACCACCCGGAATCCGCCCCCATCGTCAGAACCATTGAACTGGAAAAAAGCGAGATCCGCTCCCTGCTGCCGGAAGCCTCCGAGCCGATCGATCAGGCCCCGCAGGAAGAAGAAGCCATTCCTCAGGATGAGCTCGACGAAAAAGCCGATAGCGATGCCGGCGGGCACGAATATGTGGTGTCGACCGGCGATACGCTCAGCAGTATTCTGAACCAGTACGGTATCGATATGGGCGATATCGCCCAGCTTTCCTCCGCCGATAAAGAGCTGCGCAACCTGAAGATTGGCCAGCAGCTCTCCTGGACCCTGACCGCCGACGGCGATCTGCAGAGCTTGACCTGGGAGATGTCCCGCCGCGAGACCCGCACCTATACCCGTGTGGATAACGGTTTTAAAATGAGCAGCGAGCTGCAGAAAGGCGATTGGGTCAACAGCGTGCTGAAGGGCACCGTCGGCGCCAGCTTTGTCTCCAGCGCGCGTGATGCCGGGCTGACCAGCACGGAAATCAACGCGGTGATCAAGGCCATGCAGTGGCAGATGGATTTCCGTAAGCTGAAGAAAGGCGACGAATTCTCGGTATTGATGTCGCGCGAAATGCTCGACGGCAAACGTGAGCAAAGCCAGTTACTCGGCGTGCGTCTTCGCTCTGACGGTAAGGATTACTATGCCATCCGCGCCGAAGACGGCAAATTCTACGACCGCAACGGGACGGGTCTGGCGAAGGGCTTTATGCGCTTCCCAACGGCGCGTCAGTTCCGCGTCTCCTCTAACTTTAATCCGCGTCGTCTGAACCCGGTCACCGGCCGCGTCGCGCCGCACCGTGGCGTCGATTTCGCGATGCCGCAGGGAACGCCAGTGCTGGCCGTGGGCGATGGTGAAGTAGTCGTGGCCAAACGCAGCGGCGCTGCCGGGTATTACGTCGCGATCCGCCACGGTCGCACCTATACCACTCGCTACATGCACCTGCGTAAGCTGTTAGTGAAGCCGGGGCAGAAAGTGAAGCGCGGGGATCGCATTGCGCTGTCGGGGAATACCGGACGCTCTACCGGGCCACACCTGCACTACGAAGTGTGGATCAACCAGCAGGCGGTCAACCCGCTGACGGCTAAGCTGCCGCGTACCGAAGGGCTGAGCGGTTCCGACCGGACCGACTATCTGGCGCAGGTCAAAGAGGTCGTTCCGCAGCTGCGGTTTGACTAACCACCGGTCAGTGGAAAGCCGGTGCCCCTGGGCGCCGGCTTTTTCTTTTGTAGGATACCCGACGTCTCGCTACACTATCCCATTATCTTGATTAAGCAGTCGATCTGCGGATTGGGCATGGAAACGAAAAAAATAATATTGAGTTTATCCCTAAGTTTGAAAAATCCTTTTTACTGCCGCGCTACTGGGGCGCCTGGCTGGGGGTCTTTGCCTTCGCCGGTATTGCGCTGACGCCGCCATCCTTTCGCGATCCGCTCCTCGGCAAACTCGGTCGTCTGGTAGGGCGTCTGGCGAAAAGCTCGCGCCGCCGGGCGCAGATTAATTTGCTGTACTGCTTCCCGGAAAAAAGCGAGTACGAGCGGGAAGCGATTATCGACGCCATGTATGCCTCGGCGCCGCAGGCGATGGTGATGATGGCCGAGCTGGGCCTGCGCGATCCGCAGAAAATACTTGCCCGCGTCGACTGGCAGGGGAAAGCGATCATCGACGAGATGCAGCGCAATAATGAGAAGGTGATTTTTCTCGTTCCGCATGCATGGGGTGTGGATATCCCGGCGATGCTGATGGCCTCCGGCGGGCAGAAGATGGCGGCGATGTTCCATAACCAGGGTAACCCGGTGTTCGATTACGTATGGAATACCGTGCGTCGTCGTTTTGGCGGGCGTATGCACGCGCGCAACGATGGGATCAAACCGTTTATTCAGTCGGTGCGCCAGGGCTACTGGGGCTACTATCTGCCCGATCAGGATCACGGCGCCGAACACAGCGAGTTTGTGGATTTCTTTGCCACCTACAAGGCCACGCTGCCGGCGATTGGCCGCTTAATGAAAGTATGCCGCGCCCGCGTCGTACCGCTGTTCCCGGTCTACGATGGCAAGACGCATCGCCTGACGGTGCTGGTGCGCCCGCCGATGGACGATCTGCTGGACGCTGACGATACGACCATCGCCCGGCGGATGAACGAAGAAGTGGAAGTGTTTGTTAAACCGCACACCGAGCAGTATACCTGGATCCTGAAGCTGCTGAAAACGCGCAAGCCGGGTGAAATTGAGCCCTATAAACGCAAAGAGCTGTTCCCGAAAAAGAAATAAAAAAAGACCTCCGTCAGGAGGCTTTTTTATCTCTACCGTGCTTACTCGACGGTGAGGATACGAGTGGTGTTGGTGCTGCCGATGGTGCTCATCACGTCACCCTGGGTAACGACCACGAGGTCGCCGGAGACCAGATAGCCTTTGTCCCGCAGCAGATTGACGGCGTCGTGCGCGGCGGCCACCCCGTCATTCTGGCTGTCGAAGAACACCGGCGTCACCCCGCGGTAGAGGGCGGTCAGGTTCAGGGTGCGCTCGTGGCGGGAGAGGGCGAAAATCGGCAGACCGGAGCTAATGCGCGAAGTCATCAGCGCGGTACGGCCCGATTCGGTCATGGTGATGATGGCGGTAATGCCTTTCAGGTGGTTGGCGGCATACATCGCCGACATGGCAATCGCTTCTTCCACGTTGTCGAACTGGACGTCCAGACGGTGTTTGGAGACGTTGAGGCTAGGGATTTTTTCCGCGCCCAGACACACGCGCGCCATCGCGGCCACGGTTTCCGAAGGATACTGACCGGCAGCGGTCTCCGCGGAGAGCATCACCGCATCGGTACCATCCAGCACGGCGTTGGCCACGTCCATCACTTCCGCGCGAGTCGGCATCGGGTTGGTGATCATCGACTCCATCATCTGGGTGGCGGTGATGACGGAACGGTTCAGCTGACGGGCACGACGGATCAGCGCTTTCTGGATGCCCACCAGCTCAGGATCGCCGATCTCGACGCCGAGGTCGCCACGGGCAACCATTACCACATCGGAGGCGAGGATCACGTCGTCCATCGCATCCTGATCGCAAACCGCTTCGGCACGCTCAACTTTGGCGACGATTTTCGCATCGCAGCCGGCATCGCGCGCCAAGCGACGGGCGTAGTTCAGGTCTTCGCCGCAGCGCGGGAAAGAGACGGCCAGGTAGTCGACGCCGATTTTAGCGGCGGTGACGATATCAGCTTTATCTTTGTCGGTCAGCGCTTCGGCAGACAGGCCGCCGCCCAGCTTGTTGATCCCTTTGTTGTTGGACAACGGGCCGCCGACGGTCACTTCAGTGAACACTTTCATCCCCTGAACTTCGAGGACTTTCAGCTGCACGCGACCATCGTCGAGCAATAAGATATCGCCCGGCACGACGTCCGCCGGCAGGCCTTTATAGTCGATCCCGACTTTCTCTTTGTCGCCTTCGCCTTTGCCAAGGTTTGCGTCGAGCAGGAATTTATCGCCGACGTTGAGGAAAATTTTGCCTTCTTTGAAGGTCGATACGCGAATTTTTGGTCCCTGGAGGTCGCCGAGGATGGCCACATGACGGCCCAGTTTTGCCGCAATCTCACGCACTTTGTCGGCACGGAGCTGATGATCTTCCGGGGTGCCGTGAGAGAAGTTCATACGTACTACGTTTGCGCCCGCGGCGATAACCTTTTCCAGGTTGTTATCGCGGTCAGTTGCCGGGCCTAAGGTAGTAACGATTTTGGTTCTGCGAAGCCTTCTGGACATGTAATACTCCGTTGACTGATACAACTTAGGTGTTGCGTGAACATGGATTCGGTAGCGCCAGCCTGCAACGTCGCACAGCCGGATCGTTATCGAAGGTGTAATGGGGTACTGCTTGTTATCAACTTTTATTGATTATCACTGGGTACGAATGGTTCTTTATCAAAACGCGATTCCTTCAGCGCTTCCTTGACCCTCTTCAAGTTATCTCTGAATTTTGCCCCCCGACGCAAGGTAAAGCCAGTCGCCAACACGTCAATGACGGTCAACTGGGCCAAACGGGAGACCATCGGCATATAGATGTCGGTATCTTCCGGCACATCAAGGGTAATGGCGAGCGTGGCTTCCCTGGCTAGCGGCGTACCGGCGGAGGTGAGCGCGATCACCATGGCATCGTTTTCACGAGCCAGCTGCGCCAGCTCCACCAGGCTCTTGGTTCTTCCGGTATGCGAGATAATCACCACCACATCATCGTCATCGCAATTCATACAGCTCATCCGTTGCAGGACAATGTCGTCGGAATAGATGACCGGCACGTTAAAGCGGAAAAATTTGTTCATCGCGTCGTGAGCGACCGCCGCTGAGGAGCCGAGGCCGAAAAAGGCGATTTTTTTGGCCTGAGTCAGCAGATCCACCGCGCGATTTACCGCCGACATGTCGAGAGAATGGTGCACCTGATCTAAACTCGCCATGGCCGATTCGAATATTTTTCCCGTGTATGACTCAACGCTGTCGTCTTCATCGACATTCCGGTTAACATAGAGCGTGCCGTGCGCAAGGCTCTGGGCCAGATGCAGTTTGAAGTCAGGGAATCCGCGGGTTTCGAGACTACGGCAGAAGCGATTGACGGTCGGTTCGCTAACCCCGGCCTCAAGGGCGAGGGCGGCGATGCTCGAATGAATGGCCTGCTCGGGGGTGGCGAGGATCACTTCCGCCACTTTGCGTTCAGATTTGCTAAGGTGTTCCAGTCGGGACTGGATTTTTTCCAGCATGTTCATTAGTAACAGGGCGCTCATCAATGGAAACGATTTCATTAATGGGTGAAATCATTGGGCGTTTTAGCAAGAATATACCCCTCCGCAAGCGCAAGCGGTGAGGAATGACGTGAAATGATGTTGTTTTTTTTCATTACATGATCAGGGTCGTATTTTACTGACCTGAACCAGGTACAAACAACGAACAATAACGGCCGAATGCCCAAATCATCGCCGAATGTTTTCACCCTGTGCGGTTTTACCGCCGCAAACGAAGGGGAAGGCTTTCGGGAAATACGTAAACACAGTACAGTGCAGTGTAAGAAAATTACAAATATAGCCTGGCAAAAGCACCAGACTATCAACTGAGGAGAATGACATGGCGGTAACGCAAACGGCCCAGGCATGCGACCTGGTCATTTTCGGCGCGAAGGGCGACCTGGCGCGGCGTAAATTGTTGCCTTCCCTGTATCAGCTTGAAAAGGCGGGCCAGATCCACGCTGACACCAGAATCATTGGCGTCGGCCGTGCCGACTGGGATAAAGCGGCTTATACCAAAGTCGTGCGCGAAGCGCTGGAAACCTTCATGAAAGAAAAAATTGATGAAGGTTTGTGGGATACCCTGAGCGGACGCCTGGAGTTCTGTAATCTTGACGTCAATGACACCAGCGGCTTCACCCGCTTGGGTGAGATGCTGGATCAAAAGAACCGTGTCACCATCAACTATTTCGCTATGCCGCCGAGCACCTTTGGCGCGATCTGTAAAGGGCTGGGCGAAGCGAAGCTTAATGCCAAGCCTGCGCGCGTGGTCATGGAAAAACCGCTCGGCACCTCGCTGGAAACCTCCTGTGAAATCAACGACCAGGTCGGCGAGTTTTTTGAAGAGTGTCAGGTCTACCGTATCGACCACTATCTCGGTAAAGAGACGGTCCTCAACCTGCTGGCGCTGCGCTTCGCCAACTCCCTGTTCGTCAATAACTGGGACTGCCGCACCATCGATCACGTCGAAATCACCGTCGCGGAAGAGGTGGGTATTGAAGGGCGCTGGGGTTACTTCGACCAGGCCGGGCAGATGCGCGACATGATCCAGAACCACCTGCTGCAGATCCTGTGCATGATTGCCATGTCGCCGCCGTCCGATCTCAGCGCCGACAGCATCCGTGATGAAAAGGTCAAGGTGCTGAAATCCCTGCGCCGTATTGACCGCTCCAACGTGCGCGAGAAAACCGTTCGCGGCCAGTATACCGCCGGCTTTGCCCAGGGCAAAAAAGTGCCTGGCTATCTCGAAGAGGAGGGGGCCAACAAGACCAGCAACACCGAAACCTTCGTGGCGATCCGCGTCGATATCGATAACTGGCGCTGGGCTGGCGTACCGTTCTATCTGCGCACCGGCAAACGTCTGCCGACCAAATGCTCAGAGGTAGTGGTTTACTTCAAAACCCCGGAACTGAATCTGTTTAAAGAGACCTGGCAGGAGCTGCCGCAGAACAAGCTGACCATTCGCCTGCAGCCGGACGAAGGGGTAGATATCCAGGTACTGAACAAAGTGCCGGGCCTCGATCATAAACATAACCTGCAGATCACTAAACTGGATCTGAGCTATTCCGAGACCTTTAATCAGACGCACCTGGCCGATGCCTATGAACGTCTGCTGCTGGAAACCATGCGTGGCATCCAGGCGCTGTTCGTTCGCCGCGACGAAGTAGAAGAGGCGTGGAAATGGGTTGACTCCATTACCGAAGCCTGGGCAGCCGACCGCGATGCGCCGAAACCGTATCAGGCCGGGACCTGGGGACCGGTTGCGTCGGTGGCCATGATCACTCGCGACGGTCGTTCATGGAACGAGTTCGAGTAAGGCTGGAGGCTAATCCGTCAGGGTTATTTTACCGGTAACATGATCTGACGCAGAAAGTCGCACGCTTTTTAATCTTTTAAGCCCCGTGAGGATTCACCCACGGGGCTTTTTTTATTACACTGCCTGCAGACATTTTGCCCCTGAGCGCTGGTGTTTGTGGCCTTTACCACGTCAACACGTCATCACGCAGCGGCCGGACAGATAAAAATTTGAGGAGCCTTTATGAATTCGACAATGTTACGGGTAACAAATCGCATTATCGAACGGTCGCGTGACACCCGCGCGGCTTACCTCGCAAGGATTAACCAGGCCAAAACCGACACCGTGCATCGTGCGCAACTGGCCTGCGGCAATCTGGCTCACGGATTCGCGGCCTGCCAGGCTGACGACAAAGCCTCCCTGAAGAGCATGTTGCGCAACAACATTGCCATCATCACCTCCTACAACGACATGTTGTCCGCTCACCAGCCCTATGAACACTACCCGGAGATCATCCGCAAAGCGCTGCACAGCGCCAATGCGGTCGGCCAGGTCGCCGGCGGCGTGCCGGCGATGTGCGACGGCGTAACGCAGGGGCAGGACGGGATGGAGCTTTCACTCCTGAGCCGCGAGGTGATCGCTATGTCCGCCGCCATCGGCCTGTCGCATAACATGTTCGACGGGGCCCTGTATCTCGGGGTCTGCGATAAAATTGTTCCCGGTCTGACCATGGCGGCGCTCTCATTTGGCCATCTGCCGTCGGTCTTTATTCCCTCCGGTCCGATGGCCAGCGGCCTGCCGAATAAAGAGAAGGTTCGCATTCGCCAGCTGTATGCAGAAGGGAAAGTTGACCGTATGGCGCTCCTGGAGTCCGAAGCCGCCTCTTATCACGCGCCGGGGACCTGTACTTTCTACGGAACGGCGAACACCAACCAGATGGTGGTCGAATTTATGGGCATGCAGCTGCCGGGCTCGTCCTTTGTCCATCCGGATGCTCCGCTGCGGGAAGCACTGACCGCCGCCGCCGCGCGCCAGGTCACCCGCATGACCGGCAACGGCAATGAGTGGATGCCGCTGGGCAAAATGTTTGACGAAAAAGTGGTGGTCAACGGCATCGTGGCGCTGCTGGCGACCGGTGGCTCCACCAACCACACTATGCACCTGGTGGCGATGGCCCGCGCGGCGGGAATTATCATTAACTGGGACGATTTCTCCGACCTGTCAGACGTTGTGCCGCTGCTGGCGCGCCTCTATCCCAACGGCCCGGCGGATATCAACCACTTCCAGGCGGCAGGCGGCGTTCCGGTACTGGTGCGCGAGCTGCTGAAAGGCGGCCTGCTGCATGAGGATGTTCACACCGTGGCCGGCTTTGGCCTGTCGCGCTACACCCTGGAGCCATGGCTGAATAACGGCGAGCTGGACTGGCGCGAAGGGGCGACAGCGCCATTGGACGACCAGGTCATCGCGACCTTTGAAAAACCATTCTCCCGCCACGGCGGCACCAAGGTGCTGAGCGGCAACCTGGGACGCGCGGTGATGAAAACTTCGGCGGTCCCGGTGGAGAACCAGGTGATTGAAGCGCCGGCGGTGGTATTTGAGAGCCAGCACGACGTGTTGCCGGCCTTTGAAGCGGGGCTGCTGGACAAAGACTGCGTGGTGGTGGTCCGTCATCAGGGGCCAAAAGCGAACGGGATGCCAGAATTACATAAACTTATGCCGCCACTTGGTGTATTATTGGACCGCCGTTTCAAAATAGCGCTGGTGACCGATGGCCGACTCTCTGGCGCCTCCGGTAAAGTTCCGTCAGCCATTCACGTCACGCCTGAAGCGTATGATGGCGGCTTGCTGGCGAAAGTGCGCGATGGCGATCTTATTCGCGTGAACGGACAGACGGGGGAACTGACGCTGCTGGTGGATGAGGCCGAACTGGCGGCGCGTCAGCCGCATATCCCTGACCTCAGCGCGTCGCGCGTGGGAACCGGTCGGGAGATGTTTGGGGCGCTGCGTGAGAAGCTCTCTGGCGCGGAGCAGGGCGCAACCTGCATCACTTTTTAAGACGATTTAATTTCTAGATCTGGCGAGAGAAAATCCTGATGAAAAACTGGAAAACAACAGCAGAAGCAATCCTCACCTCCGGTCCGGTTGTCCCGGTTATCGTAGTGAAAAAGCTGGAACACGCGGTACCGATGGCGAAAGCGCTGGTGGCGGGCGGCGTTCGCGTGCTGGAAGTTACCCTGCGCACCGAGTGCGCCCTGGAGGCGATCCGCGCGATTGCCAAAGAAGTTCCGGACGCGATTGTCGGCGCGGGCACGGTTACCAACGTTGAGCAGTTGAAAGCGGTAACGGAAGCCGGCGCGCAGTTCGCTATCAGCCCGGGTCTTACCGAATCCCTGCTGAAAGCGGCGACCGAAGACGGCACCATCCCGCTGATCCCGGGGATCAGCACGGTATCTGAGCTGATGCTGGGTATGCAGTATGGCCTGAAAGAGTTTAAATTCTTCCCGGCGGAAGCCAACGGCGGCGTGAAAGCCCTGCAGGCGATTGCGGGTCCGTTCGGCCACATTCGTTTCTGCCCGACCGGCGGTATCTCTCCGGCCAACTACCGTGACTACCTGGCGCTGAACAGCGTACTGTGCATCGGCGGTTCCTGGCTGGTGCCAGCCGACGCCCTCGAAGCCGGCGACTACGATCGCATCACCACCCTCGCGCGAGAAGCGGTGGAAGGCGCGAAATAAACCACGCCTCCAGGTCAACAACCCGGTCTGCGGCAACGCGACCGGGTTTTTTTGTCTTTACCCTTCGACGATGACCGCCGCGGCGGCGGCTTTAGCCCGCGCCACGGCCTCCTCAACCGAATCGGCGACGGCGAGGGTTACCCCCAGGCGGCGGGTACCGTCAATCTCCGGCTTGCCGAACAGACGCAGCTGCAGGCCAGCCCCGACGGCCGACTGCAGCTGGCCAAAGCTGACGTTCTGGCTGGACAACTGCGGAAGGATCACCGCGGAGGCGGCCGGACCATACTGGCGGATAGCGCCGACGGGTAGCCCGAGGAAGGCGCGAACGTGCAGGGCGAATTCCGAGAGATCCTGGGAGATAAGCGTCACCATCCCGGTGTCGTGTGGTCGCGGGGAGACTTCGCTGAAGATCACCTCGTCGCCGCATACGAACAGCTCCACGCCAAACAGACCATAACCTCCCAGCGCCAGCACCACCTCGCGGGCGATGGCCTGGGCACGCTCGAGGGCCAGGTCGCTCATCTGCTGCGGCTGCCAGGACTCGCGGTAATCGCCGTCTTCCTGACGATGGCCAACCGGAGCGCAGAAATGCACGCCATCGACAGCGCTGACGGTGAGCAGGGTGATTTCGAAATCGAAGTTCACCACCCCCTCGACGATCACCCGTCCGGCGCCAGCGCGGCCGCCCTGCTGCGCATAGCGCCAGGCTTCGCTGAGCTGGTCAGCCGAGCGGATAAAGCTCTGGCCTTTGCCGGAGGAGCTCATCACCGGTTTAACGATGCATGGCAAACCGATCTCGGTAACCGCCGCGCGGAAGCCTTCTTCGCTGTCGGCAAAACGATAGCAGGAAGTGGGAAGCTGCAGCTCTTCCGCCGCCAGGCGGCGAATGCCTTCGCGGTTCATGGTGAGCTTTGCCGCCCGCGCCGTGGGGACCACTTTCTGCCCGGCCTGTTCCAGTTCGACCAGGGTGTCGGTAGCGATAGCTTCGATCTCCGGCACGATGTAATCGGGTTTTTCCTGTTCAATCAGGGCGCGCAGGCTCTCGCCGTGCAGCATATTGATGACGTGGGCGCGGTGGGCGACCTGCATCGCCGGGGCATCGGGGTAGCGGTCTACGGCGATGGTTTCAATGCCCAGACGCTGACATTCAATAGCGACTTCTTTACCCAACTCGCCGGAACCTAACAACATAACTTTGGTGGCTGCCGGGCGCAGCGCGGTGCCTAATACAGTCATAACTCTCATCCGCAGTAAAAATAGATGGCAGCGATTATAAACGAAAACGTTTGCGTATGTCTTTACGCGCGTAACGCGCGTGAGTTGAGTCCGGGAGGGAAATTTGCTATACTGTATAAAAATACAGTGTTGAGAGGCTGCAGTATGGCGGTTGAAATTAAATATGTGGTGATCCGCGAAGGTGAGGAAAAAATGTCTTTTGCCAGCAAAAAAGAGGCCGACGCTTACGACAAAATGCTCGATCTGGCAGAGGTGCTGAATGACTGGCTGGTGGCATCGCCGCTGGAGATGGATGACGTCCAGCGCGATACCATGGCGATGTGGCTGGCGGAGCGTAAAGAAGCGCTGCAGCATATCCTGCGAGTTGGCCGACTGCCGGAGCAAGAGACGCCCGCACAGGACGCCTCCGCGCCGTCGGCTACCGCCGAGACTTCTCCGGCGGGTGATGACGCCGTGCCGGCGGCCAAAGCGCGCAAAGCCAAGGCAGCCTGAACGCTGGCGGTCAGTCACTGGTCGGTCGGCTCCGATGCTGCCGTCGCACGTACCTTTGCGCATCTTTAGCCATATCTAACATTTCCTGACATCGCGTCGTTTAGGCTGATAACAGTGTTTGTCACCTGAGAGGAAAACCATGGCTAACTGGCTACATCAACTGCAGTCGCTGCTCGGGCAGCAGGGTGCGTCACCGTCCGGCGAGTCGTCAAAAGGGAGCGGCCTGCTGCCCGGCGCCATCGGTGGGCTGGCCGGATTGCTGGTGGCCAGCAAATCGTCACGCAAATTGTTGGCGAAATATGGCACTAGCGCGCTGCTGGCAGGCGGCGGGGCGGTGGCGGGCACGGTGTTATGGAACAAGTATCAGCAGAAAATGCGCGCGCAGAATACGTCCGCCCAGGCGCCTGAGACGGCAGCGGCGCCGACGGATGTCGATCCGCGTAGCGTCCGGCTGATCACGGCCCTGGTATTTGCCGCGAAAAGCGACGGTCATATTGATGACCACGAGCGGGCGAATATTGAAACTCAGCTGCGGGCGGCCAATATTGACGTTCAGGCCCGGGTGCTAATTGACCAGGCGCTGGCCCAGCCGCTGGATCCGCAGCGTCTCGCCGAGGGCATCATCGACCCGCAGGAGGCGCTGGAGATCTACTACGTCAGCTGCGCGGTGATTGATATCGACCATTTTATGGAGCGTAGCTACCTTAATGCGCTGGGAGACGCCCTGGCGCTGCCGAAAGATGTCCGGGCCGATATAGAACAGGATATCCAGTCACAAAAACAAGCGCTAAGCGTCTAAATCATCACGTTTCGCTTGCATCGCTCGCGTCTTTTGCCACCCTTATAGACACGTCATCATTCAGGCGCCACCCTGCGCCCTGAATGCTCTTGTGTCACGATAAAGCAGCAGAAGAATAACATGCCACCTAAAGCTAAACGGATCCCTCACGCCATGACCTTGCATGGCGATACACGCATCGATAATTATTACTGGCTGCGCGACGATGAGCGCGCGCGACCTGACGTGCTGGAGTATCTGCACGCGGAGAACGCTTACGGCAAGCAAGTGATGGATTCGCAGCTCAGCCTGCAGGAGCGTCTGCTGAAGGAGATTATCGACCGCATTCCGCAGCGGGAAGTCTCTGCCCCCTACAGTAAAAACGGCTTTCGCTACCGTCAGGTGTATGAGCCGGGCTGCGAATACGCTATCTACCAGCGGCAGTCGGTGCTGAAAGAAGAGTGGGATGAGTGGGAGATCCTGCTCGATGCCAACCAGCGTGCGGCGAAGAGCGAGTTCTACACCCTGGGCGGACTGGGCATTGCGCCCAACAACCAGCTAATGGCGGTGGCGGAAGATTACCTTTCCCGCCGCCAGTACGGCCTGCGCTTTTGCGACCTCAGCAACGGCGAGTGGTACCCGGAAATCCTCGAAAATGTCACCTCCGGCTTTGCCTGGAGCAACGATTCACGCTTTGTTTGGTATGTGCGTAAACATCCCACCACGCTGCTCCCTTATCAGGTCTGGCGCCACACCGTCGGGACACCGGCGCAGAGCGACGCGCTGGTCTACGAGGAAAAAGATGAGACCTTCTACGTCAGCGTGCATAAAACCACCTCCCAGCAGTTCGTGGTAATTTATCTCTCCAGCGCCACCACCAGCGAAGTGCTGCTGCTCAACGCCGAACTGCCAGACGCCGAGCCGGTCTGCTTTCTGCCACGGCGTAAAGATCATGAATACAGTCTTGATCACTATCAGCACGCTTTCTATCTTCGTTCCAACCGGGAGGGGAAGAATTTCGGCCTCTACCGTACCGTGCTGCGTGATGAAGAACAGTGGACCACGCTGATCCCCCCGCGTCACGACGTGATGCTCGAAGGATTTACCCTGTTTACCGACTGGCTGGTTGTGGAAGAGCGTCAGCGTGGCCTGACCAGTCTGCGGCAAATTAACCGCAAGACCCGGGAGGTGGTGGGGATCGCTTTTGACGATCCGGCCTATGTCACCTGGCTTGCCTATAATCCGGAGCCCGAAACGTCGCGACTGCGCTACGGCTATTCCTCCATGACTACGCCGGATACGCTGTTTGAACTGGATATGGATACCGGCGAACGAAGAGTGATCAAACAGCAGGAGGTAAAGGGGCTGGATACGAGCTGCTACCAGAGCGAACACCTGTGGGTGACCGCCCGCGATGGCGTCGAAGTTCCGGTCTCTCTGGTCTACCATCGCGAACATTTTCGCAAAGGGAGCAACCCGCTGCTGGTCTATGGCTATGGCTCATATGGCGAGAGTATCGATGCCGATTTCAGCGCCAGCCGGCTGAGCCTGCTCAACCGCGGCTTTGTCTACGCCATCGCCCACGTCCGCGGCGGCGGCGAGCTGGGTCAGCAATGGTATGAAGACGGTAAATTCCTGTGTAAGAAAAATACCTTCAACGACTATCTGGACGTCTGTGACGCGCTGCTTGCCCAGGGGTACGGCGATCCGCGGCTTTGCTACGGCATGGGGGGCAGCGCCGGCGGAATGCTGATGGGCGTGGCCGTGAATGAACGGCCAGAGCTGTTCCATGGCGTGATAGCCCAGGTGCCGTTCGTCGATGTGGTGACCACCATGCTGGATGAAACTATTCCGCTGACCACCGGCGAATTTGAAGAGTGGGGAAATCCGCAGGATGAAACCTATTATCACTATATGAAAAGCTACAGTCCCTATGACGGCGTGAGGGCGCAGGCCTATCCCCACATGCTGGTGACTACCGGTCTGCATGATTCCCAGGTGCAATACTGGGAGCCGGCTAAATGGGTGGCGAAACTGCGGGAACTGAAAACCGACGATAACCTGCTGCTGCTCTGCACCGATATGGATTCCGGACATGGCGGAAAATCCGGGCGCTTTAAAAGCTATGAAGGGGTGGCGCTGGAGTACGCCTTTTTCATCGCCCTGGCGCAGGGGACACTGCCGGGAAAAGCGGCAGTGTAGGCGCTATTCCCCGAGGTAATGCCTGAGCGTCAGGCGCAGTTCGGGGCTCATGCGGTCGAGATTGTTGAATAACCAGCGCAGATAGCCTGGATCGTTTTCAGCAATCTCGGCGACGGCCTTACCCCGGTATTTGCCGAAGGTAAAAGTAGTCAGCAGCGCCGGCCGACCGGTGATATCGGCCATTTCGTCAGGGGTCCAGCCGGAAACATTGATGATATCCAGCAGCAGCGCGGCGGTGATATAGCAGTCATACAGCGCCCGGTGGTGATGCAGTCCCGGCGGCGTAGTCACGTTCAGCTTACGTGATTTATATAACCCCATATTGCTGTATTTGATTCCCGGCCACAGGCGTCGGGCCAGCTTCATCGTACAGATCCACTCGCCGTGCATCTCCGGCAACACCCGGCGATCGAAGCTGGCGTTATGCGCGACGTACCACGGGCTGCCATGATAGTGCGGAATAATCTCCTCAATCCACGGCTTATCAGCGACCATCTCTTCCGTGATCCGGTGGATAGCCATCGCCTGCGGGCTGATGGGCCGATCGGGACGCACCAGATGGCTCATGGGATTGGTAATTTGCCCGTCGACTATATCGACCGAGGCGATTTCAACGATGCCCCCCTGCAGGCCGCAGGTTTCGGTATCAATGACGCGCAGCATGGCTCGCTCCAGAGCAAAACAATAAGCGTAATGGAATTGGCCGGGCTTGCCAACCGACGGGGAGGAGGCGAGCGCGCATTATTTCTGTTTCGGCTCCCACGGTAGTCGCGAAAGGGAGACGGAGGCCAGCCGATGGGCGATCAGTCGTTCACGGAACCAGTCGCGCAGATGTGCAGGCTGTTCACGCTCGACTAAATCAGCGACCACCGGCATATTGTACCGCTCCTTAAAAGCAACGCCGGCGGCGGCGAGATCGACATTGACTTTATCCATCTCATCTTGCGAAATTTTGGCCAGATTTCTTTCCATCATCCACTCCACTCTGCTTATAAATCCGGTCAGGGCCAGATGCCTGGCTCGACTCTGGCATTATACAGGGTTATTCTCTGTGCTACAGACATAACAAAAGGGAATGACGAATATGCGACTTCTTGCTGGACGCGCGTTGCGCCTCTCCGTTGCGCTTGCCGGGATGTTAACCGCGGCGGGCGCCTTCGCCCACGCTCACCTGCAGCAGCAGATCCCGACCGCCGGGGCGCAGCTTTCAGCTTCCCCACAGACGCTGACGCTCAGTTTTTCCGAAGGTATTGAACCCGCATTCAGCGGCGTGACCGTCACCGGTCCGCAGCAGCATGCGGTGGCTACCGGAAAACTGACCCGCAGCGCCGATAATCCGGCCGAGGTCACGTTACCTTTGGCGGAAGCCTTGCCGCCGGGAGAGTACACCGTGGCATGGCATGTGGTCTCGGTGGATGGTCATAAAACCAAAGGGCAATATACCTTTAGCGTGAAGTAAGCGATGCTGACCGGGCTCTATATTACCCTGCGCTTTGGGCACTTTATCTCCCTGATGCTGGCTTTTGGCTGCGTGCTGTATGGCGCCTGGTGGGCGCCGGTACCGCTGAGACGCGTGCTGATGCTGCGCTTTTATCCACTACTGCGCCCGCTGCTGCTGATCGGCGCGATCTCTACGCTGGCGCTGTATCTCCTGCAGGGAGGAATGATGGGCGAAGGCTGGACGGATGTCTGGCGACCCGCCGTCTGGCAGGCGGTGGCCGGGACCCACTTTGGTGGAGTGTGGATCTGGCAGATCCTACTGGCGTGGATCGCGCTTGCGGTAGTGTGGATCCGTCCCCGTCACGGCGCCCGCCAGCTGGTGGCCCTGCTGGCGGCACAGCTGCTGCTTTCCGCCGGGGTAGGGCACGCCGCTATGCACGATGGTCTCACCGGCGTGCTGCAGCGGACAAACCACGCTGTGCATCTCTTCTGCGTCGCCAGCTGGTTTGGCGGTCTGTTGCCCTTTATCTATTGCCTGCGCCTGGCGCAGGGGCGCTGGCGGCCGGCCGCGGTCTATACCATGGCGCGCTTTTCACGTTACGGGCATCTGGCCGTCGCCGGCACGATTGCCAGCGGAGCGCTCAATGCGCTGTTGATCCAGGGAGGATTGATTGGCGCATCGCCGTGGGGACGCATGTTGTTGATCAAATGTGCGCTGGTCGCCGGGATGGTGGTAATTGCGTTAGTGAACAGGTATGTTCTGGTACCGCGCATGTCGGCAAGCGGTTCGCGGGCGGAAAGCCTGATCCTGCGAACCACGCAGGCTGAAATAGGGCTGGGCGCGCTGGCGCTGCTGGCCGTCAGTCTGTTTGCCACCTGGGAACCTTATTGAATTAACTGGCAAAATCATGAAAAAAATTGTTCTGACCATGTTGTTACTGGCAAGCTCCGGGGCTGCTCTGGCAGCGCCACAAATTATCACCGTGAGCCGTTTTGAGGTGGGGAAGGAGAGCTGGGCGTTCAACCGGGAAGAGGTTATGTTGACCTGTCGACCGGGTAACGCGCTTTACGCCATCAACCCGAGCACGCTGGTTCAGTATCCGCTCAATGAGGTGGCTGAGCAGCAGGTCAAAGCCGGCAAAACCACCGCGCAGCCGATCTCAGTGATCCAGAACGACGATCCGCAGCATCCGGGACAAAAAATGAGCCTCGCGCCCTTTATCGAGCGAGCGCAGAAGCTCTGCTAAACTTTCTCGCTATCCTGCTGTAATAACATTAAAAAAACCGCCCTTGCCGGACAACGGCAGTGGCGGTTTTTTCGCTGGCAGGGGCCCCCTTTCCAGGAATTATGCAGCCACTTTGGCCGCGGACTGGAAAAGCTGACGCGTTAAACTATTCTTATAGTGCAAGGCGACTTAGCCTGCATTAATGCCAACTTTTAGCGCACGGCTCTCTCCCAAGAGCCATTTCCCTGGACCGAATACAGGAATCGTATTCGGTCTCTTTTTATCTTTATCTGTCTTCTTTCTCAATAGCCAGCGACATCCTGTCAGTCAAACACCCGCTGGCCTCTGGATGTCCCGTTATAGCACACCGTTTTTAGCATACACAATTCATTTACACATAAATCGCATCCTGTGGAAGGGGGAGGTGGCAAAGGTGGAACCGTAAACGAGGGCGGAGAAAAGAAAAAACCTGCACCTAAACAGGCCCGGCGTGCAGGTTAACTGGCGGGCCAACATCGGAAGCCTGCTAGTATACATATTTGTATGATAAATAAAATAAGCAAAATCTAAACGATTTGGCAATTCATGCGATTACACCTCGCCGGCTGACGAGGTGGCATAAATAATAAGCACGAGCACTTTTGCGGGCGGAAAATATTATTGCGGAACGCTGAATGTAGGGTATATCTGACTTTCCAGATAGCAGAGCAATAGCCAAATTTCATCGCTGAAAATAAACCATATGCTCCCGAGCAGAATGACCGCCAGAATAATCAGCAGAAAAATTTCGGTTTTACTCATTATGCAAGCGACTATCCGGTGGCCTTCGGGGACCCTGATAGTAGCGAAATATTGACATAATAAGCAAACGCCATGTTGTAATTCGGCTTCACCGACAGCGCAATTTTATCACCGGCATGCCGCTGCGTCAATATTGCCACCTGCTCCGTCAGCTGATCCAGCAGCTGGAATCGCCGCCGATATTCAGCCCGTTTTTTACTGGCGATACTCTCCAGCGATTTTCTTTCCAGACATAGCGGTAGCCGCCAGCGCCAGGGGCTTTCCGGCTGGCCGTCGATAGACTGCCAGAACTCGTCGTAGCTGGCGTGGAAATGGCGGCCTTTGCTCAGGCGATAGCGCAGGGCGCGGAACACGTGACCATTATCGCTGACGCCGTAAATAGCCGCGATTTGGCTGCGCGCGGCCAGCTGCCAGATAAACTCCAGCAGCAGGCGCTTCGGAAACAGGCCGTAGCAGGCGCGAGTCGCCTGCTTTATCACCTCATGAGAAACGTGACGTCGTGGCCCCTGCAGACCGCCGATAACCAGCTGCCAGGCATCGTGATCACGGGTTACGCTGAAGGTGGCGCTGGCCAGCAGGGTGTGGTCGCTGTCGCGCAGCCACAGAGTGGTTTCACCCTCACGTTCGGCTTTGCCTGCCGAGGAGGCATAAAGAGTAAACCGGCGGTCCTCTTTTCCGTTTAACGTCAGCAGCGGGACCTCAGACACCGCGGTCATAGCGTGCGCCAGCCGCGATCCGCGTAGGGTGTCGATATAACGATAATGGTTGATTACCGCCACCGCCCGCTGCCAGGCGTTGAGATCGCGGGTCAGATATTGACGGTGTACTTTGCCCGGCAGCGTAGCCTGCGCGGCCAGCAGCTGATTAAAATCATCCCGAGCGCTGAGCGCTTCCAGCATCGCTCTGGTGGCGTTATAAAATAAGGCCGTGCGCAGCAAAAACTTAAAGCGGTAATTTTTTTGCCGCCAGATGGGGGCAGGTGTCAATCTGCCCATCACCAGATCGGCAATAAGATGCGAGCGCGGCGCTAGCACGCCGGATGAATGCAGGCTATTGTCTGTCACGATAAACACCTCGTTGTGATTTCCCCCTATTTTAAAGCGAGCCACTGACAAGCTTAATCCTCTGGCGGACTATATTTGCCGTCTGTTTAAAATTGATTGAGGTGTAAATTAAATTCCGTGGACCTTTGCTGGAATTACCTATAATTACCGCTGAGAGGTAATTATATGTATCAACGTATTAACGGCAGCGACTGGCGTAATATCTGGCTGATGGGCGATCTGCATGGCTGCTTTGCGCTGCTGATGAATCGCCTGCGTCAGCTGCGTTTTGATCCCTGGGCCGATCTGCTGATCTCGGTGGGCGATCTGATCGATCGCGGGCCGCAGAGCGCCGATTGTCTTGGCCTGTTGCGCTGTCGCTGGTTCAGGGCCGTTCGGGGGAATCATGAGCAGATGGCGCTGGAGGCGCTGGAGAGCGGAGATATGCGGCTCTGGCAGATGAACGGTGGCGACTGGTACGTCAAGGGCGATGCGCGGCAGCGGGCCGACGTCGATCGGCTGCTGGCGCACTGTCGGCGGCTACCGTTGATTATTGAAGTGGAATGCAAGAAAGCGCGGCATGTGATCGCCCACGCCGATTACCCGGCGCCGGTCTATCGCTGGCAGCAGCCGGTGGATCCCCAACGGGTACTATGGAGCCGCCATCGTCTGAGTGAACACCTGGCGGGGCGCCATGGCGCTATTGGCGGCGCAGACCATTTCTGGTTTGGCCATACGCCGCTTCAGGCGCGTTATGACCACGATAATCAACACTATATTGATACGGGCGCTGTGTTTGGTGGGACGCTGACGCTGGTGGCGCTGCAGTCGGCAGGCTAAAAGTCGCTGTATTCGCTGGCGGGTTGCCAGAAGCCATCAATAAAATCTTCTATCGGGTAGCAGCCACCGTGGCGGATCCGCTGATCCTCCATCGCCACTAAGCACTGCGTTTCCTCGCGGTAGACGTCAACCACAATGTCCTCGCAGCCGCCATCCAGATAGCAAATAAACAACACTAAGGCAAACATCCTGGCCTCATGCTCGGGTTCACATACTATTTAGTGTAGGGGATGACGGCGGGACGGGGAAATAAATAACCCGTCTCAGGCGACGGGTTCATTGGTGTCAGGCAAGGCGCATGACCCAGGCATCGGACTGGCGGTCGTAATGTTTACGGTAGAGAACGGAATGTTCGCCATTGAGAATCGCGGGCACGCTGGTGTCGGCATCCCAGGCGTCAAGCTGCATACATAAGTCTGGATCGGATTTGCAGGGTATGCTTAACGTTCGCTCACCCTGATGCTCACCGTGCAGTTCGGCATCGTCTATTTCGAACGCGCCGATGCGGACATTGGTTTTACTCATCGCTTCACCCCATTTTTCAGCTGAGTTGTGGTACGACCAGTTATGGCCGTTATTTTTCAGCGTAGTCAATGGGGCGAAAAGCGCCAGTCAAAAAGTGCGCATTTTTTGCGCGGCCTCACACCTTGCCGGCAAAAAGTTTTCCATCGCGCACCAGTTCGCGCGGATAGCTGTTCTTCAGTCGGGAGCCGACGCGCTTCGCCAGGCCCAGCGGGACGCCCTGGAAGGTCACAATGGTTTCATCCTGCCCAGGCGCGGTTTGCGGATAGACGTCGCGCCCGCGATACCATTCTTCCGCTTCCTCCTGCGACAGCTCGAAGGCGCGCTGCGGCGCGGCAAAGGCGATAACCGCCTCATGCTGCCAGCGGTACCCCTTATTGTGCAGCTCCGCCAGGCGCACGCCGATGCGAGAAAAGCGCACCTTGCCGAACAGGGGCTCCAAAGCCAGCGGAAACAGCCACAGCTCTTTATCCCGCTGCCACAGCGTATGGCCTGCGTCCCACTCCAGGCCAACAGCCCTGGCGGCGGCAGTTACCGCGGCGGCCTCCCGGTCCTTCAGCGGCGTAAACGGGAATTTACCGACCTTATAGCCTGGCGCCGGGAGCGGATCGATCGCCGCAGTTTTGCGCAACCTCGCGACAAAGAAGCCTTCGCAATCGTAAATTTGCGGAAAAACGTGCAGAAAACCTTCCGCGGTTAAGGCGTCGGCTGCGCCGGGAAACAACTCTCCCAGCGGCAGGATCTCCACCGCCTGCGGATAGCGGGACAGCAGCCACTCAATGACCGATTGATTTTCTTCACGATTCAGGGTGCAGGTGGAATACACCAGCGTCCCGCCAGGGCGCAGAGCATGGAAGGCGCTGTCGATAAGCTCGCGCTGAGTGGCGGCGATGTCGAGGTTGCTCTCCGGCGACCAGTTTTTCAGCGCGTCGGCGTCTTTACGTACAACCCCTTCGCCGGAGCAGGGGGCGTCAAGCAGGATGGCATCGAAGGTTTCGGGCAAGGCCGCGCCAAAAACCCGGCCGTCGAAGTGGGTCAGAGCGACGTTGCTGATGCCGCAGCGGCTGATGTTGGCATGCAGCACCTTCACCCGGCTGGCGGAGAATTCATTGGCGAGAATGCCGCCCGCGTTGCCCATTCGGGCTGCAATTTGGGTGGTTTTCGATCCCGGGGCGGCGGCAACGTCCATCACCCGTTCGGGCTGCCGGTTATCGGCGAACAGGGCGGCGACCGGCAGCATCGAACTGGCTTCCTGAATATAGAACAGCCCGCTGAGATGTTCGGCGGTACTGCCCAGCGGCAGCGCGTCGTCATCCTCTCGCTCGATCCAGAATCCCTCTGCGCACCAGGGCACCGGCGCGAGCTGCCAGCCGTAGGGGGCAACCAGAGAGAGGAAATCATCGACGCTAATCTTCAGCGTATTGACGCGAATACTGCGGCGTAGCGGGCGCTGACAGGCGGCGATAAAGTCGTCGAAAGAGAGATGCGCTGGCATCGCCGCGCGCATTTGAGCGAGAAACGCTTCAGGGAAATAGACAGTATTTTCAGCCACGGGCAGCGCACCACAGAAAAAAAGGGTGCGCAGTTTAGCACAAACGCCCCGGCGCGTGACACCGGGGCGTGCGGTTTACCCTCTCCCCGCGCCCGGCGTTGCCCGGGGCGGGAGAAGGGGGCATTACTGCGGCAGAGCGGTGCCCCACTCCCGCCACTCTTTCGGCTCGCTCTCCTGCAGCAGGAAGTGCTTGCCATCCTGGGCCTTCGGCGCCAGCGGCGTGCCCGGCGGCGTGGCAAAGGCGATCCCGCCGCGGATAAACTGATTGAAGGTACCGGTTTTCACCACCCCGCCAATCAGGCCGAAGTCGAGGCTGTAACCCGAGGCCAGCCAGAACACCGAGTTATTACGTACCAGGTACTGGTAGCGCTTACTGATGCGCAGCTTAACCATCACCCGGTCAGACATCGACCCCAGCGACAGTCCGGTAACCGTCCCGACTTCCAGTCCGCGGAACAGGACCGGCGTACCGATGCCAAGCGACCCCGCCTCCGGCGCTTCCACCACGATGTTCAGGCCGTCGATATAACGCGAATCGCTGATCGTCGTATCCTGGATCTCAAAATCGCGTCGTGCCGGGCCGCGGCCGGGCTCAACGTTGATGTAGGCCTGGAACAGGGTGTCGAGATGTTCCACGCCCGCGGCGGAGATTTGCGGAGTGATCACCGAGAAGCGGGTCCCGGCGCGAGCGAAGGTGCCGACGTATTCCGGATAGAGCACCGCTTTCGCCTGCACTTCGTTTTTGGCGGTGATTAGCTCCAGCGACTGGATTTGACCGATGTCGATGCCGAGATAACGAATCGGCATCCCGGCCGCCATCTTCCCGGCGTCGTACGCGTGCAGGGTGATTTGGCCGCCCACGGCGCGCGCCGCCGTTTCAGATGCATAAAGGATACGTTTGTTATTCAGCCGTGCTCCGGCGCTGCTGCCATTGAGGTTATCGAAACTGATCGCCCCTTTGATCGCGCGCGCCAGCGGCGAGGCCTGCACGGTGAGTCCGTTACCGTCAAGCTTGACCTTCGCACCGCCTTCCGCCCAGAAGACGCTGTTGTTGGTCAGCAGGTAGCGGTACTCCGGCTTGATATGCAGATCGATATCGAATGCATCCTTGCGCGGTTTGACGGCGATGATCTCGCCGACGGCAAATTTACGATACAGCACCACCGAGCCGGCCTGAACGTCAGGCAGCGTCTCAGCAGACAGGCTCAGGGTAGTGGTCGGCACTTCGCTCAGGCTATTTTCCTGCGCCTTTTCAAGGTTAGCGTACAGCGGATAGCTGCTTTGCATTTTGCCTTTTTCGCCCGGGATCACCCTGATCCCGCCGTTCACCCATTCGCTGGCGCTGGCGCCCAGCACCTGCACGCCGTCGAGCCCCACTTTGACGTCCAGACGACTGTTAACCACAAATTTGCTGTCGCCGTGAATTAGATCGCGGTATTCAGGATCAATGGCAACCTGAAAGGTTACCCCTTTGGCCGTCAGTTTACGCTCCAGCACCTGGCCGACTTTTACTCCGTGCAGCACCAGCGGCTGACCGCCGTCGATGCCGTAGCTTTCCGGCGCCGAGAGGGTAACGGTGGCGACGTTGGGCTCATCCAGCAGCGCTTTATCCGCGGGCATTACCGAGAAGTGATTGCGTGGCTCGCCTTCGCCGGGCACCAGCTCAAAGGTATTGCCGGTGAGTAGGGTGCTAATGCTGGGGTTATCGAGGGAGAGCTTCGGCTTCTTCATCTGAATCAGCGTTTTCTCCCGCAGCAGCGTCACCACGCTCGGGTCGACGGTCATCTCGCCAGTAACTTTGCCGCCGGGGTTTAGATTCAGTTTGCTTAACTGGCCCACCTCCAGCCCCTGATACATGAGCGGCGTCGAGCCTGCTTTCAGTCCGTCGCCATCAGGCAGATCGAGGGTCACTACCACGCCGCGCTGGCTATGCGCCAGATCTTCATACAGGTGATATTCATCGTTTTGCGAGGCGACATGCGAATCGGCGGGGGAGTCAAAGGCGATGGCGCCGTTCACCAGCGCGGACAGGTTCTCCAGTTGCACTTTGGCCCCGCTCAGGCCGACGTCGGCCTTGACGCCTGAGACGTTCCAGAAGCGGCTGCCTTTTTTCACCAGATTGGTAAACCGGCGCTCAATTAGCACATCGATGGTCACCCCCTGATTATTGGCATTCAGGGAATAGTCATACACCCGCCCGACCGGGATTTTTCGGAAGTAGACCAGCGAGCCGCTGTTCAGAGAGCCAAGATCCGGCGCCTGCAGGTGGATCATTAGCTCGCCGTTGTTGATGCGGTATTTAGGTTGGGTGTCGAGGGCGACAAAGTGATCTTCGGGTTCACCCTTGCCCGGCATCATGCCGATGTAGTTCCCGCCCACCAGCGCATCGAGGCCCGATACGCCTGCCAGAGAGGCTTTCGGCGTGACCAGCCAGAACTGGGTCTCTTTGCGCAGCGCATCTTTCATATCGCGTTTGATGCTGGCCGAAACCTCAATCTTACTCAGATCTTTACTGAGGCTAATATCCTGGACGGTGCCGACTTCAACCCCCTGATAGCGGATCGGCGTCCGTCCCGGCACGATGCCGTTCGCGGACTGGAAATCAATCGTAATCGTCGATCCGCGGTCGTCAAAGCTGGTCCAGATTAGCCAGGCGGCAATCAGCAACGCGATGACCGGCAGCAGCCAGAATGGCGAAATACGGCGTTTGGTTTTTATTCTGGCTTCAGTCTGCGAAGCGGGCGTTTCCTGACTCATGTGCGTCCCAAAGTAAGCGGCTGTCCAGCCATTCAACTGCAAGAATAGTTAAAATTACCGCGCCGCCAAAGTAAACCGCAGCCGGCCCCATGGTGAAGGCGAGGAGCTGATCGCGATTTATTAGCGACATGGTGAGTGAGATAACAAACAGATCCAGCATCGACCAACGGCCAATCCAGGTGATTAGCCGCAGCAGCAGGATGCGGGTGCGCAATCCCTGCTCGCACTTGAATTGTATGCTGAGCAGCAGGGTAAATAACACTATAACTTTGGTGAATGGCACCAAAATACTGGCGATAAACACGACCCCGGCAATGGCGATATTGCTGCTGGCCAGGGAGATGATCCCCGAGAGGATCGTGTCGTCCTGGCGCGCGCCGTTGACGTAGATGATGGAGATTGGCAACAGGTTGGCCGGAAAGAGGAAAACCAGCGAGGCAATCAGCGCCGCCCAGCTGCGCTGCAGGCTCTGCGGTCGGCGATGATGCAGCGGCGTGTGGCAGCGTCGGCAGCGGCCGCGCGCGTCGCGATAGCCGGTGTAATGGCAGCCGGTGCACACCTGCAGATTATTATCGGCGCGGGTCGCCGGACGCTCGGGATAGAAACGCTCCCATAGCTCTTCGACGTTCATATGAATAAGCGTCAGGATGCTCAACAACGTCAGGGAGATAAACGCCACCAGACCGATGCCCGGCTGCAGGAAGGCGTAATCCTGCACCTTGATGGAGGCGACGCCGATGCCCACCAGATAGATATCCAGCATCACCCACTCTTTAAGCTTGCCGAGCATCAGCAGCACCGGCCGCAGGTTCATCCCCAGCACATTGCCCAGCCAGAGATAGCTGATGGAGACCACCAGCAGCACCGGGGCGACTACCGCGCAAAACAGCACCATGGCGGCGGTAATCGGATCGCCCTGCGCGGTCATCTGCCAGATCCCCTGCAGGACGTTGGCGTCGATGCGTACGCCCAACAGATGCAGGCGCAGCAAAGGCTCAGACCAGGCGAAAGGCATGAGCAATAGCATCGCGAGGGCCATGCTGCCCAGGCGGGTCAGCGACCAGTCGCGGCCATCGCGCACCTTCGCGTTACAGCGCGGACACCAGGCGCTTTGGTTGCGTTTGAGCACCGGTAAGCGGAAGAGCATGTCACACTGCGTACAGCGCTGATAATGCGCATAGGGAAGCGGCGTGCTGACGGTATGCACGACCATCTTTTTCGCAGGTTTGAGGGTGGGTGTTTTTATCGGCATTTATTACGTACAGGAATGAATGTATCTCACTATCTTAACCTATGAATGAATTCATCTTGAGCCCAAGCGCATTTAATGCTTATTTTAGTAGGCTGTACGTATCAGGCAGTAAGACAACAAAGTGAAGATATAATGAGCAAAACAGAATTTTACGCGGATCTGAACCGCGATTTCCAGGCATTAATGGCAGGTGAAACCAGTTTTCTGGCGATGATCGCCAATACCAGCGCGCTGTTGTTCGAGCGGCTGAGCGAGGTCAACTGGGCCGGTTTCTACCTTCTGGAAGGCGATACCCTGGTGTTGGGACCGTTCCAGGGCAAACTGGCCTGCGTGCGGATCCCGGTCGGGCGAGGCGTATGCGGCGCGGCGGTGGCGCAGGCTCAGGTCCAGCGCGTCGAGGACGTCCACGCCTTTGACGGCCACATTGCCTGCGATGCCGCCAGTAATTCGGAAATTGTCTTCCCTCTGCGCGTGAATGGCCAGATTATCGGCGTGCTGGATATCGATAGTCCGGCTTACGGGCGCTTCACCGCTGAAGATGAGCAGGGGTTGCGCACGCTGGTCGAGCATCTGGAAAAACTCATTGCGGCCACGGATTATCAAAAAATCTTTACCCGTGTCGTGGGATAATCAACGGATAACGTAGCATTTAGCGAGGACGTCATTATAATGTCGCCTGTTCATGCCTGCGGCTTGTTGGCTACGTCCGTTGTAATCAGGAAATTTCATGGAAAATCAACCTAAGTTGAATAGCAGTAAAGAAGTTATCGCCTTTCTGGCCGAACGTTTCCCGCAGTGCTTTAGCGCTGAAGGTGAAGCGCGCCCCCTGAAAATCGGAATTTTTCAGGATCTCGTTGAGCGAGTGGGTGGTGAGATGAATCTCAGCAAGACCCAGCTTCGCGCTGCATTACGTCTCTACACGTCCAGCTGGCGTTATCTGTACGGCGTAAAAGCCGGCGCTATTCGCGTTGACCTGGATGGCAATCCGTGCGGCGAACTGGAAGAGCAGCACATTGCCCATGCGCGTCAGCAGCTGGAAGAAGCGAAAGCTCGCGTTCAGGCGCAGCGCGCAGCCCAGCAGGCGAAAAAACGCGAAGCCGCTGCGGCCGCAGGCCAGCAGGATGAAGGCGTTCGCCGCGAGCGTAAACCGCGTCCTCAGCAGCCGCGTCGTAAAGAAGGCGCTGAACAGCGTAAACCGCGTCCTGTTGCGGCCAAAGCCCCGCGTGAAGAGCGTCTTACTCCGGTATCGGATGTTTCCGTTCTGACCGTCGGCCAGGCGCTGAAGGTAAAAGCAGGCAATAACGCCATGGACGCCACCGTTCTGGAAATCACCAAAGATGGCGTTCGTGTACAGCTGACTTCTGGTATGTCAATGATTGTACGCGCAGAACACCTGGTGTTCTGAAACGGAGGCCGGGCCAGGCATGAACACATTTTTTAAAATCACCGCGCTTGCGGGCCTGCTGGCAATAGCAGGCCATGCATTCGCTGTTGATGACATAACCCGCGCAGATCAAATCCCCGTGCTGAAAGAAGAGCCGCAGCACGCGACGGTAAGCGAGCGCGTGACGTCGCGCTTTACCCGCTCTCATTACCGTCAGTTTGATCTCGACAACGCCTTCTCGGCAAAGATTTTTGACCGTTACCTGAACCTGCTGGACTACAGCCACAATGTGCTGCTGGCCAGCGATGTGGCGAAGTTTGCGGCTAAAAAAGACCAAATTGGCGATGAGCTGCGCAGCGGGAAACTGGACGTTTTTTACGACCTCTACAACCTGGGGCAGCAGCGCCGCTTCGAGCGCTATCAGTATGCGCTGAAGGTGCTTGAACGTCCGATGGACTTTACCGGCAATGATAATTTCAACCTTGACCGCTCCAAAGCGCCGTGGCCAAAAGACGAGGCCGAGCTGAACAAGCTGTGGGACGCTAAGGTTAAGTTTGACCAGTTAAGCCTGAAGCTGGCGGGTAAAGACGATAAAGAGATCCGCGACACCTTAACCCGTCGCTATAAGTTTGCTATCCGTCGCCTGGCGCAAACCAACAGCGAAGATGTCTTCTCGCTGGCGATGACCGCCTTCGCTCGCGAAATCGATCCGCACACAAATTATCTGTCGCCGCGTAATACCGAGCAGTTCAACACCGAAATGAGCCTCTCACTCGAGGGGATCGGCGCCGTGCTGCAGATGGATGATGACTATACCGTCATTAATTCGCTGGTGGCGGGCGGTCCAGCCGCGAAAAGCAAAGCGATCAGCGTCGGCGATCGCATCGTTGGCGTTGGCCAGACCGGGAAGTCGATGGTTGATGTCATCGGCTGGCGTCTGGATGACGTCGTGGCGCTGATTAAAGGGCCGAAGGGCAGCAAGGTTCGTCTTGAAATCCTGCCGGCCGGTAAAGGAGCCAAGACGCGTATTGTAACGCTGACCCGCGAGCGCATTCGTCTGGAAGACCGTGCGGTGAAGATGTCGGTGAAAACCGTCGGGAAAGAAAAAGTCGGCGTGCTGGATATTCCAGGCTTTTACGTTGGCCTGACCGATGACGTGAAAGTGCAGCTGCAGAAGCTGGAAAAACAGAACGTCAGCAGCATCATCATTGACCTGCGCAGCAACGGCGGCGGAGCGCTGACAGAGGCGGTATCGCTCTCGGGTCTGTTTATTCCGTCCGGTCCGGTGGTGCAGGTGCGGGATAATAATGGCAAAGTGCGCGAAGACAGCGACAACGATGGCGTGGTTTATTACAAAGGGCCGCTGGTGGTGCTGGTTGACCGCTTTAGCGCCTCGGCGTCTGAGATCTTCGCCGCAGCGATGCAGGACTATGGCCGCGCGCTGATCGTTGGCGAACCGACCTTCGGTAAAGGGACGGTACAGCAGTATCGCTCGTTGAATCGTATTTACGATCAAATGCTGCGTCCGGAGTGGCCGGCGTTGGGTTCCGTCCAGTACACCATCCAGAAGTTCTATCGTATTAACGGCGGCAGTACGCAGCGCAAAGGCGTGACGCCGGATATCATGATGCCAACCGGCAATGAAGATCGCGAAACCGGCGAGCAGTATGAAGACAACGCGCTGCCGTGGGATAGCATCAACGCGGCCACCTATGTGAAGTCCGGGGATCTGACCCCGTTTGGACCGGAGCTGCTCAAGCGCCACGACGAGCGTATTGCGCAGGATCCTGAATTCCAGTACATCATGAAGGATATTGCCCGTTATAACGCGATGAAGGACAAACGTAACATCGTCTCTCTGAACTACGCCCAGCGTGAGAAAGAGAACGAAGAAGATGATGCGATTCGTCTGGCGCGGATTAACGATCGCCTGAAACGCGAAGGCAAGCCGCCGCTGAAAAAACTGGACGATCTGCCGAAGGATTACCAGGAGCCGGATCCGTATCTTGATGAAACGGTCCATATCGCGGTAGACCTGGCGCATCTGGAAAAAGCGCGCCCGGCGGTGGAACCGCCGGCCAGCAAATAAGTTGCTAACGGGCACCCTGAGAGGTGCCCGTTTTTTTTGTGCGCGTTGTCATCGCCATTCAGCTCATCTAACAAAATGTCAACCTGCGCTGCCGCTGTCAGCAAGATGCTACAAAATGTAAAGTTGTGTTTTTATCGTGACTTAGCGGGGGCTGATGGTTGAAAATTGCAGCCTGACCCATACGATGTGGGTAATCGCATAGTGCGTTTTGTTAAATTGAGGTAAAAAGAAAATTATGATGCGAATCGCGCTTTTCCTGCTGACGAACCTGGCAGTGATAGTCGTGTTCGGGCTGGTGTTAAGCCTCACGGGGATCCAATCCAGCAGCATGACCGGTCTTCTGATTATGGCCCTGCTGTTCGGCTTCGGTGGTTCTATCGTTTCGCTGATGATGTCGAAGTGGATGGCGCTGAAGTCAGTGGGTGGGGAAGTGATCGAGCAGCCGCGCAACGAAACGGAACGCTGGCTGATGAATACCGTTGCGCAGCAGGCGCAGCAGGTAGGTATTGCCATGCCGCAGGTAGCTATCTATCACGCGCCTGACATTAACGCCTTCGCCACCGGCGCGCGTCGTGACGCCTCGCTGGTCGCCGTCAGCACCGGGCTGTTGCAAAACATGAGCCGTGATGAAGCGGAAGCGGTCATTGCCCATGAAATCAGCCACATCGCCAATGGCGATATGGTTACCATGACCCTGATCCAGGGGGTGGTGAACACCTTCGTTATCTTTATCTCCCGCGTTATCGCGCAGATTGCGGCCGGTTTCCTCGGCGGCAACCGGGAAGATGAAGGGGAGAGCAGCAATGGCAACCCGCTGATCTACTTCGCCGTCGCCACGGTGCTTGAGCTGGTGTTCGGTATTCTGGCCAGCATAATCACCATGTGGTTCTCGCGTTACCGTGAGTTCCATGCTGACGCCGGCTCGGCGCGTCTGGTAGGCCGCGAGAAGATGATTGCAGCCCTGCAGCGTCTGAAAACCAGCTATGAGCCGCAGGAAGCCAGCAGCATGATGGCGTTCTGCATTAACGGTAAAGCGAAATCCATGAGCGAACTGTTTATGACTCACCCGCCGCTGGATAAGCGTATTGAAGCCCTGCGTAGCGGTGAATATCTGAAATAATCCATCTTCTGACGCTGAAAACGAAAATCCGCAGCCCGCAAGCTGCGGATTTTTTTTACCGTCCGTCAGGCTGCGCGCGGCTGAGTGACCCGCAGACCGCTAATTAGCGCGGCGACGATAGCCAGGGTGCCGGCCAGCAGCAGGGCGGTGTGGGTGCCGTTGTTACCGAGCAAATTGAATAGCAGCGCCACCAGCGCCGCGCCGGTGCTCTGTCCGAGCAGGCGAGCGGTGCCCAGCATGCCGCTGGCGCCGCCGCTACGATGGCTCGGAGCCGAGGCGACGATGGTATGGTTGTTCGGCGACTGAAACAGCCCGAAGCCGGCGCCGCACAGCGCCATGCGCCAGATGATATCCAGATCGGAGGGCGACGAGGGCAGCAGCGCCAGGCCGAACAGGCCGCAGGCCATAATCAGCAGGCCGACAGCCCCCAGCAGCCCGGCATGACATTTCTCGATCAAATAGCCGGCCAGCGGCGCCATCACCATGGTCGCTAACGGCCACGGCGTTAGCAGCAGACCAGTCTCCACTTCGCTGCGCCCCATCATCGACTGCAGAAAAAAGGGCAGGGAGACCATCGCCAGCATCTGCGCGCAGAAGGAGCAGATGGAAGTGCAGATAGAGAGAGAGAAGAGTGGGATACGCAGCAGGTCGACCGGCAGCAGGGGGACGGGCATCGTGAGCTGGCGGCGAACGAAGAAGAACCCCACCACCAGCATAGCGGCGACCTCCGCCAGCACCAGCTGAGTGGACTGCCCCTGGGCGAAACCGCTCAGGGCGGTGATTAGCAGCCCGAAGGTAAGGGCGTTCATAATGGCGCTCGGCAGATCGAAGCGGATGATTTTGCTGCGCGCGCTGTTGGGCGGCAGAAAGCGCATGGCCAGAACAAAGGCGACGATGCCGAGAGGCACGTTAATTAAAAACAGCCATTGCCATGAGGCGAGGGAGAGGATCGCTGCGGCGATAGTCGGGCCGGCCGCCGAAGAGACGGCAACGACAAAGGAGTTAATGCCCATGCCGCGACCAAGAAAGCGCTGCGGATAAATCAGACGGATCAGCGCGGTGTTGACGCTCATCAGCGCGGCGCCGCCCAATCCCTGCGCGACGCGAGCGAAGGTTAGCATTTCGAGGCTACGCGACAGCGCGCAGGCCAGCGAGGTAAAGATAAACACCACCAGGCCTATCTTATAGATACGCCGATAGCCGACCATGTCGCCGAGGAAGGATAGCGGCAGCAGGGCGATGACAATGGCGATTTGGTAGGCGTTAACGATCCAGATTGAAGCCGCCGGTGAGGCGTTGAGATCGCTGGCGATAGTCGGCAGCGCGACGTTGGCGATAGCCCCGTCGAGCACGGCCATGGTCAGCCCAAGCACGATGGTCAGAATGGCGCCATAGCGTTGCGGCAACGGCACGCCATCAGAAGAATTTTTATCCATGGTGAATATGAGTCTTAAATGAAACGGTTTTTTGAATGATGAGTTTAGCATTGATTAATTCGCAGTATGTCGCAGATTTGTAACGAAGTGGCAGAAGAATGATTGCGGCTCAGAGGCGGCGAATTTATAATAAAAACCGGTTCTAATTTTTATAAAACAGTTACGACGAGGTGATAAATGGCAGGTGCAGATTTGGATAAACAGCCAGATTCTGTCTCTTCGGTATTGAAGGTTTTCGGCATCCTACAGGCGCTGGGTGAAGAGCGTGAAATTGGCATTACCGAACTGTCCCAGCGCGTCATGATGTCGAAAAGCACCGTTTATCGCTTTTTACAGACCATGAAATCACTGGGCTATGTGGCACAGGAAGGAGAGTCTGAGAAATACTCTCTCACCCTCAAGCTGTTCGAACTGGGCGCGCGCGCGCTGCAGAACGTCGACCTGGTGCGCAGCGCCGATATTCAGATGCGCGAACTTTCGCGACTGACGAAAGAGACCATCCATCTTGGGGCGCTGGATGAAGACAGTATCGTCTACATCCATAAAATTGACTCGATGTATAACCTGCGGATGTACTCGCGTATTGGCCGCCGCAACCCGCTGTACAGTACCGCGATTGGCAAGGTGCTGCTGGCATGGCGCGATCGCAGCGAAGTGGAGCAGATCCTCGACGGCGTGGAGTATAAGCGCAGCACCGAGCGGACCATTACCAGCACCGAGGAGTTGCTGAAAGTGCTGGATGGCGTTCGCGAGCAGGGCTATGGCGAGGATAATGAGGAACAGGAAGAGGGGCTGCGCTGCATTGGCGTGCCGGTGTTTGACCGTTTCGGCGTGGTCATCGCCGGGCTGAGCATCTCTTTCCCAACGCTACGTTTCTCTGAAGAACGCTTGCATGAATACGTGGCGATGCTCCATCAGGCGGCGCGTAAGATTTCTGAACAAATGGGATACAACGACTATCCGTTCTGAGGCGGCGGATACCGGGTTGGCGACCGCGGCGCTACGTCGCGATCGCCGGTTCGATGTTAGCCGTTATCAACCACGGTTGTGCTTTTACGCAGCAGAGGGCAACTGCTGACGCCGATCACTCCGCTGTCGGAATGAACATAAAGTGCGGTGCTGACTCCGCGGGCGGTGAGGTATTGGCACTTAAGACCCAGACCGCCGACGTTTTCCTCACTGTGGAATAACACCCCATAACCGCTCAATAATACGCCAATCCATAAGATAGCCACCAAGATAATAGTACGAATGATTAATCGCATTGATGCCTCATTATTTGTATGATCCCTGGCGTGATTTTGACACGAACACGTTTTGAAACAAGTCGATGATTCCTAAACTTACCTTTCGTAATACAGTTAGCCGCGGTTTAAGAAGGCCGTGCTATCCTGGCGACATTGCGTACTGATGCGGAGAGTGGAGTGAAAAAATTACGGTGGGTTTTACTGATAGTCATCATAGCAGGCTGCCTGTTGCTGTGGACTCAGATGCTTAACGTAATGTGCGACCAGGATGTTCAGTTTTTCAGCGGCATTTGCACTATTAATAAATTTATTCCGTGGTAAGACATTTTTCTGCCGACTGATTTCCTTCTGCGCCGCGGGTGGTAGAATGAACGCCTTCTCTTTGAGGTGGTGAAATGAGTGAGTTACTAAATCCTGGGATTTTAAATCTGGCATCGCTGGCTGTGTCCGTGGCGCTGCTGCTTGTTGGTCTGTTGTTATGGTTCTTCGTCAACCGCGCCAGTTCGCGGGCCAATGAGCAGATAGAGCTGCTGCAAGCGCTGCTGGATCAGCAAAAGCGGCAGAATGCGCTGTTACGTCGCCTGTGCGAAGCTAATGCGCCAGAGAAAGAGGATGTGGCTGAGCCGACCGTCGCCGGCAAGGCGAAAGGGGAGGATGAGTTTATCCGCCTGGTAGCTGAACGTTAAGGCGCCCGACAGGTGTGCATCATAAGATGCGCACCTGCATGATAGCGGGCGGTAATATCTTATTCTTATTCCATTATTCCTTTCTTAGTGCAATATCCTCTTTATTACACGCTGTAAATAAAGTCATTCTCGCCGCGTTTATTGTTGGGTAACGTGACACTGTCATCTTTTTTTCATTATTAAGGTGCAGAATTAGCACTATTTTTAGCGTGACGACTAACAGGTTTTATTATCACTACACTGGCACGGCTTAGCGATTTTTAGTCTGGAGTTATAACGAATTATGCGCATCAATATTCACCGTTGCCCACCAGACGCTTACATTACAGCAGTTCGTGTACGGACATACCTGGACGAAGCGAAGTTGTTGAGCTATGGTAAAAAAGTTGCAGTAATGAGGCAACGAATGGGCGATATTGGCTGATGCTGTAGCGCCTTGCCAGGGGCGGCAAAGACGCATAAATGTGCAGGCGATCAAATGATTACCTTATAATTTGTGCGAACGATCGAGACACGTTTAAAAATGGCTTGCCATTATTTACGTAGTGTGTGATAACACGTTTCGGGTTAAACGAGGTACAGTTCTGTTTATGTGTGGCATTTTCAGTAAAGAAGTCCTGAGTAAACACGTTGTCGTTGAATACCGCTTCTCTGCCGAACCTTAAATTAGTGCCTCATGCAGTTATGTGTCAGTTTTATCTAGGTAAACGCCAGCAGGCGAAGAAAACAGTCTAAGGAATTTTGCAAATGGCAAAGATTAAAGGTCAAGTTAAGTGGTTCAACGAGTCTAAAGGTTTTGGTTTCATTACTCCGGCTGATGGCAGCAAAGACGTGTTCGTACACTTCTCCGCTATCCAGGGTAACGGCTTCAAAACTCTGGCTGAAGGCCAGAACGTTGAGTTCGAAATTCAGGACGGCCAGAAAGGTCCGGCTGCAGTTAACGTAACTGCTATCTGATACAAGACCATTCTTCTTGTATAAAAGCCTCGCCTGCGCGGGGCTTTTGCATTTTTATTGCAAAGCATGTCATTTTTCCCCCTCCCGTCGCGTCTTGTTGCAAATACTCATCTTTATTAGCATTGTGTAGCAGTCAGTTTTGCTAATTTTCTGTTAAATCAGTTGGTTGCAAAACAATGCCGGAGCTATGGTGCTAAAGAAAAAAACGAAGTCCGCCGCCAGTTTCACCCCGATTCGCTTCGGGTTACTGTGTGTGGCCATTCTCGGTTGTCTGGGGCTGCTGCTGGTCCGCGTGGGCTGGCTACAAATTATCTCCCCCGATAACCTGGTAAAACAAGAAGATATGCGCTCCCTGCGCGAAGAACCCGTAGCGGTTGAGCGGGGGATGATCAGCGACCGGGAAGGACGGCCGCTGGCGGTGAGCGTTCCGGTCAGTGCTATCTGGATCGACCCGCAGACCACTATGGAGAAGGGCGGTGTGGGCTATGGACCCCGCTGGCAGGCGATGGCCGAAGCGCTGCACCTCAACCTCGGAGAGCTGGCCCAGCGGGTACAGAGTCATCCCCACGCTCGCTTTCTCTATCTGGCGCGTCAGATCAATCCCGAGCAGGCAGAGTGGATTGATAAACTGCATCTGCCGGGCGTCTACCTGCGCGATGAATCGCGACGGTTCTACCCGGCGGGCCACGTGGCTGCCAATCTGCTGGGCTTTACCAATGTTGATAATCAGGGCATCGAAGGGGTGGAGAAAAGCTTTAACGCCCAGTTGACCGGTAAACCCGGGCGACGTCTGGTGCGTAAAGATAAACATGGCAATGTCATTGAGAACATTACCGAAGTGCCGCCGGTTCCGGCGCATAATCTGCAGCTGAGTATTGATGAACGCCTGCAGACGGTGACGGAAGACGCCCTCGACAACGCCGTCCGCTGGAACAAAGCAGAGTCCGGGGCGGCGGTATTGATCAAAATTGATACCGGCGAGATCCTGGCGATGGCCAGCTATCCGGACTTCAATCCGAACAATCGCGATAGCGCGACGCTGGATGATTTTCGCAACCGGGCCATCAGCGACACCTTCGAGCCCGGGTCGACGGTCAAACCGCTGGTGATCATGACTGCGCTGCAGCAGGGGATTGTCCAGCCAGACAGCGTGGTGGATACCCATCCGTTCGTCCTCGATGGCCATCGTATTCGCGATGTGGGCTATTATCCGGAGCTGAGCCTGACCGGGATCCTGCAGAAATCCAGCGATACCGGCGTGTCCCACCTCTCGCTCGCCATGCCGGTGCAGCATCTGATCGATACCTATAAAGCTTTCGGCTTCGGCGAACCGACGGGGCTGGGGTTGACCGGCGAAAGCGCCGGGCTGATGCCGCATCGCCGCTACTGGGGGCAACTGGATCGCGCCACCTTCGCCTTCGGCTATGGTTTGATGGTCACCCCGCTCCAGCTCGCCCACGTCTACGCCACCATCGGCGGCTTCGGCATTGCGCGACCACTGTCGATTACCCGCATCGATCCGCCGGTGATGGGCACGCGGGTGATGCCGGAGAGTATTGTGCATAGCGTGGAACATATGATGGAGAGCGTGGCGCTCCCGGGCGGGGGCGGTACCAAAGCGGCGGTACGCGACTACCGGGTGGCGGTAAAAACCGGCACGGCGAAGAAAATCGGCCCGGACGGCAAATATATCGATAAGTATGTGGCCTATACCGCCGGCGTGGCGCCCGCCAGTCGACCACAGTTCGCGCTGGTGGTGGTGATGAACGATCCGAGCAATGGTTCCTATTACGGCGGCGCTGTGTCCGCGCCGGTCTTCAGCCAGATCATGGGCGATGTCCTGCGGCTGGAGAACGTCATGCCGGACGGCATGCCGCAAGGGGCGGAGAATCTGATCGTAATGCACGATAGCCACCCACAGGGGCCGGCGCTGTAACAGTGGTCTGCAGGGGCGAATAGCGCTACACTTTCGCCCTTTCAGCAACACCGGAGCCGTCATGTCATACAGTTGCCCCCTTTGTCACGCGCCGCTCAGCCGTAGCGACAACCACTATTCCTGCCCGCAGCGGCACCAGTTCGATCTGGCGAAAGAGGGGTACGTCAATCTGCTACCGGTGCAGTTCAAGCGGTCGCGCGATCCCGGCGATAGCGCCGAAATGATGCAGGCCCGGCGGGCGTTCCTCGACGCCGGACATTATCGGCCGCTACGGGATGCTATCGCTGAGCGGCTGCGACATTACGCCCCTACGGATTTACTGGATATCGGCTGTGGCGAGGGGTATTACACCCACGCGTTTGCCGCCATCGCCAGCCGCAGCTGGGGGCTGGACGTGTCGAAGCCGGCGATCCGCGCGGCGGCAAAACGCTACCCGCAGGTGAATTTTTGCGTGGCCTCCAGCCAGCGCCTGCCATTTTCCGACGCTAGCTTCGACGCGGTAGTGCGCATTTACGCGCCCTGCAACGCCGAAGAGCTGGCGCGGGTGGTGCGTCCCGGTGGTTGGGTGATCACCGCCACGCCGGGTCCCCGTCACCTACTGGAGCTGAAAGGGCTGATTTACGATGAAGTTCGCCTGCATGAGCTGAAGACGGAAGCGATGCCGGGGTTCCGCCTGGAGGCTCAGCAGCAGCTGGCTTACCCGATGATCCTGACGGGAAGTGAAGCGCAGGCCCTGCTGCAGATGACGCCGTTCGCATGGCGGGCTAAAGCCGAAGTGCACGCCGCGCTGCGTCAGCAGCCGACCTTTGGTTGCCAGACCGATTTTATGATCCACTGCTGGCAGCGCGAAGCGTAAAGCTTAACCGGCGAAATGGCTCCAGAGGATTTCGCTGCCGATGCCAATCAGCACGATACCGCCGAGAATTTCGGCTCGTTTGCCAAGCAGCGGGCCGATAAAGCGACCGACCATCATCCCCAGCGTCGACATGATAAAGGTGGCGCAGCCGATCGCCAGCGCGGTGGTCACAATGCTGACCTGCAGGAAGGCCAGACCGACGCCGACGGCCATCGCGTCAAGGCTGGTGGCGAAGGCGGTGGTGACCAGAAGCCAGAAACCATGTCGGTGAGGCGCCTCGCACGCCTCGTCGCTGTCGCCGCGAAAACCTTCGACGATCATTCGCCCGCCGAGAAACACCAGTAAAATAAAGGCAATCCAGTGATTCCACTCGAGGATAAACTGGCTGGCCAGCATGCCAAGCCCCCAGCCGACCAGCGGTGTCAGGGTTTCAATGGCGCCAAAAATCAGCCCGGTGCGTACTGCCTCTGAAAATTTGGGTTTATGCAGGGTGGCGCCTTTGCCGATGGAGGCTGCGAAGGCGTCCATGGACATGCCGAAAGCGAGAAGAATGGTAGCGGATAAATTCATGTGCGTGTCCTGACCGGGGATAATCCATATGACACATCGCTGCCCCCAGTAAACATACGCGGAGCCGCTCAATGGCTGAGCAATACGTACAGCAGTGATGTATCTATGGTCTCGCCTGATTGAATCTCTTCAACCCGTACGTGCCACGTTTTGCAACGAGTATGTTGACACGTACATTTCCTGGCGGGCAGGAAATCGGCTACTCCCCAACGACGGGCGCAACCTTAACATATTTTTAGAATATAAAACAATAACAGAAGAGGGCTATTTTAATAACCAAATGATAACGATTTTCATTTAAATTTATAAGTGAAAAAATAGTTAATAAAAAAGATAAGGTTAGGCGGGAAATATAGCCGTGGCTATAATATTTCTCCGCTGCTAACGGGAATAATATAGCGCTGGCTATATTTTTAAGTCATTGAGTTGTAATGAGAAGTTTGTATATCTTCTCCAGATCGTCGATATTTCGTACGCGTATCAGCAGCCGCCGTTGCTCTAATTGCATCACCAGCACACCGTCCTCGGATAAATTCATCTCTTTAATCCGCTGATATTCTATCCACACGTTGGCGAAGAAAAAGCCGCGCGGTTTAAAAATGATTTTCGGCGTACGGATCCAGAATAAATAGAGCCCCATCAGCGCCAGCGCAGATAATAGCCAGGTGGTGATCGCCGTGCCGTGCTGGGTGATGTTGTTATAGATCAGAATGGCGGTGAGGCCGACAAAGATCATGCCGTCAACGCGACTGTGGCGAAGCAGGGGGATGGCCAGCAGTACCGGGCCGTTTCGCCTCGGCATAATAAACTGGTCATATATCGCGTAGGCCAGTAGCGCAAGGATAAACAGGATGATCACCAGGTCCGTGAAGGTCATTGCTTTGCGTTTCTCCTGATAAAAAAAAGCCGGGGGCAAGCCCCCGGCGTACAGCCTGGAAATTACAGACCCAGCAGGCCGACCGCGTAGCCGGCGATACCGATGACGAAGAAGCCAACGATGATCCACAGCGGGTTAACTTTCTTACGCAGCAGCCACATACAGGCGAAGGTCAACAGCAGCGGCACCAGACCAGGCATCAGCTGATCAAGGATAGTCTGCACCGTGGTGACGTGAACCTGTCCGTCAGAGCCGGTGATTTTTGACACCACCATCGGAATGTTCACATGCGTCCACTTGTTAACCAGCGCCCCCATGACAAACAGGCCGAGGATTGACGCCCCCTCAGTCAGTTTCTGCAGGAAGCCGCCGCCCATATCTTTAACGATATCCACGCCTTTGCGATAACCATAGGCGACGCCGTAGTAACGGGTCAGCAGACGCACCGCGTTGAACAGGATAAAGAACAGCAGAGGACCGAGCAGGCTACCGCTCATCGCGATCCCGGCGCCTAAGGCTGCAAACACCGGACGCACGGTACCCCAGAAGATCGGGTCGCCAACGCCGGCCAGCGGTCCCATCAGACCGACTTTGATGCCGTTGATAGCGCCATCGTCAATCTCTGCGCCATTGGCGCGCTGCTCTTCCATCGCCAGCGTTACGCCCAGTACCGGAGCGGCAACGTAAGGGTGGGTGTTGAAAAACTCAAGGTGACGCTTAATCGCCTGCTTACGCGCATCGTTGTTCTCCGGGTACAGACGACGAATCGCCGGAACCATAGAGAAGCAGAACCCCAGCGCCTGCATACGTTCGAAGTTCCATGAACCCTGGAACAGGTTAGAACGAATGAACACGCCACGAATATCACTCTGTGTGAGTTTTTTCTCGGTGGTATTTTTAGTCATATCAACCATTTCGCTCACCTGTTAGTCCAGTTCGTTATCGAGATCGTTGTTACCAGCCGCCTGAGCCGGCGCACCGGCGACGCGGTTATATTTCGGGCTCAGCTGGATGTAGAGGATTGCCATGACCGCACCAATCACACCCAGGGCCACCAGGTTGAAGTTGGTGAAGGCGGCGGTGACGAAGCCGAGGTAGAAGAACGGCATCAGATAGCCTGCGCGCATCATGTTGATGACCATTGCATAACCGACAACCACGATCATTCCGCCGGCGATGTTCAGACCGCTGGTGACCACTTCCGGGATAGCATTCAGCAGGCCCTGAACTTCGCTGGTGCCGACGGAAATCGCCACGATAACGGCCGGGATAGCGATACGCATCGCCTGCAGGAACAGGGACGAGACGTGCAGCCACGACAGGGCGGTCAGGTTGCCATTCTCCGCCGCTTTATCCGCCGCGTGCTGGAAGGCCACGGTGATGGTGCGCACGATGATGGTCAGCACCTGGCCTGCCGCCGCCAGCGGGATAGCCAGCGCGATACCGGCGCCGATGCTCTGATGGCCGGCAATAACCAGGACGGTGGAAATAATGGACGCCAGCGCGGCATCAGGGGCTACCGCCGCACCGATGTTCATCCAGCCCAGGGCTATCATCTCCAGCGTACCGCCGATGATAATACCGGTTTTCATATCGCCGAGAACGGCGCCGATCAGCGTACAGGCGATCAGAGGACGGTGGAACTGAAATTCATCAAGTACCGACTCCATACCCGCAATACACGCGACGATGAACACCAGCACAATCTGAAGAAGGGTAATCTCCATTGTACTTCTCCTGTTGATTAAGTCTTAAAGTGAAAACTGGGGCGCGATCCGCCGGGTTATTTATCAACCTTAGCGATCAGATCCATCATTTTCAGTTTCGGGTCGGTGGACACTTTACGTGCCTCCAGCTCGATACCGCGGGCGTTCAGCTTTTTAAACGCCTCAATATCTTTGGCATCGACTGAAATCGCGTTGTTAACCTGGGTTTTACCCTGGCGGAACGCCATACCGCCGATGTTGACGCTGGTGATTTTCACGCCGCCCTCGACGATACGTTCAACGTCGGTCGGGTTAGTAAACAGCAGCATAACGCGCTGTCCGGCATACTTGGGGTTGTTGTAGACGCGGATCATTTTGGCCACATCCACCACGTGAGCGGTGACGCCCGGCGGCGCAACCTGGGTCAGCAGAGTTTTACGCACGGTATCCGCGGCCACTTCATCACTGACAACGATGATGCGGGTAACGTTGGTCTCTTTGGTCCAGCGGGTGGCGACCTGACCATGGATCAGACGGTCGTCTATACGCGCAAGGCCAATTACCATGTAGTCGTTCGGGCCCATGGGTTTGGCCGGTGCGGCGGCTTTTGGCGCTGCGGCAGGCGCGGGCGCAGGGGCCGCTTTTTCCACCGGTTTGGCTTTAAGCGCTTTCACGCCTTCGCTGCCGGTTTCAACCGCTAAGGCGACCAGTTCATCAAAGGAAGGATCGTCGTCGCGGGCCATGAAGGTTTCCACCAGCATCGGGATATTGACGCCGGCGATAACTTCGTAATGCTCTTTATCGACGACAATGCGGCTCGCAGCGTTGAAAGGGCTGCCTCCCCATGTATCGACGAGAAATAGCACGCCTTTACTGGTATCCAGTTTTGCCAACTGGGCGTTGTATTTCTCGATCAACGTTTCGGCATTTTCACCCGGAACGAAATCGATCCAGCCAACGTTTTCCTGCTCGCCCAACAGCATTTCTGCTGTTTTCAGCAGCTGTTCTGCAGCCCAACCATGTGTGCCTATTACAATAGCAATCGTCACTTGCTACCTCCTTTATTATCGTGAATGCATCATCTGCTTTGATACATCCTGAATCACTCTTGAGGACAAAATCGATTCAGTTAGGGTGTAAGATAGAAAATAGTTACTACCGCGAATTATTTTAGACAGTGAAAAAATAATTAATGTGATGAAGATCCGTTAATCACGTATCGTCTGCGAATAATTTTGCAGCGCAAAAAATAGCCTTAGTTATTGCAAATTCAGGTAAATTATTTCCAATTTCGATCTATATTTTGCTATGTTTAACTTCCGTTTAATTACTCAGGAGTATAGGGCATAGCCCGCAGTATGGACCGTCATCGACGTCTTTTCACTTTCTGGCATCTGATTGCCACCTCTACGTATCCCGCATTTCTTTCAGCACCTGGTGTCGCGCCCCTGCATGGCATGGCGATGACTGACCTTGCCGCAAACCGGAGTCGTACATGGAATTGTTAATGGATCCTTCAATCTGGGCCGGCCTGTTGACGCTTATCGTTCTGGAAATTGTGCTCGGTATCGACAACCTGGTGTTTATTGCCATCCTGGCGGACAAACTGCCGCCGAAGCAGCGCGATAAAGCGCGTCTGATCGGCCTGTCACTGGCGCTGGTGATGCGCCTGGGGCTGCTGTCGGTCATCTCCTGGATGGTGACGCTGACGAAACCACTGATTACCATCGCCGATTTCTCCTTTTCCGGGCGCGATCTCATCATGCTGCTCGGCGGGATCTTCTTGTTGTTTAAGGCGACAACCGAGCTGCATGAACGGCTGGAAAACCGCCAGCACGATGCCGGTCACGGTAAAGGCTATGCCAGTTTCTGGGTAGTAGTATTGCAGATAGTGGTGCTGGATGCCGTCTTCTCCCTGGACGCCGTGATCACGGCGGTCGGGATGGTTAACCATCTGCCGGTGATGATGGCGGCGGTGGTGATCGCGATGATCTTGATGCTGCTGGCCTCCAAGCCGTTGACGCGCTTTGTCAACCAGCACCCGACGGTGGTCGTGCTCTGTCTGAGCTTCCTGTTGATGATTGGCCTGAGCCTGGTGGCGGAAGGGTTTGGCTTCCATATTCCGAAAGGGTATCTGTACGCGGCGATCGGTTTCTCGATCATTATCGAGTTCTTTAACCAGGTGGCGCGCCGTAACTTTGTTCGCCACCAGTCGACGCTGCCGCTGCGCGCTCGGACCGCGGATGCCATCCTGCGCCTGATGGGCGGCCGCAAACAGGCCTCCGTCAGCCATGACGCAGACAGTCCAGCCGCGGTGCCCGTTCCTGAGGGCGCCTTTGCGGAAGAAGAGCGCTACATGATTAACGGCGTGCTGACCCTGGCCCAGCGCTCCCTGCGCAGCATCATGACCCCGCGCGGAGAAATCAGCTGGGTCGACGCTGAGCAGAGTGAAGATGAAATTCGTCGTCAACTGCTGTCGTCGCCGCACAGCCTCTTCCCGGTCTGCCGCGGAGAGCTGGATGAAATCATTGGTATCGTGCGGGCGAAAGAGATGCTGGTGGCCCTGGAGTCGGGGGAAAACGTCGCGGCGCTGGCTTCTGCCTCCCCGGCAATTGTCGTTCCGGAAACGCTGGACCCGATCAATCTGCTCGGGGTCCTGCGTCGGGCGCGCGGCAGCTTCGTCATCGTAACTAATGAATTTGGCGTGGTGCAGGGGCTGGTCACGCCGCTGGACGTCCTTGAAGCCATCGCCGGTGAATTCCCGGACGCTGATGAGACGCCAGAGATTGTCATCGATGGCGATGGCTGGCTTATTAAGGGGTCGACCGACCTGCATGCGCTGCAGCAGGCGCTGGGGCTGGATCCACTGATCAATGACGATGAGGATATTGCCACCGTTGCCGGGCTGGTGATCTCCGCCAATGGTCATATCCCGCGCATTGGCGACGTCGTGTCGCTTCCGCCGCTGCATTTTACCGTAGTGGAAGCGAATGATTACCGGGTCGATCTGGTGCGCGCGGTGGTCACTCGTCCGCCGAGCGACGAAGAAGAGTAATCGCCAGGCTCGCCGGCCGCTGCGGCCGGCGAGTTATTCTGTCGTCTCGCTCTCACTCTCACTCTCACTCTCACTCTCACTCTCACTCTCACTCTCACTCTCACTCTCACTCTCACTCTCACTCTCACTCTCACTCTCCTCCCTGCTGGCCAGCCACGCCGGGAACGCCTCCACCGGCATCGGCCGCGCATAATAAAACCCCTGCAGCACATCGACGCCGTGGCTACGCAGGTAGTTTTCCTGCTCCAGCGTCTCCACCCCTTCGGCAACGGTAACAATATGCAGGCGGTTGGCGAGGGCGATAATAATATCTGTCACCGTCGCGTTCACGCTATCTATGCCGACCGAGCTGGTGAACGAGCGGTCGATCTTCAAAACATCCGGGCGCAGCTTTTCCAGCCATGAGAGCGAAGTATTGCCGGTACCAAAATCATCGATCGCCAGCTGTACGCCCTTAAAGTGCAGATGTTCGGCCATATGCTGGTCGCCATCCTGCAGGACATCGCGTTCGGTTAGCTCGACCACCAGCTGCTGCACCGGATCCACGCTGAACCAGTAATTGTGCAGGTCGCGCAGCAGGAGTCCGTTAGCGAAATGGCGCGCGGCGACATTGATCGCGATGTGAAAATGGCGGTCGCGAGGAAAAGCGTCCAGGCGGCGAGCGGTTTCGGCAATCACATAGCGGGTGAGAGGGATGATCAGATTATTGCCTTCGGCGATGGGGATAAATACCTCCGGCGAAATCGTCCCACGTCGGGGATTATTCCAGCGCAGCAGGATCTCCACCCCGCAGCAGCGGCCGCTGCGCGCATCCTGCAGCGGCTGGCCACCAGGAGGGCAAACTCCCGGGCCGAAATGCCAAGGCTTATTTCCCGCGAGAAACTCATTCTGCCGGCGGTGGCCAGCCAGGCGATGCCGGTCATTAGCAGGCTAAAAATCAGCGCCAGCGGCAGCTCGCCGGGCAGCTCCTCAAGCGCAATCGCCGAGGCGCCAGGGCCGTTAATATTGACAGTAAACGGAAACTCCGTAGAGCGCTGGCGATAAATCACCGTGCCCTGCGGGACATGCGCTTTTTCGAGAAGCCCATGGCGGCTGCTAAAATAACGATCGCCAACCTGCAGGCTGACGTCGCTGATCAGGGCCGATTTTTCATTAAGAATTAAGGTTCCCAGCAGCTCAATATTCACCACCAGCATCACGCCGTCCAGGCCGCTCTCCGCGGCTGGATACCATTGGATCAGTACCGGCGAGCCTTTGAGCAAGGAGCTGTCGTTCGAGAAGAGCAGCAGAGGGCGGGGCGCAGGAAGCGCGGGCTGCAGGCGATGTAAGTCTGCCTGTCGCGGGCCAAAAATACTGGAACAGTAAACGATACCTGACGTGACGAGGGCGACGGAACGAATGGTTTGCAACGAGGCCGCCATTTTGCGCAGCGTCAGATGGATATCAGGGCAGGGTTTGCCCACCAGAGGGAGCAGGGTGGCTCGCTGCGCGCTTAGCGGGCGCAAGATGTCATTGAGCGCCGCCACCCGTTGGCTGGCGGCCGTGCGAATATAATCTTCATTTACGCTGCGCTGCGAAATAAATCGGATGGCTAATGTGGCGCCCAGGGTCGCCAGGGCTACCAGCAGGCAGACAATAATGCGTTTGTGACGATAGGCCGTAATGACTTTTTGTGCAGTCTGCATGTGCGACACCCTGTCGACAGGACGAGTGGTTAAGCGTGGCTTATTTTATAGAGCAAGTGTAGTGGCAGAATATCGCCAGGTATAGAAAAAGAAAATGCGCCGTTGAAGGCGCATCAGGGAGATTTCAGTCACCAGGGTTAACCCCCTGCGCGCTTTGCAGGCGCAGAGGGGCACGAAAAGTTTAGTCACACTGAACTTTAATCGCCAGGCCGCCGCGCGAGGTTTCGCGGTACTTGGCGTTCATGTCTTTACCGGTTTCATACATGGTCTCGATCACCTTATCGAGCGAGACGCGCGGTTCGCTGGTGCGGCGCATCGCCATTCGCGCGGCGTTGATCGCCTTGACGGAGGCGATGGCGTTACGTTCAATGCATGGCACCTGCACCTGACCGGCGACCGGATCACAGGTCAGGCCGAGGTTGTGTTCCATGCCGATCTCCGCTGCCACGCAAACCTGTTCCGGGCTGGCGCCGAGCAGTTCAGCCAGGCCCGCCGCCGCCATCGAGCAGGCGACGCCCACCTCGCCCTGACAGCCGACTTCCGCGCCGGAAATGGACGCATTCATCTTGTACAGCGCGCCGATCGCCCCGCAGGCCATAAAGTAGCGAATATAGATCTCCGGGCTGACGGACTCGATAAAGTGATCGTAATAGGCGAGTACCGCCGGAACGATGCCGCAGGCGCCGTTGGTCGGCGCGGTTACCACGCGACCGCCGGCGGCGTTCTCTTCATTGACCGCCAGCGCGAACATATTGACCCAGTCAACAACGTTCATTGGATCGCTGGAGAGCTTATCGCTGGCCACCAGCAGACGACGCAGCGCCGAGGCGCGACGCGGTACGCGCAGCGGGCCAGGCAGCACGCCCTCGGTGTTCATCCCGCGGTCGATACAGGCGCGCATGGTCTGCCAGACGTTGGCGAAATAATCCTCGATCTCTTTTTTGCTGTGCAGAGCCAACTCGTTCTGCATCACCATCCCGGAGAGCGACAGGCCAGTCTCTTTGCAGTAGGCCAGCATTTCCTGCGCCGATTTAAATGGGTAGGGCACCTGCAGTTCGTTGGCGTTTTCCTTGCCGAAGTGCTCTTCGTCGACAATAAAGCCGCCGCCGATCGAGTAGTAGGTCTTGCAGTAGATCTCTTTCTCGCCGGCCCAGGCGTGAATGGTCATGCCGTTTTCGTGCAGCGGCAGGTTGTCGCTGCGAAAACGCATGCCGTCATCCGCCGGGAAGTCGACCTCATGCTGGCCGTTGGCCAGCAGCAGACGACCGCGCGCTTCGACGTCACGGATAAAAGCCGGGATCGCGTCAATATCGACCGTATCGGGCTGATTGCCCGCCAGTCCCATGATAATGGCGATGTCCGTATGGTGGCCTTTGCCGGTTAATGACAGTGAACCGTAGACGTCAACCGCCACACGAGTCACTGCATTAAGCAATCCTTTTTCGACCAGGTCATCGACGAACTGTTTTCCGGCCTTCATCGGGCCAACAGTGTGGGAAGATGAGGGACCAATCCCCACCTTGAACATGTCGAATAGACTAATCACGATAATACTCCTGACAGGGTTACCGCGGGTGCGGTAACGATGTAATAACTGCGCATAGTGTAAGAGGGAAGCGCCCTGTCAGTTCAACTATTCACATGAATTAAACTAATGGCTAACCGCGATTTTACTAATAATGAGAGCGCCCTCTCATTATCAGTATAGCTAAGGACGTGCGCCAATTTGCAGCGCCAGCTCGCGAATGATCCCGGCGGTCATTCCCCAGACAAAATAATGCTGGTACCAGGAGAGCCAGACGCGGTGGTCGTTGCCCCGGCGGTGGATATCGAGCGGATGGTAGCGCCCAAGGCGCAGGGCTTCGGCGAGCGGCATTTCAAATACCGCGGAGACTTCGTCCTGGCTGGCGTGATAGTGCAGATCCGGGGGAATAATGCCCACCACCGGCGTCACCTGAAAGCCGGTGACGCTGTCCACCGGCGGCAGGACGCCGATCACCTCGACCGCCTCTGGCGGGATCGCCACCTCTTCCTGAGCTTCGCGCAGGGCGGCGGCGATAAGCGTCGCGTCGGTATTATCTACTGCGCCGCCGGGAAAGGCGACCTGGCCGGCGTGCTTGCGCAGCAGCGGCGAACGCTGGGTCAGCAGCAGGCCGGGCTGCGGCCGGCGCACGATCGGCACCAGCACCGCCGCCTGCCGCTGATTGAGCGCATGGCGCGAAGGCTGCGGGCGCAGAAGCTGAAAGCGGGACAGAAAATCATCCAGATTAAGGGCGCGATCCGCCATGGTCTAGTTCTCCAGTTGCTGCAGGATACGATTAACTTTATCAAAAGTTTCCTGATATTCCGCCGCTTCCTCGCTATCCGCCACAATTCCGCCGCCGGCGGAGCAGTACAGCTGTCCCTGCCATGCCGTCAGGGTGCGAATGGTGATGCTGGTATCCATATTGCCGCAATAGCTCAGGTAGCCAATGCTCCCACACCAGGCGTTGCGACGCTGGGGCTCCAGTTCATCGATAATCTCCATCGCCCGCACTTTCGGCGCGCCGGTGATCGAGCCGCCGGGAAAGGCGGCGCGCAGCAGGTCGCTGGCGTGCAGCGTCATTGGCAGGCGGGCGGTGATGGTGCTGACCAGATGATGGACCGCCGGGAACGGCTCCACCACGAACAGCTCGGGGACCCGCACGCTGCCCGGGACGGCGACGCGGCCGATGTCGTTGCGCATCAGGTCGACAATCATTAAATTCTCGGCGCGATCTTTCGGCGAATTCGCCAGCTTCTCAGCCTGCTGCGCATCTGCCAGCGGCGAATCGAGCCGCGGCAGGGTGCCTTTTATCGGCCGCGTCTGGATCTCCCCCTGGCGCAGCTGGATAAAGCGCTCCGGCGACAGGCTTAAAATCGCCCCTTCATCGAGGCGAATAAAGGCGCTAAAGGGGGCGCGGTTGACGGCGTTCAGCTGGCGGAAGGCCTGCCATTCATCACCGACGTAGCTGGCCTGAAAACGCTGGGCGAGGTTGACCTGATAGCAGTCGCCGCTGTGCAGATAGGCCTGTACCTGGCGAAATTTTTCGCCGTACTGCTGGCGGCTCATATTTGACTGCCAGGCAGAGGTCAGGGCGAAGGTTTCACCCGGCGTCGGCGTTTGCGCCTCCAGCCACTGTAGACGCTGCTGCGGGTCGTCATAGCTGAGCAGCGATATCTGTTGGCGCTGGTGGTCGACGATAAGCGCCCAGTCATAGATCCCCACCGCCATATCCGCCAGCGCGATATCGGCCTGCGCGTGCGAAGGGAGACGCTCAAAGCGACGGCCCAGGTCGTAACCGAATAATCCCAGCGCGCCGCCGAGAAACGGCAGATCGTCATGGGGTTGCGGCGTGAACGGCTGACGATCCAACTGCTGCTGCAGGAGCTGCAGCGGATCTTCCGCTGAGACAACAACGGTTTCGCCGTCGTCGACCCACGTCTGTTCACCGCGCGTCAGCAGCGTGGCGCGCGGGGCAGCCACCAGAATATCAAAGCGGTTATGCGGATGGTCGGCAAAGCCGGAATGCAGCAGCATCGCCCAGGGCAGGGCGCTTAACGGCGCAAAATAGTGTTCGGCCGCATCCGGGCGCCAGGGCAGGGTAATAATCGCGGGGGACAACATCTTTCTCGATCCTGAACGTTGCCGCCCCTCTGGCGTAGTTGGGGACGGCGTGAAATAATTACGCCCCACAATGTAGCAGGAGTAAAAGATGTTTGCAGGTTTACCTTCGCTGAGCCACGAGCAACAGCAAAAAGCGGTCGAACGTATCCATGAGCTAATGGCTCAGGGGATAAGCAGCGGCCAGGCGATTGCCCTGGTGGCGGAAGAGCTGCGCGCAACGCATACCGGCGAGCAGATCGTCGCGCGCTTTGAAGATGAGGATGAGGACGAGTAATTACACCGCGGCGATAATTTTGATCTCAACTTTATACTGCGGGTTCATCAGCGTCGCTTCCACCGTGCAGCGCACCGGGGCGTGACCAGCCACCACCCACGCGTCCCAGGCTTTATTCATCGCCGCAAAGTCGCTTTTATCGGCGAGGAAGATGGTGGCGTCAAGAATACGCGACTTGTCGCTGCCCTGTTTTTCCAGCACCGCGTCAATCTGCGCCAGGGTATTGGCGGTCTGCTCGAAAGCGTCGGCATCGAGATTTGCCGGCACGCCGGTGTAGTACAGGGTCTGGTTGTGGATCACCACGTCTGACCAACGGGCTTCGGCATCAATACGCGTAATTGTCATTGCTTTTTCCTCTTTAAGCATTCCATTCGGCTGCGGCAAGACTGCCATAATGTGCCGCTCGCGTCACTACCCGGACTGGCGAAACGCCGTCCTCCCTGACATAATCACTGTCCAAATAACCAGGGGGCAATGTGATCGACGATTTTGCAGCAGACGGCCAGCTAGCCAAAGCCATACCGGGATTTAAACCGCGCGAGCCGCAGCGCCAGATGGCGGTGGCGGTCAGCGAAGCGATTGAGGCCTCCCGGCCGCTGGTGGTGGAAGCGGGGACCGGAACCGGTAAAACCTACGCTTACCTGGCGCCTGCGCTGCGGGCGAAAAAAAAGGTGATTATCTCCACCGGCTCGAAAGCGCTGCAGGATCAGCTTTACAGCCGCGATCTGCCCACCGTCGCCAAAGCGCTCAAATTCACCGGGAAACTGGCGCTGCTCAAAGGGCGCTCCAACTACCTGTGTCTCGAACGTCTTGAGCAGCAGGCGCTGGCGGGCGGCGATCTGCCGGTGCAAACCCTCAGCGATGTGATCCTCCTGCGCTCCTGGTCGAATCAAACCCAGGATGGCGATATCAGCACCTGCGCCAGCGTCGCGGAAGACTCTCAGGCCTGGCCGCTGGTGACCAGCACCAACGATAACTGTCTCGGTAGCGACTGCCCACTGTATAAAGATTGCTTCGTGGTGAAGGCGCGTAAAAAAGCGATGGACGCCGACGTGGTGGTGGTCAACCATCACCTGTTTCTGGCCGATATGGTGGTCAAAGAGAGCGGCTTTGCCGAGCTGATCCCCGAGGCGGAAGTGATGATCTTCGATGAAGCCCATCAGCTGCCGGATATCGCCAGTCAGTACTTTGGCCAGTCGCTCTCCAGCCGCCAGCTGCTGGACTTGGCGAAAGACATCAACATTGCCTACCGCACCGAACTGAAAGACACTCAGCAGCTGCAAAAATGCGCCGACCGCCTGGCGCAAAGCGCGCAGGATTTCCGCCTGCAGCTGGGAGACCCGGGCTACCGCGGCAATCTGCGCGAGCTGCTGGCGGACAGCCACATTCAGCGAGCGCTGCTGCTGCTCGATGACGCGCTCGAGCTATGCTATGACGTCGCCAAACTTTCGCTGGGCCGCTCGGCGCTGCTCGACGCCGCTTTTGAGCGTGCCACCCTCTATCGCGGGCGCCTGAAGCGGTTGAAAGAGATCAACCAGCCGGGCTACAGCTACTGGTATGAGTGTACCTCGCGCCACTTTACTCTCGCGCTGACGCCGCTGACCGTGGCCGAGAAGTTTAAAGAGGTGATGGCGCAGAAGTCGGGGAGTTGGATCTTTACCTCGGCGACGCTGTCGGTGAACGACGATCTGCATCACTTTACCGCCCGGCTGGGGATCGATGAGGCGCAGACTCTGCTGCTGCCGAGTCCCTTTGACTATCAGCACCAGGCGCTGCTCTGCGTGCCGCGCAACCTACCCCTGCCGAACCAGCCCGGCGCGGCGCGACACCTGGCGGCGATGCTCAAGCCGCTGATCGAGGCCAACGATGGTCGCTGCTTTATGTTGTGCACCTCGCACGCCATGATGCGCGATCTGGCGGAGCAGTTCCGCGCCACCATGACGCTACCGGTGCTGCTGCAGGGCGAGACCAGCAAAGGCCAGCTGCTGCAGCAGTTCGTCAGCGCCGGCAACGCGCTGCTGGTGGCTACCAGCAGCTTCTGGGAGGGAGTCGATGTGCGCGGCGACGCGCTGTCGCTGGTGATTATCGATAAGCTACCGTTCACCTCGCCGGACGATCCGCTGCTAAAAGCGCGGATGGAAGATTGCCGGCTGCGCGGCGGCGATCCCTTCGATGAAGTGCAGCTCCCGGATGCGGTGATCACCCTTAAGCAGGGGGTGGGGCGTCTGATCCGCGATATCGACGACCGCGGGGTGCTGGTGATCTGCGACAACCGGCTGGTGATGCGCCCCTACGGCGCGGTGTTCCTGGCCAGTCTGCCGCCGGCGCCGCGAACCCGCGATATCCGTCGGGCGGTGCGCTTTCTCGCCGTACCGCCGGCAAGGTAATCCGCACTAAAATGTGTTAAGCTGCGCGCCATTTTGTTAATTAGCGGTTCCCAATAGACTTCGGGCGGCATGGCGGCGGGTTGGCCGTTTGCCGGAAATCAGGCTGCCTGAAGGCCTGAACTATGTAACGAGAGCGTGACCACCCATGCGAATTTTGGCTATCGATACCGCCACAGAGGCCTGCTCCGCGGCTCTGTGGAATGATGGCACCCTTAGTGCTCATTTCGAAATTTGTCCCCGCGAACATACCCAACGTATCCTGCCGCTGGTGCAGGAGGTCCTCACCGAGAGCGGCACCACGCTGAGCGAGCTGGACGCGCTGGCCTTTGGCCGCGGTCCGGGCAGCTTTACCGGCGTGCGCATCGGCATCGGTATCGCCCAGGGGCTGGCGCTGGGCGCCGAACTGCCAATGATTGGCGTTTCCACGCTGGCCACCATGGCGCAGGGCGCCTGGCGCAAAACCGGCGCCACCCGTGTGCTGGCGGCCATTGATGCGCGTATGGGCGAAGTCTACTGGGCCGAGTACCAGCGCGACGAGCAGGGCGTCTGGCATGGCGAAGAGACGGAAGCGGTGCTCAAACCGGACGCGGTAGCCGAACGACTGGCACAGCTTTCCGGCGAATGGGCCACCGTCGGCACCGGATGGCAGGCGTGGCCGGATCTGGCGAAAGCGAGCGGACTGACCTTAAGCAGCGGCGAAATTGAATTGCCGGCGGCGGAGGATATGCTGCCGTTAGCCTGTTACCTGCTGGCGGCGGGGAAAACCGTGGCCGTGGAGAAAGCGGAGCCGGTTTATTTGCGAAACGAGGTGGCGTGGAAGAAACTTCCAGGCCGCGAGTGAATCTCAGTAACAAGAAGACTGAGAAAAGGAGTCGCATCATGGCGGGTCAAAAACAGGGCGTTCGCTGGCTGCTGGCCGCAGCGATTGCCGTTGCGCTAAGCGGCTGCGTATCGGTGCCGGATGCCATCAAAGGCACCAGCCCGACGCCGCAGCAGGATTTGGTGCGGGTGATGAACGCCCCGCAGCTGTACGTTGGCCAGGAAGCGCGCTTTGGCGGTAAGGTGGTCAATGTGCAAAACCAGCAGGGGAAAACCCGCTTAGAAATCGCCACCGTACCGCTGGACAGCGGCGCGCGGCCAGTGCTGGGCGAGCCGTCCCGCGGAAGGATTTTTGCTGACGTCAATGGCTTCCTCGATCCGGTGGATTTCCGCGGTCAACTAGTGACTGTGGTCGGACCGATCGCCGGGGTGGTTGACGGCAAGGT
>NZ_JH414798.1:454957-458162 GCF_000238715.1 Klebsiella sp. 4_1_44FAA
GCTGATGAACGCCACCGGCTACAAGCGCTGGAACGTAGTGCAGCAGGTGGTGATGCCTCCGCAACCTATCGACCCGTGGATGCTGGGTCCGCGCCCCTGGGGCTACGGCTATGGCGGCTGGGGCTGGTACAATCCCGGCCCTGCTGAGGTGAGAAACGTTGTAACCGAATGATTTTGTTGTTTATGTTAGTTCAAAGAAACAGCGGCCGGTCCGCTGTTTCTTTGTTTTCAGTCGAATAAGAAAAAAAATAGTGACGCGCTTCGCAACCTGCTCATTGCCTAATTAATAAACTGGTACGCTGAGTTAATATAATGTTAACAAAATGTATTATCCAGGGGCTGTGATGACGACGAATAACTATTTCAGAGGTGATGCAGTGAAAAAGGTTTGGCTAAACCGTTATCCCGCAGATGTTCCGGCGGAGATAAATCCTGACCGCTATCAATCCCTGGTTGAACTGTTTGAACATGCCACCACCCGTTACGCCGACCAACCGGCGTTTATCAATATGGGTGAAGTGATGACCTACCGTAAGCTGGAGGAGCGTAGTCGCGCCTTCGCCGCTTATCTTCAGGAGGGGTTGGGGTTACAGAAGGGCGATCGCGTGGCCCTGATGATGCCTAACCTGCTGCAGTATCCGGTGGCTCTGTTTGGCATCCTGCGCGCCGGGATGATCGTGGTTAACGTCAACCCCTTATATACCCCGCGCGAACTGGAGCATCAGCTCAACGACAGCGGCGCGGCGGCGATCGTCATAGTCTCCAACTTTGCCCATACCCTGGAAAAAGTGGTGGCGAAAACTCAGGTCCAGCATGTGATCCTGACGCGCATGGGCGACCAGCTTTCCACCGCCAAAGGCACGCTGGTGAACTTTGTGGTCAAGTACATTAAGCGCCTGGTGCCGAAGTACCACCTGCCGGACGCCATCTCGTTTCGCAGCGCGTTGCAGCACGGCTATCGCATGCAGTACGTCAAGCCGGAGATCGTTGCGGAAGATCTGGCGTTTCTGCAGTACACCGGGGGCACCACCGGCGTGGCCAAAGGTGCGATGCTCACCCACCGCAATATGCTGGCTAACCTCGAGCAGGTCAATGCCACCTACGGCCCGCTGCTGCATCGCGGCAAAGAGTTCGTGGTGACCGCGCTGCCGCTGTATCACATTTTCGCCCTGACCATGAACTGCCTGCTGTTTATCGAACTGGGCGGGCAAAATTTGCTGATCACCAACCCACGCGATATCCCCGGGCTGGTGAAGGAGCTGGCGAAGTATCCTTTTACCGCCATGACCGGGGTCAATACCCTGTTCAACGCCTTGCTGAACAACAAAGAGTTCCAGCAGCTTGATTTCTCCTCGCTGCATTTGTCCGCCGGCGGTGGAATGCCGGTGCAGCAGGCGGTGGCCGAGCGCTGGGTAAAACTGACCGGGCAATATCTGCTGGAGGGCTACGGCCTGACAGAGTGTTCCCCGCTGGTCAGCGTTAACCCGCACGATATTGACTACCACAGCGGCAGCATTGGCCTGCCGGTGCCCTCCACCGAAGCCAAACTGGTGGATGATGATGATAACGAAGTGGCGCCGGGTCAGCCGGGCGAGCTCTGTATTAAAGGGCCGCAGGTGATGCTGGGCTACTGGCAGCGCCCTGACGCGACGGATGAGATTATCAAAGACGGCTGGCTGCACACCGGGGATATCGCGGTGATGGATGAAGAGGGGTTCCTGCGCATCGTCGATCGCAAAAAAGATATGATCCTGGTGTCGGGTTTTAACGTCTATCCGAACGAAATCGAAGATGTGGTCATGCAGCATAGCGGGGTGCTGGAAGTGGCGGCCATCGGCGTGCCGTCCGGCAGCAGCGGCGAAGCGGTGAAGATTTTCGTAGTCAAGAAAGATGCTGCGTTAACCGAAGAGGCGCTGATTACGTTCTGCCGTCGCCATTTGACCGGATACAAGGTGCCGAAGCTGGTGGAATTCCGTGACGAACTGCCGAAATCCAACGTCGGAAAAATTTTGCGGCGAGAACTGCGTGACGAAGCGCGCGCTAAAGTGGACAATAAAGGCTAAGTAACGAATGAGTCGCCTGACGCCGGCTACGCCGGCGTTTTTTATGGGCGCAAGTTAAGAGAGTATGCTTTGAACTATCAGATGATCACCACCGACGATGGCCTGCGCGCTGTCTGCGAAGCGGCAAGCGCGGCCTCCGCCGTCGCTCTGGATACGGAATTTGTCCGCACCCGCACCTATTACCCGCAGCTGGGCCTGCTGCAGCTGTTCGACGGCCAGCAGGTCTCTCTGATCGATCCCTTGACGATTAACGACTGGGCGCCGATGCGCGACCTGCTGCTCAACCAGGATGTGACTAAATACCTGCATGCCGGCAGCGAAGATTTAGAAGTCTTCCTTAATGCATTTAACCTGATGCCGCAGCCGCTGATTGACACCCAGATCCTGGCGGCCTTCTGCGGCCGCCCAATGTCCTGGGGCTTCGCTTCGATGGTGGAAGAGTATTCCGGGGTAGCGCTGGATAAAAGTGAATCCCGCACCGACTGGCTGGCGCGCCCGCTGACTGAGCGTCAGTGTGAATATGCCGCGGCCGACGTCTGGTATCTGCTGCCGATCGCCAGCCAGTTAATGGCGGAGACCGATCGCGCTGGCTGGCTGCCGGCGGCGCTCGACGAGTGCCGCGTGATGCAGCAGCGTCGTCAGGAGGTGGTCGACCCGGCCGAGGCCTGGCGCGATATCGGCAACGCCTGGCAGCTGCGTACCCGCCAGCTGGGTTGTCTGCAGCTGTTGGCGGAGTGGCGCCTGCGCAAAGCGCGCGAGCGCGACCTGGCGGTAAACTTTGTGGTGCGGGAAGAGCATCTGTGGAGCGTGGCGCGCTATATGCCCACCAGCCTGGGCGAGCTCGACAGCCTCGGGTTATCCGGTAGCGAAATTCGCTTCCACGGCAAAACGCTGATTAGCCTGGTCGAAAAAGCGCAGGCGCTGCCGGAGTCGGCCCTGCCGGCGCCGCTGCAGAACCTGATCGACATGCCGGGCTACCGCAAAGCCTTTAAAGATATTAAAGCGCTGGTGCAGGAAGTGAGCACGGAGAAGGGCGTAAGCGCGGAGCTGCTGGCGTCGCGTCGGCAGATCAACCAGCTGCTGAACTGGCACTGGCAGCTGAAAACGCAAGCCGGTGAACCTGAGCTGATTTCCGGTTGGCG
>NZ_JH414798.1:458421-569166 GCF_000238715.1 Klebsiella sp. 4_1_44FAA
GGGAGCTGATGGCCGAGCGGCTGAAGAGGCTGTTAAACGACTATCCGCGCTAGTTCGCGGCCAGGTTCAGACCATTAAAAAACCGGCGGCGCGTGGCGTAGCCGGTTTTTTTTCGCGATAGCGCGACAGGTCAGGATTTCGACTCTTCCGTTTCGGGTAGGGTCACGTTCAGCTCAAGAATGGATATATCCCCGTCCCGCTGCTCCAGCTGCACGCTGACCATCTCCGGGTCGATCTGTACGTATTTACAGATCACTTCCAGGATATCTTTGCGTAACTGCGGCAGGTAATGCGGCTCCGCGTCGCCGCGGCGGCGCTCGGCGACGATGATTTGCAGGCGTTCTTTCGCAATATTAGCCGTGTCTTTTTTCGCGAGAGAAAAAAGTCGAGTAAAGCCATAATTTATCCTCCGAACAGGCGTTTGAGGAAACCTTTCTTCTCTTCTTCAATGAAGCGGAAAGGGCGTTCTTCTCCGAGCAGACGTTCAACGGTATCGGCATAGGCTTTGCCTGCGTCCGAGGCGGCATCGAGGATCACCGGCTCACCCTGGTTGGATGCGCGCAGGACTGACTGGTCTTCCGGGATCACGCCTACCAGGTTGATGCGCAGAATTTCCAGCACGTCTTCCATGCTCAGCATATCGCCTTTATTAACGCGGCCTGGATTGTAGCGGGTCAGCAGCAGATGCTCTTTGATTGGCTCTTCGCCATTTTCCGCGCGGCGGGATTTAGAGGCGAGAATGCCAAGGATACGGTCGGAGTCGCGAACGGAGGAGACTTCCGGGTTAGTGGTGATGATGGCTTCATCAGCAAAGTAAAGCGCCATCAGCGCACCGGTTTCAATGCCTGCCGGGGAATCACAGACGATGAAATCGAATTCCATTTTCTTCAGTTCTTCGAGAACCTTGTCGACGCCTTCGCGAGTCAGAGCGTCTTTATCCCGGGTCTGGGAAGCCGGGAGAATGTAGAGATTTTCCGTGCGCTTATCTTTAATCAGCGCCTGGTTCAGTGTGGCATCGCCCTGAATGACGTTGACGAAATCATAAACGACGCGACGTTCGCAGCCCATAATCAGGTCGAGGTTACGCAGGCCGATGTCGAAGTCGATAACGACGGTTTTCTTTCCCTTCTGGGCCAAACCTGTAGCGATGGCCGCGCTGGAGGTGGTCTTGCCAACGCCCCCTTTACCCGAAGTCACAACAATAATGCGTGCCATAGAAATTCCTTGTTAAAAAGGGATTAATTTAACGGTTGAATTGCCAAAGCGCTTTCACCTAAACGCAGGCGCGCCGCTTTGCCATAAAATTCGGCCGGGATGTTATCGCTCAGCCAATATTCCCCGGCGATGGAGACCAGCTCCGCCGCAAGGTGGGTACAAAATATCTGGGCGTCTCTGTCGCCACCGGCGCCTGCCAGCGCGCGTCCTCGCATCATGCCATATACATGGATATTTCCGTCAGCGATAAGTTCCGCACCGGCACTCACATGATTTGTAACAATAAGATCACAGTGTGGCGCATAAATGCGCTGACCGGAACGTACCGGCTGATCAATCAAACGCGTTTTTGTGATCTGACTAGCAACTGGCGGCGGCGGGGTGGGGTCGGACGGTGCCGGACGAGAGGCTTTTTCTTTCCCTTCGGTTAATAACGGGATGCCGGCGCGGTCGATTTCGGTTTTCAGGCGCGGAATTTTGCATCCGCTAACGCCCATAATACGTAAACCGGTCGCGGCGATAGCCTCGTTGATGGCGCGCCATTCCACCTCCTCCTCGATGCTGGCGATATTCACCACCACCGGAGCATGACGTAAAAAAGCGGGAGCCTGGGCGATTTTGTCTTCTAACGCCTGACGAATAACCTCGGGATTTGCATCGTGCAAATGAACGACAGATAACGTGAAGCTACTGCCTTTAAGTTCGATTGGCGTATTTGACATCCTGGCCTTACTCAATTTGCTGTTTATCAACCGCCGAAGTGCGGTGATATTCCGAAGACTAAAAGGCATGTTATAGTCACTCATATATTGAGGCAAGTGACCACGGGTCTAATTCCGAGTAAAACTATGTTTTGTGTGATCTATCGAAGTACTAAACGTGAACAAACCTATTTATACGTCGAAAAAAAGGACGATTTCTCGCGCGTTCCTGACGAGCTAATGCGCAGCTTTGGCACGCCGCAAATGGCGATGCTGCTGCCGCTGGATGGGCGCAAAAAACTGGTTAACGCCGATCTGGAAAAAGTGAAACAGGCGTTAAGCGAACAGGGCTATTACCTGCAACTGCCTCCGCCGTCTGAAAATCTACTAAAGAAACACCTGGCGGAACAGGGGAAACAATCCGATTAACCCACGAGGGAAAATAATGTACCAACATCATAACTGGCAGGGTGCGCTTCTGGATTATCCAGTAAGCAAAGTAGTGTGCGTCGGCAGTAATTATGCGAAACACATCAAGGAAATGGGCAGTGCGACGCCGGAAGAGCCGGTGCTGTTTATTAAACCTGAGACTGCGCTGTGCGATCTTCGTCAGCCGTTGGTGCTTCCTGAGGGGCTGGGCTCGGTGCATCACGAAGTCGAGCTGGCGGTGCTTATCGGCAGCACGCTGCGTCAGGCGACGGAAGAGCATGTGCTGAAAGGGATTGCCGGCTATGGCGTCGCGCTGGATCTCACGCTGCGCGACCTGCAGGCGAAAATGAAAAAAGCGGGACAACCCTGGGAGAAGGCCAAAGGCTTCGATAATGCCTGTCCGATCTCCGGCTTTATCCCGGCCGCTGAGTTCCACGGCGACCCGCAGAATACGTCGTTAAGCCTGAAGATTAATGGCGAAGTGCGCCAGCAGGGCACCACTGCCGACATGATCCATAGGATTGTGCCGCTGATCGCCTATATGTCGCGCTTCTTTACCCTCAAAGCCGGGGATGTGATCCTCACCGGCACCCCGGAAGGCGTGGGGCCGCTGCACAGCGGTGACGAGCTGGAGGTCGGCTTCAACGGCCTGGCGCTCACTACCCGCGTGCTGTAAGCGCTATTTGCCGCCTTTTGGGGCGGCAAAACTTGCATCGGCGTGCCAGACTGGTTATAAGGTGCACCCTTAACTGGCAACGACGGACACTCCGATGAGCGAACAACCTTTCTGGCAACAAAAAACACTGGATGACATGAGCGACGCGGAGTGGGAATCGCTGTGTGACGGCTGCGGCCAGTGCTGCCTGCACAAGCTGATGGATGAAGACACTGACGAGATCTACTTCACCAACGTCGCCTGTCGTCAGCTCAATATCAAAACCTGCCAGTGTCGTAACTACGCGCGTCGCTTTGAGTATGAGCCGGACTGCATCAAGCTTACCCGCGAAAATCTGCCGACCTTCGAATGGCTGCCGCCGACCTGTGCCTATCGCCTGCTGGCGGAAGGCAAGCCTCTGCCGGCCTGGCACCCGCTGCTGACTGGCTCAAAAGCGGCGATGCACGGCGAACGCATCTCCGTTCGCCATATTGCGGTGCCTGAGTCCACGGTGGTCGACTGGCAGGACCATATCCTTAATCTGCCTGACAGGGCGCGCTAAGCGCCGTCACGCTTTCTTCGCGTGGAACAGCCCGTTTTCACCGTCGGTTTCTTCCGCCACCCAGAAGTGAATATTGAAGCGGGCGTCGTCACTGAGTTCGACGCGGTGCCAGTACTGCGGCGGACTGGTAGCAAACTGCCCGGCATGAATCACGACTTTTTTCTCCGGCTCCGTCGCCTGTTCATTGGCAAAACCGTAATAGGTCACCGTTCCCTCCATGACGCACAGCTGGCCGAAGACGCCAGCCGCGGTGTTGTGGTGGCTCAGCAGGGCGGCAGGGACATTCTCTTTGGTAAAGAATGGGGTGGAGCGTTTAACTTTCCAGTCTGCGGGGATCAGTAAAGATGACATGTGAGCTCCTGTTGGGTTTTAAAAGATGTATTTAATATGCTCCTTTTAATTGCTATGGTCAACCATAGAGGTCAACCATAGACGGGAAACGATTCAGCGATGCGCCGGAGGCATAAAAAAACGCCCCGCAGGGCGTTTCATTGTGGGCTGTACTCGCCGCGGCTTAACGACCAAACAGATCGCGTTTTTTCGCTTTGAAAGGCTGAGCAACGATCACCAGAATAGCGACCAGCAGATAGGCGGCGAAAATCCCCACCAGCCATTGCGGCATCTCCAGCGACAGGAACTGCCACTGACGTACTGAACAGTCTCCGGACGCAACGAAAACCTGCGGCAGCCATTTATCCAGCGGCAGCCAGGTTGGGAAGCGGGCGGCGAAATCGCAGGTCTGGAACGGTGAAGGGTGCAGCTGGATCATCGTATGCTCCCACGCCAGCTGTAGTCCGCGTATCGCGCTGTACAACCAGATTGCCATGGCGACATAGCGCAGCGGCGTTTTGGGGGCGATAGCGCCCACCAGTCCCGCGCCCATGATGCCGAACAGCGCGCAGCGTTCGTAAATACACATGACACACGGCTGCAGCAGCATCACGTGCTGGAACCACAGCGCGACAAGTTCGAGAATAAAAGCGGTCAACGCCATCAGGAGCCAGGCACCGCGTCCTCTTGAGCACTGGTTTAAATATTGCAACATAATCATTTCCCTGGAAGATGCTAAATCATGGCAGTGTAAACGAAAACCGAACCGACGCCAGAGGCGCGGCGGAAAATATTCCGTAACGGGTTATTGATGCGCCCGGGCGAACCCGGGCAAAAACTGACTCAGGGCAGGCTGGGCGTCACCAGCCAGCCGTGCGCCAGCAGCCAGTCGGTGACTGGCATCAGGGTGAACTCGACGCATAACAGGCCGACCAGCGTCAGTACGATGGTGTAGGGCAGCGCCATCCACACCATACGGCCATAGGAGAGCCTAATAAGCGGCGCCAGGGCGGAAGTCAGCAGGAAGAGAAACGCCGCCTGGCCGTTCGGGGTGGACACCGAGGGCAGGTTGGTGCCGGTGTTGATCGCTACCGCCAGCATCTCAAACTGGGGCAGGCTGATGGCGCCATGTTCGAGCGCCGCTTTCGCTTCGTTGATGTAGACCGTGCCGACAAACACGTTATCCGAAATGGACGACAGCAGGCCGTTGAACAGATAAAACAGCGACAGCTGCGCGTGCGGCGAGGCCTGCAGGACAAACTCGATCACCGGCGTGAACAGCTGCTGATCGATGATAACCGCGACGATGGAGAAGAAGACCGTCAGCAGCGCGGTAAAGGGCAGCGCCTCGGTGAACGCCTTGCCAATGGCGTGCTCATCGGTAACGCCGGTAAAGGTGGTGGCGAGGATGATCACCGACAGGCCAATCAGGCCGACCTCAGCCAGGTGAAAAGCCAGGGCCACGATCAGCCAAACGCCAATGAGCGCCTGGGCAATCAGCCGCAGTCGCTCCTGACGGCTGCGCTGGGCGCGGCTGCGATCGTCAAACTCCTGCAGCACCTTGCGCACCGTCGGCGGTAGCGGTTCGCCGTAGCCAAACAGGCGATACTTTTCGACCAGCAGACAGGTTAACAGACCGCAGACCATCACCGGCAGGGTCACGGGCGCCATGCGAAGAAAGAACTCGCCAAAATGCCAGCCCGCGGCTTTGGCGATAATCAGGTTTTGCGGCTCGCCGACCATGGTCATGACGCCGCCGAGCGCGGTCCCGACGCCGGCGTGCATCATCAGGCTGCGCAGAAAGCCGCGGAACTGCTCCAGCACCTCACGGTAGTGCTGCTCGATATGGCTGTCATCGAGCAGGTCGCTATCGTCCGGGCGCGCCGAGGCGACGCGGTGATAGATGCCGTAGAACCCGACGGCGACGCTGATCACTACCGCCACCACCGTCAGCGCATCGAGAAAGGCCGAGAGGAAGGCGGCCGCCAGGCAGAACGCCAGCGATAGCAGCATTTTGCTGCGGATCCCCAGCAGCAGGCGCGTAAACACGAACAGCAAAAGCTGTTTCATAAAGTAGATACCCGCCACCATGAACATCAGCAGGAGCAGCACCTCCAGATTGCCGGCGATCTCTTCCCGGACGTGCGCCGGGCTGGTCATGCCGATCAGCAGCGCCTCGATAGCCAGCAGACCACCCGGCAGCAGCGGATAGCACTTCAGCGCCATGGCGAGGGTAAAGATAAACTCGACCACCAGCAGCCAGCCGGCGACAAACGGCGCCACGGCGAACACCAGCGGATTTACGATTAAGAAAATGATTAATGCCAGCTTGTACCAGTCCGGCGACTGGCCAAGAAAATTGCGCCACAGCGCGCGGCCATAAGAAATTTCCACGACAGAATCCTTCCCCGTCAATGAGTGCATGGTTTTGTGCATAACGATTGGCAAGAGTACCAGTTGAGCAAAATGAGAAGCAACTTTCTTCGCGCCGCGCTGGCGGTTTGTGAAGATAAGGAAAAGCGCAAAGTAAAAGCGGAAAATTAAACGGCGATCCCTTTTTAATTCACTTGCCATGCTATCTGCGCTATAGCGGCTCTGGTATGATGAGTGCAATTGTAACGCTGTGTAATGGAAATCTTACTATGGTCATTAAGGCGCAGAGCCCTGCGGGTTTCGCGGAAGAGTACATCATTGAGAGTATCTGGAATAACCGCTTCCCTCCCGGATCGATTCTCCCCGCTGAACGCGAGCTTTCTGAGCTGATCGGTGTCACCCGCACAACCCTGCGCGAAGTATTGCAGCGTCTGGCCCGTGACGGCTGGCTGACCATTCAGCATGGTAAGCCCACTAAAGTGAATAACTTTTGGGAAACCTCCGGCCTGAATATCCTCGAAACGCTGGCGCGCCTCGATCACGACAGCGTACCGCAGCTGATTGATAATCTGCTCTCCGTGCGCACCAACATTTCCACGATTTTTATCCGCACCGCGTTTCGCCAGCATCCGGATAAAGCGCTGGCGGTCCTGGACAGCGCCCGGGAGGTGGAGGATCACGCCGACGCCTTCGCCGAGCTTGATTATAATATTTTCCGTGGTCTGGCGTTTGCCTCCGGCAACCCGATCTACGGTCTGATCCTCAACGGCATGAAGGGGTTGTATACCCGCATCGGCCGCCACTATTTCTCCAGCCCGGAAGCGCGCAGCCTGGCGCTCGGTTTCTATCATCAGCTGGCGAAAGTGTGTGAGGCTGGCCTGCATGACCAGGTTTACGAGCTGGTTCGTCGCTACGGCCATGACAGCGGCGAGATCTGGCACCGGATGCAGAAATCGCTGCCCGGTGATTTAGCCATGAATATGCGTTAAGCGGGCTTTTCGCGATCGATATACAGAACAAGGGGGCCAATGGCCCCCTTTGTTATTTTACTCGCCCCGCAATGCTATAGCGCGTTCGGCCGCGCCGGGCAGCGGTCCAACAGCTCAATGCTGCCGTCGGCGTTCTGCTGCTCCAGCAGCACATCGAACCCCCACAGACGATGCACATGCTTCAGCACTTCGCGCCGGCCTTTGTCCAGCGGGACGCGGTTGTGCGGCACATAGCGCAAGGTCAGCGATCGGTCGCCGCGCAGGTCAACGTTCCACACCTGGATGTTCGGCTCAAGATTGCTGAGGTTATACTGCGCGGAGAGCTTATTGCGGATCTCGCGATAGCCCTCTTCGTTGTGAATCGCCGAGATCTCCAGATAATTGTTGTGATCGTCGTCGAGCACGGTAAAGAAGCGGAAATCGCGCATGATCTTCGGCGACAGGAACTGACTGATAAAGCTTTCATCCTTAAAGTCGCGCATGGCGAAATGCAGCGTTTCCAGCCAGTCAGAACCGGCGATATCGGGGAACCAGTACTTATCCTCTTCCGTGGGCGACTGACAGATGCGCTTGATGTCCTGGAACATGGCGAAGCCCAGCGCGTAGGGGTTAATCCCGCTGTACCACGGACTGTTGTACGGCGGCTGGAACACCACGTTGGTATGGCTGTGGAGAAACTCCAGCATAAAGCGCTCAGTCACTTTCCCTTCATCGTAGAGATGGTTGAGGATGGTGTAGTGCCAGAAGGTGGCCCACCCCTCGTTCATCACCTGGGTCTGTTTCTGCGGGTAGAAATACTGGCTGACTTTACGCACGATGCGCAGGATCTCGCGCTGCCACGGTTCGAGCAGCGGGGCGTTCTTCTCCATAAAGTACAGCAGGTTCTCCTGCGGTTCGGAAGGGTAGCGACGAGCGGATTCAATCGCTTTTTCCTCTTCGCGCTTCGGCAGGGTGCGCCACAGCATATTCACCTGGCTTTGCAGATACTCTTCCCGGCTTTTCTGCCGCGCTTTCTCCTCCTGCAGAGAGATTTTTTGCGGACGTTTATAGCGGTCGACGCCGTAGTTCATCAGCGCGTGGCAGGAGTCGAGCAGTTTCTCTACTTCGTCGACGCCATAGCGCTCTTCGCACTCGGTGATGTACTTACGGGCAAAGATCAGATAGTCGATGATCGAGCTGGCGTCGGTCCAGCTGCGAAACAGATAGTTATTTTTAAAAAACGAGTTATGCCCGTAGCAGGCATGGGCCATCACCAGCGCCTGCATGGTGATGGTGTTTTCCTCCATCAGGTAGGCGATACAGGGGTTGGAGTTGATGACTATCTCATACGCCAGACCCTGCTGACCGTGCTTATAGGCCTGCTCGGTCTCAATAAATTTTTTGCCAAACGACCAGTGCGGATAGTTGATGGGCATGCCGACGCTGGAGTAGGCGTCCATCATCTGCTCGGAAGTAATGACTTCGATCTGGTGCGGGTAGGTGTCAAGACGATAGAGCTTGGCGACCCGGTCCACTTCGGCCAGGTAGGTTTCCAGTAACTCGAACGTCCAGTCGGGTCCATCGCTTAAACGGGTGGTGTCCCTGTTCATGGAGTCAATCGTAGCCATTAGCGCGCCCTCGTTGTTGTTGGTTTTCTCTGAACGGAAAACCTCTAAACAAGCATAGAACACGGTGCAGCAAACTGTGCTGTACGCCAATCGCTTTTCTTCGCGATTTCCCCATCTCAAAGCCGTTTTTTTGCCTTGTTTGCAGAATTTAATGCTGGGTAAAAATAAAGCGCAGCATGAGATCGTAAATCTCACAGCGCAGGGCTGGTGCGGTTTGCTGTGAGTTAAGTCACCATAAATAAAGCGTATGTTGAATAATATTTTCAACTGAGTTATCAATTTGTAATTAGATGATTGTTCTTTAACTGTTACGGAGTCGCTATGCGTGTCGTCATACTGGGAAGTGGGGTGGTTGGGGTAGCCAGCGCGTGGTATTTGAGTCAGGCGGGTCATGACGTGACGGTCATCGACCGTCAGCCCGGTCCGGCAGAGGAGACCAGCGCGGCCAACGCCGGGCAGATTTCTCCCGGCTATGCGGCGCCCTGGGCGGCGCCGGGGGTGCCGCTGAAGGCGATCAAATGGATGTTTCAGCGCCATGCGCCGCTGGCGATCGGTCTTGACGGCACCTCGTTCCAGTTGAAGTGGATGTGGCAGATGCTGCGCAACTGCGACACCCGCCACTATATGGAGAACAAAGGCCGTATGGTGCGCCTGGCGGAGTACAGCCGCGACTGCCTGAAGGCGCTGCGCGACACCACCGGCATTCAGTATGAAGGGCGCCAGGGCGGGACGCTGCAGCTGTTCCGTACCGCCAAACAGTATGAAAATGCCACCCGCGACATCGCGGTGCTGGAGGACGCCGGCGTGCCGTATCAGCTGCTGGAAGCGAAGCGGTTGGCGGAGGTGGAGCCGGCGCTGGCGGAGGTCAGCCACAAACTGACCGGCGGCCTGCGTCTGCCAAATGATGAAACCGGCGACTGCCAGCTGTTTACCACCCGTTTGGCGGCGATGGCGGAGCAGGCCGGCGTGACCTTCCGCTTCAACACCGCAGTGGATGCGCTGCTGCACGAGGGCGATCGCATTGCCGGGGTGAAATGCGGCGATGAGATTATCAAGGGCGACGCCTATGTGATGGCCTTCGGCTCCTACTCGACGGCGATGCTTAAAGGGCTGGTGGATATACCGGTCTACCCGCTGAAAGGCTACTCATTGACTATTCCGATCGCTCAGGAGGACGGCGCGCCGGTTTCAACTATCCTTGATGAGACTTACAAAATCGCCATCACCCGCTTCGATCAGCGCATTCGGGTCGGCGGCATGGCGGAGATCGTCGGTTTTAACAAAACGCTGCTGCAGCCGCGTCGCGAAACCCTGGAGATGGTGGTGCGCGATCTGTTCCCGCGCGGCGGCCACGTGGAGCAGGCGACGTTCTGGACGGGCCTGCGGCCGATGACGCCGGACGGCACGCCGGTGGTCGGCCGCACAGCGTATAAAAATCTGTGGCTCAACACCGGCCACGGCACGCTTGGCTGGACCATGGCCTGCGGCTCCGGGCAGCTTATCAGCGATCTGATCTCCGGCCGCACGCCGGCGATCCCTTACGACGATCTGGCGGTTGCCCGCTACAGCCCCGGTTTTACCCCGGCGCGCCCGCAGCACCTGCACGGCGCACACAACTAAGGAGCTTGCATGACCCGTCCGGTAGTGGCCAGCATCGACCTGCTGGCCTTGCGGCAGAATTTACAGATAGTGCGTCGCGCGGCCCCCGGGTCGCGCCTGTGGGCGGTGGTCAAGGCCAACGCCTACGGCCACGGCGTGGCGCGCGTATGGAGTGCGTTAAGCGCGGCGGATGGTTTCGCCTTGCTCAACCTGGAAGAGGCGATCCTGCTGCGCGAGCAGGGCTGGAAAGGCCCGATCCTGCTGCTGGAGGGCTTCTTCCATGCCGATGAGCTGGCGGTGCTGGATCAATATCGTTTAACCACCAGCGTCCACAGCAACTGGCAGATTAAGGCCCTGCAGCAGGCGAAGCTGCGCGCGCCGCTGGATATCTATCTCAAGGTGAACAGCGGCATGAACCGGCTGGGCTTTATGCCTGAGCGGGTCCACACCGTCTGGCAGCAGCTGCGGGCGATAAGCAACGTCGGCGAGATGACGCTGATGTCGCACTTCGCGGAGGCGGAGAACCCGCAGGGAATTGTCGAGCCGATGCGCCGTATCGAACAGGCGGCGGAGGGGCTGGATTGCCCGCGCTCGCTGGCCAACTCGGCGGCGACCCTCTGGCATCCGGAAGCGCATTTTGACTGGGTTCGTCCAGGCATCGTGCTGTATGGCGCGTCGCCTTCCGGGCAGTGGCAGGACATCGCCAACACCGGGCTGAAGCCGGTGATGACGCTGCGCAGCGAGATTATCGGCGTGCAGAACCTGCGCCCCGGCGAGGCGATTGGCTATGGCGGCCTGTACCGCACCACCCAGGAGCAGCGGATCGGCATCGTCGCCTGCGGCTATGCCGATGGCTATCCGCGGGTGGCGCCGAGCGGCACGCCGGTGCTGGTGGATGGCGTACGCACCACCACCGTTGGACGCGTATCGATGGATATGCTGGCGGTCGATTTAACGCCTTGTCCGCAGGCCGGGATCGGCGCGCCGGTCGAGCTGTGGGGCAAAGAGATTAAAATCGACGACGTGGCGGCCAGCAGCGGCACCGTCGGCTATGAGCTGATGTGCGCCCTGGCGCCGCGGGTGCCAGTTGTGACCCTGTAACCTATTCCGGGGCGGATCACTCCGCCTCGTCTTCCGCGACCCGCACCCCAACCTTCAGCACGTGATCGTTCNCTTTTTCAGCTACCGTCCACACCATCCCGGCGAACTCCACCTGGTCGCCCACCACCGGCGCCGCGCCCAGCAGCTGCTGCACCACTTCCCCGAGCGACTGCTGATGCTCGCGGAACTCCTCACCGCCGTCGAGACCGTAGATTTGCGCCACATCGGCGAAGCGGGCCTCAGCATCAAGAATGAAGTCGCCGAAAAAGCGCTGATCGAGCGCCACCGGCGGCGACTGGCTGAACATTTTGCCCAGCGCCGGCAGGTCGTGCTCTCGACCAATAACGCACAGGATATCGCCTTCCCGCAGGCGGGTGCTGCCGGTGGGGTGCAGCAGGACATTGTTGCGAAACAGCGCGGCAATCCGCGTCTCCGGTGGCATGTGCAAGTCGCGCAGCGCCGCGCCGATGCACCACTTATCGGCCCCCAGCTGGTAGACAAACTGCTCCCACGGGTTTTCCGGGTGAATATCCAGCCCGACGCGGGAGATGGGCCAGCTGATGGGCGGAACCACCACTTTGGCTTTTTTCGCCGCCCACGACAGCGAAGTGCCCTGCAGCAGCAGCGACACCAGCACCACGAAGAAGGCGACATTGAAGAACAGGCGGGCGTTGTCCAGGCCGGCCATCATCGGGAACACCGCGAGAATAATGGGCACCGCGCCGCGCAGGCCAACCCAGCTGATAAACACCCGTTCGCGCAGGTTAAAGCCGCGAAACGGCAGCAGGCCGGCAAACACCGACAGGGGCCGGGCAATGAATATCATCCACATCGACAGCAGCAGCGCCGGGATAGCGATCGGCAGCAGGTCGGAGGGCGTCACCAGCAGGCCCAGCACCAGGAACATGGCGATCTGCGCCAGCCACGCCAGGCCGTCGAAGTTCTGCAGGATGCCGTGCCGGTTGCGGATCGGCCGGTTGCCCAGCAGAAAGCCGCAGAGATAGACGGCGAGGATACCGCTGCCGTCGAGGGAGGTGGTGACGGCAAAAATCATGATCCCGCCGCTCAGCGCCAGCAGCGGATAGAGGCCGGCGGGCAGCACGATGCGGTTAATCATCTGCAGCAGCAGGTAGCCGCCGCCGAGGCCGATGGCGATCCCGAGGCCGAACTGCTGAATGATATGCACGGCGAACATCCAGCTGAGGCCGGTTTGGTGCTGCTGGATCATTTCGATCAGGGTGATGGTCAGGAAGACCGCCATCGGGTCGTTACTGCCTGACTCTATCTCCAGCGTCGAGCCGACGCGCTCGTTGAGCCCCTTGCCGCCGAGCAGCGAGAAGACCGCCGCGGCGTCGGTGGAGCCGACAATGGCGCCGATCAGCAGGCCTTCGATCAGATCCAGCTTGAACAACCAGGCCGCCATCATCCCGGTCAGCGCCGAGGTGATCAGTACCCCAACCGTCGCCAGCGACAGCGCGGGCCACAGCGCGACGCGAAAGGAGCTGGCCTGGGTGCGCATCCCGCCGTCCAGCAGGATCACCGCCAGCGCCAGGTTACTCACCATATAGGCGAAGGGGTAGTTGTCGAAGGGGATGCCGCCGATGCCGTCAATGCCTGCCAGCATCCCGATGGCCAGAAAGATGACCAGAATCGGGATGCCAAGGCGCGAAGAAAAGGAGCTCAATAAGATACTGCAGGTTACTAAAACAGAACCCAGAATAAACAGACTAATGACCGCAGCGGCGTCCAATGTTCACGTACTCCCTGACTGGCGTGAAAAAATGGCTAAAAGTGACACTATTTTAACAATTCGCAGGGGATCCGCCTATGCGTTCGGGAAATTTATTCTGTCAGCACCGGATGGCCGCCGATCGTCAGAGTGGTGGCCGTCGCCTGATTCACCAGGCGCGCGCGGGCGCCCAGCGGCAGGGTCACCGTGCGCTGCTCGTGGCCAAACTCCAGTCCGCTAATCAGCGGCAGGGGGAGCTGCTGGCGCAGATAATCAAAGACCTGCGGCAAATCGTATCCCGCGTCATAGTCGTTCGGCGCGCTGCCGGTGAAGCTGCCGAAGATCACCGCTTTCTGCGCCGCCAGCACGCCACTGTGCAACAGCTGAAGCAGCATGCGCTCGACGCGGAACGGGTGCTCGTTGATATCCTCCACCACCAGGATGCCGTCGCGGATCGCCGGCAGCCACGGCGTGCCGATAAGCGAGGTCAGCATCGCCAGATTTCCCCCCCACAGGGTGCCTTCCACCCGGCAGTTCGGCCCTTCGCCCGGCCATTCGAGGGTGAATTCCGGCTGGCGTAGCGCCTGCCAGAAATGGTGCTCGGTAAACGGGTCGAGTGTCTCCGCGCCGAAGTTGCCGGCGAGCATTGGCCCGCTGAAGGTGATGACGTTGCCCATGGCCAGCAGGCCCGACTGGATAGCGGTGAAATCGCTGTGGCCGCAAATCAGCAGCGGGTCGCGCTGCTGGCGGGCAACCAGTCCCTGCCAGTCGATATGCGGCAGCAGGCGACTGGCGCCGTAGCCGCCGCGCACGGCGAGGACGATCCGGTTGCGGCCGGGCAACTGGGCCAGCTGGTTAATATCGGCCAGCCGTTCATGTTCAGTCCCGGCGAAACGCTGCTGCCGGCGGGGAATGACCTGCTGGTGGGCCACCTCGTGTCCGGCCTGCTGCAGACGCTCGACGCCGCGGGCTGCCGCCTGCTGGTTGATGCAATACCCGGATGGCGCGACCAGATAAAACTGAGACATGATAATTCCTTGCTATGAATGAAAGGGTTATGATGCCGCCTGGAATGGCGATTGTCATCTCCAGGTGGCTAACTTCAGTCCGCACCCGTCATCCTTCAGGTTGTCGGCAGGCGGGAGACGTACCGCGGCCGTCGTTCTGTAGCATGATGGCGTTTGGGTAGATAAGGATAGATGTGTGAAATTGAGATGGTTGCTTATTTTAGTCGTTTTTCTGGCCGGTTGTAGTTCGAAACATGATTACACTAACCCGCCGTGGAACCCCGAGGTCCCGGTGAAGCGGGCGATGCAGTGGATGCCGATCAGTGAAAAAGCCGGCGCCGCCTGGGGCGTGGATCCGCAGCTGATCACGGCGATCATCGCCATCGAGTCGGGTGGTAATCCTGCGGTGGTGAGTAAATCCGGCGCCGTCGGGCTGATGCAGCTCAAGCCGTCGACCTCCGGACGCGATGTCTATCGGCGGATGGGGTGGCGCGGCGAGCCGTCGGTCAGTGAGCTGAAAAACCCGGAACGTAATATCTCGATGGGGGCCGCCTATCTGAGCATTCTGGAGAACGGTCCGCTGGCGGGGATCAAAGACCCCGCAGGTGATGCGCTATGCGGTGGTGGTCTCCTATGCCAACGGCGCTGGCGCGCTGCTGCGTACCTTCTCCTCGAACCGCCAGGACGCCATCGAGGAGATTAACGATCTCGACGCCGATGAGTTCTTCGAACATGTGGTGAAAAAACACCCGGCACCGCAGGCGCCGCGCTATATCTGGAAACTACAGAAAGCGCTGGACGCCATGTAATCCCTCGTTTGGCCTCCGGTAGTCTCCCGGAGGCCACGTCCTCAGAAATCGTAGCCCACGGTGGCTATAACGCTGCGCTCTGCTCCCCAGTAACAGTTGCCGGTGCCATAGCAGCCGGAAATATACTCGCGGTCGCCGATATTGTTGGCGTTAACCTGCACATAAGCGCCTTTCAGCGTTGGCGACCAGACGCCGAGGTCGGCCCGCATCATGGCGTCCATCAGCGTGACCGACGGCAGCCGCGCGGTGTTGGCATCATCCGCCCACTGTTTACCGATGTAGCGGACGCCGGCGCCAACGGAGATCCCCGCCGGGAACTGATAGCGCGCCCAGAAGGAGGCCATCTGATCCGGGGTCAGCTGCGGCGTGTTATTGTCGGTCCCGTCTTTGGTGTCCTGGAAACGCAGACGATTCCAGGTATACGAGGCGATAGTACTCAGCTGCGGGGTGATCTGGTGGTGCGCTTCCAGCTCAACGCCCTGGGAATGGACCTTACCCGCCGGAATATAGGTGGCGGTGGCGATGTTCGGGTCGCGAGTGGCGACATCCTTTTGCGTCAGGTCGTAAATCGCGATGCTATAGAGATCGCTGCTGCCCGGCGGCTGGAACTTCAGGCCGGCTTCAACCTGTTCGGCGGTGGTCGGTTTCAACGGTTTGCCGTCCGCGCCCGGCAGCATCGCCGGAGTGATCGCCTGGCTGTAGCTCAGGTAGGGCGACAGACCGTTGTCCAGGGCGTACAACAGCGAGGCGCGGCCGCTGATATGGTCGTCTGAACGGCGGTTTGAGGTCCCCTGTGTATCGCTGACCTGCTGGGAAACGATGCGGTCGTAGCGGGCGGAAACATCCACATGCCAGCGGTTCCAGACCATCTCATCCTGCAGATACAGCCCGGTCTGGTAATAGCGGCGATTATTGTCGTCGCTGTAGGTAACGGTATGTCCGGTCTGCGCGGTATAGCCGCTAAACGGGTTAAGGGGCGCCGCGCCGCCGGCGCCGGTCCACAGGTCGTTACGGAAGCGATGATATTCGGCGCCGAGGATCAGGGTGTGCGCCAGGTCGCCTGTATTGAAATCGGCGCGCAGGCGGTTATCGGTTGACCAGCCGTCCAGCGAACCGCGCGAACCGCTGTAGCCGCGGGCCAGCATGTCGCTGTCATCTATCCAGCCGACCTGGTAGACCTGATCGAGGGAGACGTTGGTATGGGTGTAGCTCCCGGCGGAAGAGACCGACCAGACGTCGGTGAACTGGTGGTCAAACTCATAGCTGTAAATCTGCTGGCGGCGCTGATAGCCATCTCCCGGATCGCCTTCGTTGGTGCTGGGGGAGAGCTTACGGCCATTGTGCGCGTAGCGGGTGCCGTCCAGCGGCAAAGAGCCGTGGTAGCCGCCGGAAGGATCTTTTTGCAGATAGGCGCGCAGCAGCAGCGAGGTGTCGCTGTCCGGCTGCCACAGCAGGGAAGGCGAAATCGCGTAGCGCTCTTCGCGGGTATGGTCATACTGCGTGTCGCTGCTGCGGGTCATCCCGATCAGCCGCCATGCCCACTGGTCATTGATGGCGTCGGTGTAATCGAAGGCCGCGCCTTTGGTATTTTGCGTGCCGCCGGTCAGGCGGATGTGGCCCTGCTGACTGAACTGCGGACGTTTGGAAGTCAGGTTGACCACGCCGCCCGGCACGCTCTGCCCGTAGAGCGCGGAGGAGGGGCCGCGGATCACATCCACGCGTTCGATAAACCACGGGTCGATTTGCAGTACGTTATGGCTGCCGCCGTCGCTCATCAGGCGCATGCCGTCGAGGAACAGGTTATCGACGTCGCCGCCGTGGTAGCCGCGCAGGGAGATGGCGTCGAACCGGGTGGCGCCGCCGCCGAAGCTGGAGTAGACCCCCGGGGTATATTCCAGCGCCTGGCTGATGGTATTCGCCCCCTGATCCGCCATCTGCTGGCGGGTGACCACCGACACCGACTGGGCGGTAGTGATTAACGGCTGGTCGGTTTTCGTCGCCCCGAGCGAGGTGCTGGCGCTGTAGCCCTCCGTCGGCGCGCTGGCGGACGCCGGCGGGGTGGCAGTGACCACCACCGTCTCTTCGGCTTGCGCGGTGAAGGGGAGTGCGACCGCAAGGGCATACAGCAGCCCCGGGCGTTTTCGAGAAATAGCCACGTTCATAAGATCATCCTGAACCAACGCGGTCTGGTACTCCTGTACGCCGCCGCGTGAAAAACGAATCTGTCATTATTCGTTAAAAAGTAATGCGAATTATTATTGTTTGTATTTGTGCGATCAAGCGAAAAGGTGACCTGTTCAACGCGAGGGGGTGGGGAAGTGTTTCCCGCGAGCCGCAGAATGGGTCTGCGCGGGATGATAGTGACCAGGGAGACCGCTTCCCCCTACCGATTTTGGTAGGGGGCGGCGATGCGTCAGGAGCCGGTCTTTTGCGGTTCCGCAGGGGCGGGGTCGTTAGCCGCGGGCGCCGCAACAGGTTTGTCCTGCGGTGAAGGGGTTGTCGCCGGACGGGTAGCGGGCAGCGCATCGCAGGGTTTCTCCTGCGGGCAGATCAGATCCAACATCTTCAGGGTGACGCCGTTGGTCCAGCCAAAGCCGTCCTGCAGCGGATATTCCCCGCCGCCGCCGCCGGTGCCGGTCGAGCTCACGTCATACTTCTCCACCAGCTTTTGCTTACTGTCATAGGTATGCTGCACGTTGGTCAGGAAGCGCCAGGTGACCTCCATGGCGATCTTCTGCTGACCATAGTTTTGCAGCCCCTCGACCGCCACCCACTGCAGCGGCGCCCAGCCGTTGGGGGCGTCCCACTGCTGGCCGCTGTTGACGGTGGTGGTGGTCAGCCCGCCGGGTTTAAGCAGGCGCGACTCGGCGGCGGCGGCCACTTTCGTCGCCCGCTCGCGTGACGCGGCATTGACGTACAGCGGGAACAGCGCCGCCGCGGTCAGCTGATTGCGCACCTTGTGGCTTTTCAGATCGTAGTCGGCGTACCATCCCTCTTTATCATTCCACAGGTATTTCTCGATGGCCTGCTGGCGGGCGTTAGCCAGCGCATCGTACTGCGTAGCGCCAGCGCTGTCCCCGGATGCCTTGCTGGCGCGGGCGAGGGTTTTCTCCAGATGGAACATCAGGGCATTGAGATCGACCGGGACAATCGAGGTGGTGCGAATGGTGGCGAGCTGCTGCGGATTGTCCATCCAGCGGGAGCTGAAATCCCAGCCGGAGGCGGCGGCGGAGCGCAGGTCGCGATAGATCTCGGTTGCCGGACGATTCGGGTTGCTTTTGGCGGTTTTGACGTCGTCAAGCCAGGACTCGGGACGCGGGGTGTCGTTATCGTCCCAGTAGCGGTTGAGCAGCGCGCCGTCCGCCATCCGCACCGCCCGTTTGTCGGCGCTGCCGGGAGCCAGCGCGTCCGCTCCGGCCATCCAGTAGCGATACTCTTTCTCCAGCTGCGGCTGGTAGGTTTTCAGCACCTGGTCGCCATCGTGCGTCGCCAGCAGGCTCACCATAAAGGAGAAGAAGGGGGGCTGCGAACGGCTGAGATAATAGGTGCGGTTGCCGTTGGGGATATGGCCCCAGGCGTCAATTTCCGCGGCGAAGTTGGCGACCATATCCTCGACTTTATCCCAGTGACCGCTTTCGGCAAGACCCAGCATGGTGAAATAGCTGTCCCAGTAATAGACTTCGCGGAAACGTCCTCCGGGCACCACGTAGGGCTTAGGCAGCGGCAGCAGCGAGTCCCATTTTTCCACCTCGACGGTGCTGCGGGTCAGGACCGGCCACAGGCCATCGATATGTTGACGCAGAGTTTGCCCTTTGGGCGGCACATAGGTGTCGTTCTCTTTCGGCAGCGTGAAGTTCAGTTCGACGAAGTGGCGCAGGTCGAAGCTGGCCTGGTTTTTTTGCATCCGGTAATCGGCAAGGATCATCAGCGGATCGCTGTTAGGGATAGCGTCGGCGAAGGTTTTCTGATCGGCAAACAGCTTCGCGCTCTGGACATCATTGAACAGCGGGCCCAGCAGAATATCCGGCGAGGGGGGCGGCGCGGTTTTGCCGTCTTCCGCCTGAGCGTTCAGGCTCATCAGGGCGATCAGAGCGCCGCCGATCGCCAGGCGCAGGGAACAGGGCAAAGCAGCGGGACGACGTGCATCAGTACTCGTCATGGGGAGTTCTCCTTATCATTATCGACTGCGGGCCACGACGTTTGGCCATCCAAAAACCTTAGACGAATATCTGCCGCTGCGCGTGTCAGGGGTAACATTTTGCGTGAAAACAGAGGATTTACCTGCCAGGTCTCCTGAGACCGCCGCGGGCTGGGCCGCCTGGCTGAGGGCGCTGGCGTCCACGATGGCGCAAAAAACGTCGCCCTGCCTCACGACGGTGCAGCCGCCGCCGGGCGCGGGCGGCTGTTTTGGCGATTTTTTGCACAACCAGACGGCGGGGCTGAACCGATTTGCACAACGCCGCGGCGGCAGAGGACCTGGCATAATTAATGCTTATCTCTTAGCGGGATTACCACAAAGTGAGTACAACCGGAGGGGATAGCCATGATTAAAATTACGCTACCTGACGGGCATTATTATGACGAGATGCTGACCGCGCAGGGTGAACAGCGGCCGCACTATAATGCCTGGTGGCAATGGTTTCGCAACACCGATCAATTCTCTATCCGGCAGAAAAAAGCGCAAGCGGAACTGCTTTTTCACCGTATCGGCATCACCTTTAACGTGTACGGCGAGGATGAGGGGACCGAGCGGCTGATCCCGTTTGACAGCGTGCCGCGGATCATACCCGCCGGGGAGTGGCAGCGCATTGACCGCGGCATACGCCAGCGGGTGAAAGCGCTGAACGCCTTCCTCTATGACATCTATCATGAGCAGAATATCCTGCGCGCGGGGCTGATCCCGGCCGAGCAGGTGCTGGCCAACGAGCAGTATCAGCCGTGCATGCAGGGCATCAACCTGCCAAACAACACCTATGCCCATATCACCGGCGTCGATATGGTGCGCAATAACGACGGTCAGTACTACGTGCTGGAGGATAATCTGCGCACGCCGTCCGGCGTCTCCTACATGCTCGAAAACCGTAAGATGATGATGCGCCTCTATCCGGAGATGTTCGAGCAGCATCATATTGCGCCGGTGGAGCGCTACCCGAGCTACCTCCTGCAGACCCTGCGCGAAAGCTCGCTGGTGGATGATCCCTGCGTCGTGGTGATGACCCCGGGTCGCTTCAACAGCGCCTACTTCGAGCACAGCTTCCTGGCGCAGCAGATGGGGGTCGAGCTGGTGGAGAGCGCCGATCTGTTTATTAAAAACGGCGCGGTGTATATGCGCACCACCGAGGGGCCGCGGCGGGTGGATGTGATTTATCGCCGCATCGACGACGCCTGGCTCGACCCGCTGGCCTTCCGCGCCGATTCGATGCTCGGCGTCCCGGGGCTGCTGTCCGTCTATCGCGCCGGCGGCGTAGTGCTGGCCAACGCCATCGGCACCGGGGTGGCTGACGACAAATCGATCTATCCGTACGTCCCGGAGATGATCCGCTTTTACCTCGGCGAACAACCGATCCTCAGCAATATCCCCACCTGGCAGTGCCGGAAAGCGGAGGACCTGCGCTACGTGCTGAGCAATCTCGAGCTGATGGTGGTCAAGGAGGTCCATGGCGCCGGGGGCTACGGCATGCTGGTCGGCCCACGTTCCACCAAAGAGGAGCGGGAGGCCTTCCGCCAGCGCCTGCTGGCCAATCCGGCCAACTATATCGCCCAGGACACCCTCGCGCTGTCGACCTGCCCCACCTTCGTTGAGGAAGGGCTGTCGCCGCGGCATATCGATTTACGGCCCTACGTGCTGTCCGGGCAGGAGATGCGGCTGGTGCCCGGCGGCCTGACCCGCGTGGCGCTGACCGAAGGGTCGCTGGTGGTCAACTCGTCGCAGGGCGGCGGAACCAAGGATACCTGGGTGATGGAGGATGACGCATCATGCTAAGTCGTACGGCGAGTGAACTGTTCTGGATGGCCCGCTATCTCGAGCGGGCGGAGAGCTACGCCCGGGTGCTGGACGTGACCTGGAAATTATCGATGATCCCCCGCCACAGCCAGCAGTCGCGGGATCTGGCGCTACCGCTGAATTTGTCGATGACCCACGAGTTGTTTCAGGCGCGCCATGCCCGCTTTACCATGAGCAATCTGCTCAACTTTTTTTGCCCTTGATGGCAACAACCCCTGCAGTATTTACAGCTGCGTGGAGATGGCGTGGAACAATGCGCACGCCGTGCGCGGCAGTCTGTCGGCCGAAGTGTGGGAGAGCATCAATGCCACCCGCATTGAGCTGCGAAGCCTGCGCCAGCAGGGGCTGGGCGAGCTGGGGAGCGACGGCTTTTTTGAGTGGGTGAAAGAGCGGGTGCATCTGTTTCGCGGAGCGGTGATAGGCACGCTGCTGCGCAACGACGCGCTGAGCTTTATCGGTATCGGCACCCTGATTGAGCGCGCCTTCGCCACCACCCAGCTGCTGCTGATTAAGGATCAACAGCTGACCAACGATCCGGACCCGGTGCGGGAATACTACCGACTGGATACCCTGCTCAATGCGGTCAGCGCCCGCGAAGCCTACAACAGCCTCTACCGCCAGCCGGTCAGTCGCGAAACGGTGATGGAGCTGCTGATCCTGCGCAACGATATTCCGCGTTCGCTGCGCGCCAGCATTGCCGACCTGGTGGGCGAACTGGAGAAGATCGCCAACGACCGCTCCTATCAACCGCTGCGCCTCGCCCATCAGCTCAACGTTGACCTGCGCTTCAGCACCCGTGACGACCTGGCGCAGGCGGACCTGCAGACCACCCTTAACGGGCTGCTGGCGAGAATTAACGCGCTGTCCGACAGCATCAGACAAACCTACCTGGAGGCCTTATGAAACTGGTCATCGATCATCTCACCCGCTATGGCTACGATGAAGAAGTGAAGTTTTCCACCCAGTATCTGCGCCTGACGCCGCGCAGTACCGCCCGGCAGACGATCACCGCCTGGACGCTGACCCTGCCGGACGGCGCGGCGGTGACCACTACCGACGGCTGGGGCAATGTGCTGCATGTGCTGACGCTGGATAACCCGCACAAGGAGATCACCATCCGCGCCAGCGGGATTGTCGATATCGCCGACGAAGGGGAGGAGACGCGTGATGAAGAGGCCGAGCTGCTGTCGCCGCTGGTTTTTCTGCGCTGTACGCCGCTAACCCGCGCCGATACGGCGATCCGTGAGTTTGCCCAGCGCCTCTATCGTCCCGATGCGGCGGAAGAGAGTCTGAATCAACTGATGGCGGATCTGCTGTTAAGAATGCCATACTCCCCCGGCGCGACCCAGGTGCAGGACTCCGCCGCCGACGCCTTCGCCCGCGCGAAGGGGGTGTGCCAGGATCATACCCATGTTTTTCTCGCCTGCTGCCGCGCGCTGGAGATCCCGGCGCGCTACGTCAGCGGCTATGTCTACAGCGATAACGCCCAGCATGTGGCGATGCATGCCTGGGCGGAAGTCTGGCTCGACGGCCGCTGGCTGTCGTTTGATATCACCAATAATACCCGTCGCCTGAATCAGCATTTACGGCTGGCGACCGGGCTGGATTATCTCGACGCCTGCCCGGTACGGGGCACCCGGCTGGGCGGCGGCGGGGAGATTATGTTAACTAACGCTGAAGTGCGCGAACACAGCCAGCAGGCGCAGCAGCAATAATACGGGAATAACCGCAATGACCTACTGTGTGGCCATGTGCCTGGCGGATGGACTGGTGTTTGCTTCCGACTCCCGCACCAACGCGGGCGTCGACCATATTGCCACTTTTAAAAAGCTGCACGTTTTCCATCAGGAGGGGGAACGGGTGCTGGTGCTGCAATCCGCCGGCAATCTGGCCACCACCCAGAGCGTGATAAGCCTGCTCAGCGCGCGCATCCGTACCCAGCAGGAGCCGAATCTGATGCAGGTCACTTCCCTCTACGACGCCGCGATGCTGATCGGTAAAACGCTGCTGGAGGTGATCCAGCGCGACAGCAGCAACCAGCAGACCTGCAGTAACACCAACTTCAACTGCAACCTGCTGCTTGGCGGCCAGATCGCCGGCGAAACCCATCGTCTGTTCCATATTTATCCGGAGGGCAACTTTATTGAAGCCACCCGCGACACGCCTTATTTCCAGATTGGCGAAAGCAAATACGGCAAACCGATCATCGATCGGGTGCTGACCATCGACACGCCGCTGGAGCAGGCGATGTGCTGCGCGTTGATCTCCATTGATTCGACGCTGCGCAGTAATCTGTCCGTCGGCCTGCCGCTGGATACGCTGCTCTACCGCAGCGGCAGCTTCAGCAGTGCCGGGCAGCATCGCATCACCGACAGCGATCCCTACTTCAACCGCATTCGCAAGGCGTGGTCCGAAGGGCTGTTGCACACCTTCCAGACTCTGCCGACCTGGACGCCAGCGGAGCGGGAAGAGGAGTAGTCGCTGTGACGCTCCGCCGGTATCGTCGGCGCGAAGGCGGGTAAGGCGCTGGAGTCCTTTAGTATCCTCGACCTGGCGGTAAAATTTCAGCAACAGCGGTAAATAAATTAACGACAGGCCGCACGGATTGTAGGCCGGGCAAGGTGTCGCCGCCGCCCGGCACAAAAGCGACGCCGCTGTCCTTGTCCGGCGGCGCTGCGCCTGCACCGGCCTGGATGGCCCGGGGAGGGGTTATCCCATAGGCCCGGCAAGCGCAGCGCCGCCGGATGATGGACCGGTTTAAACACCGCCAAGCTGTTGCGCCATGGACGGTATTCTCTTTGCCCTGTTGAACACAAACGCGCTTTTTGGCAAAGCTAAGTCAATTAAATACTTTGTTATTTAACGTGTTATCTCACATCTTCGGTGGGAATGAGGCAACACGGCAAGGTATCGGAAGTGACGGAAAAGAAGACGGCTGTCTATGTGGATGACCAACAGCGCATCCTGATCAGCCAGCTGGCGCGCGGCTGGCTGTGGCGCAGCGAGCTGCCGACCTGGCTGCTGATTGTGACGGTTTACGGCGGCTGGTTTGCCTGCGTGGCGGGCTGGCGGACGCTGGGACTGTTTCCGGCCACGCTGCTGTTGATCTGGTTTACCGCCTGGTATATGTCCTTACAGCATGAGCTGATCCATGGGCATCCCACCCGGCTGGCATGGTTTAACCAGCTGTTGGGGACGCTGCCGCTGGCGGTCTGGTATCCCTATGGCGTCTACCGCGACAGCCACCTGGCGCACCATCGCAACCATCTGCTGACGCACCCTGAGGATGACCCCGAATCGTACTACGTAACGGCGGAAAGCTGGCAGCGCTTCTCAGCCTGGCAGCGCCGCCTTATCCACCTGCGCAACACCTTCTGGGGGCGTCTGCTGCTGGCGCCGATGATGGATATTATTCACACCCTGAACAGCGCGCTGTGGGCTTTCCGCGAGGGCGACCGCCGCGCTATCGCCATGTGGAGTCTGCATCTGTTGCTGCTGACGGGTCTGCTGACCTGGATGGCGGCGCAGGGTTTTTCTCCGCTGTGGTTTGTGCTGGCGGTGAGCTACCCGGCGCTGGCCCTGACCAAAGTACGCTCTTTTCTCGAACACCGCGCCGCGGATGACCCGCTGGCCCGCTCGGTGATCAACGAGGCCGGGCTCCCCTGGCGGGTGCTGTTCCTCAATCTCAACTACCATGCGGTGCATCATGATCTGCCAGGGGTCCCCTGGTACGCTTTACGTCAACTGTATCTGCATAGCCAGGCGGCGTATCTGCAGCGTAATCAGGGGTTCCTGGTGCGCGGGTACGGCGAGTGGCGACGCCATTTTAGCCGCCGGGCGGTGGCGGTGAACGCCCATCCGGGCTTTGGCGAGCAGGCGCAGGCGGGAGGAGAATATGGCTGAACGCATGACTTTTCCGATGTATGCCATCCACCGTCAACAGACCCAGGCCCTGTGGCAGGCGGTGCAGTCGCTGCTGGACGAACGCGGCGTGATGGTGGCGGGGGACCCTCCGGCGGCTGACCCCGGGGATCTGCTGGCTCACTGGCGCCAGCCGACGCTGTTGCTGAGCCAGACCTGTGGCTACCCGCTGGTGACCCAATTGCCTGAGGTGCAGACGGTGGGCTGCTTCCACTACGCTGCGCCCGGTTGCGAAGGGCGCCGCTATCGCAGCCTGCTGGTGGTCCGCGAAGCGGATAGTCACCGGATGCTGGGGGACTTTTTTGGCCGTCGGGCGGTGTGCAATGCCGAGCACTCGCAGTCCGGCTACAACGTACTGCGTAAAATGGTCGCGCCGCTCTCCCGGGAGGGGCGTTTTTTTTCAGCGGTGATGTTCAGCGGCAGCCATCGGCAATCGCTGCGCGAACTGCAGCAGGAAAACGCCGATATCGCCGCCATCGACTGCGTGACCTACGCTCTGCTGCAGCGCCATCAGCCGCAGGCTCTGGCTGGCCTGGTGGCGATCGGCTGGAGCCCGGCCGCGCCAGGGCTGCCGCTGATCACCGCCGGCGCCACCCCGGCGGCAACGCTGAATAGCCTGCGCGAGGCGCTCCAGCAGCTGGTAAGCGATGATCGCTATCGTTCCCTGTGCGACGCCTTGCTGATCTGCGGCTATAGCGATATGTCGCGGGAGGCCTATGCGCCGCTGCTGGCGTGGCGGGATGAGGCCGCGGCGCTGGGGGTCAGCCAGCTATAGGCGAAATGCCCGGGCCAGCGATCTGCGCCGGGGCGGGCTATAGCGGCTGGTCCCACGGCTGGGCGCTGAGATCCATTCGCAGATAGGAAGAGAGCAGGTCGACAGCCAGCTGGTCGCTCATCAGCTGCTCGTTAAGCTGCTGGCGCAGCCGCGGGATCATCTCTTCACGATAGGCCGGGTCGTTGTTTTATGGATTTGTGATCGGCAACACAAATGACTCTCCAATGGCCGTCGTAAAAGATAAATTACCAGGGTTGATTTTAATCAAAGTATGACCAACTGCGCTATGGCGGAAAAAAGATCGCTGCCTATCGCGACCCAAAAGAAAAATTGTGAATTTAATGTTTCTTTGGTGTAAATAATGACCGTGCATTTTCCCCAACCGCCGGGGATAAAATGTGATGCCCGACCGGCTTGTCGTTAAATAATGGCGTTTATTACGTCTGCCTTTTATTCTTTACAGCATTAATTTAATTTTCGGCTTTCTTCTCAACCTGATAGCGCGGGTCGAATAACGTACAAAAGACGTATTTTTTATCGCCATTTCGCCGTCGATGTTATCGCCATCAATTATTTTTATCCCCGCATTCGGCCACGGCAAAAGGCGCGCAAATAGCGTTCATGATGCTTGTAATGTATTGATTTTAATTTGCTTATTCTGGCTCGTGGATCCTGCTTATCCGCCGCGGCGGAGCCTTTGTGAGAGCTCTCACATAACCCGGCAATTGCGATTTGTTACACTTTCCGCCGTCAACAAAGGAATGAAAGTGAGACGCGATGAATACTTTTTCTCTGCCTAAAACACAGCATCTGGTAGTTTTCCAGGAAGTGATCCGCAGCGGGTCAATCGGGGCCGGAGCAAAAGCGTTAGGACTCACTCAGCCGGCGGTCAGTAAAATTATTGGCGACATGGAGAGTTATTTTGGTAGCGAATTAATCGTCCGGCGAAATACCGGCGTCTCGCTCACCGAGGCCGGGCAGGTATTTCTCAACTGGTCAGAAGCGATCACCCGTGAAATGAAAAATATGGTCAATGAAATGAATGCTCTGACCAACAGCGCGGTGGTGGATGTCTCCTTTGGTTTCCCTTCGCTGGTCGGGTTTACCTTTATGTCGGAGATGGTGCATCAGTTTAAAATGACTTTCCCCAAGGCGCGGGTCTCGATGTATGAGGCGCAGCTCTCCGCCTTTTTGCCGGCAATCCGCGACGGGCGCCTCGACTTCGCCATCGGGACGCTGAGCGATGAGATGAAACTGCAGGACCTGCACGTCGAGCCGCTGTTTGAGTCTGAGTTTGTGCTGGTGGCGAACCGGGCGCGGATCGGCAACGGCACCGTCCGCCTGGCCTCGCTCCAGCACGAGCAGTGGGTGCTGCCGGAGACCAATATGGGCTACTACAGCGAACTGCTGACCACCCTGCAGCGCAGCGGTATCCGCCGTGAAAATATCGTTAATACCGATTCGGTGGTGACGATCTATAACCTGGTGCTCAATGCCGATTTTCTGACGGTGATCCCCTGCGACATGACCACGCCGTTTGGCTCGAGCCAGTTTGTCACCATCCCCATTAAAGAGGCCTTGCCGGTGGCGCGCTATGCGGCGGTATGGTCGAAAAATTACCGGTTAAAAACCGCCGCGGCGTCGCTGGTGGAGATGGCGAAACACTATTCCTCGGGGCAGGGCAACCGCCACTGGCAGCCATTACAAATTATTGCGTAACTGAAAGTCGTTAAATAATCCAACACACGTCCTCGCTGTTATCAGCAGGATGACGCCCGGTCATTGACTTTATATTAAGATACAGAGGCCATAATGCATATTACCTACGATCTTCCGGTATCTATTGACGATATTCTCGAAGCGAAACAACGCCTCGCGGGAAAAATATATAAAACAGGCATGCCCCGTTCGAATTATTTTAGCGAGCGCTGCCAGGGCGAAATATTTCTTAAATTCGAAAATATGCAGCGCACGGGTTCATTTAAAATTCGCGGCGCCTTTAATAAACTGTGCGGTTTAACCGCGGCGGAAAAACGCAAAGGGGTGGTGGCCTGCTCAGCGGGCAACCACGCCCAGGGCGTCTCGCTCTCCTGCGCCATGCTAGGCATTGACGGGAAAGTAGTGATGCCGAAAGGGGCGCCGAAATCGAAAGTTGCCGCCACCTGTGATTATTCGGCGGAAGTGGTGCTACATGGCGATAACTTTAACGATACCCTCGCCAAAGCCAGCGATATTGTTGAACTTGAGGGCCGCATTTTTATTCCCCCCTATGACGACCCGCAGGTTATCGCCGGGCAGGGGACGATTGGACTCGAAATATTAGAAGATCTGTATGACGTGGATAATGTCATCGTGCCCATTGGCGGCGGCGGCTTAATTGCCGGTATCGCGATTGCGATTAAATCCATTAACCCGACAATCCGCATTATCGGCGTGCAGTCGGAGAATGTTCACGGCATGGCCGCCTCCTGGTATGCCGGGGAAATCACCAGCCATCGCCACGCCGGCACCTTAGCCGATGGTTGCGACGTCGCCCGCCCGGGGAAACTGACCTATGAAATCGCCCGCCAGCTGGTGGATGACATCGTCCTGGTGAGTGAGGACGACATTCGCCAGAGCATGGTCGCCTTAATTCAGCGCAATAAAGTGATCACCGAAGGGGCCGGGGCGTTAGCCTGCGCCGCGTTATTAAGCGGCAAACTCGACAGCTATATCCAGAACCGCAAAACGGTCAGCCTGATTTCCGGGGGCAATATCGATCTCTCCCGGGTATCGCAAATTACCGGTTTTGTTGACGCTTAATTCAATACATAAGTGAGGACAGGATATGAGTACGACTGAGAGCATTGCATCCAGCCAGACAAGCCTTTCGTCCTGGCGTAAATCTGACACCACCTGGACCCTGGGCCTGTTTGGCACCGCTATCGGCGCCGGGGTGCTGTTTTTCCCGATCCGCGCCGGCTTCGGCGGGCTGATCCCGATCCTGGTGATGCTGGTGCTGGCCTATCCCATCGCCTTTTATTGCCATCGGGCCCTGGCCCGGCTATGCCTGTCGGGGGCTAACCCCTCCGGCAATATCACCGAAACGGTGGAAGAGCATTTTGGCAAAACCGGCGGGGTGGTGATCACCTTTCTGTACTTCTTCGCCATCTGCCCACTGCTGTGGATTTATGGCGTCACGATCACCAATACCTTTATGACTTTCTGGGAGAACCAGCTGCAGATGCCGGCTCTCAACCGCGGGGTGGTGGCGCTGCTCCTGCTGCTGCTGATGGCGTTTGTCATCTGGTTTGGTAAAGACCTGATGGTCAAGGTGATGAGCTATCTGGTGTGGCCGTTTATCGCCAGCCTGGTGGTGATCTCCCTGTCCCTGATCCCCTACTGGAATAGCGCGGTGATTGACCAGGTCAACCTCAGCGATATCGCCTTAACCGGTCACGACGGCATTCTGGTGACGGTATGGCTGGGCATCTCCATCATGGTGTTCTCCTTCAACTTCTCGCCGATCGTCTCCTCGTTTGTGGTCTCCAAACGCGAAGAGTATGAAGCGCAGTTTGGCCGCGAGTATACCGAACGCAAATGCTCACAGATCATCTCCCGGGCCAGCATGCTGATGGTGGCGGTGGTGATGTTCTTCGCCTTCAGCTGCCTGTTTACCCTCTCACCGCAGAACATGGCGGACGCCAAGGCGCAGAATATCCCGGTGCTCTCCTATCTGGCGAACCACTTTGCCTCGATGTCGGGCACCAAATCCACCTTTGCCACCCTGCTGGAGTATGGCGCGTCGATCATCGCCCTGGTGGCCATCTTCAAATCGTTTTTCGGCCACTATCTCGGCACGCTCGAAGGGCTGAACGGTCTGATCCTGCGCTTTGGCTATAAAGGGGATAAAACCCGGGTCTCCAGCGGCAAGCTCAATACCCTGAGCATGGTGTTCATCATGGGCTCGACCTGGGTGGTGGCGTATGCCAACCCCAATATCCTCGACCTGATTGAGGCCATGGGCGCGCCGATTATCGCCTCGCTGCTGTGCCTGCTGCCGATGTACGCCATTCGTAAAGCGCCTTCGCTGGCCAAATACCGTGGCCGTCTCGACAACCTCTTTGTGACCGCTATCGGTCTGCTGACCATCCTCAACATTGCTTACAAACTGTTCTAATCCGGCTCAGGCCACGCGGAGTACAACATGACTGAATTTCCGGTAGTACTGGTGATTAACTGCGGCTCGTCGTCAATCAAATTTTCCGTCCTGGACGCCGCCAGCTGCGACTGCCTGCTCAACGGCGTGGCCGAGGGCATCAACGCGGAACGGGCGTCTCTCTCGCTCAACGGCGGCGAGCCGGTGGCGCTGGCGCAGCGCGGCTACGAAGGCGCCCTGCAGGCGATTGCCGGGGCATTAGCCCAACGCGACCTCATCGACAGCGTGGCCCTGATTGGCCACCGCGTCGCCCACGGCGGCGACCTGTTCACCGAGTCGGTCATTATTAGCGAGGAGGTTATCAATAACATTCGCCAGGTATCGTCCCTGGCCCCGCTGCATAACTACGCCAGTCTCAGCGGCATCGCCTCGGCGCAGCGGCTGTTCCCGGAGGTGATGCAGGTGGCGGTCTTTGATACCAGCTTTCACCAGACCCTGGCCCCGGAAGCTTTTCTCTATGGTCTGCCGTGGGAGTATTACCAGAATCTCGGGGTACGCCGCTACGGTTTCCACGGCACCTCGCACCGCTATGTGTCCCAGCGCGCCCTGGCGCTGCTCGGGTTGCCGGAGCAGGAGAGCGGCCTGGTGATCGCCCACCTGGGCAATGGCGCCTCGATCTGCGCGGTGCGTAACGGCCGCAGCGTGGACACCTCGATGGGGATGACGCCGCTGGAGGGGCTGATGATGGGCACCCGCAGCGGTGATGTCGACTTCGGCGCCATGGCGTGGATTGCCGGGGAAACCCGGCAGACCCTCAGCGACCTGGAGCGGGTAGCCAACACCGCCTCCGGCCTGCTGGGGATCTCCGGTCTTTCCTCCGACCTGCGGGTGCTGGAGCAGGCGTGGCATGAGGGCCATGCACGCGCCCGCCTGGCGATTAAAACCTTTGTCCATCGTATCGCCCGCCATATTGCCGGCCACGCCGCGGCGCTGCAGCGTCTCGACGGCATTATTTTCACCGGCGGGATTGGCGAGAACTCGGTGCTGATCCGTCGGCTGGTGAGCGAGCGGCTGGCGGTCTTTGGCCTTGCGATGGACGCCGCCCGCAATCAGCAGCCCAATTCGGCCGGCGAGCGCCTGATCTCCGCCGACGGCAGCCGGGTGCGCTGCGCGGTTATTCCTACCAATGAAGAGCGCATGATTGCCCTCGATGCGATCCGCTTAGGCCGGATCCACACCGCGGCGGCGCTGGCCTGACTTTTTATTCTGTAGAGAGACGATGTTCATGAAAGTAGATATCGATACCCAGGATGTACGATACGCCGACGCCTGGCTGGGCTTTCGCGGTACGGCGTGGCAAACGCAGAACGACGTTCGCGACTTTATTCAGCATAACTACACCCCTTACGAGGGCGATGAGTCTTTCCTCGCTAACGCGACGCCAGCGACCACCGCCCTCTGGGAGCAGGTGATGGCCGGGATCCGCGTCGAGAACGCCACCCATGCGCCGGTGGATTTCGACACCAATGTCGCCACCTCCATCACCGCCCACGCGGCGGGCTATATCAACCAGCCGCTGGAAAAGATCGTCGGCCTGCAAACGGACCAGCCGCTGAAGCGCGCCCTGCATCCTTTTGGCGGCATCAAGATGATCAAAAGCGCCTTCGAGGCCTATGGTCGCGAAATGGATCCTGACTTTGAGTATCAGTTTACGGCGCTGCGTAAGACCCACAATCAGGGCGTTTTTGACGTCTATTCCCCGGATATGCTGCGCTGCCGTAAATCCGGGGTGCTGACCGGGCTACCGGACGGCTATGGCCGCGGACGGATCATCGGCGATTACCGCCGCGTGGCGCTGTACGGCATTCGCTATCTGGTCCGCGAACGTGAGCTGCAGTTTGCCGACCTGCAGCCGGCCCTTGAGCGCGGCGAGGCGCTGGAGGCCACCCTGCGCCTGCGCGAAGAGCTGGCCGAACAGCGGCGCGCGCTGCTGCAGATGCAGGAGATGGCGGCCCGCCTCGGCTGCGATATCTCTCTCCCGGCGCGCACTGCCCGGGAGGCGGTGCAGTGGCTCTACTTCGCCTACCTGGCGGCGGTGAAGTCGCAGAACGGCGGCGCCATGTCGCTGGGGCGCACGGCCACCTTCCTCGACATCTATATCGAACGCGATCTGCGCGCCGGTTTATTGAATGAGGAGCAGGCCCAGGAGCTCATTGATCACTTCATCATGAAGATCCGCATGGTGCGTTTCCTGCGCACCCCGGAATTTGATTCGCTGTTCTCCGGGGATCCCATCTGGGCGACGGAGGTGCTGGGCGGCATGGGGCTGGATGGTCGCACCCTGGTCAGCAAAACCACCTTCCGCTATCTGCATACTCTGCATACCATGGGCCCGGCGCCGGAGCCGAACCTGACCGTGCTCTGGTCGCAAGCGCTGCCGGCGGCGTTTAAAAAATATGCCGCCCGGGTCTCTATCGCCACCTCGTCGCTGCAGTATGAGAACGACGATCTGATGCGCAGCGATTTTCACAGCGACGACTACGCCATCGCCTGCTGCGTCAGCCCGATGGTGATCGGCAAGCAGATGCAGTTCTTCGGCGCCCGCGCCAATCTCGCCAAAACGCTGCTCTACGCGATTAACGGCGGGGTGGATGAGAAACTGAAGATTCAGGTGGGGCCGAAAACCGCACCGTTGCGCGATGAGGTGCTGGACTACGACACCGTGATGGCCAGCCTCGACCACTTTATGGACTGGCTGGCGGTGCAGTACATCAGCGCGCTGAACATCATCCATTGCATGCATGATAAGTACAGCTACGAGGCGGCGCTGATGGCCCTGCACGACCGCGACGTCTACCGCACGATGGCCTGCGGCATCGCCGGCCTGTCGGTGGCAGCGGATTCGTTGTCGGCGATAAAGTACGCCCGGGTGAAGCCGGTGCGCGATCACCACGGGCTGGCGGTGGACTTTGTCATTGAAGGCGACTATCCGCAGTACGGCAACAACGACGATCGGGTTGATGCCATCGCCTGCGACCTGGTGGAGCGCTTTATGCGCAAAATTCAGGCGCTCCCCACCTGGCGTCAGGCGGTGCCGACCCAGTCGATCCTGACCATCACCTCCAACGTGGTATACGGCCAGAAAACCGGCAACACCCCGGACGGACGTCGGGCGGGGACGCCGTTCGCTCCGGGGGCCAATCCGATGCATGGCCGCGACCGGAAAGGGGCGGTGGCGTCGCTGACCTCGGTGGCGAAACTGCCGTTTACCTACGCCAAAGATGGCATCTCGTATACCTTCTCCATCGTGCCGGCGGCGCTCGGCAAAGCCCCGTCAGCGCAGGAAAACAACCTGGTGGGCCTGCTGGACGGCTACTTCCACCACGAGGAGACGGTGGAGGGGGGACAGCATCTCAACGTCAATGTGCTGAACCGGGAAAAGCTGCTCGATGCGATAGAACACCCGGAGCAGTATCCGAATCTGACGATCCGCGTCTCCGGCTATGCGGTCCGCTTTAACGCGCTGACCCGCGAACAGCAGCAGGATGTGATCTCCCGAACGTTCACCAGTCAACTCTGAGCGGCCACCGGGTCACAGGAGAGCCTTTAACGGGCTCTCCTGTTATCATCTTCACATTACCGCAACAAAATAATCACCACTGTTGATCATATTCGCATTTTTGCACCACGCTGGCGCGCAGCGACCGCTAACTGCATCTATGTTTAGCTCACGGGCCGGTACGGATACCGCGTTGTCCGGCTCGCCACGTGATGGCAACCGATCTCCTGACCTGAAAGGGAATGCGCCCTTGCCGGATGCGGCACGGGTTGCCGTCGCGTGCGTACCGACCGGGGCGACTGTTCTCCGGTGTTCCACTCCTTCCTGGCGGGATTTTTGCTTCTTCCACCCTGGCCGTCCTGGCGCTGCGCCAACGTCGGCACCACACGGTAAGTGATATTTTCTGCGTCATTCCATGACGCCAGGCTTTACATCGCTGAGGAATATCCGAATGTCTTTGAAACTGAAAACAATGACGCTTCATGTTGTGATAGCAGGTTGTATGAGCATGGCCTTTTACGCCCAGGCAGACGTGAAGATCGGCGTCGCCGGGCCCTTTACCGGCCCCAACGCCACCTACGGCGCCCAGTACTGGAAGGGAGCCTCGCAGGCGGTGGCCGATATCAATGCCGCCGGCGGCATCAAAGGCGAAAAGATTGTGCTGGTGCAGGGGGATGACGCGTGCGAACCGAAGCAGGCGGTGGCGGTGGCCAACCGGCTGGTGGATGAAGCGAAAGTCTCCGCCGTGGTGGGGCACTTTTGCTCTTCCTCAACGATGCCGGCCTCCGAGGTATATGACGAAGCCGGGATCCTGACCATTACCCCCGGCTCGACCAACCCGCAGATCACCGAGCGCGGCATGAAAGATCTCTTCCGCATGTGTGGTCGTGACGATCAGCAGGGGGCGATCGCCGCCAACTATATGCTGGACGTGCTGAAGGCGAAGAAAATCGCCGTGATCCACGATAAAGACACCTATGGTCAGGGGCTGGCCGATGCCACCCGCGCGGCGCTGGCGAAGCGGGGTACCAAAGAAGTGTTGTACGAAGGCCTTTCCCGCGGTGAAAAAGACTTTAACGCCCTGGTGACCAAGATCGGCGCCCTCAAGCCGGACGTGGTCTACTTTGGCGGCTGCCATCCGGAAGCGGGCCCGCTGGTGCGCCAGATGCGCGAGCAGGGGGTGCAGGCCAAATTCTTCTCCGGCGACTGTATCGTCACCGAGGAGCTGGTCACGGCCGCCGGCGGGCCGCAGTTCACCAACGGCGTGCTGATGACCTTTGGTCAGGATCCGCGCACCCTCCCGGACGGCAAAGCGGTGATCGAGAAGTTCCGCGCCAGCGGCTTTGAGCCGGAAGGTTATACCCTCTACGCCTACGCCTCCATTCAGGCTATCGCCGCGGCCTGGAACGCCGTCGGTACCGATAACGCCAAAGCCAGCGACTGGCTGAAGAGCCACGACGTCGAGACGGTGATGGGCAAGAAAGCCTGGGATGGCAAAGGCGACCTCAAGGTGTCCGACTACGTGGTCTATCAGTGGGACGACAAGGGCAAATATCACCAGCTCTGATCGGCCACGACCTGAGGACGCTCTGTCCTTTTGACTTGCGAATTGTCACATAACGGCGGTTGACCGGGAACGGAACCCGGCGGCCGTCTGCCTGGCGGCTGGAGGGGCTATGACGGCGTTTTTTCTGCAACAACTGATCAATGGGCTGACGCTGGGCGCGGTGTACGGCTTAATCGCCATCGGCTACACCATGGTGTATGGGATCATCGGCATGATCAACTTCGCCCACGGCGAGGTGTATATGGTCTCCGCCTACCTGTGCGCCATCGGCCTGGCGCTGCTCTCTTTCTTCGGGATCCACTCCTTTCCGCTGCTGATTTTCGCCACCCTGGTGTTCACCATCGTGGTCACCGGCGTATACGGCTGGGCGATCGAGCGCATCGCCTACCGGCCGCTGCGCAACTCGACGCGGCTGGCGCCGCTGATCTCGGCTATCGGGATGTCGCTGATCCTGCAGAACTATGTCCAGCTGAGCCAGGGGCCGAACCAGCAGGGGATCCCGACGCTGCTTAGCGGCGCGTTGCGCATGACGGTGGGCGATGGGGTGGTGCAGATCACCTGGACCAAGGTGTTTATTTTCGTCGCGGCGCTGGTGGGGATGCTTATCCTGACCTGGATTATTCAGTATACCCGGCTGGGGCGCATCTGCCGCGCCACCCAGCAGGACCGGCGCATGGCGGCGATCCTTGGCATCAATACCGACCGGGTGATCTCCCTGGTGTTTGTCATCGGCGCGGCGATGGCCGGTCTGGCCGGCGTGCTGGTGACCATGAACTACGGCACCTTCGACTTCTATATCGGATTTATTATCGGCATCAAAGCCTTCACCGCCGCGGTGCTGGGCGGGATCGGCTCGCTGCCTGGCGCGATGCTGGGTGGTCTGCTGCTTGGGGTGGCCGAAGCCCAGTTCGCCGGGCTGGTGAATTCGGATTACAAAGACGTCTTTTCCTTTGCGCTGCTGGTGGCGATCCTGATTTTTCGCCCGCAGGGGCTGCTGGGACGTCCGCTGGTGGCCAAGGTCTAAGGAGGCTTTATGGGTGAAATTACGCGCCAGCCTGCGCGGGCTATCCAAAACGCGCTGATCGACAGCGTACTGGCCGGCCTTTGCGCGTTAATTGTCTTTGGCCCGATCGTCGGCGTGGTGCTCAAAGGGTATGGTTTTACCCTCGCGCCTGCGCGGGTGGCGATTCTGGTGGCGGTGGTGATGGCCGGCAGGCTGGCGCTCAGTCTGCTGCTGCAGAGCCACAGGGGAAAAGCCTTTATTGCCCGCTTTGAGGGGGCGGATGACGGGGTGTACGTCCGGCCGCCGGGCTACCGCTCGCGGCTGCGCTGGATAATACCGCTGCTGGTGGGGCTGGCCATTGTCTTTCCGTTTCTCGCCACAAAATATCTGCTGACCGTGGCCATTCTTGGGCTGATCTACGTTCTGCTTGGCCTGGGGTTGAATATTGTGGTGGGCCTCGCGGGCCTGCTCGATCTGGGCTATGTGGCGTTTTACGCCATCGGCGCCTACGGCCTGGCGCTGGGCTACCAGTACCTGGGACTTGGCTTCTGGGCGATGCTGCCGCTGGGGGCGGTGATGGCGGCTCTCGCCGGGGCGTTGCTGGGCTTTCCGGTGCTGCGTATGCATGGCGACTATCTGGCCATCGTCACCCTCGGCTTTGGCGAAATTATCCGCCTGGTGCTCAACAACTGGGTGAGCTTCACCGGCGGCCCTAACGGCGTACCGGTGCCATCCCCCACGCTGTTTGGCCTCGAGTTTACCCGCCGGGCGAAAGATGGCGGCATCCCCATCCATGAGTTTTTCCACGTCAGCTACAACCCCAACCTGAAATTCATCTTTCTCTACGCCGTGCTGTGTCTGGTGGTGATGCTGGTGCTGCTGGTGAAGCATCGCCTGACGCGGATGCCCATCGGCCGCGCCTGGGAGGCGCTGCGCGAGGATGAGATCGCCTGTCGGGCGATGGGGCTCAATCACGTGCTGGTGAAGCTCTCGGCGTTTATGCTCGGCGCGTCGACGGCCGGCATCGCCGGGGTGTTCTTCGCCAGCTATCAGGGGTTTGTTAACCCGACGTCGTTCACCTTTTTTGAGTCGGCGCTGATCCTGGCGATTGTGGTGCTCGGGGGAATGGGCGTCCACCCTGGGAGTGGTACTGGCGGCGTTTGTTCTGACGGTCACCCCGGAGCTGCTGCGCGGCTTTGACGAATATCGGGTGCTGCTGTTCGGCGTGCTGATGGTGATGATGATGATCTGGCGGCCGCGCGGCCTGGTGCGCACCAGCCGCAGCGGGGTTGCGTTGCGAAAAGGAGTCGCGCCATGACCGACAGCATCTTACGCGTTGAGCATCTGATGATGCATTTCGGCGGCATCAAAGCGCTGAATGATGTCAATCTGGAGGTGGAGCGGGGGTCGATCACCGCCCTGATAGGCCCCAACGGCGCGGGCAAGACCACGGTGTTTAACTGCCTGACCGGTTTTTATCGGGCGACGGGGGGCAGTATCGTGCTGCGGGCGCGGGAAAAGGTCACCGATGTCATTCAGGTGCTGGGGCAGAAGCTTCACCCGGACGATTTTCTCCACCCGGCGCAGCTGGGGAGGCGGATCTATTACAAGATGTTCGGTGGCACCCATCTGGTGAACCGCGCTGGCCTGGCGCGCACCTTCCAGAATATACGTTTATTCCGCGAGATGTCGGTGATCGAGAACCTGCTGGTGGCCCAGCATACCCAGGTCAACCGCCATCTGCTGGCCGGGATCCTCAATACCCGTGGGTATCGGCAGGCGGAGAGTCAGGCGCTGGATCGCGCTTTTTTACTGGCTGGAGGTGGTGGAGATGGTGGACTGCGCCAACCGTCTGGCGGGGACCCTCTCCTACGGACAGCAGCGGCGGCTGGAGATCGCCCGCGCCATGTGCACCCGTCCGGAGATGATCTGTCTGGACGAGCCGGCCGCCGGTCTCAACCCGGTGGAAACCCAGGCGCTGAGCCGGATTATTCGCTTTCTGCGCCAGCAGCACGGCATCACGGTGCTACTGATCGAGCATGATATGGGGATGGTGATGGAGATTTCGGATCATATCATCGTCCTCGATCACGGGGACGTCATCGCCCGCGGCGCGCCGCAGGCGATCCAGGCCAACGCCAGCGTGATTGCCGCCTATCTAGGCGCTGAGGAAGAGGAGACGCGCCGATGAGCCAGCCTTTGCTTGCCTTTAATGAGGTGGATGTCTTCTACGGGCCGATCCAGGCCCTGAAGCAGGTCTCCCTCACCGTCAACGAGGGGGAGACGGTGGCGCTGATCGGCGCCAACGGCGCCGGTAAATCAACGCTGCTGATGTCGGTCTTCGGCCAGCCGCGCATTGCCGGCGGGGAGATTTTCTATCGCGGGGAGGCGATCAGCCGGAAATCGACCCACTTTATCGCCAGCAACGGCATCGCCCAGGCCCCGGAAGGGCGGCGCATCTTTCCCGATATGACCGTCGAGGAGAATCTGCTAATGGGGACCATTGCCATTGGCAACCGCTATCAGGCCGAGGACAAGGCGCGAATGTACCAGCTGTTCCCCCGGCTGGAAGAGCGGCGGGGACAGCGGGCGATGACCCTCTCCGGCGGCGAGCAGCAGATGCTGGCCATCGCCCGGGCGCTGATGAGCCGACCGCGCCTGCTGCTGCTGGATGAGCCGAGCCTGGGGCTGGCGCCGCTGGTGGTGAAGCAGATTTTTCAGATCCTGCGCGAGCTGACGGCCCAGGGGATGACGCTGTTTCTGGTGGAGCAGAATGCCCGCCATGCCCTCAACCTGTCGGACCGCGCCTACGTGATGGTGAACGGCCAGATCCGCCTGAGCGGTAGCGGCCAGACGCTGCTCAACGACCCGGAGGTGCGTAAGGCATATCTGGGGATCAGCGGCTGAGGGGGTTATTCCCGCGGTTCGTTACGGGTTTTAATGTGCTGCCAGAAACGTTCGGCGGCCTGGTTAAGCCGCGAGCCGGAGCGGTAGAGCCAGGCGCCGATCGGCAGCGACAGGCTCTCATCGAGGATCGTCAGCCGGCCTTCGTCCAGCTCGCGCTGAATGGAGTACTGCGGCAGCCAGCCCACGCCGTCGCCATTGAGGATCATGCGCTTGAGCAGCTCACTCATGGAAGAGACAAAGGTGAGAGAGAAGGTGATCTCCGGCGTGCGGTCGATCACCTGGTTCACCTGGCGCCCCATATAGCTGTCGTTGGCGTATTTCATCAGCGGCAGCACGCCGCGATGTAAATGAAACAGCGGGCGGCCATGTTCGTCGCAGGGGGAGACCAGGTGCAGATAAGAATCAAAAATTTTATGATTAATAAACGGATAGTTCATCAATTCTTCATTATAGAAGGAGAGGATAAAATCGCTTTTTCCCTCTTTCAGGTTAAATACGGCGTCGTTGACGTTAATCGATTCAACATGAAAAGTCTTATTTTTACGGTCGGTGTAACCGGCGATGATCTCGGGCAGTAATAACACCGACAGCGAAGGGGCGGCGTCGATCCTTATTTTCTGGGTAGTGTTATTTAAGCCTTTAATACGGCTGATCTGAAAATCCATGTCATCGAGCATATTTCGCGCATAGCCGACAAAAATTTTCCCGCGGTTGGTCAGCTGCAGAGGGTTGGCGCTACGATCGAAGATGCTGAATCCGAGGGAAGCCTCCAGCGACTGGATGCGTCGGCTGAACGAGGACTGAGAGATGTTGCGGGCTTTGGCCGCCAGGGTAAAGCTGCGCGACTCCTCGAGGGCAATCACATCATACAGCCATTTTACTTCCAGATTTGCCAACACCGATCCAGTCCTCAAAAACGCAATAAAGGCTATGCAATTTTAGCATAGCGCATAGAAACTATGCAATTAACATAATTATCGACAGGTGTTAACATTTTTTGGAAAGTTGAGATTTATGAATGCATATCGGCGACCCTACATGAGCACGATATGAAATCGCGACTCACGGTTATTTATTGCTTTATTTCATTGTCCAGGACTTATCTTATTAAATAGCCGGCGACGATGACGAAAGCAATGAATAACCCAGGCCTCTTACCTTAAATAGTTTGTCAGGAGTTCCATGTCACAACAAATTGAATCAGTAAAAATGGCTCTGCAGGAGCTGGGGATTAATGCAAGCGGCGAATTCTTTTACAACCCTGATTACGATTTGCTTATTGCACATGAAACCTCTCCTGAGCTGACCGGCGCGGCCCGCGGCGTGATGACCGACTCTGGCGCTGTGGCTGTTGATACCGGGATCTTCACCGGCCGTTCGCCGCGCGATAAATACATCGTCCGCGACGAACAGACTCGCGACACCGTCTGGTGGGCAGACTCCGGCCTCGGCCGTAATGACAATAAGCCGTTATCGCCAGACGTGTGGCGCAGCCTGAAAAGCCTGGTCGCGGGCCAGCTGAGCGGCAAAAAACTGTACGTCATCGACGCCTGGTGCGGCGCCAGCCCGGACACCCGTCTTGGCGTACGCTTCGTCACCGAGGTGGCGTGGCAGGCCCACTTTGTCAAAAACATGTTCATCGTGCCAAGCGCCGACGAGCTGGCCAGCTTTACGCCAGACTTCGTGGTGCTCAACGGCGCGGGCTGCACCAATGCCAACTGGCAGGCGCAGGGGATGAACTCCGAGAACTTTGTCGCCTTTAATCTCAGCGAGCGTATTCAGCTCATCGGCGGTACCTGGTACGGCGGCGAAATGAAGAAGGGGCTGTTCTCGGTCATGAACTACCTGCTGCCGCAGAAAGGCATCGCGTCGATGCACTGCTCGGCCAACCGTGGCGAAGCAGGGGACGTGGCGCTGTTCTTCGGCCTCTCCGGGACCGGGAAAACCACCCTGTCGACCGATCCGCATCGTCAGCTGATCGGCGATGATGAGCACGGCTGGGACGATGACGGCGTGTTTAACTTCGAAGGCGGCTGCTACGCTAAGACCATCAATCTCGATCCGCAGGCGGAGCCGGAGATTTATGGCGCCATCCGCCGCAATGCGCTGCTGGAAAACGTGGTAGTGCGCGCTGACGGCAGCGTGGATTATGCCGACGGCAGCAAAACCGAAAACACCCGCGTCTCCTATCCGCTGTCGCATATCGACAATATCGTCAAGCCGGTGTCCCGCGCGGGCCATCCGTCGAAGGTGATTTTCCTTGCCGCCGATGCGTTTGGCGTCCTGCCGCCGGTCTCCCGTCTGACCACCGAGCAGATGCAGTACCATTTCCTGTCGGGTTTCACCTCGAAGCTGGCGGGCACCGAGCGTGGCATTACCCAGCCGACGCCGACCTTCTCCGCCTGCTATGGCGCGGCGTTCCTGCTGCTTCACCCGACCCAGTACGCCAGCGTACTGGCAGCGAAGATGGCGGAATCCGGTGCCGAAGCCTGGCTGGTCAACACCGGCTGGAACGGCGAGGGCAAACGCCTGTCGCTGCGCGATACCCGCAGCATCATTAGCGCGATCCTCAACGGCACTACCGGCCCGCTGCGCGAGGAGACCATCCCGGTGTTCGGTCTTGCGATCCCGCAGAGCATTCCAGGGGTAGACAGCGCGGTGCTGGATCCGCGTAATGGCTGGAGTTCAGCGGATAAATGGCAGGAGAAGGCCGAGAGCCTGGCTCAGCTGTTTATGGATAACTTCAAGCAGTACAGCGATACCGAAGCGGGTGCGCGTCTGGCGCTGGCCGGTCCGCAGCTGCAGAAGAGCGCGGTCGAAGCCTGATCCGCGGCCAGCAGGTCGACGCCTGGCGCCGACCTGCTGGCGAGCCGCTTTACTCCGCAAAGGCCCGCAGCGCATCGCCAGTGAGGCGATAACGCACCCACTCATCCTGCGGCTGCGCGCCAATGCTCAGATAGAAATCAATCGCCGGCTGGTTCCAGTCGAGCACGCTCCACTCCAGACGCCCGCACTGACGTTGTACAGCATATTGCGCGATGGTTTTCAGCAGCGCTTTTCCGGCGCCGATCCCGCGATAGTCGGGGGTGACGTACAGATCCTCCATATAGATACCATTGCGTCCAAGCCAGGTGGAGTAGCTGGTGAAGAACACCGCGTAGCCCACCGCTTTGCCCGCCACCTCGCAGATCAGCGCTTCGGTTTTGCTGCCGCTGGCAAACAGTGTCTCTCTGATCTCCTCTGGCGTCGTCACTACCTCTTCGGGGGCTTTCTCGTAGACCGCGAGTTCATAAATCATGTCGTAGATAGCGGTGGCGTCGTCCGGGGTGGCCTGGCGGATTGTGATGCTCATGGGGTGTCCTGTATCCATAGTCAAAAGAGAGCAAAATTGCTGACCCTGAGGATAAGCGGTATTGTGAAAAGAATTAAGTGCAATGAAATCAGCAAACGATGAATATTATGCATCCTGTCCTGCGCCGGATTGACCTCAACCTGTTGCCGGTCTTTGACGCGGTCTATCGCTCCCGCTCGGTACGCCTGGCGGCGGAAGAGCTGGCGATGAGCACCTCGGCGCTGAGCCATGCGCTTTCCCGGCTGCGCAGCGCCCTCAACGATCCGCTGTTCTACCGCGAAGGCCACCGGATGTGCCCCAGCGTCTATGCCAGCCAGTTGGCGCCCTCTATCGCTTCGGCGCTGAAGTTTCTCAACCAGGAGCTGACGCCGCCGGAGGCGTTTGTGCCGGCCGCCAGCACCGACTGCATGCAGATTGCGATCACCGATTTCACCGCGTTCTGCGTCTTTCCGACGCTGATGCATCACCTGCAGCGTGAGGCGCCCGGGCTGCGGTTTGAGCTCCGTTATCTGCCCCACAGCCCGGCGCTGACCGAGCTGCTGGCGGGCGAGGTCGACCTGGCCCTCGGGTTCAATACCCCTGACGAGCCAGCCCATCCCGATCTTGAGGAGATTAACTGGCTGCGGGACGAATATGTGGTCATCAGCCAGGCCAACCGGACGGCGCTGACCCTGGACGCCTACCTTGCGGCCCGTCATCTGGTGGTGACCCCGTGGAATGAGCGGCAGGGGGTGCTGGACTGTGAGCTGGAGCGACAGGGCTATTCGCGGCAGGTGGCGATGAAAACCCCCTCGATGCTGAGCGCGCCCTTTATTATTGAGCAGAGCGACCTGTTGATGGCGCTGCCCCGGCGGGCGGCGGAGACGATGGCCCGCGCCGCCCGGCTGACCATTTTCCCGCTGCCGTTTCCGGTTCCGCCGTTTGACGTCAAGATTTACGCCCACCAACGCAGCGGGAAACGCGAGGCTACCCGCTGGCTTATCTCCCTGTTGCAGACGCTGGTGGGGGAGTCCACCGCTTCCTGACGCGCTTTCCAGCCGGCAGGGTATTTCGTTACCCCAGGCCAGGTTTTATGCCTTCAACCCACGGCGACATATCCTGGCCCCGGTCACAAAACGGAAAACTGACTTTTTCGCCGTCACCCGCGGCGTGGTTAGGACGGTGTGTGTTAAATGATTGTATGCAAAAGTAATGTTAATTAGTTAAATGTTATTCATGCGTAAAATGCATTAGTGGATGCGTTTATTACGCTTATTTCGTTCCCGGTTCTGTTTCAGTCTTCAGCGACAGGCGCGCGACAACGCGTGGATAACAAACTGGAGACCTGCATGCATTCAACAACCTCACAGATGAGTACCCGTGACCGGATCGGCGCCATTCTGCGCGTCACGTCCGGTAACTTTCTCGAACAGTTCGACTTTTTTCTGTTCGGGTTTTATGCCACCTACATCGCCCATACCTTTTTTCCGGCGAGCAGTGAATTCGCCTCGCTGATGATGACCTTCGCAGTCTTTGGCGCCGGCTTTTTGATGCGCCCCATCGGCGCTATCGTACTTGGCGCCTATATCGACAAGGTGGGGCGGCGCAAGGGGCTGATCGTCACCCTGTCGATCATGGCCACCGGCACCTTCCTGATCGTGCTGATCCCCTCTTATCAGACCATTGGCCTGTGGGCGCCGCTGCTGGTGCTGATCGGCCGTCTGCTGCAGGGCTTTTCCGCAGGCGCCGAGCTGGGCGGGGTGTCGGTCTATCTGGCCGAGATCGCCACCCCGGGCCGCAAAGGCTTTTACACCAGCTGGCAGTCGGGCAGTCAGCAGGTTGCCATCATGGTGGCAGCCGCGATGGGCTTTGCCCTCAACGCGGTACTGGAGCCGAGCGCTATCAGCGACTGGGGCTGGCGTATTCCGTTCCTTTTCGGCTGCCTGATTGTTCCGTTCATCTTTATCCTGCGCCGTAAGCTGGAGGAGACCCAGGAGTTTACTGCCCGCCGCCATCATCTGGCGATGCGCCAGGTATTCGCCACCCTGCTGGCGAACTGGCAGGTGGTTATCGCCGGGATGATGATGGTGGCGATGACCACCACCGCGTTCTACCTGATCACCGTCTATGCCCCGACCTTTGGTAAAAAGGTGCTGATGCTCAGCGCCTCTGACAGCCTGCTGGTCACGCTGCTGGTGGCGATTTCCAACTTCTTCTGGCTGCCGGTGGGCGGGGCGCTGTCCGACCGCTTTGGCCGCCGATCGGTGCTGATCGCCATGACCCTGCTGGCGCTGGCTACCGCCTGGCCTGCGCTGACCATGCTGGCGAACGCCCCGAGCTTTTTGATGATGCTGAGCGTGCTGCTGTGGCTGTCGTTTATCTACGGCATGTACAACGGGGCGATGATCCCGGCGCTGACCGAAATTATGCCCGCCGAAGTGCGCGTGGCAGGTTTCTCGCTGGCCTACAGCCTGGCGACCGCGGTGTTTGGCGGCTTCACGCCGGTGATTTCCACGGCGCTGATTGAGTATACCGGTGATAAAGCGTCTCCCGGCTACTGGATGAGCTTTGCCGCCATCTGCGGTCTGCTGGCCACTTGCTACCTCTATCGCCGTAGCGCCGTTGCGCTGCAGACGGCACGTTAATCAGGGAGAAGATGATGCGTAAAACGACAGGAACCCTGCTCGCCACGCTGCTGCTGGCCGCCACCGGCGGCAGCGCGTTGTCCGCTGAGGTCACCGTGATGATCTCCGGCGGCTTCAAAGCGGCGCTGGAAAAGCTGGCCCCGGCGTGGGAAAAACAAACCGGCAACCACCTCGTGGTGATCCCTGGCCCGTCGATGGGAAAAACGCCGCAGGCGATCCCTAACCGTCTGGCGCGCGGCGAACACGCGGACGTGGTGATCATGGTCGGGGACGCGCTGACCAGCCTCAAGAAAGCGGGCCGTACGCAACCGGATTCGCGCCGGGAGCTGGCCGACTCGCCGATCGGCGTGGTGGTGAAGGCGGGGGCGCCGCTGCCGGCTATCCACAACGCAGACCAGCTGCGTGCGACGCTGCTGGCGGCGCCATCGGTCGCGTACTCCGACAGCGCCAGCGGACGCTATGTCAGCTCGACGCTGTTCCACACCCTGGGCATTGATGACGCGATGCAGAGTAAAGCGCAGATGGTGGAGCGCATTCCGGTGGCCTCGGAAGTGGCCAAGGGACGGTATGCGATCGGTTTTCAGCAGGTGAGCGAACTGCTGCCGGTGCCCGGCGTAACCTTCGTCGGCGAACTGCCGGATAACCTGCAGTACATCACCCGCTTTGCCGGGGCGGTGACCATCAGCGCCGACCACCCGCAGGAAGGCAAGGCGCTGCTGACGTATCTGGCGTCACCGGCGGCGCAGGAGACCATCCACGCCACCGGTATGCGAAGCGTAGCCGCCGCCGCGCCGGTCAGCCAGAAGGATACTGTTCAATAATCAGCTTCTCCAGCTCTGCCGCCACGTAGGACTGAATACGGCCGCTGAGGCGGATCAGGCCTACCGTACGCGTGACCACCGGGTCGGTGAGCGGCACAGCGCGGAGAACGGAATGCTCCCCGGCGGGCATCGACATCGCGGGCACGGCGGCAATGCCGATGCCCGCTTCCACCATCCCCAGCATCGTGGTGACGTGGCGGGTTTCGCAGATACTTGGCCGCGCCGGCGTCAGATGCGCCAGCTCCCGGTCAAGCAGCGTCCGGTTGCCGGAGACCCGATCCAGGCCAATATAATCCTGTTCAAAATACGCCTGCCAGCTTAGGTGCGTCTTGCGCGCCAGCGGATGATCGTGCCGACAGGCGGCCACATAGCGGTCGTCGGCAAGAGGGGTGAATTCGATACTGGCTGGCAGGTTTTTGGCAAAGCAGAGGCCAAAGTCAGCCTGTCCGCTGCTGACCGCCTCGATCACATTCCCGACGCTGCTGTCAATCAACCGGATGCGCACCTGGGGATAACGCGCCTGAAAGCTGCGGATTATTTCCGGCATAAAGTAGTAGGCGGCGGAAGGCACTGTCGCCACCGTCACCAGCCCGGTGCGCGCCTTGCTGACCTGGCTGATATCCGCCAGCACCGTCTCGACATGGGCCAGCAGCTGCTCCGAACGTTCGGCAAAATTTTGTCCATACAGCGTGAGGGTCACCCGCCGGGTGGTGCGATCGAACAGCCGGTTGCCCAGCGCCGTCTCCAGCTTTTCGATGCGTCGGCTAAGGGCCGACTGCGACAGGCAGATGGATTCGGCCGCCAGCCGAAAACTGCCATATTCCATCAGGGCGCGAAAGGCGTAGAGATCGTTGAAGTCAAAATTTACGGGCATGGCGGCATCCTTATCGGCTCTCTGGCGCCATCGCCCCGTCCGGCGAGGGGCGATGGCGGGTAGCATATCGGGCAGGACTTCGGGCGCGCGGGAAACCGCGCGCCAGGGCTTACACCTTAAGCAGTTTTACCGTGGCATCGATATCGATTTCGTCTTCCGAAAAGATCAGGGTTGTCCCCTGAAAGGTGGTGATCGCCAGCTTTTTCACCGAGCGCATCTCTCCCGGCTGCACCGTGGCTTTTGGCCGGATGCTGTTCATCAGCAGCCCGACCGACAGCACGGCGTTTTCTTTATCGACGCGGGTCTCGACCGGCTCTTCTTCCCGGTACACCACATAGGATTTGATGGAGGTCAGCTTCAACCGCTCGCCGGCAATATAGATATATTTGCTTTCCGGAATGACCTTCACCGCGTAGGCCGACAGCCCTTTATTGTTGGTGGTAGGTTCGAAAGTCACCGCCGCGTCTTTCTTGATAAGATCAGGATTGGCGACCTTAATCACGTGAAAATAACGATTTTCGCCGTTTTCATCTTTGATAAATCCAAAACCTTTATCTTTAAACCACGTTGTGATTGTTCCGTTCATCGCCATTACCGTATTACTCGTTGGTTAACACAAATTTTGCAGCGCGCAGTGTAAAGCACATTGCCTGTACAGGCCATGCCTTTGCGATAAGTGTGGGTGATAAATGACGCCGCCGCGAGGGCGGATTGTGCGCCAGCATCGTGCCGCTGGGCAAAATGAGGTACTATCGCCAGCCACTCCTTCTTCGGGCCGCCTGATGTCCACCATTATCGATACCTTTGTCGCGCCGCCGTGTCGCGAACAGATCACCCTCTTGTATCAGGACGAACACCTGGTGCTGATCAATAAGCCCGCCGGGCTGCTGAGCCTGTCGGGCAAAGATCCGCGCAACCTCGACTCCGTGCATCACCGGCTGGTACAGCGCTTTCCGGGCTGCACCCTGGTGCACCGCCTGGACTTCGGCACCTCCGGCCTGATGGTGATCGCCCGCAACAAGGGCATTAACGCCTTGCTGTGCCAACAGTTCAGCCAGCGCACGGTGGACAAGGTCTATACGGCGCTGCTGTGCGGCCACCTGGCGGAAGATGAGGGGATAGTGGAGGCGGCAATCGCCAAAGATCCGGCCCGTTTCCCGCGCATGGCGCTCTGCGCCCGCCACGGCAAACCGGCGCGTTCGCGCTATCGGGTCATAGACCGCCTGTATCAGGCGCGAGAAGGCGAGAGGGCGCTGGCGTTAACCCGGGTGACGCTCACCCCGGAGACCGGACGGACCCATCAGCTGCGTATTCACTGCCAGCTGCTGGGCTATCCGATCCTTGGCTGCGATCTGTACGGTGGCCGGGAGCTGCCCGGCACGGAATGCGCTCCGCGGCTGATGCTGCACGCCAGCGAACTGCGTTTTGTCCACCCCGTCAGCCATGAGCCGATGCATATCCAGCAGGCGAGCCCGTTTTGATCGCCCGCGGCGGGAAAGCCCGGGGTTACCACATCAGATCGTCGGGCACCTTAAAGTCGGCGTACGGATCGTCTTCATCCTGCTCATCCTGACTCAGGGCGCTGTGCAACACGATGCTGCTGGCGTCGCGCTGGGCAATTTTCTCAGCCACTACCGCCGGAATAATCGCATATTCACCTTCGGGCTTGTTATCCACCGCCAGGCGGGCAATCGCCAGACGGCCGTTAATCAGCTGGGTCTGGGTGGGCTTGTCGACCATGATTTTTTTGATCAGATTATTATCGGTAAAGTTAAAGCCGATATCGCCCCGGGCGACCGTAATGCGGTTCATCTCGATCAGCTGCTTCACCTGGGCTTTATACTCTTTCGCCAGCACCGCCTGCTTTTGCTGCTCGCTAAGCTGTTTATCACGCTCCAGCTGGGCTTTTTTATTTTCTTCCACCGCTTCCCGGGCCTCACGGGCCTGAACGCGGGATTTTTTCGCCGTCCTCTGGACTTTAGCCATTTTTTTGCTGCTGACCAGGCCGGCTTTGAGCATCTGCTCTTGTAAGGTGAGTTTTGTCATCTGCGTGTCTGAAACTGAGGAAACATCTGGCAAGTATACCTGCATTGGCAGAAACGACGCCAGACTCGCGATCGCGCTGGGCTGCTGTACCATGCCGCGCAGCGCGGCGGGGGATTACCCCCGGGGCTGAAGCTGATAAATCCAGGCGCTGATCTGCTGTCCATCGTCGGTGGTCACTTCCACCGGCACCCGATCGTACCCTTCCTCAAAGTCGTCCAGCATGGGCCAGTGCGCCGCCAGCCGATCGGACAGGAACAGATAGCCGTTGACCCGTGGGCCGTGAGCGTCGAGGACGATCCCCGGGAAATCGGCGGCTGCGCCCCAGCCGCGCGCGTAAAAGGTGCCGGTGACGTAGCCGGGACGCCACTCGCCCCCGATCGCCTCCAGAATATGCGCATTGCTGCGACCGGGACAGAGCGTCCCATAGACAAATAGTGGTTTCATTTTCTCTCTCTCGTTCGCCCTGACACCCGCCCACAGCGGAGCGGGAAACCAAAATACGGGGTAATGCAGCGCCTGGCAATGGCCGGGTGGGGGCGGGGCACTCCTCCGGGTATCTGGCAGTTGCCGGGGGAGATTCTGGACTCAGCGCTACTGAGGGTATATCGATTGCGGTGATATTTTTATTATTATTTATATTTAAGGTAAATATAAATATTCCCTACGGAGGGATTAATTCGCTAATTAATATTCAACAGGAAAATAATAAAAGGGCCGCTTATGGAATATTCCTTCTACATGTTATGACCGAGAGCAATAAAGCTACCTTGGGTTGAATTCAGATATTATTTAGGGCCAGGCGTTACCTCCCCCTGACTCTTTCGCTTTATGATAAACATCCCTTGACCAAAAATATCATCTGACTTCGAAACTCTCGCGGGCAGGGGAGATATTTCCTTTCCCTGAAGCGGCAGGTAATAAATCCAGCCGAACACACGGCGGATGAGGGATATCCGTCCGGGCATTTGGTCCTGTCTGCAGACCAATGAAAGCGAAAGGCACAGGAGGTGCAATGAAGATTTTCCGCCCATTATGGCGCGACGGGGCTTTTCTGGTCCCGCAGCAGTTTCAGCAACAGGCCCGCTGGGACGCGCACGTCGCCGATACGGTCTCCCGCATGGCGCTCGCCCACCCGTGGGGGGTATTGCGCGCGGAGTTTGACGCGAGCGCGCTCACCCTTTCCCGGCTCAACGCTACCCGGCTGATCGTGCGTTTCGCCGACGGAACGCTGATTGACACCGAGCTGGCGGATATTTTGCCACCGGTCCGCGATGTATCGGACGTGATGCAGGACAGGGTGGAGGTTCTGCTCGCTCTGCCGCTGCTCAGCGCCAGCGGCGGCAATCTTGATGACGGCCAGGAGAGCGCCCGCCCGCGCCGCTGGCGCGCCGAGCAGGTGACCGTCCAGGAGCTGGCCGGCCATGAACGCAGCGAGCTGGCCGTTCTGCGACACGCGCTAACGCTGCGTCTCTCCACCGAGGAAAATGCAGCCTTCCTCACCTGCCCGGTAGCGCGTCTGGTGCGCGACGCCCAGGGGCAGTGGATCGTTGACCCGGAATTCATCCCGCCGCTGCTGTCGCTGGCGGCAAGCCCGACGCTGGTTAGCGAGCTGGGCGAGCTGTTACATCGCCTGCAGGCCCGACGCAGACGCCTGATGGCCATGCGTCGTGAAAGCAATGCGCGGATGGCTGATTTTGCCGTGGCGGATGTTTCCCTGTTCTGGCTGCTCAACGCGCTGAACAGCGCTGAACCGGTGCTCAGCGAGCTGCATCAGGACCCTTCGCGCCATCCGGAGCTGCTCTATCGCGAACTGGCCAGGCTGGCCGGCAGTCTGCTGACTTTCTCCCTTGAACATCATCTGGAAGCAATCCCCCGCTACCGACATGCCTCGCCAGAGCAGGTATTCCCGCCGCTGTTTGCCCTGCTGGATATGCTGCTCGAAGTCAGCCTGCCCTCAAGGGTGATCGCCATCGCTCTGGAGCAGGGCGCCGACCGGGAGATCTGGCGGGGCAGGCTACACGATGCGCGGCTGCGCGAGGGGGCGGATTTTTATCTGTCGGTGCGCTCTTCACTCCCCCCTCACCAGCTACAGAGCCGCTTTCCGCAGCTCTGTAAGGCGGGTAGCCATGATGATGTCGCCGAGGTCGTCAATATTGCCCTCAGCGGCATCGCGATCAAACCGCTGAGCCATGTGCCGGCGGCCATTCCGCTACGTCTGGAAAACCAATATTTCGCTCTGGATCTCTCCACCGATGCCGCCCGCGCGATGCTGGAGGCCGGCAACTGCACCTTCTATACCCCGGAATCGCTTGGCGACGTGAAACTTGAACTCTTTGCGGTACTGCGCTCATGAATACCTCTGAAAGCGATCTGATCAACAAAACCTTTTACCCGGGCTGGCTGATGGTCAGCCAGTTACGCTGCGGCCAGCCGGTGACCGATGGCGAGGCGCTCTATCGCCAGGCCTGTCGATGGGTGACCGAGGCGCGCGAGGCGCTGACGGCGGGGGGAGTCAGTGAAGCCAGCGCTGAGCAGATGCTCTATGCCTACTGCGCGCTGCTCGATGAGAGCGTCCTCAACCGCGCCAGTCAGGATGATGGCTACCGCAGGTGGCGCAAGGATCCGCTGCAGGCGCGCTTTTTCAGCACTCTCAACGCCGGGGAAGAGCTCTGGGAACGGATCCGCCAGCTGCTGCGAGAGCCCACGGCGGATGCGGCAGTGCTGACCTGCTTCTTTCGTACTTTACAGCTGGGATTTGTCGGACAGTACCGCGCCGAGGATGACGAACGGCGTGAGGACGTGGCGCAAGCGCTTGGCGCGCGGGTCCCGCCGTTCAGCATGACCCAGGAGGCGCCGGTGGTGGTTCGTGCCTCCCGGCTGCGCAGCGGACGGCGGATGTACTGGTGCGGCTGGGCGGCTGGCATTGTGGCGCTGGCGGCGCTGTGGTTGACCTTCTCCTCCGTGCTGTCACAGATGGTGGCGCAGATAGCAGGGCAGGGATAAGAGATGCGTGATAACGCCCGTCGTCTGCTTACGATACTGACCGTCATCCTGGCCCTGTGGCTGGTGCTGGGCTTCTGGCCGCTGTCCATCGGCAACCAGGTGATCTTCAGTCTGTGCATCCTGCTGGCGGGCGGCGCGGCGCTCTGGCGTCAGCGTCGCCGGGCAGTCAGCCGTCAGCGATCGGAAATCGTCCTGCCGCCCGAGGATTTTCAGGGGGCGGTGGTTCTGGTCTGCGGGGATACCGACGGTCTGTTTCCCGGGCGTTCGGCGCACGGCGAAACCCGTCACGGCTGGTATCTCCGGGGTGACAGCGCGGAGCAGTTGCCGCGGCTGGCGCAGTACCTGGCGGCGGCGCGTCCGGCGCTGGTATCGCAGGTTTCCGTGCTGCTGGCGGTGGTACCGGAGCACCACCCCTCCGGGGAGCATCTGGCGCAGTCGCTGCGCGACTGGCGGCGGAGTATCGTTCAGTGCCGAACCTGGCTAAACGGTCTGCCGCCGGTGTGGAGCGTGTTCTGGGTGACGCCGCCAGGCGGCCAGGCCGCGGAAAGCCGCTGGTTTACCATCACGCCGGAGAGGGCTGGTCTCCAGGTGCAGCTGAAGGGACAAGCGCCCCAGGCGGTTGCCGGGTGGCAGCGGGAGGGCAGCTCTGCCTCACGCCTGCATCAGACGCTGTGGCTGGAGAGCATTCTGACCTTGGCCGAAAACGCTCTTTTCCGGCCATTCCGCGCCCGGCAGGCAGAACTTCCTCCGCTGAACCTGTGTGCCGCGGGCATCTGCCTGACACCGGTAGCGGCGGTGGCGAATAACCTCTGGCAACAGCAAATCGCCGGGATCACCACGCTCTCCCCGGGCAACGACGCGGCGCCAGGTCCTCACCCGCTGCCGGATCTTCTTCTGTCGTCACTGCCGCACCGCCACGGGGTCAGCCGCCGGATGCGCGATGCCGGTCTTGCCGCTGGGGTGGGCTTCCTCTTTCTGGCGCTGGCGATGCTGGCTTCCTTTATCAACAACCAGCGCCTGGTGCGCAGCGTCGGCGATCATCTGGCGGTGTATCACCGCCTCAGCGGCACGCCGCCGACGCCGAAGCTGCAAGCGCAGCAGCGTCTGCGTGCCGACAGCCGCCTGCTGGATGACTGGTTGCGCCGGGGGGAGCCGCTGCGTTATCGGCTGGGGCTGTATCAGGGGGGCCGGCTGATCCCCTTCGTTGAAGCCGCTATCAATGACTGGGCGCCGCCCCCGCCGCCGCGTCCGGTCATTAAGCAGGTTGTTCAGGGGCCGCAGACGATCCGCCTCGATAGCATGGCGCTGTTCGATACCGGCAAATCGACGCTGAAACCGGGTTCGACAAAGCTGCTGGTGAACTCGCTGCTGGGCATTAAGGCCAAACCCGGCTGGCTGATCGTGGTGGCAGGCCATACCGACAGCATCGGCAACGATAAATCCAATCAACAACTCTCCCTGAAGCGTGCCGAGGCGGTCCGCGACTGGATGCGCGATACCGGCGATGTGCCGGAGAGCTGTTTTGCGGTGCAGGGCTACGGCGCAAGCCGTCCTGTCGCCAGCAACGAGACGCCAGAGGGGCGGGCGCAAAATCGCCGGGTGGAGATCAGTCTGGTCCCGCAGAAGGACGCCTGTCTGGCGCCGGGCACGGCCAATACCTCAGGAGCAGAGACTAACGGATTAAAAAGCGAAACCGAGTAATCAGCGACCCCGATCGCGGAGGTTGAACAACAATCTGCCTGCCTGACCTTGTGCGCTACGGGTCCCTGATAAACAGGAAACAGCGATGGGCGGTAGCGTGCCTGCAGCCAGTCAATCTTGTCGGCTAGGCGAAGCCTCTGCGGGGATGAAGCTCGGGAAAGGGGATGGATAAAGGAGATCATTATGGATAGCGCTAAGGACAGTGGCAGAGAAATGCTGGCGGCGATAAACGTTGAAGGCTCCGGTTTCTGGCTGCTTTTTTTATTTCTCAGTCAGTGAATATAAATATCCCTGGGGTTACCTTTTAGTTACGAAACTCCTGGTGGGGTATCTGATATATCGATATGCACATAAATATATTTATGATGAATGAGATGATTATCATTAAACAAAATTAAACAGGGCGTCCTGTGAATTGATTTTTGATGGTCATTACAGCGGAGTAAAACAGGAATATAATGGATACCTCTTCAATAATTACCGGCACCACCCTTAACCGTTACCAGCTGGATATTCCTTCATGTACCGCATCGCTGGATGTGGAAGAATTCAGTGGGGCAGAAAAACTGAGTGAACTTTATTATTACACTATTACGTTTACCAGCGCAGAGAAAAATATTGATGCCGCACAGCTCCTGAGCAAACCCGCCATGCTGACGATGGGCGGCGGCGCACTGCAGCAGCTGGCGGACTGCAAACGCGTCCATGGCGTGGTGACTGCCTTCCGGCGTATCAGCAGTTCAGAAGATCAGTCGAAATATCAGATAACCCTCGAACCCTTCCTCTCCTTACTGGATAAACAGTTTCGCAGCCACCGTTTTTTCGTGAATAAATCGGTGCCGGAGGTGGTGGAGCAGGTATTGCAGGAACATCACCTGCATGACTGGGAGTATGAGTTTAATCTCAAGCAACACTATCCGCGGCGCGAGCAAATTAATCAGTATCAGGAGAGCGACCTGGCATTTATCCAGCGCCTGCTGGCAGAGGTGGGGATATTTTATTTCTTCACCCTGCAGGAAGAGGCCCAGAGCGAAGTGGTCCATTTCGCCGACGCGCAGCGGGCGCTGATGTTCGATAAAACACTTCCTGTAAACAGCCCGTCCGGGATGAGCGACAGCGGTACGGAATCGATATGGGGTCTGAACATCACGCACAATGTCGTAGAGGCGAACGTCACTACCCGGGATTATAACCCCCGCGATGCGCAGAGCGTTCTCCAGTCGGCAACAGCGGATATGACCCGGGGAAATGGTGAAGGCATCACTTACGGTGAGGTATACCACTATAAGCTTCGCCACCGGGAGCGTGGCGATAAAATCGACCCGCAGACGGAGACCGCCAACTTCTATGCCCGCCTCGACCATGAGCGTTTTCTGGCTCACCAGACGCTTATTACCGCGAGCAGTACTGCAGCCTGGCTGGCGCCGGCCCAGGTGCTGACCGTTACCGACAGCCTGCCGTCGACCCTGCCTGCGCCCATACAGGATCCGCTGTTAATCACCGGCACCGGTTTTACCGCCAGCCGCCGGGAGGCGCTGCGGGTGTCCCTGCTGGCGGTGCCCTACAGCGAAACATTGTGCTGGCGTCCGCCGCTGCTGCCGCGCCCGAAGGTGACTGGCACCATGACGGCGCGGGTGACCAGCGCGAAAGCGAATGATATCTACGCCTGGCAGGATGCGTCCGGCCTGTACCGGGTGAAATTTGACCCTGACAGAGATGAGAAAGGGCAGGGGCAGGAAAGCATGCCGGTGCGTCTCGCCAAACCCTACGGCGGCGACGTGTACGGCTTTCACTTCCCGCTGATCCAGGGCACGGAGGTGGCGATTGCTTTCCACGAAGGCGACCCTGACCGGCCGTATATTGCGCATGCGCTGCACGACTCACGGCATGTCGACCCTGTGACGGAGAAAAACAGCACCCGCAATGTGATTCGTACTCCGACCAACAATAAGCTGCGAATGGAGGATAAGCGCGGCGAGGAGCATATCAAGCTCAGCACCGAGTACGGCGGCAAGACGCAGCTGAATTTAGGACATAACGTTGATGCCAGCCGCAAGCTTAGGGGGGAAGGGTTTGAACTGCGTACCGATTCGTGGGGAGGGATCCGGGCGGGGAAAGGGATATTCATTACTGCGGACAGCCAGCCTGAGGCACAAGGGAAAGTGCTGGATATGGCTGCAGTACATTCCTTGTTGACGCAAGCCGTTAGTCAAATGGAGTCTCTTTCACAGGCAGCATCAGCAGCAAAAGCACAGCTCTTGCAATATGAGCAACAACAGGCACTGATGGAAGAGAAGTTACTTGCGCTAAAGCAGGCTGTATTACTGATGAGTGCACCAGAAGGTATTGCTTTAGCCAGTGGAAGTCATCTTCAGGCAGTTGCAAGCGAAAATATTTATATGACTGCAGGGCAAAATGTTGAACTGGGAGCAAAGAAAAATATTACTCTTGCCGCTTCTGAAAAAATATCAATCTTTACCGAAACTGAGGGCATAGAAGCTATTGTGGCCAAAGGCGATCTAATATCACAGGCTCAGTCAGGAAATATTGAAGTAATAGCTAAGCAAAATATTTCGCTGACCAGTACAACAGAGGGTATGACTTTTACAGCGGCAAAAACTTTAACGTTTACCTGTGCTGGCGGGGCATACATTCGCCTTTCCGGAGGAAACATCGAGTTAGGCTGCCCTGGTGATATTATGATGAAGCAAAGTAAGCTTCTCTACAGTGGCCCAGCTTCTATGCAGTCAAATATTCCAGAACTTCCTGATAGTGGTCCACAGTCAATGAGTTTTATGCTCTTAGATGCTCTTGGTAATGCTGCGCCATCTACTATGAAAGTGAGTCTTTTTGATAGTAAATCAAAAGAACAAATATGGAGTTCTGCTTTTAATGATGGAGAGTCAGGTTGTTTTGAACCGCCTGAAAGTGAAAATTTTCATGCAATAATTGGCGATGATAAATGGACGAGCCTTTTTTCTTATAACGATGAGCATGATATTGAGGATGAGACTGATGATGACCTGGATTTCGATGAACATGGTCCGCAATATGATGGTGAATTAAACGAACAAGATAAGGAATAGCCATGGAACAGTATACAGTTCAGAAGGGTGACAGCCTGTGGAAAATCAGTCGTAAATTCGGAATTGATGTTAATGAACTGGCCAATATTAACGGTCTTCTCACTAAAGCAGAGCAGCATATTATCCAGCCCGGTCAGGTATTGAGTTTACCATCAAAAGACAAAGTTTATGATACTCAATTGACTTTGAGGATTTGCGATCTCGTCTGGCGCCCGCTTGGCAATGCAAAACTCAGACTCACTTTTGATGGTAAGACGTATGATTACGTAACAGACAGCACTGGTGTTGTCGCTGGTCTGCTTATTGAAGACAGCACCAAAGGTATAAAGGTTGAACTGCAACATTTAAATAAAAAAGAATACATTCTGATTGCAGACCATAAAAAATTGCCGCTGGGAACGTTAAGTTTGCGGATATCATCCAGGGAAATGATAATAAAAGGGAGTACCAGAGTTAAACAAGGTACCCAACAATCGAGCAAACAACAGGAAAAAGTAAAGGCGAAACAGATAAATGACTCATCTGCTTCCGGCCCATCAGAAAGTAGAACAGCGGAAAGCCCGACACCTTCTGTAAATCAAACCACGAGAACCGAAGGTGGTGCTCCCACCAGTGTGAGTAATATTGGTAATGTCAGTGAAGGGTTACGCCTTCCTCCAGAGGCAGAACAATATCGAGATTATATCATTGAAACAGCTAAAAAATATGGATTCCAGCCAGAGGGACTTTCTGCATTAATTTATGCAGAGTCAAGATGGAAAGCAAATGCGACCAATCCTACTGGTTCTGGAGCGGTAGGGTTAGGACAGTTTAAACCTGATACATGGCTATCCCTATGTGCAGAATCGGAGTCTAAAATATATCAGCTTATAACAGGAAAATATTCCTACCAGAAACTGGTCTATAAAAATAGAAAACTTTTTGGTGAATTGGTCGATGGAACTATAACGGAAATCGATAAAGATACTGTTTTATCTTTGCGGGTTAATGCAGAATACAGTATTGATATGATTGGTTTGTATGATCGAAAAGGGATTGACTCACTTAGTTTAAAGTTATCAGCAGTTAGTGCTCTTGAATCAGATGAATTAGTTAAAATAGCTTACCTTGTTCATATGAATGGGGCATTTGGCGCATATGACATTATTATGAATGGGAAAGAAACTCCTGGAAAAGGCGAAAAAATCCCGACTAATATTGCTTTCTATAACCGACTAATTGGTAATTTAAAAGATAATGAGATGATAATTAGGTATTATTCTATTGATAGTACATGGAGGACCGCTTTTGTTGCATGGATGGTCAATTATTTCGATTCAATTATCGTACCTGATCATTACCGAATTGAACCGAAGATGAAAAATTACTCCACCAAAGATATTATTCAGAAACTTAATTCTACGTACATTCTAAATACGGATTTACCTCCAGTAACTATTATGAATTCGCAGCCAAGAAATACCCCATCTCCTTCTGTAAACGTTGAGGGGAATACATGGAGTAATCCACTTTCTGTTTGCCGGATTCGTACTCATGCTCTTCCTCGAGTCCGTAGTGCTACTTTTAAGGGATGGAGAACTCGCTCTAATGGACGTCGTTATCAACACCAGGGCTTGGATATAGAAGCTGCGCCAAATACACCAATATTTTCAGTAGCAGATGGTCGCATCGCTTTTATAATTGATCCTCCTCGTAGTGATTATGGCAGACAGTTATGTATTATTGTTCAGGTTGACGATCTTCCACTAGAGAAGGCGTTGCTTTGTAGATGTAATGATAGTGAAATTAGTGAGGTTTATTTTTCTACGCCCATCTGTCTGCAATTCATTCTGGTTTAGAGAGGGGAGACCATGTACGTTGTGGTGAATTATTGGGAGAAACTGGTTGCACAGGTAATGCCAATGGAATGACCAGTATAGCTTTAGGTGCTCATCTCCATTTTGAAGTTAGAGTAAAAGAGAGACCTGGTCCTGGTATAGCAAACAGGCTTGATCCTGCTCCTTTCATCGATGGGTTTAATTATCCTTAACAAGAAAATGAGAAATGAGAATTTTTATTAAATATTCTTTCATGTCGCTTTTATTTTTAGAAGCGGCAAGCTTACAAATCTGTTATGCGTCAGATAATTCAGTATCCAGCGTCAACTCGGATACAAATTCCATGACATTCTCGGAGATTTTTTCAAGACAGGAACAACAACGTGTTGATGAGGAATATCGCGGTGATTATCGTAATTACAAAAATAAGCAAAATAATTTACCTGATTCTCAGAGGAGCAAAGTTTTTTCAAGTAATGAATATTGGTTGGTAAATAAAGAACAGGATCTATGGCTTGGCTTGTTTGATGGAAAAAATATCAAAGTGCCAGCAAACTATTACAAGGACATTCCTAATGGTGGGTATCATCAACAACGAATATTAAGAGTTAAAAGAAAGGGTAAAATTTCACAATTTCTATTGCAACGTGAAACTAATAATTACCCATCTAAATGTCTCAGTGTAATAAATAATATAGTTTTTGACTCTTCATTATATACATATTTTTACTCTGGATGTACTAGTTTTAGTTTTGAACCTAACTCAACCCGCCATATCATATTATATGATATTTTACTATATGATAAAATATATGATGCGATAATTGTGCTTGATTCAATACCTTATTCAACTCCTGAAGATCTTAAATATATAAAAGAATCTTTGGTGTCAATAAATGGATACTATCGGTATGATGCGCTTGACGTTGCATTTAGAATAATCGCAAAAGATCAGATCGTTATTGTTGACCCTGACACAGGCAAAGCTTTACCTAAGGTACCAAAAACTGATGACAATGGGAAAATCATCTTGATTAATGGAAAGCCAGTAATGGTTGATGACCCTGATGGCTATAATCCTGTCATTTTAAAAAGGCTTCCTGAAGTTACTGTTTTTGATTAATATCTTTATCAATTATTTTGATTATCCATAGGATGGTAAATCATGAAATATTTTGTTTTATTTTATTTTTTGATATCAACACAATTTATCCATGCTAGCGATAGAAATGATGAGATACTCTTTTCCAAGAGTGACCCTGGAAATCTATTAGATCGAGATGCAAACGAAAGATATCATGATCAATTTATTGATTTTAAAACAACTCAAAACAATCTCCCAGATATAAAGAGAAATAAGTCTTTATTTTCCAATCAGTATTGGTTGGTAAATAAAAACAGGACTTATGGATTGGGGTGTTTGATGGGAAATATGTAAAAATACCCGCAGGTACTTATGTTAATATTCCTGGTGAAACGTTATTTCCTGAAAGCATAATTCGAATAAAAAGAGGAGGTAAAATATCTCAATTTTTATTACTAAATAGTAATTGTACATATCCATCCGTTTGTGTCAATCGAAGATATGGGATATTATTTGATGCTCATGATTATATGGTTTTTTATACTGGATGTGCCCGTGATGATAGATTAGCCTCTAAAAAATTAAGCGTTTTTTATAATATACTATTTTACAGTAAGACATTTGATACAATATTGCGGCTTGATGAATTCCCTGATTCTGCATTGCAGGGCGAAAGTATCAATGTTTTCAATACATCTATTGAAAAAGTTAAAGATTACTATATCGATTATAGTATCGAGTCGGCATTTAAGTTTACAGGTCCAGATCAGGTTATCGTTGTTGATGAAAAAACTGGAAAACCTCAGGAGAAGGTTCAGGAAACAGATGATAATGGAAATCCTGTCATGAAAAATGGTGAACCGGTTATGATTGATGATCCCGATGGATTCCAACCTGTCATTTTAAAAAGACTTCCTGAAGTTACTATTGCCAATTAATATATCAGACTGAATAGATTAGAATATGAAAAAAACTATTTGTGTAGGTGATAAAACATCTCATGGTGGATCTGTCTTAACGGGCTCATCTCAGATAATCATTGATGGTAAATCTGTGGCACGTAAGTCTGATCTAGTCTCATGTCCAACACACGGTATAAATAGTATAAGTGAGGGAGATGAAAAACATTGCGATAACGGGTTAGCTGTTGCGTTAGAAGGGCATCGCTGTTCATGTGGCGCTATTCTTATTTCCACCGGTTCGCGTGTTTTAAAGGAATGAATTTATGCCAGTAAATATTTTTGATATTCCTTCGGAAGAGAAAACATCCCAAAAAACATTATCATTATGGGTTGAATTCGGAATTTGTGTTTGTATTCTTGCTGTATATGTATGTGTTTTTTGGTTTATTTTCCTGAGTATTTATCAAAAAATAATTATGCTTTCTGGTCTGAGTTATTGCTGGTGCCGCTACTCTTAAGCGGGGCTGTATTTTTCTTCAGAGTTATAATATGGAATAATGAGGATATCGAAACAGTTTACTGGAATAAAACTCGCCTGGATTATTATCAGGAGTTGCTTCAAAAAGGAAGGGCCTATCTTGAGGTCATTGAGTTACAGGTCAGATTGCCTGATTTAAATGGTGGTGTGACTAATATCATAGAGGGGGATTTATTGCCTGTTCGCTATGCACCAAAGTTAACGCATATGTCCAGATATCTTAGTTTTAATTCCCCAATAAATGAATTAAATAGCATTCATCAAATACAGGATAGAAATGCTATTTTATTTAATAAAATAATGGGATTTCTAATTAATGATATCCATATGCATATAACCCTTTTGCCTAAATATGTTAGGGTAAAAGTGATATGCGCTCTTAATGATAATTTAAAACCTCTGATGGAAAAGATTTGGCAAGAACGACTTGATAATATATATCCGGGGGGGGATATTGAGTTTAGTAGAAACTTATCTGAATCCATCGATAACTTGCTGGATAGCTCTTCTGATGAATATATAGTTCTTATTGCCGCCAGTTTTTATGGCGCAGAATTACTTGACGATGAAATCGACGATAAATCTGAATCTGTGATGTTTTTGTTGGGAAGACTGAGAAATGATGGTGAGACTGGTGGTCACTCATCTTTAGGGGCTTTTTTTCGACCAGAATGTGATTGGGTAGGAATAGATAAATCGCTCCTTTGGGGAAGGGTTAATGAAGGGAGGCGGCTATCTGGTGTTATATATTCTGGGTTGAATGAAGAAGAGCTTAAAAAAGTGGTGTTAAAAACAACAGATGTAATGTCGGAAAGTGCACTTTCGTCGTATATATACATTGATTCAGACAACTATTTATGTAAATGCCCGCCTCTTACCGAGTTTTTGCAATTGAGTTATGTAAATGAGCATCTTCCCCCAGGACAGTATTTATTGGTAAATAAAAATAATGATGTTTTGAACTCTCATTTGTTTAACTCGGTTGCCAGTGTTTAGAGGTTTATTATAACATGAAGAAAATCCTTATTAAATTTTCTGGCGTTTTTTTGTCGTTATTATTACTGTTATTTTGTTTCTACTATATTACCTGTGGGGACCATCCCTGGGATGGATGGAACCAGCAGAAAAATTTCGGGTGCTCTGTACTATTTTCGCAGTTCCTGTTTTCCTCTCTTTGTTGCTAGTCAGTCGGTACTCACTTGTTGCGTTTGCATCAAGATTGCGTTTTTTCCATAAGTTAAATGATAAACAGAATACTTGGTCAAACAATAGTGCTCATTTGAAACAGGTAGACATAAGTAAAAAGATAATAAACGACGTACAACAAGTTCTGCGACATACTTACGGTCATTTCTGGCATAGCAAAGTCCGTATCCTGCTGATGACCGGCTCAGTCAGTGATGTGGAACAACTGGCCCCAAAACTCACCAGGGAACTCTGGCAGGAAGACCGGGGGACTGTGCTGCTGTGGGGTGGTGATCCTGCGACTCCGGCCGATGCAGACTGGCTGGCTGTGTTGCGTAAACTGCGCCGCCGTGCGGTGGACGGAATGGTCTGGGTGACCTCAGCGCTGGACGTTCTGCCGGCAACGGAAAACAGCGCAACCTCAGGTCTCACGCCAGATGCAATGGATAGCGTGTCTCATGCTTTAAAGCTTCGCTATGAGGCTCTGGGCTGGAAGCTGCCACTGTACGTCTGGTCGCTGCATCCGCGCGCCGGAGAACAGGCCGGGCGCGTCACCCAGCCAGTGGGGTGCCTGTTGCCTGCGAATTGTTCACCGCAGACGCTCGCCGGACAGCTTACCGGGCTGATACCGCAGCTGACCGCGCAAGGCATACAGCAGGTCTGCGGTCAGCCACAGCACAATTTTTTACTCGCGCTGGCCGATCAGTTGACCCGTAAACCGGAAACGGTGACGGAGCCGTTATCGGTATTGCTTAATCCTTACCGCCCGCAGCCGCTGGCCGGAGTGGTGTTCAGCGCGCCGTCGGCGGAGGCCGGCCGCAGCATCAGCCATCACTGGGGCCGGGATAACCGCTGGGATATTCTGCCGGACAGGATGACGGAATTACCCGCAGGTCTACGTCCGCGCAAACAGGGAGTCAACTGGATGCGTGGGATGAGCGTGGCAACTGCCGCCCTGATGTTATTTTGGGCCGCCACTCTGCTGGTCTCTTTTATCGCCAACCGCGAGCTGGTTACGACCGCACAGCAGCAGGTGCAGCAGGCCTCGGCGGGAAAACAGCCGCTGGCCGTACGCCTTCATGCGCTCTCCGCGTTACAGAAAACGCTTTCTCAACTGGAATACCGCTCGCAGCACGGCGCGCCGTGGTACCTCCGCGCTGGCCTCAGTCAGAACGATGACCTGCTGGCGGCGCTGTTCCCGCGCTACGGAGAGAGGGCGCAGCCGCTGCTGCGCGATGCGGCGGCGCATCATCTGGAAGAGCAGCTCACCGCCTTCGTGCAGCTGCCGCCGGACAGCCCACTGCGTGAGAAGATGACGAAGACCGCTTACGGACAACTGAAACAATATCTGATGTTGACCCGCCCGGAAAAAATGGACGCCGCGTGGTTCGCCACTACGCTAATGCAGGACTGGCCGCAGCGCTCAGGCATCGCCGACGCCGTCTGGCAGGGCAGCGGCCCTTCGCTGCTGGCATTTTATGCCGCCAGTCTGGCGTCGCATCCGCAGTGGCGTCTGCCTGTCGATGACGGTCTGGTCAGCCAGGTGCGCACACGGTTAATTCGACAGATGGGCCAGCGCAACAGTGAGTCCACGCTTTACCAGAAGATGCTCGCGCAGGTGGCGAATCAGTATGCCGATATGCGCCTGGCGGATATGACTGCCGACACCGATGCTTCGCGTCTGTTCAGCACTGATGAGGTGGTGCCGGGCATGTTTACCCGTCAGGCCTGGGAGCAGGCCGTGCAGCCGGCCATTGAGAAAGTGGTCGCGGAACGCCGCGATGAAATGGACTGGGTGCTGAGCGACACGAAGCAGCCTGCCGCGCAGTCGACGTCGCCGGAAGCTCTGCGAGCCAGGCTGGCGGAGCGTTATTTCGCTGATTTTAGCGGCGCCTGGCTGGATTTCCTCAACAGTTTGCGCTGGCAGCGCGCGGCGACCCTCTCTGATGCCATTGACCAGCTGACCCTGATGGCCGATGTGCGCCAGTCGCCGCTGGTGGCGCTGATGAACACCCTGAGCGTGCAGGGGCGAACCGGCCAGACCGGGGAAGCCATCGCCGATTCGCTGGTCAAATCGGCCAGGCAGCTGTTCAACCGTGACAACCCACCCGCCATCGATCAGCAGTCCGGCTCGCGCGGTCCTCTGGATGCCACCTTCGGGCCCGTACTGGCGCTGCTGGACAATCGCGACGGCGGGACACCCACCAGCCGTCTTAGCCTGCAGACCTTCCTGACCCGCGTCACCCAGGTGCGTCTGCGCCTGCAGCAGGTCACCAACGCCACCGATCCGCAGGCGATGACCCGGTTGCTTGCGCAGACGGTATTCCAGGGCAAGGCCGTGGATTTAACCGAAACGCGCGACTACGGCAGCCTGGTGGCGGCGGGGCTGGGCCAGGAGTGGAGTGGATTTGGGCAAACGCTGTTTGTTCGCCCGATGGAACAGGCCTGGCAGCAGGTGCTGACCCCGGCGGCGGAAAGTCTCAACGCCCAGTGGCGCAGCGCGGTGGTGGAGGACTGGAATAGCGCTTTTGGCGGTCGCTACCCCTTTAAAAATACCAGCAGTGAAGTCTCTCTGCCGCTGCTGGCAAAATACCTCGACAGCGAGACCGGGCGCATCGCCCGCTTTCTGCAGACCCGGCTGAACGGCGTGCTGCATAAAGAGGGGAGCCGCTGGATGGCGGACAGTATCAATGCTCAGGGGCTGACGTTTAACCCGGCCTTTCTGCAGGCGATGAATACCCTGAGCCATCTCTCCGACGTCGCGTTCGCCAACGGCGAAGCGGGATTGCATTTTGCGCTACGTCCCGGCACCGCGGACGGCGTGATGCAGACGGAGCTGGTCATCGACAATCAGAAACTTGTCTATATGAACCAGATGCCGGTCTGGCGGCGGTTCAGCTGGCCCGCTGACACCGAAGCGCCGGGCGCCAGTCTGAGCTGGATCAGTACCCGGGCGGGCACCCGCCAGTATGGCGATTTCCCGGGCGCCTGGGGGTGGATCCGTCTGCTGGATAAGGCGGTGGTCAGCGCTTATCCCGGAACGAGCAGCAGCTGGAGCCTGAGCTGGAAAGCGCCGGATGGTCTGTTGCTGAACTACACGCTGCGTACCGAGGCGGGGGAAGGACCGCTGGCGCTGCTGGCGCTGCGAAACTTTACGCTACCGGAGACGATATTCAGCGTGCGCGCGTCTGCTGAACGTGTTCCGCTGACCGACGATATACCCGGCGAAGAGGGATACTGAACCTTCTCCCTCACTGATTGGCGTTAACCTGCAACGCCAGGCCTCCTTCGCTCATGGCCGCCCGACGGCCAACTAATCTGACCGCGCAGCCATGCTGCGTGTCTCCCTGTAGACGAATAAGGGAATATTCATAATGGACGATTTAACCCTGCGATATTTTGATGCTGAAATGCGCTACCTGCGCGAGGCGGCAAAAGCGTTCGCGCAGGCTCACCCCGATCGGGCGGCGATGCTGGATCTCGATAAAGCCGGTACGCCGGACCCTTACGTTGAGCGCCTGTTTGAAGGCTTTGCCTTTTCCGTAGGTCGCTTGCGCGAAAAAATTGATGATGATCTGCCGGAGCTGACCGAGGGGCTGGTCAGCATGCTGTGGCCGCACTATTTGCGCACTATTCCATCGCTATCGATCGTGGCGCTGACCCCAACGCTGCCGGCGATGAAGATGGCGGAAACGGTGCCCGCCGGGTTTGAGATTAGCTCCCGCCCACTGGGGCCGAAAAATACCGTGTGCCGGTACCGAACCACCCGCGATCTGACGCTTAACCCGCTGGCGATAGAGGAGGCGGTGATGACGGCGGAGCCGGACGGACGTTCGGCCCTGCGACTACGATTCGCCTGTAGCGAGCTGGCTGACTGGTCGCAGACCGATCTCCGCCGCCTGGCGCTGTACCTGGGGGAAGACGCTGTTACCGGCAGCGCCCTCCATCTGTGGCTGACCCGACGCCAGGCCGCGCTGTACCTGCGTCTGCCGGGTCAGACAGAGCGGGTAAGCCTCGACGGCTATTTTTCCCCGGGGGGATTCAGCGAGGAGGATCGTTTATGGCCGAAGGGGGAGAGCGCTTTCAGCGGCTATCAGCTGCTGCTCGAGTATTTCACCTTTCGCGAAAAATTTATGTTCGTGCAGCTAAATGGCCTGGAAAACATCACCCTGCCGGCGGGGATATCGCATTTCACGCTTGAGGTGGTGTTCAGCGAGGTCTGGCAAAGTGATCTACCCGTCAGCGCAAGCAGCCTGCGCCTGCACTGTGTGCCGGTGATTAACCTGTTTACCCTTGAGGCCGATCCGTTGACCATCAGCGGGCTGGAGAGCGAATATCTCCTGCGTCCGAAGCGCCTGCAGGACGGGCATACCGAAATCTATTCTGTTGACAGCGTGACCGGCTCCGGGCGCACCGGGGAGGCACGCTATGTGCCTTTCACCCGCTTTCGTCACCAGGGGGGAATGATGCGTCGCCATGCGCCGGAGCGCTACTACCACACCCGCGTAAAACGGGGCGTAACCGGCATGCACGATACCTGGCTTATCCTCGGCGGACAGCAATGGGAGGCTGACCGGGAGCTGGCGCGGGAAACGGTCTCCTTGCGCATCACCGGCACTAACGGCCAGCTGCCGCGCCGGGCGCTACAGAGCACGCTGCTGGATCGCTGTGAGTCGATATCAGCCACGCCGCTTACCGTCCGCAATCTCTGTAAGCCCACGCTGCCGGCCTATCCCCCGGCGGAAGACCGCTACCACTGGCGGGTCATGAGCCATCTGGGCACCCGTTTTCTCAACATGATGAGCAGCGCCGAGGTGCTGCGCGGCACGCTGTCGCTCTACAACTGGCGGGAGGATGAGCTCAATAATCGCCGTCTGGACGCCATTCTGGCGGTCAGCCATCACCGAATTCAGCGTTTCGAGCAGGGTTTCCTGCTGCGCGGGCTGGATATTGAAGTGACGCTCGACGGTAGCGGATTTACCGGTGCGGGCGATGTCCACCTGTTTGGCGACATGCTCAACCGCTTTTTCGCACTGTATGCCGATATGAATCAGTTCAACCAGCTGACGCTCATTGTTCAACCTGAAGGGAAATGTATCCGGTGGAAAGAGAATCACAGTCTGCGCCTGCCCGGCTGATGGCGCAGCTCCGGCCTCAGTTGCCGTACATGAATTTTTACCGCTTCTGCCAGTTGCTGGAGAAGAACCATCCGAAGGCGCCGATCATCGGCAGCGGCTGGCTAGTAGGTGATGAACCCATACGCTTTCGCCCGCATCCGGGGATGGGCTTTCCGGCTGGCGAAATCCGTGGAATGGACGATCCTGAACCGCCCCGTTCGCCGGCGGTTCGCGTGACTTTTATGGGACTCTACGGCGTGGAATCCCCGCTGCCGACCCACTATAGCGATGACATTGCGCAACGGCGGGAAGGCGTCGAGGCCACCGAGGATTTCCTCGATATCTTTAACCATCGGCTGATCGCCCAGTATTACCGTATCTGGCGCAAATATTCCTACCCGGCAACCTTTCGGGCGGGCGGCACGGACAACATCTCGCAGTATCTGCTGGGCCTGGCGGGGCTGGGTATACCGGGATGTGCCGCCGTTGCCGCAGCGCCGCTGTCGCGATTTCTGGCGCTGCTGCCGGTGATGATGCTGCCGGGGAGATCCGGGGAAGGCATGGAGGCGCTGGTGGCGCTCCTGGCCCCGGGGACCCGGGCGACGGTGTACCACCACGATCCCTGCCGGATCCCCTTGTCGCAGCCGTTAACGATGAGCGTCCGTCAGCCGGTTAGCCTGCAACATAGGCCAGTGATGGGAACCCACGCCACGGATGTGAACGGTCAGGTATTGCTGCAGCTGGCCACGGAAAAGCCTGATGAGGTTCGCGGCTGGCTGCCCGGCGGCGAACTGTTCAGCGACCTGATGGCGCTTCTGCACGTCTGGCTCGGATCTCATCTTGACGTGCGGCTGCAGCTTTGCGTCGCCCGCCATTTACTGCCGGATGCGCAACTTTGCTGCCAGCAGGAGCATGCCGTCCAGCTCGGCCGTACCGCTGTGCTGCGTCCTCTGGATGCGCAGAAACAGGCTGACGACAGAGTCACGATTTATCTGGGGCGCTATCAGCGCGTCCGGGAAAATATCCACCGCAGGGAGAGCGATGAAGATGGCGATTACCGCAGTTAAACCCTCCGCCAGGTTGCTGGCATTCCTCATGGTTACCCTCTTAACCGGCTGCGGCCTGACGCAGACCGTGAAAGACGGCGCCGTTTCCGTGACCCAGTCCATTTTTTACCCCCAGGTGAAAACCCTGCATCTGGATCTTCGCGCCCGGGAAGGCGTGAATAACAACGCCAAAGGCGCCTCCCTGGCGACGGTGGTGCGTATTTATCAGCTGAAGGACCGGCAAGCGTTCGACAATACTGACTACCCGTCGCTGTTTGCCGGCGATGGCCAGGCGCTGCAGGCGGACCGGGTGGCGGAAAAAGATGTTCGCCTGCGTCCGGGCGAATCGGTGACCGTCGATATGCCCATGGAAACCAGCGCGCAGTTTGTGGCGGTGGCGGCCATGTTTATCGATCCAGACCTGACGCAAAACAGCTGGCGGCTGGTACTCACCCGGGACGAACTTGATCCGGCGAGGCCGCGCATTATCGAAGCCAGCCAAAATCAACTGACGCTGCACCCGTTTAAGGAGAAGTGAAAATGCCTCGTCCCTCCCTGTATGACATCCTGTACGGCAATTTCGCCGGCGGGCTTGACCTGAATACTGTCAGCGAAACGGATCAGGTCATCCTGTCGGTGCTCGATAACATGCAGCGCATCCTCAACTGTCGGGCCGGAACGCTGGCGCATCTGCCGGACTACGGCCTGCCGGATATGACCGCTATCCTCCAGGGGATGCCAGCGTCGGCGCACCAGCTGATGAGCACGTTGTCGGCGGTGTTGCTGAAATACGAACCGCGCCTGCAGCGGATCGCGGTGGTGATGCTCGATCAGCATGCGCCCGGCGAACTGCGCTATGCCATTGATGCGGAGCTGAAGGATATTGGCCTGGTGCGTTACGGCACGGAGTTTATGCCCGAGGGCAGGGTGTTGATCCGCCACCTCAAACGTCAGCAGTACCTTGACGCCCGCTCCGCCCTCTAATCTCTCGCTGAAAGACATCATGATGACAACACACCACGACCGTCACTATAAAGCCGGTGGCGACCCGCGCACGCTGGCTGATTTTATGGCCCTGCGTGCGGAAATGAACAAGCTCAGCCACCCGGCGCGGCCGGATATTAACTGGCCGTATGCCGAGCAGCTTGCCCGCGGGCTGTTGGAGCATCACGGCGCGGACCTGCAGACTGTCGCCTGGTATACCCTGGCCCGCGCCCGGCTGGGCGGGGTGGCAGGGATCAATGAGGGGCTGACGCTTATGGAGTCGCTGCTGGTTCGTCAGGGGAAAAACCTGTGGCCACAGGCGCTCCCGGCCCGGACAGAGATCTTCCGCACCCTGAGCAAGCGGCTGCGGCAGGTGATCCGTACCCTGAATCTTACCCCAGAGGATGTTGATTCGCTTGAGCAGGCTGAACGTTCGCTGCAAAGCTTCGACGCAGTGCTCCAGCGCCTTGAGATCGCTCCTGAAAACCAGCTGAGCGACCTGCGGGCGCTACTGCACAGCACGGCAACTCGCTTCGAGAGCCTCGACCCTGCGCCAGCGCTTCCCACCGCGCCGCCGGTGGCGGTGTCTGACGCGGAACTTCCCGGCACTCTGGTCAGCGAAGAGGATGCGGCGAAGGCTGAGCCAGTGCCAGACCTAAAACGTAGACCAAAGGCTGAGCCGCTGGCTCCGCCTTCACCTGCAAAGCGGCCCGCGCCGGTGGCGGCGTCTACTCCGGCAGCCGCGCCGCGCTGGAAGCCGTTTATCGCCGGGATGGTTACCATGCTGGCGGTAACGGGTATCGCCGTCGGCGGATGGCTGGCGCTGCGTCAGTCCGACTTGCCGCCCATTTCGGTCACCCAAAATGCCGGACCGATACCGGGCCTGCCGGCGACAACGCCCCCGGGGCCGGTTGATCTGCCACAGACGCAGCGCCAGCTTGGCGAGCTTGCCCGCCTGGCGCCGGACTGGGCGGTCAGCTACGGCGACCAGCTGGTCCACCAGGCCCTTATCCGCTGGCCGGATCAGGCGCAACCGCTGGCGCAGCAGTGGCGGCAGCAGCTGAGTGCTGGCGCATTGCCCGCGGAAAACCTTACCGGCTGGTCGGAGGGCATGCTGCAGCTGCAGCGGCTCGCCGACCAGCTCAATGCCCTCGACGAGCAGAAGGGGAAGTACCTGACGGTGAGCGAACTGAAAACCGCAGTATTTGCCATCACACAGTCGTTTAACCGAGCTGTTCCGCTGGAGGAGCAGCTGCGCCAGCTGGCCGCGCTTCCGGTTGATCAACCCTGGCCAGCCGCGCGGGGAAGCCTCGCGGAGCTGCATCTGCAACAGCTGATAGTGGAGTATGCCCTGCTGAAGCGAAAACAGCCGGCGTCGCCGACCGCTGCGCTCCCCGCAACCGGTGAGCCCTCGGTGAGTGAGGCGGTGAAATAAAGTGTGCGCATGGCAACATTTTCTTTACATCAATATTGCAAGAACCGAACGCCCTTCGTAGTCTGAAAATGATTTAAATATACCGTTTGTAGTTGTATTGAAAATTTTATTTCGATCTCTGAGGGCATACTATGAAGCACTGTAAAATCATCCTGTTAGTAGGCCTTCTGGCCAGTTCCGCTTCGGCATTAGCAGAGAAGATCGGCGTCTCAATGGCCTACTTCGATCAAAACTTTCTCACTATTATCCGCCAGTCCATTGAGAAAGAAGCTCAAGCCCGCCACGTCGACGTACAGTTTGAAGACGCCCGCGGCGACACCGGACGCCAGGCCGATCAGGTGCAGAGCTTCATCGCCTCCGGCGTGGACGCGATCATCGTCGACCCGGTGGACTCCGCCAGCACCCCGCAGCTGACGAAGATGGCGCAGCAGGCCAAAATGCCGCTGGTGTATGTGAACCGGACGCCGGGGGATAAAACGTTACCGCCCGGCGTGGTGTTTGTCGGTTCGGACGAGCGGGAGTCTGGCACATTGCAGATGGAGGCGCTGGCGAAGCTGGCGAACTACAAAGGCAACGTCGCCATCATGATCGGCAATCTCACCGACGCCGGCGCGCTGCAGCGCACCAAAGATGTGGAGCAGGTGGTGGCCAAGTATCCGGCAATGAAAGTGGTGCAGAAACAGCCGGCCAACTATTCCCGCAGCGAGGGCATGGATCTGATGCAGAACTGGACGGGCAACGGAGAAGCGATTGATATTGTGGCGGCGAACAACGATGAGATGGCGATTGGCGCGGCGATGGCGCTGGAGAAAAGCCAGAAGAAGCTGCTGATCGGCGGGATCGACGCCACCCCGGACGGGCTGAAAGCCCTGGCCAGCGATAAGATTCAGGTGACGGTTTTCCAGGACGCCGTCGGTCAGGGCAAAACGGCCTTAGCGGTAGCGCTGAAGCTGATTAAAGGAGAAAAGGTCGAGTCTCATGTCTGGATCCCGTTTGAGTTAGTGACCAAAGAAAACATGCAGACCTATGTGGAAAAGAGTCATTAACGGCAAGGCGCAGGTGCGCGAACCTGGCTGATAAAACCGGGCTGATAATGTGACGCCCGGGCAACTAAATCGGAGGAAAAGGCATGGCAACGGCAAGAAGCGGCTATACGCTGCAGGTGATAAAGGCAGGGCAGCAGGGGCATGTTGAAATGAGATGGGGGCATCTCGCAGACGTTGATACGCGCGCGGCGGCGGCGGCTATCATGCAGCATATCGGGCGTTCTTCGTCCTCNCGGGGCCAGCAGGAGATCAGCCTGTCGCTGACCAATGCCGCCAGCGGTATATCGGTGGAGCTTCATCACCCGGCCTCAGGGGAAAGCGCTACCCCGGCTTTTATTGAGGCTGAGTTAAAGAAAATTGTGCAGATCGTTGATGGCTACGAGGCGGCAGAAGATACCCATATTGTGGAGTAGCGTGTCGCCTGGGTAAAAAAAATCCACGCCGCTGCGTGGATTTTTTTGCGCGGTGGCGGCGAAAACGCCAGCCAGTGGGATTAGACGTTGAACAGGAAGTTCATCACATCGCCATCTTTCACGATGTAGTCTTTACCTTCAGCACGCATTTTACCGGCTTCTTTCGCGCCCTGTTCGCCTTTGTAGGCAATGAAGTCTTCATAAGCGATGGTCTGCGCGCGGATAAAGCCTTTTTCGAAGTCGGTGTGGATCTTACCGGCTGCCTGCGGCGCGGTCGCTCCGACCGGGATGGTCCATGCGCGAACTTCTTTCACGCCCGCGGTGAAGTAGGTCTGCAGGTTCAGCAGAGCGTAACCGGCGCGGATCACGCGGTTCAGGCCCGGCTCTTCGAGGCCCAGCTCAGCCATAAACTCGTCACGCTCTTCATCGTCCAGCTCGGCGATGTCCGCTTCAACGGCGGCGCACACCGGCACCACCACAGACCCTTCCTGCTCGGCGATGGCGCGAACCTGATCGAGGTACGGGTTGTTCTCGAAACCGTCTTCATTGACGTTCGCGATGTACATGGTCGGCTTCAGGGTCAGGAAGCTCAGATAGCGGATGGCCTCTTTCTCTTCTTTGGTCAGATCCAGCGCGCGCAGCATACCGGCGTTTTCCAGCTGCGGCAGGCATTTTTCCAGCGCGGCCAGCTCAACCTTCGCGTCTTTATCGCCGCCTTTGGCTTTTTTGGAGACGCGGTGAATCGCGCGTTCGCAGGTATCAAGGTCAGACAGCGCCAGTTCGGTGTTGATAACGTCGATATCTTCCGCCGGGTTCACTTTCCCCGCGACGTGAATAATATTATCGTTTTCAAAGCAGCGAACCACATGGCCGATGGCTTCGGTTTCACGGATGTTGGTCAGAAACTGGTTGCCAAGACCTTCACCTTTGGACGCGCCTTTCACCAGGCCCGCGATATCCACGAACTCCATGGTGGTCGGCAGGATGCGCTGCGGTTTGACGATTTCAGCCAGCTTGTCCAGACGCGGATCGGGCATCGGTACGACACCGGTGTTCGGCTCAATGGTACAGAAGGGGAAGTTGGCCGCTTCAATACCCGCTTTGGTGAGCGCATTGAACAGGGTGGATTTGCCGACGTTGGGCAAACCGACGATACCGCATTTGAATCCCATGATTTAAATCACCTTAATCTTTGGATAATCAATCTGTTACAAGGAACAGATTGCAGAAAATTGAATAGCTTTGCCTATTATACACGGTGCGCGGCAAAAATGCCGCACGACAACGGCTTATTGCGCCTTAAAGGCGTGCAAACGGTTGGTCGCTTTGGTCAGCCCGTCCTTTAACCAGATTTCGGTACAGCGCGCCGCTTCGTCGACAGCGTCATCGATCAGTTTCTGCTCGCTGGCCGGTGGTTTGCCAAGCACAAAGCCGACAACCTTGTTTTTGTCGCCCGGATGGCCGATTCCGACGCGTAAACGGTGAAAGTTCGGGTTATTGCCGAGCTTACTGATGATATCCTTCAGGCCATTGTGGCCGCCATGGCTACCGCCAAGCTTAAATTTCGCCACGCCCGGCGGTAAATCCAGCTCGTCATGGGCGACCAGAATTTCATCCGGGTTGATGCGATAAAAGGTCGCCATCGCGGCCACGGCTTTACCGCTGAGGTTCATAAAGGTAGTGGGGACCAGCAGGCGGACGTCCTCGCCCGCCAGGTTGATGCGCGAGGTGTAGCCGAAGAATTTGCTCTCTTCGCGCAGCGGCGCACGATGGCGATCCGCCAGTAAATCCACATACCAGGCGCCAGCGTTGTGCCGGGTGGCGGCATATTCCGCACCGGGGTTGGCCAGGCCGACAATCAGTTTAATGGTCACGTTTTCTATCCTGCATGGGGCATTCTCTGCCGCGTAGTGTACTGTCTGCGGGCGCGCTTGACAAAATTCTGGCTATTAGACAATACCCGCATTGATGATTTACTCACTAAATCATTAGAATTTGATATGGTTCATAGACTTATTTGTAAATTTTTGTCTATTCGCTGTTCACTAATGTGATCGTGGACGCACTCCGCAGAAGAGACCTTGTCTATACTACACCTATAAGATTTGGGGACATTCCCTGGCAACCCAAAGTCCGGAGGTGACACATGAAACGCAAAAACGCTTCGTTACTCGGTAACGTACTCATGGGGTTAGGGTTGGTGGTGATGGTTGTGGGGGTAGGTTACTCCATTCTGAACCAGCTTCCGCAGCTTAACCTGCCACAATTCTTTGCGCATGGCGCAATCCTAAGCATCTTCGTTGGCGCAGTGCTCTGGCTGGCCGGTGCCCGTATTGGCGGCCACGAGCAGGTCAGCGACCGCTACTGGTGGGTGCGCCACTACGATAAACGCTGCCGTCGTAACCAGCATCGTCACAGCTAACCGTAGCATGATTTCCCGCATCGGCCGCTGAAGGCCGATGCGCTTTTCTGTGTCTCACTTTATCTCTTCCTCTTTTCCCGCCATATTACGTCCCCATTCCGTCCTGGCCTTCGTGCTGCTATGGTTGCCAGCAAAAATGAATAGCAAGCGCGGTTTTTGCTTGACCCTGACGTTACGTCAGGCTGCAGAGTAGCGGTCCTGGCCACAGAGAGGAGCAGTCATGTTAATTCAGGTGGGAGAGCTGGCGAAGCGTGCCGGACTGACGGTACGTACGCTGCATCATTATGAACAGACGGGGCTGTTAACGCCTTCGGCCAGAAGCGAGGCGGGCTATCGGCTCTATAACCTGTCCGCGGTTCAGCGCCTGCATATGATAAAGGCGCTGGCGCAGGCCGGGCTAACGCTCGCCACAATCAAGGACTATCTCGATCGGCAAACGCTGTCGCTGCCCGAGCTGCTGACGCAGCAGATAGATATGCTCAACGCCCAGCTACGCGATGTTGGCAGGCTGCGCGACCGACTATTGGTGCTGCGCGAGGCGCTGGCGAGCGGCAATGAACCCGATCTGGAGTCCTGGCTACAGACGCTGGAGTTAATGAAAATGTACGATCGTTGGTTTAGTCAACAGGAGTTAGCCGCGCTGCCGTTTGCGGCACAGGATGAACAGCGGGCGCAGGCGTGGCGCGAGCTAACGGAGGAGGTGCAGACGCTGATGGCGAGCGGCTGCCCGACGGACAGTCCGCAGGCGATGCGTCTGGCGACGCGCTGGATGGAGCGCCTGGAGCAGGATACGGCCGGGCGTCCGGAGTTTCTGACCCGCCTGAACGAGATGCATGCCGCCGAGCCGCAGATGGTTGAACAGACCGGCGTCACGCCGGCAATCATCGCCTATATCACCGAGGCCTTTGCCGAAAGCAAACTGGCCATCTGGGCGCGGTACCTTGACGAAGAAGAGATGGCGTTCACCCGCCAGCACTATTTTGACCGGCTACAGGAGTGGCCTGCGCTGGTGGCGAAGCTGCATCAGGCGTGCCGGGAGGGCGTAGCGCCGGACTCGGCGTCGGGTCAGGCGCTGGCCCGGGCGTGGCTTGAACTGTTTCAGTCCTACGCCGGTACCCGGCCGCAGACGTTGCAGAAGTTTCGTCGGGCAATGGAGCAGGAGCCGCATTTGATGAAGGGCACCTGGATGACGCCGGCAGTGCTGAGCTGGCTGCAGCAGGCGACCGGATCCTTGATGCGGCAGGCGCAGGGACCTGCCGCCGGGTGATCACAGGTCAGCCAGCGCGGCCTGACGATCGGGGTAGAAGCTCAGGCGTCCGGGCAGCGGCTTGACGCCGGCGCGCGCTAGCGTGCGTAGCGGCTGAAACTCGAGGTTAGATACGCGCAATTCACAGCCTTCCGGCAGCTTGTTCACAAAGCGCTGGAAGGCATCCAGGCCACCGGCGTCGAGAACCGGCACCGCGTCCCATTTCAGCACCACGATGCGCTTGCCGGCGATCCGGGTCTCCAGATCGTTGAACAAGCCTTCGGCGGCGGCAAAGAACAGCGGCCCAATTACCCGCAGCACCAGCACATCGTCTGGCACCTCGACGTTGACCGGCGCCAGATGAGTCATGCGTGCGATACGGCGCATAAACAACAGCGAAGCCAGCACGATCCCGACGCTGATAGCGATCACCATGTCAAACAGCACCGTTAGCGACATGCACATCAGCATCACCACGATGTCGTCCTTCGGCGCGTGGCGCAGCAGATTGATGACTTTATGCGCCTCGCTCATATTCCATGCCACCATCAGCAGCAGGGCGGCCATCGCCGACAGCGGCAGCCAGGAGAGCAGTGGGGCGAGGATCAGCAGCGCCAGGATCACCAGCAGGGCGTGGATCACGGCGGCAACTGGCGATGTGGCGCCGGCGCGGACGTTCGCCGCCGAGCGGGCAATCGCCGCGGTGGCAGTGATCCCGCCGAAGAACGGCGCGACAATGTTGCCCAGCCCCTGGCCAATCAGCTCGCTATTGGCTTTGTGCTTGGTGCCGGTCATGCCATCAAGCACCACCGCGCACAGCAGAGATTCAATGGCGCCGAGCATCGCCATTGAGAAGGCGGCAGGCAGCAGAGCCTGCAGCGAGGCCCAGCTCAGGGTAAAGTTTGAGCCCGGCATATCCCAGGGCAATACCAGCTGCGGCAGCAGCTGCGGAATGCCATTGCCCTGAGTGCCGTCCGCCAGCTGATAATGGAACTGTGAGCCGATCGTCGCGACATCGCCGCCGAGCAAGTTGACCACCAGCATGACCGCGCAGCCGCCCAGCAGCGCCGGGAGGTGGCCCGGCAGGCGGATACCCAGCCGCGGCCAGAGGATCAGAATGCCAAGAGTAACGACGCCGATGGCGGCATCGCCAACGTTAATGGTCGGTAGGGCCATCGCCAGCGCCGCCACTTTCTGCAGATAATGCTCCGGCACATGGGGCATCTGCAGGCCGAGGAAATCTTTAATCTGCATGGTGCCGATGGTGATACCGATCCCCGAGGTGAAGCCGAGGGTGACTGACAGCGGGATATATTCGATCAGGCGGCCAAAGCGCGCCAGGCCAAAGAGGATTAAAAAGATCCCCGACATCAGCGTCGCCACCAGCAGTCCCGCCAGACCAAACTGCTGGGAAACCGGATAGAGGATCACCACAAAGGCGGCGGTCGGACCGGAAACGCTAAAGCGTGACCCGCCGGTCAAGGCGATCACAATCCCTGCCACCGCTGAGGTATAGAGGCCGTACTGCGGCGGCACACCGCTGCCAATCGCCAGCGCCATCGCCAGCGGAATCGCAATGATCCCGACGGTGATCCCGGCGATCAGGTCACGCGTGAAGCGGGCGGAGGTGTACTTTTCTTTCCAACAAGCGTCGATGAGGGCGCGGAAAGGCATCACATGTGAGGAAAATAATCTGTTCACAATAATGTTTCATCCATGAGCGCATCATCTGTCAACTAAATGGCAGGTGAAGGAGGCATTGATCATACAAATAAGGTGCGGAGACAAAAAAACCCGCCGCAGCGGGTTTTTGTGCTGGGCTCGATTAATGTTCGAACATAGCAGAGATAGATTCTTCATTGCTGATACGGCGAATAGCTTCAGCCAGCATACCGGAGAGCGTCAGAGTACGCACTTTATCCAGCGCTTTAATTTCTGGTGCCAGCGGAATGGTATCGCAGACGACAAATTCATCAATGACAGAGTTTTTGATGTTCTGGATAGCGTTGCCGGAGAAAATTGGGTGCGTTGCGTAAGCGAATACGCGTTTCGCGCCACGCTCTTTCAGCGCTTCTGCCGCTTTACACAGGGTGCCGCCGGTGTCGATCATATCGTCGACCATCACGCAGTCACGACCGGCAACGTCGCCGATGATGTGCATCACCTGGGAGACGTTGGCGCGCGGACGGCGCTTGTCGATGATAGCCATATCGGTATCATTCAGCAGTTTAGCGATAGCGCGGGCACGCACGACGCCGCCGATGTCCGGAGAAACCACAATCGGGTTGTCCAGGTTCAGCTGCAGCATATCTTCCAGCAGGATTGGGCTGCCGAACACGTTATCGACTGGCACATCGAAGAAGCCCTGGATCTGTTCTGCGTGCAGGTCAACGGTCAGCACGCGGTCAACGCCGACGCTGGACAGAAAATCCGCCACCACTTTCGCGGTGATTGGCACACGAGCAGAACGAACACGACGGTCCTGACGAGCATAACCGAAGTAAGGGATAACGGCGGTGATACGACCTGCCGAAGCACGACGCAGAGCATCAACCATAACAACCAGTTCCATCAGGTTGTCATTGGTGGGAGCACAAGTGGACTGGATGATGAAAATATCACCACCGCGTACGTTTTCATTGATTTGTACGCTGACTTCGCCGTCGCTAAAACGACCTACAGCGGCGTCGCCAAGAGAAGTGTACAGGCGGTTGGCAATACGTTGTGCTAGTTCCGGGGTGGCGTTACCAGCAAAAAGCTTCATATCAGGCACGAGAAGAACCTCAGGCATGCGTCCAGTGGTGGATGAATGGGCCAATAATGTGCGGGATGGCGCCATTCGATCCAGTCGGTGTATTTAAAGAGCACGATGCAACGTCTGGAACAGGGTGACGTTGTCACCGTAACTCAATTTCCCCGGCTGACTCATTATCAATGTGCCATCACGGCGCAGGATTCAGAGCAGGGCCTGCTTGAGCGGCGAAAGGTTAACTCCGCGCGCCACAAAGCCATTTAGCCATGCCGGGGCAGTGTCTAGCACCTGACGGGCAGCGGATTCGGTGTTAAATTCAGCAAACACACAGGCCCCTGTGCCGGTCAGGCGTGACGGCGCATATTCTAACAGCCAGGAAAGCGCGGCATCAACCTCGCGAAAACGTTTTCTTGCGATAAGCTCGCAATCGTTGCTGAATTCACAATTTAATAACGTATTAATTGACCGGCGCGGGGTATTTCGTGGTAGCTCCGGATCGCGAAAAATGATCGGCGTCGGAATACTGACCCCCGGGTGGGCCACCAGGTACCATTTTTCCTCGGGTTCTACCGGCGTCAGTATTTCACCCACCCCCTCGGCGAAGGCGGCATGGCCGCGCACGAAAACCGGCACATCGGCCCCCAGCTGAAGGCCAAGAGTCGCCAGCTCATCTTCCGAGAGACCGCAGCCCCACAGATGGTTGAGCGCCACCAGCACGGTGGCGGCATTGGAGGAGCCACCGCCCAGGCCGCCGCCCATCGGCAGGCGCTTATCGATACTGATATCGGCGCCGCTGCCCGCCGGCAGGCGATCGCTTTCGCTGGCGGCATGCATCAGCAGACGCGCGGCGCGAACGATCAGATTCTCCTCGTCCGGCACGCCGGCCACCGGCGTCAGCAGGCGCAGTTGGCCGTCACTACGCGGTTCGATGGTCAACGTATCGCCGTAATCGAGAAACTGAAACAGCGTTTGCAGGGTATGGTAACCATCGGCCCGCTGGCCGGTGATATATAAAAACAGATTCAGTTTTGCAGGAGAGGGCCAGCGGGTCATCATTTCACGATCCAGTTATCCATCTTCAGCTTGATGCGCTGAGCGCCATTGTTCAGCTCGACATTGGACGGTAGGGCTGGCTGGGTATCGCTGGTGTAGCCGCCGTAGGTCACGTGCCAGGTTTTGCCGTTTTGCGTATAGTTCAGTTCACGCAGACGGTACCGATCGTCCAGCGAATAGTCGGTGGCGTCGCCCGGCAGGCCGATGATCCACTGGCGCAGGCTGTTCAACGGGATCGGCATCCCGGTCAGACGGCCAATCATCTCTTCGGCATCAGTGGCGGTATAGGTCTGGCCTTTGTTATCGATCAGCTGCACGCTGCCCGGCTGCGCGGTCAGCGACAGCTCGGTGCTGCCCAGCGGGTTGGTCAGCAGCAGGCGATAGCGGTCCTGGCCGGTTTGCTGCCAGAAGAAGCGGGCATAGACTTTTTGCTCATCGGAAAGATAGGCAAACGCCCCGCGGGTCTGGAACTGATTGAGGCTGCGGACAGCCTGCTGGTGCTGACGCCACTGCGGCGAATCCGGGCTTTTGCCAGGCCCTTGCGGCGTATGAAGAGAACAGGCGGTGAGGACGAGGCTGGCCAGCGGCAGCAGGCGGAACAGTCGATTCATAATGATGACAAATCCTTGATGTCTACAGGGAAAAACGGCGACAGGGAACAGCGGGCCGATTTGTGTAGCAGGTTACATTTATAACCCTTAATGCTAGCGTCGCCGGGCCATAGCGTCTACGTTCAAGTTGTCTGAAATCAAAAAATTAACCTTAATGGCGGTCTTGCTTTAACTATTACTCCAAAAGGGGAGCCTCTCTTTTATTGATTACGCGCATCCTGTATGATGCACTCAGACTAACCTTAGCAACGCTGGTACTACTCCCTCACAATGACCCTTTTAGCTCTTGGCATCAATCACAAAACAGCTCCGGTCGCCCTGCGAGAACGCGTCACGTTTTCGCCGGAAACGCTCGATAAGGCGCTGGAGAGCTTGCTGGCTCAGCCGATGGTGCAGGGTGGGGTGGTGCTGTCGACCTGCAACCGCACGGAACTCTATCTCAGCGTCGAAGAGCAGGATAACCTGCAGGAAGCGCTGATCCGCTGGCTGTGCAACTACCACGGCCTCAACGAAGAAGACCTGCGAAAAAGCCTTTACTGGCATCAGGGTAATGACGCCGTCAGCCATCTGATGCGCGTCGCCAGCGGCCTCGATTCGCTGGTGCTGGGCGAGCCGCAGATCCTCGGCCAGGTGAAAAAAGCCTTCGCCGACTCCAGCCGCGGCCATCTTAACGTCAGCGAGCTGGAGCGGATGTTCCAGAAATCCTTTTCAGTGGCTAAGCGCGTGCGTACCGAAACCGATATCGGCGCCAGCGCGGTCTCTGTGGCTTTCGCCGCCTGTACCCTGGCGCGGCAAATCTTTGAATCGCTCTCCAGCGTCACCGTGTTACTGGTCGGCGCCGGTGAAACCATTGAGCTGGTAGCGCGCCATCTTCGCGAACATCACGTGCGCAAAATGGTGATCGCCAACCGCACCCGTGAACGCGCCCAGGCGCTGGCGGAGGAAGTGGGCGCCGAGGTGATAGCCCTCAGCGATATCGACGAACGGCTGAAAGAGGCCGACATCATTATCAGCTCCACCGCCAGCCCGCTGCCGATCATCGGCAAAGGCATGGTGGAGCGTGCGCTTAAGGCGCGGCGTAACCAGCCGATGCTGCTGGTGGATATCGCCGTCCCGCGCGACGTTGAACCAGAGGTCGGCAAACTGGCTAACGCCTACCTCTACAGCGTCGACGATTTGCAAAACATCATTCAGCATAACCTGGCGCAGCGTAAGGCTGCCGCGGTGCAGGCGGAATCGATCGTCGAGCAGGAAACCAGCGAATTTATGGCCTGGCTGCGCGCGCAGAGCGCCAGCGAGACCATTCGCGAATACCGTTCTCAGTCTGAGCAGGTCCGTGAGGAGCTGACGGCGAAAGCGCTGGCCGCGCTGGAGCAGGGCGGTGATGCCCAGGAAATTATGCAGGATCTGGCGCGCAAGCTCACTAACCGCCTGATCCACGCGCCAACCAAATCTCTTCAGCAGGCCGCCCGTGACGGGGACGACGAACGTCTGCATATTCTGCGCAACAGCCTCGGGCTGGAATAGCGCACCTTTCTCTTATTTTCAGGACAGGGTGAATTCACGCCTATGAAGTCTTCTATTGTTGCCAAACTGGAAGCGTTGTACGAGCGCCATGAAGAAGTGCAGGCGCTGCTCGGCGATGCCGCGACGATTGCCGATCAGGATAAATTCCGCGCGCTGTCGCGGGAGTATGCTCAACTGAGCGATGTGGCGCGCTGCTATACCGACTGGCGTCAGGTGCAGGAGGATATTGAAACCGCGCAGATGATGCTCGACGATCCGGAAATGCGCGAAATGGCGCAGGAAGAGCTGCGTGACGCCAAAGAAAAAGGCGACCAGCTGGAGCAACAGCTGCAGGTTCTCCTCCTGCCGAAAGATCCTGATGACGAGCGTAACGCCTTCGTGGAAGTGCGCGCCGGGACCGGCGGCGACGAAGCAGCGCTGTTTGCCGGCGATCTATTCCGCATGTACACCCGTTACGCAGAATCGCGCCGCTGGCAGGTAGAGATCCTCAGCGCCAACGAAGGTGAGCACGGCGGCTTTAAAGAGGTGATCGCCAAGATCAGCGGTGACGGCGTCTATGGTCGGCTCAAATTTGAATCCGGCGGCCATCGCGTGCAGCGTGTGCCGGCCACCGAATCGCAGGGGCGGATCCACACCTCCGCCTGTACGGTGGCGGTGATGCCGGAGCTGCCGGAAGCCGAAATGCCGGACATTAACCCGGCAGATCTGCGCATCGATACCTTCCGTTCCTCCGGGGCAGGCGGTCAGCACGTTAACACCACCGACTCGGCTATCCGCATTACCCACCTGCCCACCGGCATCGTGGTGGAGTGCCAGGACGAGCGTTCTCAGCATAAAAACAAAGCCAAGGCGCTGTCGGTGCTGGGCGCGCGCATTCGCGCCGCCGAAGTGGCCAAACGTCAGCAGGCGGAAGCCTCCACGCGCCGCAACCTGCTGGGCAGCGGCGACCGCAGCGACCGCAATCGCACCTATAACTTCCCGCAGGGCCGCGTGACCGACCACCGCATCAACCTGACGCTCTACCGTCTGGATGAGGCGATGGAGGGCAAACTCGACATGCTGATTGAGCCGATTGTCCAGGAACATCAGGCCGATCAGCTGGCGGCGCTGTCCGAGCAGGAATGATGACCTTTCAGGCCTGGCTGCATCAGGCGATCGCCCGCCTGGCGGAGAGCGACAGCCCACGACGCGACGCCGAGATCCTGCTGGGACACGTTACCGGCCGGGCGCGAACCTGGATTTTGGCCTTCGGTGAAACGACGCTCTCTGCTGACGAGGCGGCGAGGCTGGAGGCGCTCCTGGTGCGACGCCAGCGCGGGGAACCTATTGCTCATCTGGTCGGGCAGCGCGAGTTTTGGTCGCTGCCGCTGTTCGTCTCCCCGGCGACGCTGATCCCCCGCCCGGATACCGAATGTCTGGTAGAGCAGGCGCTGGCGCGTCTGCCAACCGCGCCGTGCCGTATTCTCGACCTCGGCACCGGGACCGGCGCCATTGCCCTGGCGCTGGCCAGCGAACGTCCGGACTGTGAGGTCACCGCGGTGGACGTGATGCCGGACGCCGTGGCGCTGGCGTTGCGCAATGCCGAACATCTGGGCATCGCTAACGTGACGATAAGTCAAAGCGACTGGTTTAGCGCGCTGGACGGGCAGCGCTTCGCCACGATCGTCAGCAATCCCCCCTATATCGACGCCGCCGACCCGCATCTCGCCGAAGGCGATGTGCGCTTTGAGCCGTTGACGGCGCTGGTCGCAGGCGACCAGGGGCTGGCCGATCTGGCGCATATCATCCGCGAGGGACGGCAGTATCTGCAGCCCGGCGGTTGGATGCTGCTGGAGCATGGCTGGACTCAGGGCGAGGCGGTTCGCGCGCTGTTCCGCGAAGCGGGCTATCTGGACGTCGCGACCTGTCGCGACTATGGCGACAATGAGCGTCTGACCCTCGGACGTTTACCCGACATGGAGAATGTTGGCTGATGAACTTATTCACGGCTGTCCTCTACCTGCACATTGCCACAGTGGCGGTGTCGGTAGGATTGTTCGTTTTACGTTACTGGTGGATGTATCACCAGAGCCCGCTGCTGAACCAGCGGTGGGTGCGAATTGCGCCGCACTGCAGCGATACGCTGCTGTTTCTCAGCGGCGCGGGGTTAATGGCGATAACGCACTACCTGCCGTTCACAGAAGACGGCGCATGGCTGACTGAAAAGCTGTTTGGCGTTATCATTTACATCGCATTAGGTTTTATCGCGTTGGGCCGTCGTCGTCCGCGCAGCCAGCAGAGCCGCTTTATCGCGTTCCTGCTGGCGCTGGTGGTGTTGTTTATCATCATTCAACTCGCCATCACAAGAATACCGATACTGGGGTAGGTCATGGGGTCATTAGCGGATTTCGAATTTAACAAAGCGCCATTGTGTGATGGCATGGTCCTCATTTCTGAACAGGTCCGCGACGATTTTTCCGTCGCGTTTTGTCGAGGAAGAGCTGCAGCGATTGCTGCGCCTCGCGCAGGAGGAGATTGCGCCGTCGTGGGACCAGGAGCGCCAGATAGAACGATTGCTGGAGCTGTTTTATGACGAGTGGGGCTTTGGCGCCTCGCAGGGCGTGTATCGTCTTTCCGACGCGCTATGGCTGGATAAAGTGCTGGTTAACCGCCAGGGGAGCGCGGTGTCGTTAGGCGCGATCCTGCTGTGGATCGCCCAGCGCCTGGCGCTGCCGGTGGTGCCGGTGATCTTCCCGACCCAGATGCTGCTGCGTGCGGACCCGGAAACCAGCGAAGAGATGTGGCTGATTAATCCGTTTAACGGCGAGACCCTCGACGAGCATACCCTGGAGGTATGGCTGAAGGGCAACATCGGGCCGGTGGCGGAACTGTTTAATGAAGATCTCGACGAAGCGGATAACGCCGAGGTGATCCGCAAGCTGCTGGACACCCTGAAGTCGGCGCTGATGGAAGAGCGGCAGATGGAGCTGGCCCTGCGCGCCAGCGAAGCGCTGCTGCAGTTTAATCCGGAAGATCCGTATGAGATCCGCGACCGGGGGCTGATATACGCCCAGCTGGACTGCGATCACGTGGCGCTGTTGGATCTGAGCTATTTCGTTGAGCAGTGCCCGGAGGATCCGATCAGCGAGATGATCCGCGCGCAGATCAACACGATTTCGCATAAACAAATTACATTGCATTAGTCTGGAACCATTCCGGTTACACCCTGATAAGGCGAACTTATGAAACAAAAAGTGGTTAGCATTGGTGATATCAACGTAGCGAACGACCTGCCGTTCGTGCTGTTCGGCGGGATGAACGTGCTGGAGTCGCGCGACCTGGCGATGCGTATCTGCGAACATTATGTCACCGTTACGCAGAAGCTTGGTATTCCCTACGTCTTCAAAGCCTCCTTTGATAAAGCCAACCGTTCCTCCATCCACTCCTATCGTGGGCCGGGTCTGGAAGAAGGGATGAAGATTTTCCAGGAGCTGAAGCAGACCTTTGGCGTGAAAATCATCACCGACGTTCATGAAGCCAGCCAGGCGCAGCCGGTAGCTGACGTGGTGGACGTGATCCAGCTTCCGGCTTTCCTCGCGCGCCAGACTGACCTGGTGGAAGCGATGGCGAAGACCGGGGCGGTGATCAACGTCAAGAAGCCGCAGTTTGTCAGCCCGGGTCAGATGGGCAACATCGTCGATAAGTTTATCGAAGGGGGTAACGACAAAGTAATCCTCTGCGACCGCGGCGCGAACTTCGGTTACGACAACCTGGTCGTGGATATGCTCGGCTTCGGCGTGATGAAGAAAGCCTCCAACAACTCGCCGGTCATTTTCGACGTCACCCACGCGCTGCAGTGCCGCGACCCGTTTGGCGCAGCCTCCGGCGGTCGTCGTGCGCAGGTGAGCGAGCTGGCCCGCGCCGGTATGGCGGTAGGTATCGCCGGTCTGTTTATTGAAGCGCATCCGGATCCGGACCACGCGAAATGCGACGGCCCGTCCGCGCTGCCGCTGGATAAACTGGAGCCGTTCCTCAAACAGATGAAAGCGATTGACGATCTGGTGAAAAGCTTCGACGAGCTGGATACCAGCAAGTAAGCCTGACTGCATCAGTAAAAAAGCCTGCCGGCGTCAAAACCGGCAGGCTTTTTTTCGCCCGGACTCCGCCGGGTGGGAAAGCGGGGTCAGGCGAAAATGGTCATCAGATAGGCGGCGAACAGCGCCATGTGGGCCGCGCCGTTCAGCACATTGGTGCGTCCGGTGGAGAAGGAGATATGGCACAGCACCAGCGAGGCGACCATCACCACCATCTCCGGGGCGCCAAGGCCAAAGCGCAGCTCATTGCCGGTCAGGAAGGCGATGAGGGTGACCACCGGGACCGTCAGCGATATGGTGGCCAGCACGGAGCCGAAAAACAGATTCATCGCCCGCTGAACCTGATTGTTGAGCACCGCTTTCAGGGCGCCAAGGCCTTCCGGCGACAGGATCAGCAGAGCCACCAGGAAGCCTGTAAAGGCCACCGGGGCATTCATGCTGGTCAACAGCGTTTCCAGCGGGTTAGCGTTCATTTTGGTAACCGCGATCACTGCCACCAGGTGCACCAGCAGCCAGGCGGTATGCCACCCGCTGCTGTGGGCGGACGGTTTACCGTGGTGCGGGTCGTCATCGTCGCTGTCGTCTTCATGCTCATAAACAAACAGGCTCTGATGGGTTTTGGTCTGAATAAGCAGGAAAACGCCGTACATGGCCGCCGAAATTACCGCCACCAGCAGCGATTGCCCGGTGCTGAAGTTCGCGCCCGGCAGCGCCATCGGAAAGACCAGCACGATAATCGCTAGCGGAAACAGGGCGATAAGATACTGCTTAATGCCGAACAGATTCATATATTGGGTGGCGAATTTACGCCCGCCCAGCAGCAGAGAGAAACCGACCAGACCGCCGGTGACGATCATAATAATGGAGTAGAGGGTATCCCGCATCAAGGTCGGCGCGGCGTCGCCGGTGGCCATTAAGGCAGAGATCAAACTGACCTCAAGGATAACCACCGACAGGCTTAAAATCAGGGAGCCATAGGGTTCGCCCAGGCGGTGGGCGAGGACGTCGGCGTGGCGGACCACGCTGAAGGCGCTGCTCAAAATGCCGACCAGTGCGAGGATATTGATCGCGATAACCACTGGCAGTGACTGGCTGCTGCCCCAGAAAAACAGCACCGCCAGCGCCAGCACCGGAAAGACGAGGGAAGACTCCTTATGGCGGGTTTTTACCGCCTCATGTGCATGGGTCATGAACCATCTCCATTTATGCAGGTGTTATAATTATAAAAACGTAGGGCGGTAAAGTAACAGATCTTGCTAAATTACCGCTGGTTTTTTACTTAAATTTACGGGTATCGAGGGATATCTTGATTAGTTTATTATAATTTATGTTTACTTATATTTAGTTCTTATTATTCAGATAATTACTAAAATAATTTTTCTACTCATTTTGACCTTGATAGCCAGCCGACTGCGTACCAGACTTAAACTTAATGCCTAAACAGGAGGTCAGTATGCCCTATCGCAGTAAACAAGAACTCCCCGACAGCGTTCAGCATGTACTGCCTGCCCATGCGCAGGAAATTTATAAAGAAGCGTTTAACAGCGCCTGGGATCAATATAAAGATAAAGACGAGCGGCGCGATGACGCCAGCCGCGAAGAGACGGCGCACAAAGTCGCCTGGGCGGCGGTGAAGAACAGCTATGAGAAAGGCGATGATGATAAGTGGCATAAGAAAAAATAATCGCTGACGCCGCTTTTTCGCTTGCCAGCGCCCCGCTGATTGCTTATTGAAAGATAAAGCTGGATAATATTTCAGCAATATTGACGGATGCATGAGACGAACGCCGGGAAGCGGGCAGTGGCGGAGGTAGTAAACAGTGTTAACTCGTGATTTCTTAATGAATGCGGATTGTAAGACAGCGTTTGGCGCTATTGAGGAATCGCTACTCTGGTCGGCAGAACAACGTGCAGCCTCGCTGGCGGCGACGCTGGCCTGCCGCCCGGATGATGGCTCAGTATGGATCTTTGGCTACGGTTCGCTTATCTGGAACCCGGCGCTCAATTATCGCGAGTCCTGCACCGGCACGCTGCCGGGCTGGCACCGCGCGTTTTGCCTGCGGTTGACCGCCGGGCGCGGTAGTGCCTGCCAGCCGGGACGCATGCTGGCCCTCAAAGAGGGCGGCCGAACCACCGGCGTCGCCTATCGTCTGCCTGACGACACGCTGGAGGAGGAGCTGACCCTGCTGTGGAAGCGGGAGATGATCACCGGCTGCTATCTGCCCACCTGGTGCAAGCTGGAGCTGGACGACGGACGGACGGTGAATGCCCTGGTGTTTATTATGGATCCGCGCCATCCACTGTTTGAACCGGATACCAGTGCCCAGGTTATCGCCCCGCTGATCGCCCGGGCCAGCGGGCCGCTCGGCACCAACGCCCAGTATCTGTTTTCGCTTGAGCAGGCGCTGCGCAAGCTGGGCATGCACGATGCCAGTCTCGATGACCTGGTGGCCAGCGTCCGCGCGCTGTTGGGCGAGAGTCCGACGCCGGGCCTGGCCTGAGCGCGCGCAAAAGAAAACGCCCGGCATGACCGGGCGTCCGATTGCTGACCAGTAAGGAAAAAGCGTGGTTTTTCCTTACTGGTGGTTATCAGCCGAAAATCAATAAATTGATTTTCCTTGTTATTTTTCTGGTGCAATCTGCAAGTACATTGATTGCATGAGGTTTGTCATGAATCTCACGCCCGGCATGACCGGGCGTGTGTTCTGGCAGTGACGGTCAGGCCGGCACGTAGCTGATGGAGTGCTCCAGCGACTGGCTGTGACTGTCGATAAGCACGTTCCAGGTGCCGCTGTAGGGCACCGTCAGATAGGCGCTGTCCCGATCCTGCACGCTCAGAATATCCGCATGACTGTCGCCCGGGACCTTCGCGCTCATCAGATGAATATGGCAGCGCTCTGAGCACCGCACCACCAGCGTGTCACCACCAAATAACGTCAAACTTGCTTTAACCATCGCCATTTTATACCCCGTTTCTGTCCCGCTACAGCATCCTGCCCACCCAGTCCTCGCGTGATATTGTTCACACTTTGCTCTGTGCATCACACCAAACGGCGCGGGTCGGGATGCTGATTTTGATCAAAAAAAGGGATAAAGATTAAACAAAAATGACGTTGTTCCTGAAAGCATTCAGCTAACGTTTTTTTTACCTCCGCAGGCGGCGAAACCTGATATTTCCTGCCGTTTGGCGCCCCAGATTCAGAAGGTCAGCACTTTATCTGCCGCCAGGGTCCACTGGGCTAGCTCAACGAGAGTGCCAACCTCCACGCCGTCAACCAGCGGCAGTGCGCTGACCCCGCGGCCGTCCGCGCAGGTTTTACACAGCTTCACGGGAACCTGCTGGGCGGTGAGGATCTCCAGCATCTGCTGCACATTATACCCTTCTGCCGGCTTCTGCCCCCGCAGCCCGGCGGTGACGGCGTCGGACATCAGAAACAGCTTGAGATCGAGGTCGGACTGCTGCTCGCGCAGGGCAATGGCCAGGCGCAGGCTGTTGAACAGGGATTCGCTGCCGTAGGCGGCGCCGTTGGCGATGATCACAATACGTTGCATACAAACTCCTTCTTAAAGGCACGGTTATTGCTTTAGGCAGTATAAAGCGTTAACCCGGAGGAGGGGTATGAATAATACGACTGGTCATGCGCACGATGCGACGGCCTGGCTGCAGCTGGCGCGTCGCCTGCAAAAACAACAGCTTCAGCAGTTTAGCCAACTGGGGGAACTGGCCAGCCAGCTCAGCGCGCTGGTGCATATGCTGCAGTGTGAGCGCGGGGCGTCAAATATCTATCTTTGCTCGGGCGGCTTGCTGTATACAGCGGAGTGTCGGGCGGGAGGGGCGCTGGTTGACGAGCGGCTAGCCCTGTTTTATGCCAGCCTCGAACGGGCGCGCGCGGTAGCCGGCAGCGCGCTGTGCTGGCGAATCGCCAGAGCGGTTGACGAGCTGGCGCAGCTCCCGGCGCTACGCGCGCAGATCGGCCGCCGGCAAATTGCCGCTGAAGCCGCGACGGAGCAGTTCAGCCGCGTCATCCGCCATCTGCTGAACATCGCCCCGCAGCTCAATGACAGCATTGACGATCCGCCGGTGGCTGGTCGGATGGTCGCCCTGTACAGCTTTATGCAGGGAAAAGAGCTGGTGGGCCAGGAGCGCGCGCTGGGAGCATTGGGCTTTACCCGCGGCGAGTTCAGCGACAGCCTGCGCCAGCAGCTGGTGGACCGTATTGACGGTCAGCAGCCCTGCTTCGACAGCTTTCAGGCGCTGGGCAGCCTGGCGACCGTCCAGTTGTTCAGAACCCAGTGCCACGCCGGTCTGGATATTGAACAGCTGCGGCGGATCGCCTGTACCCGCCAGCCGGCTGCCGACGGCGGGGAAACGGCGCTGCGCTGGTTTGGCCTGCAAACCCAACGGCTTGAGCAACTGCGCGAAGTGGAAGAGCAACTGATCGACGATCTGCTGGATGCCACTGACGCGCTGTTAGCAGACGACGCGCCTGGCTGGCAGGCCGGAGAGGAAGACGATAGCGTGACGCCACGGCTCGATAAACAGCTACTGCCGCTGGTGCGCCAGCAGGCCTATGAGCTGCAGCAGCTCTCCAGCCAGCTGGCCTCGCTGAAAGACGCGCTCGAAGAGCGCAAGCTGATCGAAAAAGCGAAAAGTCTGCTGATGACGCACCAGGGAATGCAGGAGGAGCAGGCCTGGCAGACGCTGCGCAAGATGGCCATGGACAAAAATCAGCGCATGGTTGAGATAGCCCGCGCGCTGCTGATGGTGAAGGCGATTTGGCCGCTAACACCAAAGGAGTAGATGCACAATCGATGGGCATTCTTTGCCTGCCGGCGGTGCACTTTTAGGTGAAAAACCGGCCAGCGTTGGGAAAAAGCCCGCCAGCGCGCTATTGCCAAAGCTGGCATCCCGTTTGCATTACTGATTAAGTGAATAAAAGTCCGGGCAACGAACCAATGGCGGTTCGGGTGTCCGTGGATAAAGGCGTCCTGCAGTGCGTATGCACTGTCGGGCGCTTTTTTTTTTGCGCATGGTGGAGCGGATATGGGCGACAAATTTTCAATTTCCCGGCGGCGCTTGCTGCAGGCAGGGGCCGCGCTGGGCAGCGCGATGCTGCTGCCGGGCGTGATGCAGGCCGCCTGGGCCGGCGGCTCGGACAAACCGGAGCAAACCCGCGTGCGGGTCGGATTTATTCCGCTGACCGATTGCGCGCCGCTGGCCATCGCCGCGGCGAAGGGGTTTGACCAAAAATATGGCATCACCCTGGTGGCGAGTAAGGAAGCCAGCTGGGCGGCGGTGCGCGACAAGCTGGTGGCCGGCGAGCTCGACGCGGCGCATATTCTCTATGGCCTGCTGTACGGCCTCGAACTGGGGATCGCCAGCAAGCCGCAGGCGATGGCCAATCTGATGACCCTCAACCGCAATGGCCAGGCGATTACCCTCTCCAGCGAGCTGCAGGAGAAAGGGGTGACCGACCTCGGCGGGCTGAAGCGGCTGATCGACCGCAGCGCGCCGGGCAGTTACACCTTCGCCCATACCTTTCCTACCGGCACCCATGCCATGTGGCTTTACTACTGGCTGGCGAGCGCCGGCATCGATCCCTTCAACGATGTGCGCACCGTCGTGGTGCCGCCGCCGCAGATGGTGATGAACATGCGCATCGGCAATATGAGCGGCTTTTGCGTCGGCGAGCCGTGGAACGCCCGCGCCATTAACGACCGTATCGGCTTCACCGCGGCCACTTCCCAGGATATCTGGCCCGAGCATCCGGAAAAGGTGCTGGGCACCCGTCGCGACTGGGTGGAACGCAACCCGAACACCGCCCGCGCGCTGGTGGCGGCCCTGATGGAGGCGCAGCGCTGGATCGCCGCCTCGCCGGAGAACACCCGGGAGACGGCCCGCCTGCTCGCCAGACGCGGCTGGCTCAATACCAAGGAGCAATACCTCACCGGCCGGATGCTTGGAGAGTATGACAACGGCCTTGGCCGCCGCTGGCAGGATGCCCATCCGATGCGCTTCTGGGCCGGGGGCGAGGTGAGTTTCCCGTGGCTGTCGGACGGGATGTGGTTCCTCACCCAGTTCCGCCGCTGGGGGTTGCTGAAGCAGGCACCGGATTACCTCGCGGTGGCGTCGCGCATTAACCGCATCGATGTCTGGCAGGCTGCCGCCCAGGCGGTAGGAGGGATCAGCGCGCCGGCAGCCAGGATGCGCAGCAGCACACTAATGGACGGGACGGTATGGAACGGGTCCGACCCGGAAGGCTACGCCCGCCATTTCTCTATTCAACGTAAGGGGGCATGAGATGAAGCAGGCACAACGTAAGCAACCGGTCGTCAGCGTGGACAACGCGCCTGGCGAAGTGATTATCCTGCCGCCGGTGCAGGTCCGGCGCACCACGCCGGCCGTCACGCGCTGGCTGCGTGAGCTCACCCAGCGCCTGCTGCCCCCGCTGTTGGGGCTGGGAGTGCTGCTGCTGGCCTGGCAGCTGGCGGCGATGCATAGCAAAGGCTTTCCCACGCCGCTGAGCACGCTGGACTCGGCGCTGACCCTGTTTGCCGATCCGTTCTATCAGGACGGGCCCAATGACATGGGCATCGGCTGGAACGTGCTGGCCTCCCTGCAGCGCGTGGCGGTGGGCTTCGGCCTGGCGGCGCTGGCGGGCATTCCGCTGGGGTTTTTGATCGGCCGTTCGCTGTTCTTCGCCCGCATGTTTAATCCGCTGATTGCTCTGCTGCGCCCGGTCAGCCCGCTGGCCTGGCTGCCGATTGGCCTGCTGCTGTTCCAGAAGGCGGAGCCGGCTTCCAGCTGGACCATTTTTATCTGCTCCATCTGGCCGATGGTGATCAACACCGCGGAGGGTGTGCGGCGGATCCCGCAGGACTATCTCAACGTCGCCCGCGTCCTCCAGCTCTCGGAGTGGACGGTGATGCGCAAAATCCTCTTTCCGGCGGTGCTGCCGGCGGTGCTTACCGGCGTGCGCCTCTCCATCGGCATCGCCTGGCTGGTGATCGTGGCGGCGGAAATGCTTACCGGCGGGCTGGGGATCGGCTTCTGGATCTGGAACGAGTGGAACAACCTCAATATGGAAAACATCATCATCGCCATCGTCATTATCGGCGTCGTCGGCCTGCTGCTGGAGCAGGGCCTGATGCTGCTCGCTCGCCGCTTTAGCTGGCAGGAAAAATAAGGAGCCAACATGAAACCATTAATTCAGGTGCAGGCCGTCAGCCAACGCTTCAACACCGCCAGCGGCGAGTTCCTGGCGCTGCAGAATGTCTCCTTCGATATCGTCGAAGGGGAGACCATTAGCCTGATCGGCCACTCGGGTTGCGGAAAATCGACCCTGCTGAACCTGATCGCCGGGATCACCACCCCTACCGAGGGCGGACTACTGTGTGATAACCGGGAAATCGCCGGTCCCGGGCCGGAGCGGGCGGTGGTTTTCCAGAACCACTCGCTGCTGCCGTGGCTGAGCTGTTTCGACAATGTGGCGCTGGCGGTGGATCAGGTGTTCCGTCGCACCATGAGCAAGAGTGAGCGCCGGGAGTGGATCGAACACAACCTGGCGCGCGTACAGATGGGTCATGCGCTGCACAAACGTCCCGGGGAGATCTCCGGCGGCATGAAGCAGCGGGTGGGTATCGCCCGGGCGCTGGCGATGAAGCCGAAAGTGCTGCTGCTTGATGAGCCCTTCGGCGCCCTGGATGCGCTGACCCGCGCCCACCTCCAGGACACGGTGATGCATATCCAGCAGGAGCTCAATACCACCATCGTCATGATCACCCACGACGTTGATGAAGCGGTGCTGCTCTCGGATCGGGTGCTGATGATGACCAACGGTCCGGCGGCGACGGTCGGCGAGATCCTCGCGGTCGATCTGCCGCGTCCGCGCCACCGCGTTCAGCTGGCCGACGACAGCCGGTATCACCATCTGCGCCAGCAGATCCTCCATTTCCTGTATGAAAAACAGCCGAAAGCGGCGTAAGGAGGCGGTCATGACGCGGCGACTGGTGGTGATCGGTAACGGCATGGCGGCCACCCGGCTGGTGCAGCGGCTGGTTGAGCGCGACCCCGCGCGGTTTGCCATTACCGTCGTCGGCGACGAGCCGCACCCGGCCTATAACCGCATTCAGCTCTCGCCGCTGCTGGCAGGTGAAAAAACGGCGGCGCAGATCCCGTTGCTGCCGGCGGAGTGGTACACCCGGCACGGGGTGTGCCTGCGGTCTGGCGAGGCGGTCGATGAAGTCGATATTCAGCAACGGCAGCTGCGCATCGCGGAAACCTGGCTGCCGTGGGATGAGCTGGTGTTCGCCACCGGTTCGCGGCCCTTTATCCCGCCGCTGCCGGGCATTGATCGTCCGCAGGTTATGCCCTTCCGCACCCTGGCGGACGTGGAACGTATTCTGGCGATACCCGGCCCGGCGGTGGTGATTGGCGGTGGGGTGCTGGGGGTGGAAGCGGCGGCGGCGCTGCGTCGTCACGGCGGAGAGGTCACTCTTCTGCATCGCGGCAGCGGATTAATGGCGCCGCTGACCGACGCTTTTGCCGCCGACGAGCTCAGGCAGCAGCTTGAAGCGCGCGGCATTCGCTGCGTGCTGGAGTGCCGCATCGCCGCCATCGACGCCGATGGCGTGCGGCTGGCGGACGGGCGCGTATTCCGCGCCGCCAGAGTGGTGCTGGCTACCGGCGTGCAGCCCGACAGCCGTCTGGCGGCGCAGTCCGGCGTGCTGTGCCAGCGGGGGATCGTGGTCGACCGTCAGATGGCCTCCTCGCTGCCGGGGATCAGCGCCATCGGCGAATGTTGCGAAATTGACGGCCAGACCTGGGGACTGGTGGCTCCCTGCCTGCGTCAGGCCGAGGTGCTGGCGGATCGCCTGTGCGGCGTCCCCGGCGAGGGCTTTGTCTGGCAGGACGCCGGGACCCGCCTGAAGGTCACCGGCATTGAACTCTTTAGCGCTGGCGAGCAGCAGGCCGGCGAACAGGATGACATTTATACCAGCTGGGACCCCCATCGACCGCCACTATCGCCGCCTGCTGCTGCGCGATGGCCGCCTGCGCGGCGTGCTGCTGATGGGCGACTGCACCGCCGCCGCCGCGCTTACCGCGCGCCTGGAAAGCGATGAGCCTGCCACCGTGGACTGGCTTTTTGACCCCTCTTCAACGCAGCCGCAGGCTGCAGGAATAATGACGATGACGAAACCTGTATTAGTGCTGGTGGGACATGGCATGGTCGGCCACCATTTTCTCGAACAATGCGTGAGCCGCAATCTGCATCAGCAATATCGAATCGTGGTGTTTGGCGAAGAGCGTTATCCCGCCTACGACCGGGTACATCTCTCCGAGTATTTTGCCGGACGCAGCGCCGAGTCGCTGTCGCTGGCGGCCGGGGATTTCTTTATTGAACATGGTATTGAACTCCGCCTCGGCGAGGCGGTGGCGACCATCGACCGCGACGCACGGCTGGTACGGGACGCCGAGGGGCATGAAATCCACTGGGATAAACTGGTGCTGGCGACCGGCTCGTATCCCTTTGTTCCGCCAATCCCCGGTAACGATCTCGCGGGGTGCTTTGTCTACCGCACTCTTGACGATCTCGACCGTATCGCCGCCCATGCCGCCGCGGCGAAGAGCGGGGTGGTTATCGGCGGCGGGCTGCTCGGGCTGGAGGCGGCCAACGCCCTGAAACAGCTGGGGCTGGAGACGCAGGTGGTGGAGTTTGCCCCGAACCTGATGGCCGTCCAGCTGGATAACGGCGGGGCGGCGATGCTCCGGGAGAAGATCGTCGCCCTCGGCGTGGGGGTGCATACCAGCAAAGCGACCACCGCCATCGTGCGCGAGGCCGACAGCCTGCGGCTGAACTTTGCCGACGGCGGCGCGTTGCGGACCGACATGGTGGTCTTCTCGGCGGGGATCCGCCCGCAGGACGCGCTGGCCCGCGGCTGCGCGCTGCAGGTGGGCGAACGCGGGGGAATTCACATCGACGACCAGTGCCGCACCTCTGACCCGAACGTGCTGGCGATAGGCGAATGCGCCCTGTGGGACAATAAAATTTACGGTCTGGTGGCGCCGGGCTATCAGATGGCGCGCATCGCCGCGGCCACTCTCGCAGGAGAGGACGCCTGCTTTAGCGGCGCCGACATGAGCACCAAACTGAAGCTGCTGGGGGTCGACGTGGCCTCGTTTGGCGATGCGCAGGGGCGCACGCCGGGCTGTCAGAGCTATCAATGGACCGACGGTCCGCAGCAGATTTACAAAAAAATCGTCGTCAGTCAGGACGGCAAAGCCCTGCTTGGCGGCGTGCTGGTGGGGGATGCCAGCGACTATGCCACGCTGCTGCAGATGATGCTGAACGGCATGGCGCTGCCGCCGCGTCCGGAGAGTCTGATCCTGCCCGCGCTGGAGGGAGCCGCGCCGAAGGCGCTCGGCGTCGCGGCGCTGCCGGACAGCGCGCCGATCTGCTCCTGCCATAACGTCAGCAAAGGCGATATCTGCCAGGCGGTGAACAATGGGGCGGGGGATATGTCGGCGATAAAAAGCTGCACCAGAGCGGCTACCGGCTGCGGCGGCTGCAGCGCGCTGGTGAAACAGGTGATGGAGTATCAGCTGGCGGAGCAGGGCGTCGAAGTGAAAAAAGACGTCTGCGAACATTTCCCGTGGTCGCGCCAGGAGATCTACCACCTGGTGCGGGTTAACCATATCCATACCTTCGAGCAGTTGATTAGTCGCTACGGCCAGGGGCACGGCTGCGATGTCTGCAAACCGCTGGTGGCCTCGGTGCTGGCCTCCTGCTGGAACGAGTACCTGCTGAAGCCGGCGCACCTGCCGCTGCAGGATACCAACGACCGCTATTTCGCCAATATCCAGAAGGACGGGAGCTATTCGGTGGTGCCGCGGATGGCGGCAGGGGAAGTGACGCCGGACGGACTGATCGCCATCGGGCAGATCGCCAAACGTTACCAGCTCTACAGCAAAGTGACCGGCGGCCAGCGCATCGACCTGTTTGGCGCGCGGCTGGAACAGCTGCCGGCTATCTGGCGCGAGCTGGCCGACGCCGGGTTTGAAACCGGCCACGCCTACGGCAAGTCGCTGCGCACGGTGAAATCCTGCGTCGGCTCAACCTGGTGTCGCTACGGCGTGCAGGACTCCACCAGGCTCGCGGTACGGCTCGAGCATCGCTACAAAGGGCTACGCGCCCCGCACAAAATCAAGATGGCGGTCTCCGGCTGCACCCGCGAATGCGCTGAAGCCCAGGGGAAAGATATCGGGGTGATTGCCACCGACAAAGGCTGGAATCTGTACGTCTGCGGCAACGGCGGGATGAAACCGCGTCACGCCGACCTGTTTGCCAGCGATCTCGACGAAGCGACGCTGATCCGCAGCATCGATCGTCTGCTGATGTTCTATATCCGTACTGCCGATCGCCTGCAGCGAACCAGCACCTGGATGGATAACCTGGAGGGCGGCGTCGCCTATCTGCGGCAGGTGGTGCTGGAGGATAGTCTTGGCATTGGCGAGGAGCTGGAGCAGGAGATGGCCCGGATCGTCGACAGCTACCAGTGCGAGTGGCAGACCACCCTCAACGATCCGCAGCGTCTGGCGCTGTTCCGCTCCTTCGTTAATAGCGACCAGCCCGACGAGGCTGTGCAGCGCCGCGATCTGCGCGGTCAGCCGCAGCCGCTGCTGACTGAGACGTTGCCCGAAGGCGAACTCCCATCCCGACCGTGGCAGGCGGTATGCGATCTTGACGCCATTCCGGCGCAGGCGGGGATCGGCGCCCGCTTAGGGGAGCGGCAGATTGCCCTGTTCCGCTTCGGCGAGCGGGTCTACGCCCTCGACAACCGCGAGCCGGGCAGCGCGGCCAACGTGCTGTCGCGTGGGCTGTTAGGGGACGTCGGCGGCGAGCCGGTGGTGATCTCCCCGCTGTACAAACAGCGGATACGCCTGCGCGACGGCTGGCCGTGCGACGGCGACGAACAGGCGGTACGCGCCTGGCCGGTGAAAGTAGAAAACGGCAAAGTGTGGGTGGGCAACCAGCAGCTGCTGGCCCGCGCGGAGGCCTCCTGATGAAGACCATCCGAACGACCTGCCCCTACTGCGGCGTAGGCTGCGGGGTGCTGGCGAGCGTGGACGACGCGGGGCAGGTGAGCGTGCGCGGCGACGATCAGCACCCGGCGAACCTCGGCCGTCTGTGCGTCAAAGGGGCCGCCTTAGGGGAGACCACGGGCCTGGCGGGGCGGCTGCTGACGCCGGAGGTCGACGGCCAGCAGGTAGCCTGGCCTCAGGCGCTGGCGGAAACCGCTGCGCGCCTGAGACAGATCATCGACCAGCACGGACCGCAAGCGGTGGCCTTTTACGCCTCCGGCCAGCTGTTAACCGAGGATTACTATGCCGCCAATAAGCTGATGAAAGGGTTTATCGGCGCGGCGAACATCGATACCAATTCACGGCTGTGCATGTCGTCAGCGGTCACTGGCTACAAGCGGGCCTTTGGCGCCGACGTGGTGCCCTGCAGCTACGATGATGTGGAAAACAGCGATCTGGTGGTGCTGGTCGGCTCGAACGCCGCCTGGGCGCATCCGGTGCTGTTCCAGCGGCTGGCGCAGGCGAAGCGGGATAATCCCCGATTGCGGATCGTGGCGATCGACCCCCGACGCACCGCTACCTGCGAGATCGCCGACCGCCATCTGGCGCTGGCCCCGGGAAGCGACGGCGGGTTGTTTGCGGGGCTGCTTAACGCCCTGGCTGAGGCAGGAGCCTGCGTCGATGGCTTTCGCGACGGCCCGCAGGCGCTGGCCGCCGCCCGCGGCTGGGACGTGGCGAGGGTGGCGGCCTTTTGCGGTCTGCCTGCCGATGAGGTGGCGGGATTCTATCGCGAGTTCATCGCCGCCCCGCGGGCGATCACCCTCTACACCATGGGAATCAATCAATCCGCCAGCGGCAGCGACAAATGTAACGCCATCATCAACGTCCATCTGGCCAGCGGGAAGTATGGCCGCCGCGGCTGCGGCCCCTTTTCGCTGACCGGTCAACCCAACGCCATGGGCGGCCGCGAAGTCGGCGGGCTGGCGACGATGCTGGCGGCGCACATGGATTTTGTGCCAGACGATCTGCAGCGGCTGGCCCGCTTCTGGGGGACGGAACGGCTGGCGCAGACCCCCGGGCTGACCGCCGTGGAGCTGTTTGCCGCCATTGGCCGCGGCGAGGTCAAAGCGGTCTGGATCATGGGTACCAACCCGGTGGTGTCGCTCCCTGACAGCCACGCGGTGAGCCAGGCGCTGGCCGCCTGTCCGCTGGTGATCGTCTCGGATGTCGCCGCCCAGACCGATACCGGACGTTTCGCCCACATCCGCTTTCCGGCGCTGGCCTGGGGCGAGAAGAATGGCACGGTCACCAACTCGGAGCGGCGGATCTCCCGTCAGCGCAGCTTTCTGCCGCCGCCGGGGGAGGCGAAAGCGGACTGGTGGATCATCGCCAGAGTGGGCCAGGCGCTGGGGTATCGCGAGGCGTTTGCCTGGCAGCATCCGCATGACGTCTTCCGCGAGCATGCGGCGCTGTCCGGTTTCGAAAACGACGGCCAGCGGGCGTTTGATATCGGCGCGCTGGCTGATCTCAGCCGTGAGGCGTGGGACGCCATGCCGCCGGTGCGCTGGCCGGTCAGCCGCAGCGAGGCCGCCTGGGATATCACGCGCGGCTGGCATGGCGATGGCAGGCTGCGGATGGTGCCGGTGACGCCTCAACCGACCCGGGCGACAACCGATGCCTTTTATCCGCTGATCCTCAACAGCGGGCGGATCCGCGATCAGTGGCACACCATGACCCGTACCGGCGCAGTGCCGCGGCTGATGCAGCATATCGCGGAGCCAATGGTGGAGGTGGCGCCGCAGGATGCCGTTCGCTATCAGCTTCCCGCTGACGGGCTGGCGCGGATCTGGTCGCGGCATGGGGTGATGGTGGCGAAAGTGGCGATCAGCGAAGGGCAGCGCCCCGGCTCGCTGTTTGTTCCGATGCACTGGAACAACCAGTTTGCCCGTCAGGGGCGGGTGAATAACCTGCTGGCCGCCGTCACGGACCCGTATTCCGGCCAGCCGGAAAGTAAACAGGCGGCGGTGGCGATCGCCGCCTGGCAACCGGCCTGGCACAGCGAGCTTTTTTGCCGCGAACCGCTACCATTTCCTGCGGCCTGGCACTGGCGGCGGCGGGCGACGCCAGGCGTGCTGCACTACTCGCTGGCCGGGGAGGCATCTGCCCGACAGTGGCTCAGCGCGTGGTGCGCCCGGCGCGGCTGGCAGTTACAGGTGGCTGACGGCGGCGCGGTGTGGAACCTGCTGGCCTGGCATCAGGGAAGGCTGATGCTCGGCTGGTGGAGCGATGCGCGCGAGCCGGCGGTGGATTGCGCATGGATAAGCGCTGCCTTTGCCGCGCCGCCGTCCGATGCTGTCCAACGACATGCCTTGCTTAGCGGCCGACCGGGCGCCGCCGTCGCGCCGCGGGGGCGGATCGTCTGCAGCTGCTTTGGGGTGGGGGAATGGTCAATTAACGAGGCCATCGCCAGCGGCTGCGCCAGCGTCGGGGCGCTGGGTGGGAAGCTGAAATGCGGGACCAACTGCGGCTCTTGCGTGCCGGAGCTCAACGCGCTGCTGGCGGCGCAGCGAACCCGGGCGTAACGGTGGCGCGCGGCGACGCCTCCGGTTGGGCGGCACCTTACCCAACCGGTTTCAGCTTATTCCTGGAATTGCCCACAGGGCTGCGGGAGCAGGGAAAAAACGATAAACTAACACTTCTATCCATTTTTGTGAGCTTGCGCAAACTCTGTTAATGCCTGTGTCGTTCCGTTTGTTGCCAACGTTGACCTTTCTCCTGCTGTTGCCGGGCGTTCCCGTCTGGGCGCTGACCGCCAGCGACACCACCCGCCCTGCGCAAGCGCAAGATCCGCTGCCCGATATGGGGATTGCTCCCCAGGTTGATGACGACGCCCGGCACTTTGCCGAAGTGGCGAAGAAGTTTGGCGAGGCCAGCATGAGCGACAATGGTCTGACGGCGGGTGAACAGGCGCAGCTGTTTGCCATCAGTAAAATCGGCAATGAAGTGAGTCATCAGCTGGAGAGTTGGCTCTCGCCGTGGGGCAACGCCAATGTCGACCTGCTGGTCGATAAAGAGGGGAAATTCACCGGCAGTAAAGGGAGCTGGTTCGTGCCGTTGCAGGATAACGACCGTTATCTGACGTGGAACCAGTACTCGGTGACCCGGCGCGAGCACGATCTGGTGGGCAACATCGGGCTTGGCCAGCGTTGGCGGGTCGGCGGTTGGCTGCTGGGCTATAACTCGTTTTACGATAAAGTGCTGAGCGAAAGCCTGGCGCGCGGCAGCGTTGGCGCCGAAGCGTGGGGAGAATATCTCCGCCTGTCGGCAAACTATTACCATCCGCTTGGCGACTGGCAGCTACGCGATAATCAGACTCAGGAGCAGCGGATGGCCGCAGGGTATGACGTCACCGCCCAGGCGCGGCTGCCGTTCTACCAGCACATCAACACCAGCGTCAGCGTCGAACAGTATTTCGGCGATAGCGTCGATCTGTTTCACTCCGGCACCGGCTACCATAATCCGGTGGCCGTCTCCGTTGGGCTCAATTACACCCCGGTCCCGCTGGTCACGGTGACCGCTAAGCATAAGCAGGGGGAAAATGGCGTCAGCCAGAACAATGTGGGCCTGAAGCTAAACTACCGCTTTGGCGTACCCCTTAAGCAGCAGCTTGCGGCAGACGAGGTGGCGATCAGCAACTCGCTGCGCGGGAGCCGCTTCGATAGTCCGGAGCGGGATAATCTGCCGGTGGTGGAGTATCGTCAGCGCAAAAATCTGACGGTCTATCTGGCCACGCCGCCCTGGGATCTGCAGTCCGGGGAGACGGTGCAGTTGAAGCTGCAGATCCATAGTCTGCATGGCATCAAGGCGCTGCACTGGCAGGGAGACACCCAGGCCCTCAGCCTGACGCCGCCGGTAGATGCCAGCAGCCCCGATGGCTGGAGCATCATTATGCCGGTGTGGAACAGTGAACCGGGCGCCGCGAACCGCTGGCGCCTGTCGGTGGTGGTGGAGGATAAACAGGGGCAGCGCGTCTCCTCCAATGAGATCGCCCTGGCGTTGACCGAGCCGCTCGTCAAGTTTACCACGCCAGGCGTCTCCTGGACGGACTCGCCTTAGAAGATTCGCTCCTGGTGGACCCATACCGCCGCTTCCACGCGGGATTTGAGCTTCATTTTCTTCAGCATGTGCTTCACGTGTACTTTGACGGTGCTTTCGGTGATATCCAGGCGACGGGCGATCATTTTGTTCGGCAGTCCCTGAGCTATCAGCTTGAGAATGTCGCGCTCGCGCGGGGTCAGCTGGCTGATGTCCCGATCGGAGGTGGCGCGGTTGGCGCGCAGGCTGGCGGCCAGCACCGGCGTTAACGCTTCGCTTAAAACCATCTCTCCAGCGGCCGCCTGCTGCAGCGCTTTCAGCAGATCTTCCGGTTCCATGTCCTTCAACAAATAGCCATCGGCGCCGCGCTTCAGGGCGGTGACAACGTCCTCTTCATGGTTGGAGACGCTGAAGACCACTACCCGGCCAGAAAGGGATTTCTCACGCAGCTTATCCAGCGTCTCCAGACCGTTCATGCCCGGCATATTAAGGTCCAGCAGGATCAGGTCAGGATCCAGCGACTCGGCCAGCTCGATACCTTGCGCGCCATTGCTGGCCTCGCCAATCACCTGGATGTCCGGCGCCATGCTGATCAACTGTTTCACGCCGGTGCGCAGCATCGGATGGTCGTCAATGAGAAGGATAGTTGCCCGTTCCTGTTGACTCATGAGGGTCTCCTTATTGGATGGAAAACGTTTTTTCCGGGATAAACGTGACGATCACTTCGGTTCCACCGGTTTCCCGGCGTCGTACCTGACAGTCACCGCGCAAGCTCTGGGCGCGATCCCGCATAATAATTAAACCGTAATGGTTACTCCGTTCGGCGTGGTCCGGTACGCCGCGGCCGTTATCCGCTACCACCAGACGAACCTGATTATCGCGTTGTGACACCGTCACGGTCACTTCGGTCGCGCTGGCATGCTTCAGAGCGTTGCTCAACGCTTCGCGAGCGATCTGCAGCAGGTGGATCGCCTGATGCGAGGGCACAAAGCGCGGCGGGAGCTGGTAATCAAGCTGCACCGTAAAGCCGAAGTGGGCGCTGTACTCCTGACAGCTGGACTCCAGCGCCGGGCGCAGCCCCGGCTCGGTCAACTGCAGGCGGAAGGTGGTTAACAGCTCCCGCAGCTGGGCCCACGAGGTATTCAGTTCGTTACGGATCTGCCCCAGCAGCTGGCGGCTCTCCGTCGGCAAGGCGTCGCCTTGCATCTGCAGACAGCTAACCTGCATCTTCATACAGGATAGCGACTGGGCGATGGAGTCGTGCAGCTCGCGGGCGATAGTGGCCCGTTCTTCCATGACGATCAGCTGCTGCTGCTTCTCCTGATGGCGGTCCAGCGCCAGGGTGCTGGTCAGCTGTTCCACCAGGGTATCCACCAGCTGCTGCTGATCGTGGCTGAGATGGCGGCCAACCGGCAGCGTCGCCAGCAGGATGCCGTACTGACTATGCGCATCTGACAGCCGCCACTTCAGCGTTGTTCCGCCATCCGGCAGCGGCGGCAGATTGCGTGGACAGAGGTAGCAGCCTTTATCATCACAGTCATCATCCGAGTGGCAGGTAAACTCCTGGTGATTATCTTCGTCTTCCAGGTCGTAAACCCTTACCTCGATATCGCGCAGCAGCGTCAGACCCTGCAGGCCATTCAGTACCGGCGAAATACGTTCGCAGAGCGGGGCGGCTGGAGTGCAGCCGGCGGTTGGCCTGCCATAAGAAAGCGAGGATCTCGTTCTTCTGCTCCAGTCCGGCAGTCTTCTCCTGCACCCGCCGCTCGAGCACGGCGTAGCTTTCCGCCAGCTCTTCCGACATGTTATTCAGCGCCATGCCCAGGGTCGCCATTTCATTGCGTCCGCTGATGTGCGCCCGCTGGGTGAAATCACGCTGGCTCACCGCGCGCGCCATGCTCAGCAGCTGTTTCCACGGCCGCAGCAGGCGGGCGCGTAACCAGATGATAGTGAAGATCAGCAGCAGCGCCATACCAATGGCGAGGATGCGATGGATCCAGACCACCCGTTCGATACGCTGCTCGGTGGTGTGGTCGAATGCGGTGACCAACTGGTCGATACGATCGACAAAGTCGGCGACATCCTGGGCCACTTCCGCCTGATTGACTGCGCGCTGCATCCCGGGGGCCAGCGCCAGCTGCCAGTACTGCTGCAGGGCTTTAAGCTGGATTTCCTGGCCGTCGCGGCGGGCGGAATTTTGCAGCTCCGGGCTGAAGACGGTGGCGGTCATGTCCGCCACCAGTTTTTGATCGTTTTCATTCAGCGGGATCGCCGCCAGCAGCCGGTAGCTTTGCATACGCAATGAACCGGCCTTGTTAATGGCGTGCGCGCTGCCCTGCACGCCGTTCACCAGGCGCGCGGAGATCGCCATGCCGGCGACGCCAATAATCGTGGCGAGCAGCACGATTAACGCCAGTTGATTGACCAGCGTCAGCGGGGTAAAAAGACGTTTTAACATGGAATGCGTGGCTCCTGACCGGTCATGTCTCCGGGAGTGGCGCTTATTCTCGACTATCCCCTGGAGTATACCCATACCCCTAAAGAGTTACTCCTTAATTGTCGGTGGTAGGCGATGTTAGGGGGGGGAGTTATACGCAACCCGGCAGCAGCGTGAAAAACCACACTTTTTTCCCCACCATTCTCTACTCACTTGGAGGCATGGTTTATTTTTGCACAAATTAGCTCGCGCTTTTCCTTTGATTTATATCAACTTACCGCCCCGGGTAACCCCTAAGGTAGCGGCAGGAAATATGAATAATCAGAGGTATCTATGAGTCAATCTTCCCTCCCGGAGAAGGCTAACCGCTCGGTCATAACCGACTGGCGGCCTGAAGATCCTGAATTCTGGCAACAGCGCGGCCATCGTGTGGCAAGCCGCAATTTATGGATCTCCGTTCCCTGTCTGTTACTGGCGTTCTGCGTTTGGATGTTGTTCAGCGCGGTTGCCGTTAACCTCAACAAAGTAGGCTTTCAGTTTACAACCGATCAGCTGTTTATGCTGACCGCGCTGCCGGCGCTGTCAGGCGCCTTATTACGCGTGCCTTACGCCTTTATGGTGCCGCTGTTCGGCGGCCGTCGCTGGACGGCGTTCAGCACCGGGATCATGATTGTGCCATGCGTCTGGCTGGGCTTCGCGGTCCAGGATACCTCTACGCCGTTTAGCATCTTCGTGATTATCTCTCTGCTGTGCGGCTTCGCCGGAGCCAACTTTGCCTCCAGTATGGCCAACATCAGCTTCTTCTTCCCGAAAGCGAAGCAGGGCGGGGCGCTCGGCGTTAACGGCGGACTTGGCAATATGGGCGTCAGCGTGATGCAGCTGGTCGCGCCGCTGGTGGTCTCGATCTCTATCTTTGCCGTTTTTGGCGGTAACGGTAGCGAGCAACCGGACGGCTCGATGCTGTATCTGGAAAACGCCGCGTGGATCTGGGTACCTTTCCTGATTATTTTCACTCTGGCGGCGTGGTTCTTTATGAACGACCTGTCGGCTTCGAAAGCGTCGCTGAGCGAGCAGTTGCCGGTACTTAAGCGCCTGCATCTGTGGATTATGGCGCTGCTCTATCTCGCGACCTTCGGCTCCTTTATCGGCTTTTCCGCCGGGTTCGCGATGCTGTCAAAAACTCAGTTCCCGGATGTGCAGATCCTGCATTACGCCTTCTTCGGCCCGTTCATTGGCGCGCTGGCGCGTTCGATGGGCGGGGCGATCTCCGACCGCCTCGGTGGGACCCGCGTAACGCTGGTCAACTTTGTGGTGATGGCTGTCTTCTGCGCGCTGCTGTTCCTGACCCTGCCGACCAACGGCCAGGGCGGTAACTTTATCGCCTTCTTCGCGGTGTTTATGGTGCTGTTCCTGACCGCCGGGCTGGGGAGCGCCTCCACCTTCCAGATGATCTCCGTGATCTTCCGTAAGCTGACTATGGACCGCGTGAAGGCCCAGGGCGGCAGCGAAGCGCAGGCGATGCGCGAGGCGGCGACCGATACCGCGGCGGCGCTGGGCTTTATCTCCGCCATTGGCGCTATCGGCGGCTTCTTTATTCCGAAAGCGTTCGGTATCTCGCTGGATCTGACCGGCTCGCCGGCCGGGGCGATGAAAGTGTTCCTCGTGTTCTATATTGCCTGCGTGGTGATCACCTGGGCGGTATACGGTCGTAAGCGTCAGTAATCGGCCGCGGTAACGTTGGCGTATAAAAAGGCGCGCTCCCCACGGAGGCGCCTTTTTTAACCGCTTTATTAGTTACAACATACTAACGGAGGATATTTTCCGCATCGACCGCTGAGCCAGAACAGGTGGGCTTGCCAGTGAAATGGCTCTACCCCTTAATACCTCCGTTGTTAACAAATCCCGGTGAGGCGCCGCTTTTTGAGGTGAAAATCATTAAAAAACAACAAGTTAAAAAACAACATCTTATACCACCTTGGTGGTAATCGAGGTTTTGCTGCGCAGTAACAAGCCAGTTCGGATTGATCGCTATCAATTCTCGCCCTCTTTCATAGCGTTACCTTCGCTGCAAATCCAGCAATGTCGATTTATCAGAGAGCCGTCAGGCTCCATATCAGGAGAAACCCGATGAGTAAATTCCTGGACCGGTTTCGCTACTTCAAACAGAAGGGTGAAACCTTTGCCGATGGGCACGGCCAGCTTCTAAACACCAACCGGGACTGGGAGGATGGATACCGTCAACGTTGGCAGCATGACAAAATTGTGCGTTCCACTCACGGTGTCAACTGCACCGGCTCATGCAGCTGGAAGATTTATGTCAAAAACGGTCTGGTGACCTGGGAAACGCAGCAGACTGACTACCCGCGCACCCGCCCGGACCTGCCGAACCACGAACCACGCGGTTGTCCGCGCGGCGCCAGCTACTCCTGGTACCTGTACAGCGCTAACCGCCTGAAATACCCGCTGATGCGTAAACGCCTGATGAAGATGTGGCGGGAAGCGAAAGTTCAGCATAGCGATCCGGTTGAGGCATGGGCGTCGATTATCGAAGACGCCGACAAAGCTAAAAGCTTCAAACAGGCCCGCGGTCGCGGCGGTTTTGTACGTTCCTCCTGGCAGGAAGTGAATGAGCTGATTGCCGCCTCCAACGTCTATACCGTCAAAACCTACGGTCCGGACCGCGTGGCTGGCTTCTCGCCGATCCCGGCGATGTCGATGGTCTCCTACGCGTCCGGCGCCCGTTATCTGTCGCTGATCGGCGGCACCTGCCTGAGCTTCTACGACTGGTACTGCGACCTGCCGCCGGCTTCGCCGATGACCTGGGGCGAGCAGACCGATGTGCCGGAATCCGCCGACTGGTATAACTCCAGCTATATCATCGCCTGGGGCTCCAACGTGCCGCAGACCCGCACCCCGGATGCGCACTTCTTTACCGAAGTCCGCTATAAAGGGACCAAAACCGTAGCCATCACTCCGGACTACGCCGAAATCGCCAAACTCTGCGATCTGTGGCTGGCGCCGAAGCAGGGTACCGATGCCGCGATGGCGCTGGCGATGGGCCATGTGATGCTGCGTGAATTCCACCTCGATAAGCCGAGCCAGTATTTCACCGACTATGTGCGCCGCTATACCGACATGCCGATGCTGGTGATGCTCGAGGAGCGCGACGGTTATTATGCCGCCGGCCGTACGCTGCGCGCATCCGACCTCGTGGATTCCCTTGGTCAGGAGAACAATCCGGAATGGAAAACCGTCGCCTTTGACGAGAAGGGCGACATGACCGTACCGAACGGTTCCCTCGGATTCCGCTGGGGCGACAAAGGCAAATGGAACCTCGAACAGCGCGACGGTAAAACTGGCGAAGAGATTGAGCTACGTCTGAGCCTGCTGGGCAGCCATGATGAAGTGGCGAACGTCGGCTTCCCGTACTTCGGCGGCGAAGGTTCTGAGCACTTCAACAAAGTCGATCTGGAAAACATTCTGCTGCACAAACTGCCGGCCAAACGCCTGCAGCTGGCCGACGGCTCTACCGCCCTGGTCACCACCGTGTATGACCTGACCATGGCTAACTACGGCCTGGAGCGCGGTCTGAACGATGACAACTGCGCCGCCGGCTACGATGAAGTGAAAGCCTACACCCCGGCGTGGGCGGAGAAGATCACCGGCGTCTCCCGCGCGCATATCATCCGTACCGCCCGTGAATTTGCCGATAACGCCGATAAAACTCACGGTCGTTCGATGATTATCGTCGGGGCGGGCCTCAACCACTGGTTCCACCTCGACATGAACTACCGCGGCCTGATCAATATGCTGATCTTCTGCGGCTGCGTCGGTCAGAGCGGCGGCGGTTGGGCGCACTATGTGGGCCAGGAAAAACTGCGTCCGCAGACCGGCTGGCAGCCGCTGGCGTTCGCCCTTGACTGGCAGCGTCCGGCACGTCACATGAATAGTACCTCGTACTTCTATAACCACTCCAGCCAGTGGCGCTATGAAACGGTGACCGCGCAGGAACTGCTGTCGCCGATGGCGGATAAATCCCGTTACAGCGGCCACCTGATCGACTTTAACGTGCGCGCAGAGCGGATGGGCTGGCTGCCGTCGGCGCCGCAGCTTGGCGTCAACCCGCTGCGTATCGCTGACGAAGCGAAAAAAGCCGGCATGACCCCGGTGGATTACACCGTGAAGTCGCTGAAAGAGGGCTCGATTCGCTTTGCGGCCGAGCAGCCGGAAAATGGCAAAAACCACCCGCGTAACCTGTTTATCTGGCGTTCCAACCTGCTGGGCTCCTCCGGTAAAGGCCATGAATACATGCTCAAGTACCTGCTGGGTACCGAGAACGGCATTCAGGGCAAAGACCTGGGCAAGCAGGGCGGCGTGAAGCCGGAAGAAGTCGAATGGCGGGATAACGGCCTCGACGGCAAACTGGATCTGGTGGTGACCCTCGATTTCCGTCTGTCGAGCACCTGTCTCTACTCCGACATCGTGCTGCCGACCGCCACCTGGTACGAAAAAGACGACATGAATACCTCGGATATGCATCCGTTTATTCACCCGCTGTCGGCCGCCGTTGATCCAGCCTGGGAATCGAAGAGCGACTGGGAGATCTATAAAGGTATCGCGAAGAAATTCTCTGAAGTGTGCGTGGGCCACCTCGGTAAAGAAACCGACGTGGTGACCCTGCCGATCCAGCACGACTCCGCCGCGGAAATGGCGCAGCCGCTGGATGTCAAAGACTGGAAAAAAGGCGAATGCGATCTCATCCCCGGGAAAACCGCGCCGCATATTATTCCGGTTGAGCGTGATTACCCGGCGACCTACGAGCGTTTCACCTCGATCGGCCCGCTGCTGGAAACCATCGGCAACGGCGGGAAAGGCATCGCCTGGAACACCCAGAGCGAGATGGATCTGCTGCGTAAGCTCAACTACACCAAGGCGGAAGGCCCGGCGAAAGGCCAGCCGAAGCTGGAAACGGCCATCGACGCCGCGGAAATGATCCTCACCCTGGCCCCGGAAACCAACGGTCAGGTGGCGGTGAAAGCGTGGCAAGCGCTGAGCGAGATCACCGGTCGCGAGCATACGCACCTCGCGCTGAACAAAGAAGACGAGAAGATCCGCTTCCGCGATATTCAGGCGCAGCCGCGGAAGATTATCTCCAGCCCGACCTGGTCTGGCCTGGAAGATGAGCATGTCTCCTATAACGCCGGTTACACCAACGTTCACGAGCTGATCCCGTGGCGCACGCTGTCCGGACGTCAGTCGCTGTATCAGGATCACCAGTGGATGCGCGACTTCGGCGAAAGCCTGCTGGTCTATCGGCCGCCGATCGACACCCGTTCGGTGAAAGCGGTGATGGGCGAGAAGTCCAACGGCAACCCGGAGAAGGCGCTGAACTTCCTGACCCCGCACCAGAAATGGGGTATCCACTCGACCTACAGCGATAACCTGCTGATGCTGACCCTGTCGCGCGGTGGGCCGATTGTCTGGATGAGCGAAGCGGATGCGAAAGATCTGGGTATCGAAGATAACGACTGGATCGAAGTCTTCAACGCCAACGGCGCCCTGACGGCGCGTGCGGTGGTGAGTCAGCGCGTTCCAGCCGGGATGACCATGATGTATCACGCGCAGGAACGTATCGTGAACCTGCCGGGCTCTGAAATCACCGGTCAGCGCGGGGGGATCCATAACTCCGTCACCCGTATTACGCCGAAACCGACCCACATGATCGGCGGCTACGGCCACCTGGCCTATGGCTTTAACTACTACGGCACCGTCGGTTCCAACCGCGATGAGTTTGTGGTGGTACGTAAGATGAAGAACATTAACTGGTTAGACGGCGAAGGCAACGACCAGGTACAGGAGAGCGTAAAATGAAAATTCGTTCACAAGTCGGCATGGTGCTGAATCTCGATAAGTGCATCGGCTGCCACACCTGCTCGGTGACCTGTAAAAACGTCTGGACCAGCCGGGAAGGGATGGAATACGCCTGGTTCAACAACGTGGAAAGTAAGCCGGGCGTCGGTTTCCCGAACGACTGGGAAAACCAGGAAAAATGGAAGGGCGGCTGGATCCGCAAAATCAACGGTAAACTGCAGCCGCGCATGGGCAATCGCGCGATGCTGTTGGGTAAAATCTTCGCCAACCCGCATCTGCCGGGCATCGATGATTACTACGAGCCGTTTGATTATGACTACCAGAATCTGCATAACGCGCCGGAGAGCAAACATCAGCCGATCGCCCGTCCGCGCTCGCTGATCACCGGCCAGCGGATGGACAAGATCACCAGCGGTCCGAACTGGGAAGAGATCCTCGGCGGCGAGTTTGAAAAACGCGCCAAAGATCAGAACTTCGACAACATGCAGAAGGCGATGTACGGCCAGTTCGAAAACNCCTTCA
>NZ_JH414798.1:569456-573565 GCF_000238715.1 Klebsiella sp. 4_1_44FAA
GGCTGGCGGATGTGTATCACCGGCTGTCCGTACAAGAAGATCTATTTCAACTGGAAGAGCGGGAAATCCGAGAAATGCATCTTCTGCTACCCGCGTATTGAATCCGGGATGCCGACGGTGTGCTCCGAAACCTGCGTGGGTCGCATCCGCTATCTCGGCGTCCTGCTATACGACGCGGACGCGATTGAAAACGCCGCCAGCACCGAGAACGAGAAAGATCTGTATCAGCGTCAGCTGGACGTGTTCCTCGATCCCAACGATCCAAAAGTGATCGAGCAGGCGCTGAAAGATGGCGTACCGCAGGGGGTCATTGAAGCTGCGCAGCAGTCGCCGGTTTACAAAATGGCGATGGACTGGAAGCTGGCCCTGCCGCTGCACCCGGAATATCGCACCTTGCCAATGGTCTGGTACGTGCCGCCGCTGTCGCCGATTCAGTCCGCCGCCGATGCGGGTGAACTGGGTAGCAACGGGATCCTGCCGGACGTGGAAAGCCTGCGTATTCCGGTGCAATATCTGGCGAACCTGCTGACCGCGGGCGATACCCAGCCGGTACTGCTGGCGCTGAAACGAATGCTGGCGATGCGCCACTATAAGCGTGCGGAAACCGTTGACGGCGTCGTTGATACCCGCGCGCTGGAAGAGGTGGGGCTGAGCGAAGCGCAGGCCCAGGAAATGTATCGCTATCTGGCGATCGCCAACTACGAAGATCGTTTCGTGGTGCCGAGCAGCCATCGTGAACAGGCGCGAGAAGCGTTTCCGGAGAAAAACGGCTGCGGCTTTAGCTTTGGCGATGGCTGCCACGGCTCTGACAGTCAGTTCAACCTGTTCAACAGCCGTCGCATCGACGCCATCGACGTGACCAGCAAAACGGAGCCGCACGCATGATTGAACTCGTGATTGTATCGCGTCTGCTCGAATATCCTGACGCTGCCTTATGGCAGCATCAGCAGGAGATGTTCGAGGCGCTCGCGTCATCAGAGAAACTCAGCAAAGAGGATGCCCACGCGCTGGGCGTTTTCCTGCGCGATTTAGTGGCTCAGGATCCGCTGGACGCCCAGGCGGCCTATAGCGAACTGTTTGACCGCGGCCGGGCCACCTCGCTGCTGCTGTTTGAACATGTCCACGGCGAATCCCGCGATCGCGGGCAGGCGATGGTGGATCTCATGGCGCAGTACGAGCGCCACGGCCTGCTGCTGGATAGCCATGAGCTGCCGGATCATCTGCCGCTATATCTGGAGTATCTGGCGCAGCTGCCGGAAGAGGAAGCGCTTGGCGGCCTGCGGGACGTCGCGCCGATCCTCGGTCTGCTCAGCGCGCGCCTGCAGCAGCGCGAAAGTCGCTATGCGGTGCTGTTCGAGCTATTGCTGAAGCTGGCCAATACTCAGGTCGACAGCCAGAAGGTGGCGGAGAAGATTGCCGACGAAGCGCGCGACGATACGCCGCAGGCGCTGGACGCCGTCTGGGAAGAAGAACAGGTCAAATTCTTTGCCGACCAGGGCTGCGGCGAGTCGGAAATTTCCGCTCACCAGCGTCGTTTTGCCGGAGCCGTGGCCCCGCAATATCTGAATATCTCTAACGGAGGACAGCAATAATGCACTTCCTGAATATGTTCTTCTTTGACATTTATCCGTACATTGCGGGTTCGGTGTTCCTGATTGGCAGCTGGTTGCGCTATGACTATGGCCAGTACACCTGGCGCGCCGCCTCCAGCCAGATGCTGGACCGTAAGGGGATGAACCTGGCGTCGAACCTGTTCCATATCGGCATCCTGGGTATTTTCGCCGGCCACTTCCTCGGCATGCTGACCCCGCACTGGATGTATGAGTCCTTCCTGCCGATCGACGTCAAGCAGAAGATGGCGATGATCGCCGGCGGCGCCTGCGGCGTGATGACCCTGGTGGGCGGGTTACTGCTGCTCAAGCGTCGTCTGCTCAGCCCGCGCGTTCGCGCCACCACCACCGGAGCGGATATTCTGATCCTCTCGTTGCTGATGGTGCAGTGTGCGCTCGGCCTGCTGACGATCCCGTTCTCCGCTCAGCATATGGACGGCAGTGAAATGATGAAACTGGTCGGCTGGGCGCAGTCGGTGGTGACGTTCCACGGCGGCGCGTCACAGCATCTGGATGGCGTGGCGTTTATTTTCCGCGTTCACCTGGTGCTGGGCATGACCCTGTTCCTGCTGTTCCCGTTCTCCCGTCTGGTTCATATCTGGAGCGCGCCGGTCGAATACCTGACGCGCAAATACCAGATTGTCCGCGCCCGTCGCTAACTGGCCCGCGACTGCTCACTGACCCCGCCGCGGCGGGGTTTTTTTTCGCCCCAGCCGAGATTATTCCCTGCGGCGGCAAACAGAATAAGCATCCCACCGAGCAATTGCACCGCGGATAACGCATGGTGGAAGACCAGATAGTCAACCACCATCGCCACCAGCGGATAAATAAAGGAGAGCGAACCGGTAACGGGCGTCGGCAGTTTCTGTATCGCGCTATATAAAAGCTGATACATGATCCCGGTATGGACGATGCCGAGGATCAGCAGATAGCGCCAGGGGAAGCTGGCCGTCAATTCGGGGGCATGCACCAGCGGCAGCAGCATCACGACGCCGACGAGAACCTGAATGAAGGCGATATGTTGCGCGGGGAGCGGATGCAGTTTGCGCGCGATGATGGCGGTCAGGGCATAGAAGAATGCCGCGCCCAGCGCCAGCAACACGCCGGTGGTAAGCCCCTCTTCGTGTGCAGGCGTCAGCTCGCTCGACAACAGGATCACTACGCCGCCAAAGGCCAGCAGTAACCATCCCCATTTCACGGCGCTGACCCGTTCCCCCAGCACCATCCCCATCAGTACCAGCATAAACGGCTGGGTGTTATAGACCACGGTGGCCATACCGATTGAGATCCGCGAATAGGCGGCAAACAGCAGCAGCCAGTTGACGACCAGCGCCGCGCCGCCAATCACCGCCAGAGCGAGAGTGAAACGCGTTAGCCGGTTGAAGGGCTGGCGGCTTAACACGATAAACACCAGCAGGGTTAGCGCGCCAATCAGGCAGCGCCAGAACACCACATCTGTCACCGGCAAACCAGAGAGCAGCACGAACGCGCCGATCGAGCCGGAGATTATCATTGCCAGGCTCATCTGCCAGACGCCGCGGGTAAGTTGCATTTTTCACCTCCACCATTTTTTAGTTATTGTGCGAAAAACCCTGACAGGGTGATATGGCTGAATTAAGGTAGAAGGGGGGAAATGCCTTTTATAATTAGGTGAAATATATGAATGACGTACTTGATGAAATTGACCGGGCGATCCTCACCTGCCTGACTCAGGATGCCAGAGTTTCGCTCAAGGTCCTGAGCGCACGAGTGGGGCTGACCTCGCCGAGCACCGCCGAGCGGGTGAAGCGCCTGGAGGAGCGGGGTGTCATTCAGGGCTATGGGGCGCGGGTAAATCTCACCGCGCTGGGCTATAGCCTGCAGGCGCTGGTGCGGGTCCGGCCGCTGCCTGGGCTGCTGCAGAAGGTGGATAAATATATCCAGGCGATGCCGGAATGTATTGAAAGTGACAAGGTGACCGGGGAAGATTGTTTTGTGATGCGTCTCGTGGTGCGCGATATTGCCCAGCTGGATACCCTGCTGGACGGTCTGGCGGAGTATGCGCAGTGTAACACCTCGGTGGTGAAAAGCTCGCCGGTAAAAAGGCGGTTGCCACCGCTGTGAGTTTTTCCGGAGGCGGTGCTGCGCACCTGTCCGGGCTACCAGACGGCACCACTTGTAGCCTCGCTAAGCGAAGCGCGAGCGATGAGACAGCAGAACAGGTGGCTGAGAGTGCAACAGTGGTGGGGGAAGGATTACTCGGCGCTAAAGCGCTTCGCCCTTCGGGCCGTTGCCTGCGGCAACGTTCTCTCGCTTCGCTCGAGTCGAACCTTAGTCGAAGCTTCTCATCCTTCCCCGTGGGGCAGAATATAGCGTATCGCAGGTGGAATAAGCTGGGCAATACATGAAGAGATGGTGGTGGGGGAAGGATTACTCGGCGCTAAAGCGCCTCGCCCTTCGGGCCGTTGCCTGCGGCAACGTTCTCTCGCTTACGCTCGAGTCGAACCTAGTCGAAGCTTC
>NZ_JH414798.1:574218-681635 GCF_000238715.1 Klebsiella sp. 4_1_44FAA
GCTGGGCATGACATGGGGAGATGGTGGTGGGGGAAGGATTACTCGGCGCTAAAGCGCCTCGCCCTTCGGGCCGTTGCCTGCGGCAACGTTCTCTCGCTTCGCTCGAGTCGAACCTTAGTCGAAGCTTCTCATCCTTCCCCATGGGGCAGAATATAGAATATCGTAGAGTAATTGGATTGAGGTGTTTTTTAAGAAGATGGTGGTGGGGGAAGGATTCGAACCTTCGAAGTCGATGACGGCAGATTTACAGTCTGCTCCCTTTGGCCGCTCGGGAACCCCACCAGGGGTAAAATCACATTGTAGGCTATTCAGCAAAATGAATGGTGGTGGGGGAAGGATAACTCGTCGCTATCTCTCCTCGCCCTTCGGGCCGTTGCCTGCGGCAACGTTCTCTCGCTGGCGCTCGAGTCGAACCTTAGTCGAAGGTTCTTACCCTTCCCGCTAAGTGCAAACATCGTTTACGCTTGTCGGGGAAACCATATCACTTTAGTGAATAATGGTGGTGGGGGAAGGATTCGAACCTTCGAAGTCGATGACGGCAGATTTACAGTCTGCTCCCTTTGGCCGCTCGGGAACCCCACCACGGGGTAATGCTTGGTACTGGCCTGCTTCCTTCTCGGGAAGCGGGGCGCATCATACCAAATGATGCGCCCCTGTAAAGCATTCGTTTGACAAAAAATAAACTGGTTGCCTGATTTTTACGCGTAACGCCGTAAAGCTAACCAATTCATTTCTCAGTCGATTAAAGAATAATCGTCCGGTTACCGTAAACGAAGACGCGCTGCGCCAGTACCTGATACAGCGCTCGGCTCAAGACGTTTTTTTCGACATCGCGCCCAGCGCGCATCATATCTTCTGCGGTATAAGTATGATCGACATGAATCACATCCTGCATGATGATCGGGCCTTCATCCAGATTGTCATTCACGTAGTGGGCGGTAGCGCCAATGATTTTCACGCCGCGCTCATAGGCCTGATGATAGGGACGGGCGCCGATAAACGCCGGCAAAAACGAATGGTGGATATTGATGATTTTGTTCGGGAAGCGGGCGACAAATTCTGGCGTCAGGACGCGCATATACTTGGCCAGCACCACGTAATCCGGTTCGTGGGCGGCGATAGCATCGCCCATCCGCTGATCGTGTTCTTCGCGGCTCAGTCCTTCATGGCTGACCAGCTCAAACGGAATACCAAAGCGCTCCACCAACGAGCGCAGGGTGTCATGGTTGCCGATAACCGCGGCAATATCGACATCCAGCCCGCCGTAGTTGGCTTTCATCAGCAGATCGCCCAGACAGTGCGCCTCTTTCGTCACCAGAATCACCACCCGGCGACGGCCTGCCGGATTCAGTTCGCGGATGGAGCCTTCAGGCAGGGCGCTGTCGAGATCGGCCAGCAGAGTAGCGTCGTTAAAAATGCCTTCCAGTTCGGTGCGCATAAAGAAACGACCGGTACGGTGGTCAACAAACTCATTGTTCTGCACAATGTTGAGTTCATGCTTGTAGCAGATATTGGTGATACGCGCGATGAGGCCTTTCTGATCAGGGCAAATAGTGCGTAGTACTTTACGTTGTAATGAATGCATCGCGAGGAAAATCCTGTAATGTTTGCAAGCGCTGCGCCAGCGTTACTGGCCGCAGCATTTTTTAAATTTTTTACCTGAGCCGCAGGGGCAGGGGTCGTTACGGCCAATCAGCGGTCGTGTCCCGTCGATATAGTACCACTGTCCATTTTCTTTTAAGAATCTGGAACGTTCAATAATGGCGCCAGGGCGGTTATTGTCATTAAAGCGGGCGACAAAGCTGACAAAACCTTCATTTGGAGCTCGCCCCTCATCACTGGCGAACAGGGTTAAGCCCAGCCATTCGGTCTGGGAAAACCCTTTCTCCAGTTCGGCGCGAAATTGCTGCGCCTGACAGGACGGGTGCCAGGTTTTGATTAGATAGTCAGCGTCTTTCATGACGAACGCGCTATAACGGGAGCGCATAAGCTGTGACGGGCCCGGCGCAAGCTCAGCGCCGGACAGATATCGCTGGCAACATGAGCTATACTCCAGTGCGCTGCCACAGGGGCATAATTGCGACAAAACTGCCTCCATGGAAGAAAGAGTAACGGCGCTTCTACGCCAAAGGGCATTATGTTAACTGAGCCGTGACAATGTTGCCACGCTCAGAGTGGAAGGATAGTTATTAGTACTAATGAGAAAGCTTAAAATTGGTCTGGCGCTAGGTGCGGGAGCCGCTCGCGGATGGTCGCACATTGGCGTCATCAACGCCCTCCAGCGGGCCGGTATTGAGATTGATATCGTAGCCGGTTGTTCTATCGGTTCGCTGGTAGGGGCGGCGTATGCCTGTAACCGACTCCCGGCACTCGAATCATGGGTCTGCTCATTCAGCAACTGGGATGTCCTGAAGCTGATGGATCTCTCCTGGCGCCGGGGGGGACTGCTGCGGGGGGAAAAGGTATTCAATCATTACCGCCGCATTATGCCCGTCACCGAGATTGAACGCTGCGAGCGCCGGTTTGCCGCTGTTGCCACCAATTTAAGCACCGGTAGGGAGCTGTGGTTTACCGAAGGCGATCTACATTTAGCCATTCGCGCCTCCTGCAGTATGCCGGGGTTAATGTCGCCAGTAAGGCATAATGGTTACTGGCTGGTCGATGGCGCGGTGGTCAATCCGGTTCCTGTGTCGCTCACCCGGGCAATGGGAGCGGATATTGTGATTGCCGTCGACCTGCAACATGATGCCCATCTTATGCAGCAGGATTTGTTCTCCCTTGAAACGCCGCGGCAGGAAGCGGAAGAGAAGGAGGGGCCATGGCATACTCGTCTGCGCGCGCGCTTGACGCGAATGAGTTCCCGCCGTACGGCCGTGACGCCGACGGCGATGGAGATCATGACCACCTCTATCCAGGTACTGGAAAACCGTCTTAAACGCAATCGTATGGCGGGTGACCCGCCGGATATCCTGTTGCAGCCATACTGTCCGCAAGTTTCGACGCTTGATTTTCATCGCGCCGGAGAGGCGATCGCCGCGGGGCAACTGGCGGTAGAAAAGAAAATGGATGAATTATTACCATTAGTGCGTACAGCCGTTTGACGTACGAGTTACTGACTTAAGCAAATTCTGACAGGCGATAGTGAGAATAGCGTGCCACTATTGAATTATCGTCAGCCAGGGGAGATATCATGACGCAGCCATTGGCGGGAAAACAGATTCTGATAGTTGAAGACGAACCCGTTTTCCGCTCACTCTTGCATGGATGGCTGACCTCGCTGGGAGCAACAACCTTCCAGGCGGAAGATGGCAAGGATGCCCTGCATAAAATGACGGAGGTGCATCCGGACCTGATGATTTGCGACATTTCTATGCCGAGAATGAACGGTCTGGAGCTGGTGGAAACGCTGCGTAACCGCGGCGAACAGTTACCGATCCTGATGATCTCCGCCACCGAAAACATGGCGGATATAGCTAAAGCGTTGCGACTTGGCGTCCAGGACGTGCTGTTAAAGCCAGTAAAAGATTTCGATCGCCTGCGCGAGACCGTTTACGCCTGTCTCTATCCCGCGATGTTCAGTTCGCGCGTGGAAGAGGAAGAGCGTTTATTTGAGGACTGGGATGCGCTGGTCAGTAATCCCATCGCCGCTTCAAGACTATTGCAGGAATTACAGCCGCCGGTGCAACAGGAAATGTCGCACTGCCGTATTCATTATCGACAACTGGTGTCGGCAGACAAGCCCGGTCTGGTACTCGATATCGCGCCGCTTTCGGAAAATGATTTGGCTTTCTATTGTCTGGATGTCACACGCGCAGGCGATAATGGCGTGTTGGCAGCATTATTGCTGCGCGCGTTGTTTAATGGTCTGCTGCAGGAGCAACTGGCGCACCAGGGACAACGGCTACCAGAAATGGGAAGTTTGTTAAAACAGGTGAATCAACTGCTGCGTCAGGCAAATCTTCCGGGCCAGTTCCCTCTGTTAGTAGGGTATTACCACAGCGGGCTGAAAAATTTAATTCTGGTGTCAGCGGGACTTAATGGCACGCTGAATACAGGGGAGCATCAAATTCAGATTAGTAATGGCGTTCCTTTGGGGACACTGGGTGATGCTTATCTTAACCAAATTAGCCAACGCTGCACCTCGTGGCAGTGCCAAATTTGGGGGGCTGGCGGTCGTTTACGCTTAATGTTGTCTGCGGAATGAGCAATTGCGTTTATATCTAAGCAGACGGGATTACCTCTTGCCCTTTAGCGGTGGTAACATCGAGCAGTTTTATGCGTAAAAGTCCTAATTCGAGGCTATCGGCAGCTTTTCAGACCAGTAAATACGCGGTTGACTGATATACTCGACACGTTATTTGTAACGAGAAGTTTAAAAAACAAACAGTCCAGGAGATTTCAATGGCTGCCCTTAATTCTAAAGTCAGAAAAGCGGTTATCCCGGTTGCGGGATTAGGCACCAGGATGCTGCCGGCCACCAAAGCGATTCCAAAAGAAATGCTGCCGCTGGTAGATAAGCCGTTAATTCAGTACGTTGTTAATGAATGTATCGCTGCAGGAATTACTGAAATTGTTCTGGTAACGCACTCGTCGAAAAACTCTATCGAAAACCATTTCGATACCAGTTTTGAGCTGGAAGCGATGCTGGAAAAACGTGTAAAACGCCAGCTGCTGGAAGAAGTGCAGTCTATTTGCCCGCCGCACGTGACTATTATGCAAGTTCGTCAGGGCCTGGCGAAAGGTCTGGGTCACGCGGTGCTGTGCGCCCATCCGGTAGTGGGAGATGAGCCGGTCGCGGTTATTCTGCCAGACGTTATTCTGGATGAATATGAATCCGATCTGAGCCGCGATAACCTCGCTGAGATGATCTCTCGCTTCGATGAGACTGGCGCCAGCCAGATTATGGTTGAACCTGTCGAAGACGTAACCGCTTATGGCGTGGTTGACTGCAAAGGCGAATCCCTGAAGCCGGGCGAAAGCGTACCGATGGTGGGCGTGGTTGAGAAGCCAAAAGCTGACGTTGCGCCGTCCAACCTGGCGGTGGTGGGGCGTTATGTCCTCAGCGCCGATATCTGGCCGCTGCTGGCGAAAACCCCTCCGGGCGCTGGTGATGAAATTCAGCTGACTGACGCCATTGATATGCTGATCGAGAAAGAAACGGTTGAAGCTTATCATATGAAAGGCAAGAGCCATGACTGCGGTAATAAGCTTGGCTACATGCAGGCGTTTGTCGAATATGGTATTCGTCACAAAACGCTGGGCGACGATTTTAAAGCCTGGCTGGAAACGGCGGTAGCGAAGTAATCCGCCGCGCGGTTGAAAGCACAAACCGGGAGCGCATCTGCGACTCCCGGTTTTTTTATATCGGCCCTGAGGGCAAAAAAAATCCCGCCGCAGCGGGATTTTTTATAGCGATCAACGGAGATTAGATCAGGAAATCGTCCAGTGATTTACCTTGCTCATCCATTGCTTTTTTGATCACAGCCGGGGTACGGCCCTGACCGGTCCAGGTTTTGGTTTCACCATTTTCGTCAACATAGCTATATTTAGCCGGACGTGCAGCACGCTTGGTTTTGGTACCGGCTTTAACGGCAGCCATGGTGCTCAGCAGTTCATTCGGATCAATACCGTCAGCAATCAGCATTTCACGGTATTGCTGCAGCTTACGCGTACGCTCTTCAATTTCTGCCGCGGCAGCGTTTTCTTCTTCACGGCGCTCGTTAACGACGACTTCTAATTTTTCCAGCATTTCTTCGAGCGTTTCCAGGGTGCATTCTCTTGCCTGCGCACGAAGAGTACGGATGTTGTTCAAAATTTTAAGTGCTTCGCTCATTGTAGTAATCTCAAACTTATATTGTGGGGTGGTTTGTTGAACTAATAATAGAGCGATAAAATGCGTTGTGCAATAGGGGGGAATGTAAGGAATTCAAAATTACTGGTTATTTGTCGCGAGAATTAATTAATTTAAGTTAAAATTCCCGTGCCGCTTCACATCTTTCATCGCTTATAGCGATGAGGCGAAGGCAAGCTAAAACATTGAGACGGTATGCTTTTTGAGAGGTTCAGTGAGAGAAATGATCCTTTACATGGGTAAATAACCCTCGTCAGTATTAGCGCATTTTTGGTTACAAGGCTTAATATAAAACAACCGGCAGCCCTGCTTATAGCCCATGGGCAACCGGTCTATAAGCACGAAAAGACAATGGTTACCGCGCCAGTAGCGTAACGGGGCGTACAAATAGTGGCCCTGAAAATTCAATTCATCTTCTTAATCCTTTCGGTTTGCAGGCCCTTCAGCTTCGCGACAATACCCCTGCTGAAAGCGCGGCTGTGCGCATAAAATATGGTACAATCGTCGCCGCGATAAAACACTTTGATTGGGGTCACGCAGCCGATGGCACAACTTTATTTCTACTACTCTGCAATGAATGCAGGTAAGTCGACCGCTCTGTTGCAATCTTCGTACAATTACCAGGAGCGGGGGATGCGTACCGTCGTTTATACCGCTGAGATTGATGACCGCTTTGGCGCCGGAAAAGTCAGTTCACGTATCGGGCTCTCCTCGCCGGCCCGATTGTATAATCCACAGACCTCGTTATTTGACGATATTGCGGCGGAGCACCAGCTAAAGCCGATTCACTGCGTGCTGGTGGATGAAAGCCAGTTTCTGACGCGTGAACAGGTTCATGAGCTGTCCGAAGTTGTCGATACGCTGGATATTCCGGTGCTTTGCTATGGGTTGCGGACGGACTTTCGCGGTGAGCTCTTTACCGGCAGCCAGTATTTACTGGCCTGGTCAGATAAGCTGGTTGAGCTGAAAACGATCTGCTTCTGCGGCCGCAAGGCCAGCATGGTATTGCGCCTCGATCAGGAGGGGCGTCCTTATAATGAGGGTGAGCAGGTCGTCATCGGCGGTAATGAGCGGTACGTATCGGTCTGCCGTAAGCATTATAAAGAGGCGCTGAGCGTCGGTTCGTTAACCAAGGTACAAAACCAGCACCGTCCCTGCTGATACCCTCAGAAGCTCGTACAGGCGCCTGTGGGCGCCTTTTTAATGTCTGCTATAGGTTGGCGTAGCTGGCGATAAAGAATGGCTGATAGCGGGGATAAAAAAAGCCCCGTCAGGTGACGGGGCTTGTCGCGATGCTATCGCTGTTGGTTAAGCGGATTTTTTCGCTTTTTTCTCAGCCTTTACCGGAGCAACTTCGGCTTTCGCACCGGCTTCGCCTTCGACGAATTCGCGGCCGTAGTAGGTATCCAGCAGGATCTGTTTCAGTTCGGAGATCAGCGGGTAGCGCGGGTTAGCGCCGGTGCACTGGTCATCGAATGCATCTTCAGACAATTTATCAACGTGGGCCAGGAAGTCAGCTTCCTGAACGCCAGCTTCGCGGATAGATTTCGGAATACCCAGCTCAGCTTTAATGCTTTCCAGCCATGCCAGCAGTTTCTCGATTTTCGCTGCGGTGCGGTCGCCTGGTGCGGAGAGGCCCAGGTGATCGGCGATTTCAGCGTAACGACGACGAGCCTGCGGACGGTCGTACTGGCTGAACGCGGTCTGCTTGGTCGGGTTGTCATTCGCGTTATAGCGGATAACGTTGCAGATCAGCAGGGCGTTGGCCAGACCGTGCGGAATATGGAACTGGGAGCCCAGTTTGTGCGCCATCGAGTGACACACGCCGAGGAAGGCGTTAGCGAACGCGATACCGGCGATAGTCGCGGCACTGTGTACGCGCTCACGGGCAACCGGGTTCTTGGAACCTTCGTGATAGGAAGCCGGCAGGTACTCTTTCAGCAGTTTCAGCGCCTGCAGCGCCTGGCCGTCAGAGAACTCAGAAGCCAGTACGGAAACGTAAGCTTCCAGGGCGTGAGTCACCGCATCCAGACCACCGAAAGCACACAGCGATTTCGGCATATCCATCACCAGGTTGGCATCGACAATGGCCATATCCGGGGTCAGCGCGTAGTCTGCCAGCGGGTATTTCTGACCGGTCGCGTCATCGGTCACCACGGCGAACGGCGTCACTTCAGAACCGGTACCGGAAGTGGTAGTGATCGCCACCATCTTGGCTTTGACGCCCATTTTCGGGAACTTGTAGATACGTTTACGGATATCCATAAAGCGCAGCGCCAGTTCTTCGAAGTGGGTTTCCGGATGTTCGTACATGACCCACATGATTTTCGCCGCATCCATCGGGGAACCGCCGCCCAGGGCGATGATCACGTCTGGTTTAAAGGAGTTCGCCAGGTCGGCACCTTTACGTACGATGGTCAGCGTCGGGTCAGCTTCAACTTCGAAGAAGACTTCCGTCTCAACACCCGCAGCTTTCAGTACGGAAGTGATCTGATCGGCATAGCCGTTGTTGAACAGGAAGCGGTCAGTCACGATCAGCGCGCGTTTGTGACCATCGGTAATCACTTCATCCAGTGCGATTGGCAGGGAGCCACGACGGAAGTAGATAGATTTCGGAAGTTTGTGCCACAACATGTTTTCAGCTCGCTTAGCAACGGTTTTCTTGTTGATCAGGTGTTTCGGACCAACGTTTTCAGAGATGGAGTTACCACCCCAGGAACCACAACCCAGAGTCAGGGAAGGCGCGAGTTTGAAGTTGTACAGGTCACCGATACCACCCTGAGAAGCCGGGGTGTTGATCAGGATACGCGCGGTTTTCATCATTTGGCCGAAGTAAGCCACGCGAGCCGGCTGGTTGTCCTGGTCGGTGTACAGGCAAGAGGTGTGGCCGATACCGCCCATGGCGACCAGTTTTTCTGCTTTGGCTACCGCGTCTTCGAAATCTTTTGCACGGTACATAGCCAGCGTCGGAGACAGTTTTTCGTGAGCAAACGGCTCGCTCTCGTCAACGTTGGTCACTTCACCAATCAGAATTTTGGTGGTGGCCGGCACGGTAAAGCCTGCCAGTTCAGCGATTTTGGCCGCTGGCTGACCAACGATAGCCGCGTTCAGCGCGCCATTTTTCAGGATAATGTCCTGAACGGCTTTCAGCTCTTTACCCTGCAGCAGATAGCCGCCGTGGCTGGCGAAACGTTCGCGAACCGCGTCATAGACTGAATCAACCACCACAACGGACTGCTCAGAAGCACAGATCACGCCGTTATCGAAGGTTTTAGACATCAGTACGGACGCTACGGCACGTTTGATGTCGGCGGTTTCATCAATGACTACCGGGGTGTTACCGGCGCCGACGCCGATAGCAGGTTTACCGGAGCTGTATGCTGCTTTCACCATGCCTGGACCACCGGTCGCCAGGATCAGGTTGATGTTCGGGTGATGCATCAGCGCGTTAGACAGTTCTACAGACGGCTGATCGATCCAGCCAATCAGGTCCTTCGGCGCGCCGGCCGCGATGGCAGCCTGCAGCACGATATCAGCCGCTTTGTTGGTGGCTTCTTTTGCACGCGGGTGCGGAGAGAAAATGATGGCGTTACGCGTTTTCAGACTGATGAGCGATTTGAAAATGGCTGTTGAAGTCGGGTTAGTGGTCGGTACGATACCGCAGATGATGCCGATAGGCTCAGCGATAGTGATGGTGCCAAAGGTGTCGTCTTCTGACAGAACGCCACAGGTTTTTTCGTCTTTATAAGCGTTGTAAATGTATTCGGAAGCAAAGTGGTTTTTGATCACTTTGTCTTCAACGATGCCCATGCCGGATTCGGCTACGGCCATTTTGGCGAGAGGGATTCGAGCATCTGCAGCGGCCAGAGCGGCGGCGCGGAAGATTTTGTCGACTTGTTCTTGAGTGAAACTGGCATATTCACGCTGGGCTTTCTTGACACGCTCAACAAGCGCGTTCAGTTCAGCGATATTAGTAACAGCCATAATGCTCTCCTGATAATGTTAAACTTTTTTAGTAAATCAGTCGCTCGATTCGACATTATAGACAGGCCGTTAACAGCTTGCATGTAAATGTTTATGTAGAAAAATCAGGGCGCTGTTTCACCGATTTACTAAAAAAGCTTTATCTCTTTCGCTTTCAGGTACTGCTGCCTTCCACTCTGTTGGTGTCATCAAGATTACTCACTTCTGAGTACAAATTACGTGATTTAGATCAAGTATTGTCGCTGCTGATACCTTTCAGCTGACTGCTTTTTGACCGGTTCGATCAAGTGTGATGGGAGGGTTTTGAAATTAAAAAAACGATTAGCATTAAATATACAAATGGCTAACATTCGATACATATCACCGGGTTATGCATATTTATAATGAATATTGCAGGTAAAAAGCGTATGTTTCGCGCAGTTATTTTATGCTGTTAACAGTCAACCGCCAATTTTGATGATGCTGCGGAGCCCAATGTGACTCAATCACTGTTCGATTTTTCTGCATATTTCAAGTTTTTCATCGGCTTATTTGCCCTGGTTAACCCGGTTGGCATTATTCCGGTATTCATCAGTATGACTAGCTATCAGCCGGCTGCGGTGCGTAATAAGACCAACCTCACCGCCAACCTGTCGGTGGCGATCATCCTCCTGACGTCGCTGTTCCTCGGCGATGGCATTCTGCAGATTTTCGGTATCTCCATTGACTCCTTCCGTATCGCCGGCGGCATCCTGGTGGTGACCATCGCGATGTCGATGATCAGCGGTAAGCTCGGCGAAGATAAGCAGAACAAGCAGGAGAAGTCGGAGACGGCGGTCCGGGAGAGCATCGGCGTCGTTCCTCTCGCGCTACCATTAATGGCCGGGCCAGGGGCAATCAGTTCAACTATCGTCTGGGGGACCCGGTACCACTCCTGGGTGCATCTGGTCGGGTTCTCACTGGCGATAGCGGTATTTGCCCTCTGCTGCTGGGGGATTTTCCGTATGGCGCCGTGGCTGGTCCGTTTGCTGGGGCAGACGGGAATCAACGTCATCACCCGTATTATGGGCCTGTTGCTGATGGCCCTCGGCATTGAGTTTATTGTGACCGGGATTAAAGCGCTTTTCCCAGGGCTGCTGAGTTAGTTCGTCGCCAGCAGGCGGGGAGTCTCGCTTCACGCCTGCGCGATTATTAGCAAAACCTATTAGCCAGCGCGGAGCTGGCGGTAGGGATAACATTTTGCGATATCGCTATTAATTTCATATTTTTCATTAAGATATGAAACATTTCTCTTAACATTCTCCTCACGCCTCCCACTCCTGTGATGTTATTTTCTTCACATCATTCTCTGGTACTTGCTGTCGGATCATCGAAATGATATTAGTAATTTTAACAAGGCGGCAGATGAATGTGCTAAAAAGTAATCTATTGTTAAATTTTTGTACAAAAAACCATCTTGTGGTCGCTGCTCAGTATGCCGGCTGATGAAATTATCGTAATGCTCTGATAAATAATAATATTTTTACATCGACGTTTTATGGCAAACGCTTGTCACGCTGGCAAAACCGGCAATAAAAGAGAATTCGGTAACATATTTGCAAATTGCATTGGCGGAGGTGTTTACCTTTTGGTACTTTCCGCCGTTATCGTCTGCTGAATTATGTACGCAAATGAGAATTATTTTTAATTAACTCATTTCGCCAGAACGACCCTCCAGCGAGGGCAACGAATCGACGTTAAGACTGCCGTTCGAGCGGTCGTAATAAATAAGTCGGTGATAGCAATCTGCCAATCGCAAACTCCTGCGTTGGACAGAACCCGAAAACGGGAAAAACAGGCTGGTTAAAAAACCAGCAATTATAATGACTGGAGTTACAACACAATGACCATCATCACTAAAAAGCGTTTAATCGCCGCGGGAGTGCTATCCGCACTGATCGCCGGCAATATGGCAATGGCAGCGGATGTCCCGGCTGGTGTGCAGCTGGCAGAGAAGCAAACCCTGGTACGTAATAGCGGCGCCGAGCCGCAATCGCTGGACCCAAATAAAATCGAAGGGGTGCCAGAGGCCAATATTAGCCGCGACCTGTTCGAAGGTTTGCTGAATACTTCGCCGAAAGATGGCCACCCGATCCCTGGCGTGGCGGAGAGCTGGGATAATAAAGATTTTAAAGTCTGGACCTTCCATCTGCGTAAAGATGCAAAATGGTCTAACGGCGAGCCGGTTACCGCCCAGGACTTCGTATACAGCTGGCAGCGTCTGGTGGATCCGAAAACCGCGTCTCCTTATGCCAGCTATCCGCAATATGGTCATATCGTTAACGTCGACGAAATCATTGACGGCAAGAAAGCGCCGAGCGAGCTGGGCGTAAAAGCCATTGACGACCACACGCTGGAAGTCACCCTCAGCGAACCGGTACCCTATTTTTATAAACTGCTGGTTAACCCGGCGATGTCTCCCGTCTACAAACCGGCCATCGAAAAATTTGGCGAAAAGTGGACGCAGCCTGGCAATATCGTTACCAACGGCGCGTATACTCTGAAAGACTGGGTGGTCAACGAGCGGATCGTAATGGAGCGTAACCCGCACTATTGGGATAATGCTAAAACAGTCATTAACACCGTTACCTGGCTGCCGACCTCTTCCGAAGTGACCTATGTTAACCGCTACCGCAGCGGTGAACTGGACATGACTTATAACCAGTTGCCAATCGAACTCTTCCAGAAGCTGAAAAAAGAGATCCCCAACGAGCTGCACGTTGACCCCTATCTGTGTACCTATTATTACGAAATCAACAACCAGAAGGCCCCGTTCACCGACGTGCGCGTGCGTACCGCGCTGAAGCTGGGTCTGGATCGCGATATTATTGCTAATAAGGTGAAAGGACAGGGCGATCTGCCGGCCTACGGCTACACGCCGCCTTACACCGATGGCGCGAAGCTGAGCGAGCCGGAATGGTTTACCTGGTCGCAGGAAAAACGCAACGAAGAAGCGAAGAAACTGCTGGCCGAAGCCGGCTATAGCGCCGATAAACCGTTGACCTTCAACCTGCTGTATAACACCTCTGATTTGCACAAGAAGCTGGCGATTGCCGCCGCCTCGCTGTGGCGTAAAAACCTGGGCATTGACGTGAAGCTGGTCAACCAGGAGTGGAAAACGTTCCTCGATACCCGTCATCAGGGCACCTATGACGTGGCGCGTGCGGGCTGGTGCGCCGACTATAACGAGCCAACCTCTTTCCTGAACACCATGCTCTCTGACAGTTCAATGAACACCGCGCACTATAAGAGCCCGGCGTTCGACAAGATTATGGCTGAATCCGTAAAAGCATCCGATGAAGCGCAGCGCACGGCGGCCTATGCGAAAGCAGAGCAGCAGCTGGACAAAGACAGCGCGATCGTACCGGTCTATTACTACGTTAACGCCCGCCTGGTGAAACCATGGGTCGGTGGCTATACCGGTAAAGACCCGATGGATAACGTCTATACCAAAGACCTCTACGTTATCAAACATTAATGGCAATACGTGGAGCGGGTCTCGGCTCGCTCCATCGTGTCTTATTTGAGAGCAGTGCAAAGGCACACGCCAGAAGGTACGGGCAATGTTAAAATTTATCTTACGTCGCTGTCTGGAAGCGATTCCGACGCTATTTATTCTTATCACCATCTCATTCTTCATGATGCGTCTGGCGCCGGGAAGTCCTTTTACCGGGGAACGCACGCTACCGCCGGAAGTCATGGCGAATATTGAAGCAAAATACCATTTAAACGACCCTATCATGACGCAGTACTTCAATTATCTGAAGCAGCTGGCGCATGGCGATTTTGGTCCCTCTTTTAAATACAAAGATTATTCCGTCAACGATCTGGTGGCCGCCAGCTTCCCGGTTTCAGCGAAACTGGGCTTCGCCGCCTTTTTACTGGCGGTGGTGATCGGCGTTGCCGCCGGGGTGATAGCCGCCCTGAAGCAAAATACCCGCTGGGACTACGCGGTGATGGGGGTAGCCATGACCGGCGTGGTTATTCCGAGCTTTGTGGTCGCGCCGCTGTTGGTGATGATCTTTGCCATTACCCTGCACTGGCTGCCGGGCGGCGGCTGGAACGGCGGGGCGCTGAAATTTATGATCCTGCCGATGGTGGCGCTTTCCCTGGCCTATATCGCCAGCATCGCGCGTATTACTCGCGGCTCAATGATTGAAGTGCTGCACTCTAACTTTATCCGCACCGCGCGGGCGAAGGGGCTGCCGATGCGTCGCATTATTCTGCGCCATGCGCTGAAGCCGGCGCTGCTGCCGGTGCTCTCCTATATGGGGCCAGCTTTCGTGGGCATCATCACCGGCTCAATGGTCATTGAAACCATTTACGGCCTGCCGGGGATCGGCCAGCTGTTCGTTAACGGGGCGCTTAACCGCGACTACTCGCTGGTGCTCAGCCTGACGATCCTCGTTGGCGCCCTGACTATCCTGTTCAACGCCATCGTTGACGTGCTGTACGCCGTTATCGATCCGAAGATTCGCTACTGAAGCCGGAGTTCGCCATGATGTTAAGTAAGAAAAATAGCGAGGCGCTGGAAAACTTCAGTGAGAAGCTGGAAGTGGAGGGGCGTAGCCTCTGGCAGGATGCGCGTCGTCGCTTTATGCATAACCGCGCCGCGGTGACCAGCCTGATTATGCTGGTGCTTATTGCGCTGTTCGTTACCTTCGCGCCGATGGTGTCGTCGTTCTCCTACTTCGATACCGACTGGGGCATGATGTCCAATGCCCCGGATATGGCCTCCGGCCACTACTTCGGAACCGACTCCTCCGGGCGCGATCTGCTGGTGCGCGTAGCGATCGGCGGGCGCATTTCGCTGATGGTCGGGGTGGCGGCGGCGCTGGTGGCGGTGATCCTCGGCACGCTGTACGGTTCGCTCTCCGGTTATCTCGGCGGCAAAGTGGATTCGGTGATGATGCGTCTGCTGGAGATCCTCAACTCCTTCCCGTTTATGTTCTTCGTCATCCTGCTGGTGACCTTTTTTGGTCAGAATATCCTGCTGATCTTTGTCGCCATCGGCATGGTGTCCTGGCTGGATATGGCGCGTATCGTGCGCGGGCAGACGCTAAGCCTGAAGCGCAAAGAGTTTATCGAAGCCGCGCAGGTCGGCGGGGTCTCGACGGCGAGCATCGTGCTGCGCCATATCGTCCCCAACGTGCTGGGGGTGGTGGTGGTGTATGCCTCGCTGCTGGTCCCCAGCATGATCCTCTTCGAATCCTTCCTCAGTTTCCTGGGACTGGGGACGCAGGAGCCGCTCAGCAGCTGGGGGGCATTGCTCAGCGATGGCGCCAACTCAATGGAAGTTTCGCCCTGGCTACTGTTGTTCCCGGCGGGTTTCCTGGTGGTGACCCTGTTCTGTTTCAACTTTATCGGCGATGGTCTGCGTGATGCCCTCGACCCGAAAGACCGCTAAGGAGCGCTGCCATGACCATGATTGAAACGGCAAAAGCGCCGCAAGCGCAGAGCCACAGCGGACTACTGCTGGACGTGAAAGATCTTCGCGTCACCTTTAAAACGCCGGATGGCGACGTCACCGCCGTCAATGATCTGAACTTCACCCTGCAGGCGGGCGAGACGCTCGGCATTGTGGGCGAATCCGGCTCCGGTAAATCGCAAACCGCCTTCGCCCTGATGGGACTGCTGGCGGCCAACGGTCGCATCGGGGGTTCCGCCACCTTTAACGGTCGGCAAATCCTCAATTTGCCCGAGCGTGAGCTGAACAAACTGCGCGCTGAACAAATCTCAATGATTTTCCAGGATCCGATGACCTCTCTTAACCCCTATATGCGGGTGGGCGAGCAGTTAATGGAAGTCCTGATGCTGCATAAAGGGCTGAGTAAAGCCGAAGCGTTTGAAGAGTCGGTGAAGATGCTCGACGCGGTAAAAATGCCGGAAGCGCGTAAGCGCATGAAAATGTTCCCGCACGAGTTCTCCGGGGGCATGCGTCAGCGCGTGATGATTGCCATGGCGCTGCTGTGCCGGCCCCGGCTGCTGATTGCGGATGAACCGACCACTGCCCTGGACGTTACCGTGCAGGCGCAGATCATGACGCTGTTGAATGAGCTTAAACGCGAATTCAACACGGCCATTATCATGATCACCCACGACCTTGGGGTGGTGGCAGGTATCTGCGATAAAGTGCTGGTGATGTACGCCGGGCGCACCATGGAGTACGGTCAGGCGCGCGATGTCTTCTATCAACCGTCGCACCCATACTCTATTGGGCTGTTGAATGCGGTTCCACGTCTGGATGCGGAAGGCGATGCGTTGTTGACCATTCCCGGCAACCCACCGAACCTGCTGCGATTGCCGAAAGGCTGTCCATTCCAGCCGCGTTGCCCGCATGCCATGGAGCAGTGCAGCAGCGCGCCGCCGCTGGAATCGTTCGCGCCAGGCCGCCTGCGCGCCTGCTTTAAACCGGTGGGGGATCTGCTATGAACGCCGTAACTGAACAACGAAAAGTCCTGCTCGAAATTGCCGACCTGAAGGTGCACTTCGATATCAAAGATGGCAAGCAGTGGTTCTGGCAGCCGTCGAAAACGCTGAAAGCGGTGGATGGCGTGACGCTGCGCCTTTACGAGGGTGAAACCCTCGGTGTGGTAGGGGAGTCGGGCTGCGGCAAATCGACCTTCGCCCGCGCCATTATTGGTCTGGTGAAAGCGACCGATGGCAAAGTGGCCTGGCTGGGTAAAGATCTGCTGGGCATGAAGCAGGAAGAGTGGCGCGACGTGCGCAGCGATATCCAGATGATCTTCCAGGATCCGCTGGCCTCGCTGAACCCGCGCATGACCATCGGAGAAATTATCGCCGAACCGCTGCGTACCTATCATCCGAAGATGCCCCGTCAGGAAGTGCGCGATCGCGTCAAAGCGATGATGATGAAAGTTGGGTTGCTGCCCAACCTGATCAACCGCTATCCGCACGAGTTCTCCGGCGGTCAGTGTCAGCGTATCGGCATCGCGCGGGCGCTGATCCTTGAGCCAAAGCTGATTATCTGCGATGAGCCGGTCTCCGCGCTTGACGTGTCGATTCAGGCGCAGGTCGTCAACCTGCTGCAGCAACTGCAGCGTGAGATGGGGCTATCGCTGATATTTATCGCTCACGATCTGGCGGTGGTTAAGCATATCTCCGATCGGGTTCTGGTAATGTATCTGGGCCATGCGGTGGAGCTGGGGACCTACGACGAGGTGTACCATAATCCGCTGCATCCCTATACCAAAGCGCTGATGTCGGCGGTGCCGATCCCCGATCCTGATCTCGAGAAAACGAAAACTATCCAACTGCTGGAAGGCGAATTACCCTCGCCGATTAATCCGCCCTCAGGCTGCGTATTCCGCACCCGCTGTCCGCTTGCCGGACCGGAGTGCGCCAAAACCCGCCCGGTGCTGGAAGGCAGTTTCCGCCATGCGGTTTCCTGCCTTAAGGTAGACCCGTTATAATCTCAGGGGCTGACGCAGGTCAGCCTTTTTTTTGCGAGGTTAACGAAGTGGGTATGCTTTCTGCCGCTCGTCTGCGGCTTTATCATTTACTTTTCGATCAGAACCGCCGTTCCGGCCGCCGCTTTGAAGGGCTGTGCGGACTTTTCGCCCTGCTCAGCGTACTGGTGATATTTATCGAGTCGGGACTGGGCACGCAATATCACCTGACATTAGATGAATGGCATATTTTCGTCTGGCTGGAGCTGCTGGTGACCGCGGTCTTTACCCTGGAATACCTGCTGCGTATCGCTACCTGGCCCAATCCGCTCCACTATATTTTCAGCTTTTGGGGGCTGATTGACCTGGCGACGATTTTACCGCTGTATGTGATGTGGCTATGGCCGGAAATTAGCCTCAATTATGTATTCGCCTGGCGGGCAATGCGGGCGATCCGCGCGCTGCGTATTCTCAAACTACTGCGCTTTATGCCTTCGCTCAACGTGTTCTGGCGAGCGATTGTCAGCGCGCGCCATCAGCTGATCCTGTTTTATTCGTTTATCGCCATTGTGATGGTGATTTTCGGCTCGTTAATGTATCTGATTGAGGGGCCGGAATACGGCTTTACCACGCTTAACGCCTCGGTCTATTGGGCCATCGTGACCATCACCACCGTCGGCTACGGAGACATCACGCCGCACACGCCGTTGGGTCGCATCCTGGCCTCCATTCTTATCCTGATCGGCTACTCCATTATTGCCATACCGACCGGACTTATCACCACGCATATGACCAGCGCCCTGAATCGTCGACGACAGCAGCGCCTGTGTCCGCAGTGTCAGCAGGGCGACCATGACGATAACGCCCGTTTCTGCCATGCCTGCGGTCATGCCTTGCCGAAGTAAGCTGGCGACGTAAAAAAAGCCTGCCGGGAGTACCGCGGCAGGCTTTTTACTGGATGTTAAAGGTTATTCACGCCACAGAATATGGCACAGCTTATGATCTTTCTCGCGGCACAGCAGAACGCGGGCGAAGATATCATTGATTTCCCCGCCGTCGGTATCCGCCAGACCAATCACCACTTCGGCGAAGAAATCCGGGTTGAGATCGTAATCCACATGCTCTTCCCAGTCTGCCGAAGGGTCGAACAGTTCGGCGCCGCCGCGCTCCTCAAACTGCAGGTTAAACAGAATGATGTCCGCCGGGTCGAGATTGTCGGCCGCCAGTTCGAGGAAGATATCGTAAGCCTGCTCGAGCGTTTCGTCTTCGGTCAGGCGGTTGTTTAAATCCATATCCATGATTGCTACTCATTCGGTATCTGATGGGCACGTTTTACAGCAACGGGCTGAAGAAGTAAAACAGTCGCTCGGCGATCCGCTGCCACAGCGGACGTTTTAACCAGAGACGGGCATCCAGCAGGCGCGAGCGCGAGATATAATCATCCTGAACCGCCGCCAGATCGCTGCCGAAACCGGCGTCATCGATGACCAGGGTAATCTCGAAGTTGAGCCACAGGCTGCGCATATCCAGGTTGACGGTCCCCACCAGACTTAGCTCGCCATCGACCAGCACGCTCTTGGTATGCAACAGTCCGCCCTCAAACTGATAGATTTTGACCCCGGCCGCCAGCAGCTCGGTGAAGAAGGCCCGGCTGGCCCAGCCTACCAGCAGCGAATCGTTCTTGCGCGGTAAAATAATGCTCACGTCAACGCCGCGCTGGGCGGCGGTACAGATCGCATGCAGCAGGTCGTCGCTGGGTACGAAGTAGGGGGTGGTCATGATCAGATGCTCTTTCGCCGCATAGGCGGCGGTGAGGAGAGCCTGATGAATAAGATCTTCCGGAAAGCCCGGTCCGGAGGCGATCGTGTGAATAGTATGTCCGCTGGCCTCTTCGAACGGCATGATATTGACGTCCGGGGGCGGCGGCAGAATGCGCTTGCCAGTCTCTATTTCCCAGTCGCAGGAGTAGACGATGCCCATCGAGGTCGCCACCGGGCCTTCCATTCGCGCCATCAGATCAATCCACTGTCCGACTCCTGAGTCCTGTTTAAAGTAGCGCGGATCGACCATATTCATGCTGCCGGTGTAGGCGATATAGTTATCGATCATCACCATTTTACGATGCTGACGCAGGTCCATCCGGCGCAGGAACACGCGCATCAGGTTAACCTTAAGAGCTTCGACGACTTCAATACCGGCGTTACGCATCATCGCCGCCCATGGGCTGCGGAAAAAGGCCACGCTGCCCGCGGAGTCGAGCATTAGCCGACAGTGAACTCCGCGGCGAGCGGCGGCCATCAGCGATTCAGCGACGCTGTCGGCCATGCCGCCGGGCTGCCAGATATAAAAGACCATCTCTATGTTGTGACGGGCCAGCTGAATATCGCGGATCAGGGCCTGCATCACGTCGTCAGATTCCGTCAGCAGCTGTAGCTGGTTGCCTTTTACGCCGCCAATGCCCTGACGCCGTTCGCACAGCTTGAACAGGGATTCGGCCACCGGGCTGTTATCTTCCGCGAAGATATGTTTGCAGGCTTTGAGGTCGTTTAACCACTTGGCCGTCGAGGGCCACATCGCCCTGGCGCGCTCGGCCCGACGCTTGCCGAGATGCAGCTCGCCAAAGGAGAGATAGGCGATGATCCCCACCAGCGGCAGGATATAAATGATCAGCAACCATGCCATGGCGGACGGGACAGCGCGGCGTTTCATTAGAATTCGTAATGTTACACCGGCGATCAACAGCCAGTACCCCAGAATGACCAGCCAGTTCACCACCGTGTAAAAGGTTGTCATAGATGTAAAATCCTTTTGAATGACGATATGTGATGAGTTTACGCATCAGTATTTTTCTGGCAAATAAAAACGCAGCGAAAGCGGTAGTCAGTTGCTGGCAGAGGTTTATAATGGGGGCTGTTTTCACTCGTAGAGTCGTTGCAATGAAGCGTAGTAGAACGGAAGTAGGGCGCTGGCGCATGCTGAGACAGGTGAATCGCCGTAAAGCGCGCTGGCTGGAAGCCCAATCGCGCCGCAATATGCGGATCCTCGCTATCAGGAAGGGACTGGTGAAACGGCAGCGTCATGCCCTGCTGTTTATCTTCCCTGACAGCTAAGCGAGCAGGCAAACGGCACCGTACGCGGTGCCGTTGTCGTTTTCTCTCTGCGCTAAATTCCCGTTGCACATCTCCATAGGGCAATGATGGTTTTTCATGCTGCTATGCGACGACAAAACAGAGCTCCCGCCTCAGTGAAAGAGAGATGCTACGCCTGGCTTGTAATGACGGACGACAAGATCCAGAGCCAAGTCGTTTGCGGCGCGACAGGAATTAACCGTCAGATAGCATTTATTGCCGCTCAGGAAGGGCATGGCGTTGTTAAATGCTTAATGATATGACCGGCCAGCTGCGGTAACCAGGCGGGAACTGAGGGAATGAGAAAACAGACTCAGACAGGCAAGGGGGTTATTAAGCGGTCCAGCGCGTTGAAGCTAAATGAACCGACCGATCCTGACCATGAATAATCTGAGCCTGTTATATTATCCAGAGAGTCCATGCAATAAGCATCCTGAATAAAACGCAATCGTTGCGCCAGCTTTTACTTATTTTGCATAGGCTTCCGTGGATAACGTGATGGTGACGTTATCACTTACCGCCGGCACATATTTATCAAGCTTAAAGTCTGAACGTTTTATCACCCCGGTGGCATCAAATCCAATGGCCTCTTTTTTCACCATTGGGTGCATATCCTGCTTATTCAGGACGGCATGCAGGACCACCGGTTTGGTGATGCCTTTAATGGTCAAATTACCTTCCACATCATATTTATTGTCGCCTTTGCTTTCCACTTTGGTACTCTGGAAAGTGGCGTCGGGAAACGTTTTAACATCAAAATACTCTTTGCCTAAAAACTCATCCGTTAACGCCTTGACGTGAGCGTCAATGGTTTTCACTGGCAGCGTGACGTTCACCGAGGATTTCTCCGGATTCTCTTTATCAAAGGCCAGTTTCCCTGAAACATCAGAGAGATAGGCGGTAGGGTTTGAGAAGCCGAAATGGTTCCAGGAGATCACAACCGAGGTATGCTGTGGATCAAGACTGTATTCCTTAGCCGCGGCTTGCGACACAGGAATATATAAGGCAAGTACAGAAAGCAATGCGGTTTTTTTCAGGGTATTCACACAATAATCCTCAAAATCGGCAGGTACATAAATGTTAGCCCAAAAAAATACAGGGCTTATTGAAAACATTTGTTATTCCCTTTCAAATTTTTTAATCAAGCAGTGATGCCCCTACTATCACTCTGCGTGAAGTTTACGCAACGAAATTAATAGGCTTTAAAAATGATGCTCAGCAACTTAACGCTGGCAGCGTAGTTAATATCCCTTTATGCCTGCCAGGTAAACCTTTGTCTACAGGGGGTTATTTCCACGTGCTTTCAAGCGGCTACGGTCCTGAATATAGCAAGATGGGCTACGTTCGGTTCCGCGGCATCCGCAGTGGATGCCCAATAATATTTTTTTTCTAGGCTTTCATATCTGTCGTTAAGCAACTATCTTTCAGTAATTATTTTCTTTCTATTGCATTGTAGATTTATAGGGCTATATCAGGATGTGCTGACATTAAATGCAAGCGCTAAATAACAACGCGATCCTCCTTAACAGCCTTACACAAGGTATTAGTAATTCACTATCACGCGTGGCGTCGATGTTTTGTCAGCATTTTCCATTGCCGAAAAAAGCGAGGCGATGGTCGATGATGGGGTAGCAGGAGAAAGTGCGTGCTCATCTTCCAGGCTTCTCAGGCGGATAACAGTCAACGCTTTCGCGAGGTTAAAAAGGGCGACATTTCAATGTTGTGTACCAAAATGCGCCCTTCATTCTGATGACCTGGGTGTTTTTGTGGTTAGCCAGAAAAAGGAAAGGGTATTTTCAAAAAACCTTTTTGTATGGCTTAACAGAGACCTGGCGGTAAACCCCGGCGGCGATATACGGATCGTCATTGGCCCAGGCCTGGGCCGCTTCCAGCGATTCAAACTCGGCAATCACCGTTGAGCCGCTGAATCCTGCTGCGCCCGGTTCGTTACTGTCAACGGCCGGCATTGGCCCGGCGGTAAGCAGTCGGCCTTCATCGTGTAAGAGTTGTAAACGCGCGAGATGCGCGGGGCGAACCGACAGCCGCTTTTCCAGAGAATCGGCGATATCTTCAGCGTAGATAACGTAAAGCACGGCAAAGCTCCTTATCAATAATCAGGCGAATTACGTTAAGTTAAACAGCGATGGACTGCAATGCAAAGATGCGCTCTGGAGTGGAAAGCACTGCCGACGCAGCTTTTTTCTGCAAATGGCGGCAAAAATTGACTCAGGTTAAGACGCCTTATTGAATATGATTGCTATTTGCATTTAAAATCGGAGCATCATTTTTCAACAGAAACGACTATGAGCGCAATGACCCTTGATTTACCTCGCCGCTTTCCGTGGCCAACGCTGCTGTCCGTGGCTATCCACGGTGCCGTTGTGGCGGGGCTGCTTTATACCTCGGTACATCAGGTTATTGAACAGCCTTCTCCGACGCAGCCGATAGAGATCACAATGGTGGCGCCGGCCGATCTTGAGCCGCCTCCGGCGGCGCAGCCTGTCGTGGAGCCCGTTGTTGAACCCGAACCTGAGCCGGAGCCAGAGGTAGCGCCTGAACCGCCGAAAGAGGCGCCGGTGGTGATCCATAAACCGGAACCTAAGCCGAAGCCCAAACCTAAACCCAAGCCTAAGCCGGAGAAAAAGGTTGAACAGCCGAAGCGGGAAGTGAAGCCGGCAGCAGAGCCGCGTCCGGCCTCGCCGTTTGAAAACAACAATACGGCGCCGGCGCGTACAGCGCCAAGTACCTCGACCGCAGCGGCTAAACCCACCGTTACTGCTCCGAGCGGCCCGCGGGCGATCAGCCGCGTTCAGCCGTCCTATCCGCCGCGCGCTCAGGCGCTGCGCATTGAAGGGACGGTACGGGTGAAGTTTGACGTTTCGCCTGATGGCCGCATTGATAATCTGCAGATCCTCTCTGCTCAGCCGGCGAATATGTTCGAACGCGAGGTGAAAAGCGCGATGCGCAGATGGCGTTATGAGCAGGGAAGACCGGGTACCGGCGTAACGATGACCATCAAATTCCGCCTGAACGGCGTCGAGATTAACTGATAAAACGCTGCGGCGGACCGGCAAGGTCCGCCGTGAAGCTTGTTTAACGCATTTTCTCCATCAATACATCATCCAGCGCCTGCTGGGCCGTTACCAGGTGCTGGCCGCCAAACAAAATCGCTCTGTTCAGCAGAGTATAAAGCTGATAAATCGGCTGACGATCGAGAAAACCCGACGGCAGAGGCGAAACGGACTGATAGCCGTCATAGATTTGCGGGGGCTGTTCCGGATGCATCGGCAGCATGGCTAAATCGCACTCGCGGTCGCCCCAGTAGCAGGCGGGATCGAATATATAGGGGCCATCCGGCCCTAAGGCGCAGTTGCCGGACCACAGATCCCCGTGCAGCAGCGAAGGCTGCGGCTGATGGTTGGCCAGTCGCTGCTGTACCATATCGACTAAGGTATCGATATCGCCAAAGTGCAATCCCTTCTCCGCCGCGAGCTCCAGCTGCCAGCCGATACGCTGCTCGGCAAAAAAAACCGACCAGCGACGCTGCCAGGCGTTGGGCTGCGGCGTGGTGGAAAGATCGTTATCAAAATCCAGACCGAACTGCGGCTGATCGCTCCACTGATGGAGGTGGGCTAGCTGCTGGCCAAGCAGAAACGCATTGTGCGCATCCAGCGGACGGGGAGGGAGGTACTCCATGACCACGAAGCTATAGTCGCGATCGCTGCCGACGGCAAAGACCTGCGGTACGCGAACGGTTTTGCTTCGCGACAGCAGCTCCAGCTGATCGGACTCGGCGGTGAAGATAGGCAGAAGTTCCCGTTCGTCGCATTTCACGAAGTAATCTTTCCCGCCGAAGCGTAAATGCCAGGCGGAATGGATCTCTCCACCGGGCAGCTCGGTTTTCAGTTCGATTTCAGCGTCTTCGGTATGCCAATCGCGTAAAAGAGTACTGATTGCTTGCCACATGCTGTCTCTCCCCATGTTTTCCACCATATCATAAGGTTAGCGCATTACTACCGGGTAAACCTGGAACTGACGCACAACTGACGCTTTCCGTTGCGCTAAACGCACTTATTGAGCTTTTAACCACTCGGCGAATGTGGCCACAGCGATTTCCGCCGGGCGGCCAAGGGCCGCTTCCGCCAGGCCGGCGCTGAGGGCCTTAACTTCCTCGGCCGTCTGGCCGCTCAGCAGGCCGAAGGTGTTGGTACCCAGCTCATGGGGCGAGCCCTCTTCATCATTGAGCGTCAGTACAAACCCGGCACGGGTAAAATGGTTGCTGACCTCATTGATCTCCGTCAGCGCCTGTTCATGGAAGGTCACGCTGACGACCCAGGCGGTAATTTCATTACTCATCTCTACACCCCGTTGTTATGCATGGCCTTTCCAGCATAGACCATCCTGCTTATATTGTGATTCCCCTCCGCCGGCGCGGAGGGGGCAGGGAAGATCAACGCCCGCAGAGATAATCATAGATTTTTTGCGTATTGGCCCGCGAGCAGAGGCGGGTGCCCTGGTTGATGGTCGCGGCGCTACCGGCGGCGACGCCAAAGCGTACCATGTCTTCAAGGCTGGCGTTTTCCGCCAGACGCAAGGTCATGGCGCCCACCATGCTGTCGCCAGCGCCGACGGTGCTCTGGCTTTTCATCGGTGGCGGCACTACCTGAACGCTGCCGCTGGCGTCCACGCCTAATGCCCCCTGCGGACCCAGGGAGACCACCACCCGGCGCACTTTACCGGACTGGATCAACGACTGAGCGGCAAGGCGCACGTCATCGGGTTGGCTGAGATCGCGCTGCACGAGGGCGCTAAGCTCTTTCTGGTTCGGTTTCACCAGCTCAATATTGCCGACGTCCAGCGCGGCGGCCAGCGCATCGCCAGAACTGTCAATGATGCAGCGCAGTCCCTGCTGTTGCGCATTTTTCACCAGCTGCATCAGGTTATCGACGCTAATACCTGGCGGCAGGCTGCCGCTGACCACCAGCAGAGAGCCGGGTTCGATAGTCAGAACCTTCTCTTCCAGACGGCGGAATTCATCGTCCGTCAGTGCCGCGCCGGGCATAACGAAGCGATACTGTTCGCCGCTGGCGGCCACGTGGACGTGCAGGTTTTGCCGCGTCCAGTCGCGGGTTTCGACGGTCTCGACCGGCACCTGCTCATCGGCCAGCAGGGCGGCAAGATGCTCGCCGGTAGCGCCACCGACCGGGAAAATGGCGGTGGCTTTGCCGCCGAGAAAGGTCACGGCGCGGGCCACGTTGATCCCGCCGCCGCCAGGTTCAAATACCGGCGCGCTGCAGCGAAGTTTGCCTTCCGGGTAGATCTGTGGGGTTTGCGTGGCGCTATCCAGCGAGGGGGCCAGCGTGAGCGTGTAAATTTTGGTCATTCCTTCTCCTCCTTAATACGGCGACTGTCGTTAATTTAAGCATGGCACGATGACTCGGGGAGGGAAAGTCCAGTTCCTGACAGTTTTGCAAAGATGCCTCTATTTTCATTATGAAATAAAGATTGTTTCCGGAGCTGTCTTATTCAAAAAACGAAAGAGTAAGTGATTGCTATGTTATTCGTGCTTTTTTATAATTTGCTACCTTTCTTAGGACCTGCACTCCGCGATCCTCGCGAAAGTTTCCGGGACCCTCAGGTCTCTTTTATGTTGTACGGACGCTAAATTCAATGAGCCGGCGAGATTATGCCTGTTCATCATTTGTACTGTCCTAAAAAAATGTATTTTAGAGAGTTATAATGAAGCTTTTAAAGACAGTACCCGCAGCGGTTATGCTGGCGGGGGGGCTTTTTGCGTCTGTTGGCGCAATGGCCGATGATTCTGTATTTACCGTCATGGATGACCCTTCCGCTGCCAAAAAACCGTTCGAAGGGGTGGTTAACGCAGGCTACCTGGCGCAGTCCGGCAACACCAAGAGCTCTTCGATGACGGCGGATTCCACCCTGACCTGGTATGGTAATACCACCGCCTGGTCGCTGTGGGGCAACGCCAGCAACACGTCGTCCAATGATGAGCGATCCTCAGAAAAATATGCTGTCGGCGGACGTAGCCGCTACAACCTGACCGATATGAACTATGTCTTTGGTCAGGGTAGCTGGCTAACAGACCGCTACAACGGCTATCAACAGCGCGATGTTGTGACGGCGGGCTATGGTCGTCAGATCCTCAACGGGCCGGTGCACAGTCTGCGGTTTGAATTTGGTCCTGGCGTTCGCTATGACGAATATACCGACGGGGATACTGATACCCAGCCGCTGGGTTATGCTTCGGGTACCTGGGCCTGGCAGATGACCGATAACGCCAAATTTTCGCAAGGGGTATCGGTGTTCGGCGCCGAGGACACCACGGTCAACTCAGAGAGCGCGTTAAACGTGGCGATTAACGCCCATTTCGCCCTGAAGGTCGCCTACAACGTGACCTGGAACTCTGAGCCGCCTGCGTCTGCGCCGGAGCATACCGATCGCCGGACCTCGCTCTCCCTCGGGTATAAGATGTAATATTTCAGGCCGGGTTTTCCCCGGCCTGTTCGTTTTGGTTTTAGCAATTAGTGATATTATTTTTTCTGGCCGTTCGTTTTACTTTTTGTAAAAAGGAAATAGCCCTCCATTTTTTCTCCATTATTCACGAGCGCCTGACAAATATTCATTCTATTTGACACAAATAGCTAAATATTCGACGGACAAATATGTGATCTGGATCTATACTAACAACCACTGACCGGAGGGCGACATTGCCCGGTCTGTTTTCCGTAATAAGAGAATTAACATCATGAAAAACAATCGTTATACCATCGCAGCCCTGGCGCTGTGCGTGCTTTCTTTTGGCGCATCAGCCGCCACGCCCGTTCCGCCATCGGGTCATCAGGATCATACCCAGGTAGGTATCGCCAAAGCCTCTGACGTTGAGGCTGGTTCGAATATTGCGCCCGGCGCCCCTACCACCGGAAAATCCATGAACGACGCCTTTAATGTGCATACGCTGGTGGCCGGCGAGTGGTCTTAATATTGCAGGCTATCGTTTCGCGAGCGGTCTAATAAGCCGGGTTAAGTGGTACCGGTTTAATGGCCCGCGGTATACATTCAGCAGGCAATATCTCCACGTCTCTTTTATCATGTCCGAATAATATCGTCCGGCGCCATTGGCCAATATTACCGCGCCACATCGCTTATATTCTGCTTTTTTATCCGTGGCCCTCTTGTTTTCTCCGCATTCCGCCATCATTTATGCTGTCGCGGCTTTAATCACGTACCAATGATGTGTAAACTACTCCCCGGTGTTATCAGCAGGCGGTTGCAGGGGGGAGCGATCGTTCCGGTCGTGCTCCTATTTTCGCAGAGTGAAGCGGGAACTGCGCCTTAACCTGATGATAATTATGATTATATAGTTTTGTATGTGCTCTTTCGTGCGGGGCACCACTGCAAATAAGGACATAAAATGCCTGTAATTACGCTTCCTGATGGCAGCCAACGCCATTTTGACCACGCAGTGAGTCCGATGGATGTCGCGCTGGATATCGGTCCAGGCCTGGCGAAAGCCACCATTGCCGGGCGGGTAAACGGTGAACTGGTAGACGCCTGTGACCCGATCGAATCCGATTCCACTCTCTCTATCATCACCGCGAAAGATGAAGAAGGGCTGGAGATCATTCGTCACTCCTGCGCGCACCTGTTAGGCCATGCCATCAAACAGCTGTGGCCCAACACCAAAATGGCTATCGGTCCGGTTGTCGATAATGGTTTCTACTATGACGTAGACCTCGACCACACCCTGACCCAGGAAGATATCGACGCGCTCGAAAAACGTATGCATGAGCTCGCCGAGAAAAACTACGACGTTATCAAGAAGAAAGTGAGCTGGCATGAAGCGCGTGAAACCTTCGTGAAACGCGGCGAAAGCTATAAAGTTTCTATTCTTGATGAAAACATTGCCCATGATGACAAGCCTGGCCTGTATCATCATGAAGAATATATCGATATGTGCCGCGGTCCGCACGTACCGAACATGCGCTTCTGCCATCACTTTAAGCTGATGAAAACCGCCGGAGCCTACTGGCGCGGCGACAGCAACAATAAAATGTTGCAGCGTATCTACGGCACCGCGTGGGCAGATAAAAAAGCGCTGAATGCCTACCTGCAGCGTCTGGAAGAAGCCGCCAAGCGTGACCACCGTAAAATCGGTAAGCAGCTCGACCTGTATCACATGCAGGAAGAGGCGCCGGGGATGGTGTTCTGGCACAATGACGGCTGGACCATCTTCCGTGAACTGGAAACGTTTGTTCGTTCTAAACTGAAAGAGTACCAGTATCAGGAAGTAAAAGGTCCGTTCATGATGGACCGTGTGCTGTGGGAAAAAACCGGCCACTGGGACAACTACAAAGATGCGATGTTCACCACCTCTTCTGAGAACCGTGAATACTGTATCAAGCCGATGAACTGCCCGGGTCACGTGCAGATCTTCAACCAGGGGCTGAAATCCTACCGCGACCTGCCGCTGCGTATGGCGGAATTCGGTAGCTGCCACCGTAACGAACCGTCTGGCGCGCTGCATGGTCTGATGCGCGTGCGCGGCTTTACCCAGGATGATGCGCATATCTTCTGTACTGAAGATCAGGTTCGCGATGAAGTGAACGCCTGTATTCGTATGGTCTACGATATGTATAGCACCTTTGGCTTCGAGAAGATCGTCGTCAAACTGTCGACTCGCCCGGAAAAACGTATCGGTAGCGACGAGACCTGGGATCGCGCGGAAGCGGATCTGGCGGTGGCGCTGGAAGAAAATAACATCCCATTTGAATATCAACTCGGTGAAGGGGCGTTCTACGGCCCGAAAATTGAATTTACCCTGTATGACTGCCTCGATCGTGCATGGCAGTGCGGTACCGTACAGCTGGACTTCTCTCTGCCGCAGCGTTTAAGCGCCTCCTATGTGGGCGAAAACAACGAGCGTCAGGTGCCGGTCATGATTCACCGTGCGATTCTCGGTTCTCTGGAGCGCTTCATTGGCATCCTGACCGAAGAGTTCGCAGGCTTCTTCCCAACCTGGATTGCACCAGTGCAGGTAGTGGTCATGAATATTACCGATTCTCAGGCTGAATACGTTAACGAATTGACGCGTAAACTACAAAATGCGGGCATTCGTGTAAAAGCAGACTTGAGAAATGAGAAGATTGGCTTTAAAATTCGCGAGCACACTTTACGTCGTGTCCCGTATATGTTGGTCTGTGGCGACAAAGAAGTCGAAGCCGGCAAAGTGGCCGTGCGCACCCGTCGCGGGAAAGACCTCGGCAGCATGGACGTAAATGAAGTGATCGAGAAGCTGCAACAAGAGATTCGCAGCCGCAGTCTTCAACAACTGGAGGAATAAGGTATTAAAGGCGGAAAACGAGTTCAAACGGCACGTCCGAATCGTATTAATGGCGAGATTCGCGCCCAGGAAGTTCGCTTAACAGGTCTGGAAGGTGAGCAGCTGGGAATTGTGAGTCTGAGAGAAGCTATCGAAAAGGCTGAAGAGGCTGGAGTAGATTTAGTTGAAATCAGCCCTAACGCCGAGCCGCCAGTTTGTCGTATCATGGACTACGGCAAGTTCCTTTATGAAAAGAGTAAGTCTTCTAAGGAACAGAAGAAGAAGCAGAAAGTTATCCAGGTTAAGGAAATTAAATTCCGCCCTGGTACTGATGAAGGTGACTATCAGGTAAAACTCCGCAGCCTGATTCGCTTTCTCGAAGATGGCGATAAGGCCAAGATCACGCTGCGTTTCCGCGGTCGTGAGATGGCCCACCAGCAGATCGGTATGGAAGTGCTTAACCGCGTGAAAGACGATCTGGTTGAACTGGCAGTAGTCGAATCCTTCCCAACGAAGATCGAAGGCCGCCAGATGATCATGGTGCTCGCTCCTAAGAAGAAACAGTAAGGCCATCAAGAAACATTTCCGGTGGGCTTCGGCTCACTGGTTTTGTTCGCCTTTGTTTCGTTTATTAACAATGCGAAGTGGAAGTTATTAAAATGCCAAAAATTAAGACCGTACGCGGTGCTGCTAAGCGCTTCAAAAAAACCGGTAAAGGTGGTTTTAAGCACAAGCACGCTAACCTGCGTCACATTCTGACTAAAAAAGCTACCAAGCGTAAACGTCACCTGCGTCCGAAAGCCATGGTTTCCAAAGGCGATCTGGGCCTGGTTATCGCGTGCCTGCCGTACGCATAAGTCGTTAACGTTTAACTTTTTTAACTTAGAATAGATACAGGAGAGCACACATGGCTCGCGTAAAACGTGGTGTAATTGCACGTGCACGTCACAAGAAAATTTTGAAACAAGCTAAAGGCTACTACGGTGCGCGTTCTCGCGTATACCGCGTTGCCTTCCAGGCTGTTATCAAAGCTGGTCAGTACGCTTACCGTGACCGTCGTCAACGTAAACGTCAGTTCCGTCAACTGTGGATTGCACGTATCAACGCAGCAGCACGTCAGAACGGTATTTCTTACAGCAAATTCATCAATGGCCTGAAAAAAGCCTCTGTTGAAATCGACCGTAAGATCCTGGCTGACATCGCTGTATTCGACAAAGTAGCGTTCACCGCTCTGGTCGAAAAAGCGAAAGCAGCTCTGGCATAAGCCAGTTGAAAGAGGGAGCTTGTCTCCCTCTTTTCGTTTCAACACCATCAATACATTGACTTTTATCGGCGCAGGCTTTTCAATACAGCTCTGACGTTTCTTACCAGACAAGGTAATGCAAGCATGAATGCTGCTATTTTCCGCTTCTTTTTTTACTTTAGCACCTGAACTCAGGGGGCTTGCGCGTGAAAGAAGAAACGGAAAACAGCGCCAGAAAGCCTCCCCTGTGGAGGCTTTTTTCGTATATGGATTCGGAATATTAATTTCACTATAACCGGTGTCTGCACCGACATAATGAGGAAAACCATGTCACATCTCGCAGAGCTGGTTGCCAGTGCCAAGGCAGCCATTAACGAGGCATCAGATGTTGCTGCGCTGGACAACGTCCGCGTGGAATACCTGGGTAAAAAAGGGCATCTGACCCTGCAAATGACCACCCTGCGTGAGCTGCCGCCGGAAGAGCGTCCGGCAGCCGGTGCGGTCATCAACGAGGCGAAAGAGCAGGTGCAGCAGGCGCTGAACGCGCGTAAAGCTGAACTGGAAGGCGCAGCGCTGAATGCGCGTCTGGCCGCAGAGACCATTGACGTCTCGCTGCCGGGTCGCCGCATTGAAAACGGCGGCCTGCATCCGGTTACTCGCACCATCGACCGTATTGAAAGTTTCTTCGGTGAGCTCGGCTTTACCGTGGCGACGGGCCCGGAAATCGAAGACGATTACCACAACTTCGATGCGCTGAATATTCCGGGTCACCATCCGGCGCGCGCTGACCACGACACTTTCTGGTTCGATGCCACTCGCCTGCTGCGTACGCAGACCTCCGGCGTGCAGATCCGCACCATGGAAAACCAGCAGCCGCCTATCCGTATTATCGCGCCGGGCCGCGTCTATCGTAACGACTACGATCAGACCCACACCCCGATGTTCCATCAGATGGAAGGTCTGATCGTTGATAAAAATATCAGCTTCACCAACCTGAAAGGGACGCTGCACGACTTCCTGAACAACTTCTTTGAAGAAGATCTGCAGGTCCGCTTCCGTCCGTCCTACTTCCCGTTCACCGAACCGTCTGCGGAAGTTGACGTAATGGGTAAAAACGGCAAATGGCTGGAAGTGCTGGGCTGCGGGATGGTGCACCCGAACGTGCTGCGTAACGTGGGTATCGATCCGGAAGTCTACTCCGGCTTCGCCTTCGGCATGGGCATGGAGCGTCTGACCATGCTGCGCTATGGCGTCACCGATCTGCGCGCGTTCTTCGAAAACGATCTGCGTTTCCTCAAACAGTTTAAATAAGGGCAGGACAGAACAATGAAATTCAGTGAACTGTGGTTACGCGAATGGGTTAACCCGGCGATCGACAGCGAAGCGCTTTCCGATCAGATCACCATGGCGGGCCTCGAAGTAGATGGCGTTGAGCCGGTCGCCGGCAGCTTCAACGGCGTCGTTGTCGGGGAAGTGGTGGAGTGCGGTCAGCACCCGAACGCCGACAAACTGCGCGTCACCAAAGTCAACGTCGGCGGCGAACGCCTGCTGGACATCGTCTGCGGCGCGCCAAACTGCCGTCAGGGGCTAAAGGTCGCGGTAGCCACCATCGGCGCCGTGCTGCCGGGCGATTTTAAAATCAAGGCCGCGAAGCTGCGCGGCGAGCCGTCTGAGGGGATGCTGTGCTCCTTCTCCGAGCTGGGTATTTCCGACGACCATAGCGGTATCATCGAGCTGCCGGCAGATGCGCCCATCGGCACCGATATTCGCGAATACCTCAAGCTTGACGATAACACCATCGAAATCAGCGTCACGCCAAACCGCGCCGACTGCCTGGGCATCATTGGCGTGGCGCGCGATGTCGCTGTCCTGAACAAAGCCCCGCTGAACGCGCCGGAAATCACGCCGGTTGCCGCGACGATTGACGACGTGCTGCCGATTCAGGTTGACGCGCCGCAGGCTTGCCCGCGCTATCTGGGGCGCGTGGTGAAAGGTATCAACGTCAAAGCGCCGACGCCGCTGTGGATGAAAGAGAAGCTGCGCCGCTGCGGGATCCGCTCCATCGACGCGGTGGTTGACGTGACCAACTATGTGCTGCTTGAGCTGGGCCAGCCGATGCACGCCTTTGACCGCGACCGTATTGAAGGCGGGATCGTGGTGCGCATGGCGAAAGAAGGGGAAACCCTGGTCCTGCTCGATGGCTCTGAAGCAAAGCTCGACAGCGACACGCTGGTCATTGCAGACCATAACAAAGCGCTGGCGATGGGGGGGATCTTCGGCGGGGAACACTCCGGCGTTAACGACGAAACCCAGAACGTGCTGCTGGAATGCGCGTTCTTCAGCCCGCTGTCCATTACCGGCCGCGCGCGCCGTCATGGCCTGCACACCGATGCCTCTCACCGCTATGAGCGCGGCGTCGATCCGGCCCTGCAGTATAAAGCGCTGGAGCGTGCAACCCGTCTGCTGATCGACCTCTGCGGCGGTGAAGCCGGCCCGGTCATTGACGTTACCAGCAAAGAGAATCTACCAACACGCGCCACCATTACGCTGCGTCGCAGCAAGCTGGATCGCCTGATTGGCCACCATATCGCTGACGCGCAGGTCACCGACATTCTGCAGCGCCTCGGCTGCGAAGTGACGGTTGGCGAGGGCGAATGGCAGGCGGTTGCGCCGAGCTGGCGTTTCGACATGGAGATCGAAGAAGATCTGGTTGAAGAAGTGGCTCGCGTTTACGGCTACAACTACATTCCTGACGAACCGGTGCAGGCGGGTCTGATCATGGGAACCCACCGCGAAGCGGACCTGTCGCTGAAGCGCGTGAAAACGCTGCTGAACGACAAAGGCTATCAGGAAGTGATCACCTACAGCTTCGTCGATCCGAAAGTCCAGCAGCTGATCCACGCCGGGGAAGAGGCGCTGATCCTGCCAAGCCCGATCTCCAGCGAAATGTCGGCGATGCGCCTGTCGCTGTGGACCGGCCTGCTGGGCACCGTGGTCTACAACCAGAACCGTCAGCAGAGCCGGGTGCGCATCTTTGAGAGCGGCCTGCGCTTTGTGCCGGACACCAATGCGCCGCTGGGCATTCGTCAGGATGTGATGCTGGCCGGGGCGATCTGCGGCAACCGCTACGAAGAGCACTGGACACTGGCGAAAGAGACGGTCGATTTCTATGATCTGAAAGGCGATCTGGAAGCCGTTCTGGATTTAACCGGAAAATTAGCGGATATCGAATTCCGTGCTGAAGCGACCACCGCGCTGCATCCGGGACAATCCGCAGCGATTTATCTTAAAGGTGAACGCATTGGTTTCATTGGGGTTGTTCATCCTGAGCTGGAACGTAAACTGGATCTGAACGGTCGCACTCTGGTGTTCGAACTGGAGTGGAACAAGCTCGCAGACCGCGTGGTGCCTCAGGCGCGCGATATTTCCCGCTTCCCGGCGAACCGTCGCGACATCGCGGTGCTGGTCGCGGAAAACGTGGCTGCCGCCGATGTTTTAGCCGAATGTAAGAAAGTTGGCGTAAATCAGGTAGTTGGCGTAAACTTATTTGACGTGTACCGTGGTAAGGGTGTGGCGGAAGGGTATAAGAGCCTTGCGATTAGCCTGATCCTGCAGGATACCAGCCGTACACTCGAAGAAGAGGAGATTGCCGCTACCGTTGCCAGATGTGTAGAGGCATTAAAAGAGCGATTCCAGGCATCATTGAGGGATTGAACCTATGGCGCTTACAAAAGCTGAAATGTCAGAATATCTGTTTGATAAGCTTGGGCTTAGCAAGCGGGATGCCAAAGAACTGGTCGAGTTGTTTTTCGAAGAGATCCGTCGTGCTCTGGAAAACGGAGAACAGGTCAAACTCTCCGGGTTCGGCAACTTCGATTTGCGGGATAAAAACCAACGCCCGGGACGTAACCCGAAGACGGGGGAGGATATTCCCATTACAGCCCGGCGCGTGGTGACCTTCAGACCCGGTCAGAAGCTGAAAAGCCGTGTCGAAAACGCGTCGCCGAAAGACAAATAATCTGAACTAATTAAAAAGGCCGCATTGCGGCCTTTTTCTTTTCTGTCAATCTTTACGCTTTGACGGCGGTGAGCATGATCTCCACCAGGATTTCTGGTCGCGCCATCTCCGCCTGCACGGCCGCTCGCGCCGGGCTATAGCCTTCCGGCATCCATTGCACCCACACCTCATTGAATGCGGCAAAGTCACGCTCGATATTTTTCAACCAGATCTGCGCGGAGAGAATGTGCTGCTTATCGCTCCCGGCTGCGGCCAGCAGCGCGTCGATCTTCTCCAGTACTTCACGGGTTTGTAAAACGATATCGTCTTCATTGCTTTTTGGCGTCTGCCCGGAGAGGAACAGCAGATCGCCATACGCAACGCTGGCGGCAAGACGAGGTTGTGGATTATTGCGAATAATTGTCATGCGGTTTGTTTCCATGTGAGACCTTCTAAAGAAATGTCTGGCATCTGATTGTCGATTAACGCGCCCAGCACCACCGCGCTGCCGGCGGCGAGAGTAAAGCCGAGGCTACCCTGGCCGAGGTTCATCCACAGGTTGGGGTAGCCGGCGCGACCCAGCATCGGCGGGCCGGCTGGCGTTGACGGGCGCATGCCGGTCCAGACTTCGGCCTTGTCCAGCCCCTCCAGTTCAGGAAAGCTGCGGGCGACGATGTTTTTCAGCGCCTGAATGCGGCTTTCGCGCAGTTCGTCGCCGTCGTAGCCGATGTCCACCATCGCCGCGATACGCAGCTGTTGGCCAAGGCGGGCATAAACGATTTTGTGCCCGTAGTCGGTGACGCTGATGTCAGGGGCAATACCTGCTTTTTCAGGATAGGGCAGGGTCAGGCTGTACCCCTTCAGGGCGCACAGCGGCACGCGAACCCCCAGATGCCCAAGCAGAGAACCACTGCCGTTACCGGCGGCGACGACATACTCATCGCCGGTGAGGGTCCCCTGACTGGTCTCCAGGCTGCTGATGCGTCCCCCGCGCTTATGGAGTCGCCGCACCTCACACTGGGTCAGCAGGCTAAAGTCGCTGCTGGCATTGAGCTTGTCGAGCAGGGCAAGGCAGAACTGATGACAATCTGCCGTTTCATCGCCTGGCGAATAGATTCCGCCCTGCAGAGAAGGACTAATATGTTTGAGCGCCGGCTCCAGCTGCAGGCAGGCTTCAGCATTCAGCGCCTGCTGATACTGAGGATCAATCCCTTTTGCTGCTTTATTAAAATCATATTCGCGACGATGGATAATTAATTTTCCGCTGCGCCGCCAGTGGAAATCGGCAAGATTATCCTCATCCCGCCACGCCTGCATGACCTGACGGCTGAGCAGCGACAGGCGTAAAATATGGTCGCCATTCATTTTATTGGTCTGGTTATTACAGGCGCGCAGAAACTGCAGCAGCCAGCGCCACTGCTGGAGAGACATCCTGAGACGCATATTCAGCGGCGAATCGGCTTTGCCCATCCATTTCATTCCCTGCAGGGGAACGCCGCTGTCGGCAAGGGGGGCGACGTAGCGGTAACTTAATTGTCCGCCGTTGGCAAAACTGGTGGCGCTGCCCGGTTCGGCATTGCGCTCCAGTAATTGCACCTGATGGCCGCGCTTGATCAGTTCCCAGGCCGTGGCCAGACCGACCACGCCGCCGCCGATAATGACAATGCGTTTGTTCATAACCCGATATATCCACCGCTGATAAATTTATCGGGTTATGTCAAAGCATTTACCCCAGCGGCGCAATTGACTTTTTATGGTCAGGGTATAACCGCAGGTTAATCTCCTTGAGCTGCTGGCGCAGACGCTGGCAGAGAAAATCGACGAACTTTTGCGCCATCGGGCTCAGGGAAACGTCGGCCCGGCGTAACAGACAGAGGTTAATCGCCATCGGCGGCGTAATGGGATGGATCATCTCCGGGGCCAGGTTGTGCTGGGCGGAGAAGATATCTGTGATGCTGCAGCCCATGCCGCGCTTCACGAACTCGGTGGCCATATAGTAGGTCTGGACGTTTAGCCGGGTGGTGGAAAAGTCGCGACGGGTGGCGATGGCGGCAGAGAGCGAGTGCGGTCCCGGCGAGATCCAGCGCTGCTGGTCGATCTGGTCGATCTCCACCGCCCCCTGACGATAATGACGGTCGATGTACACCAGCGGTACTTCGGCAATCAGGGTGGTCAGGATCTCTCCCTGCTGCACCGGCTGTAGCGTCAGCGCCAAATCTATCTCGCGCAAATCCAGTTTTTTGACCAGCGTCTCGGTGTGCTCGGTAGTGAGCGTCATCACCAGGTTGCTGTTTTGCTGATAAAAGTCGGTCACCAGCTCCGGCACCAGGCTTAACCCCAGGCTTGGCAGACAGCCTAAAGTGATCTTGGCGCGCGGATCGCGAGCCAGGTTGTCGGCCAGCAGGCGCAAGTTGTCCAGGTCCTGATAAATGCTCTGCGCTTTTTCGAAAAGTGTGATCGCCTCGCTGGTCGGCAGCAGCTTGCCGCGCACCCGCTGAAACAGGGTAAAACCCAGCCTCATTTCGGCGCTTTTTAACGCTTTGCTGGCCGCGGGCTGGGAGATATTGAGCGCTTCCGCCGCCCGCGATAAAGAGCCGCAGGTCATGACGGCATAGAAGATTTCCAGATGACGCAGTTTCATGAACAGTTAACTCAAGGTTATAGCCTACCGATAAAAAGTCATTTTCTACTAACACTAAGTTAACATAGATTTAATCACCAATCAGCGCATCGGTTACATCTTGTGCTGTAGACCCCGCCCAATGGCGGCATATTACGCTCTCAGAATCGTTTCCTTTGTACCCAAACAAACCCTCAGGCCGCGGCCAATCAATAATGAAAAAGAGGGAGGATATTTTCTGAGCAGGCCCCCATACACCACCTGACCATCATGGTCGGATTGATTGGCATTAAGGAGTGTTATGAGTGACTCAACGCTCACAGGCAATGCGCCTGTCAGACGAAATATCACGCGGAAAAACGTTATTATTGGTCTGTTATTGCTGCTGTTCGTGTTGATCGCGCTGTGGTGCCACGGTCGACCAGGCAGCGAGCTTGGCCTGCTGGGATTTACGCCGCTGGTGGCGCTAGCGATATTATCGCTGATCGGCGTTGATATTGTGCTGGCGGTCATCTCCTCGATTATTATCGCCATGATAATGACCTCGACCGGCCTGCCGGAAATGGGCACGATGCTGGCGAAATCCACCGGGTCATTTATTGCCACCGTTGGGCTTATCATTATGCTCGGCGCCGGCGTGGGGGAAGTGGCCACCCGCACCGGCGCAGCGGTTGAGCTGGTAAAATTTGTCGTCCATCGCATCGGGTTGTCGAGTCAGACGCGGGTGAAATTCGGCATTGTGGCGTCATCGATTTTAATTTGCGGTTCGCTGGGCACTATGGCCGGTGGCAATGCCATTATCGTGGCAGTAATCATTCCGGTGGCGGCAGCGGTACGCTTGACGCCGCCAACGGTCGCCGCGCTGATGATGACCGCCGGTTCCGTTGGGCTGTTTACCGGGCCTTTCACCCCCAGTACCGTGACGATCCTCAGCCTCGGTGGGTTGAGCTATCCGGACTATCTGCTGTACGTTGGTCTGCCGATGAGCGCGGTCACGCTGCTGGCCGGCTGGGTAATGGCGGGACGGATCCAGAAGATGACCGAAGGCAAACTGCGCTATGACGTCGATCTCGCGGAAAAGCCGCAAGAGGATCTCAGCGCCGCGCAGCAGCGTCGGCGTAAATTAAGCGCGCTGGCCTTCGCGGCGACCATCATCGTGATGGCGATCGTTGGCGTGGTGATTAAAGCCGGCTTCAGCTTCGCGATAATCGTGATGCTGCTGGTGGCCCTGATGACCGGCCTGGTAGGCGGCCTGCGACCGACGCAGATCCTTCAGGCACTGTATCACGGCTGCGGCCGCCTGGTATGGATGTTTATTCTCTACTGGCTGTACAACCCGATCCTTGAGCTGATGGATGGCCTGCACGCCTATCAGGGGCTGCTGGAGTATACCCAACCGCTGCTGGAGGGGATCTCCCCGGCCTGGCTGTGCTTTAGCATCTTCGCGTTCAATATTATCGGCCATGTGCCCGGTGCGGCGGTGGCCCAGATGACCTTTACTCATAAAATCTTTGGCCCGATGCTGATGGCCGCCGGCGTGCCGCCCCAGGGGACCACCGCCGTGCTGCTGGCCTCATCCCAGGTGGACTGGTTCGGGCCGTTTCCCTCATCAGATATGTTCGGCCAGATGGGGCTGGCGCAGTCTACTCATCTGAAATATATGCTCTATAACGGCTGGGCAATCGTGGTGGCGAACATCATTCTCTTTGCGCTGCTGTTTCAGATTCTGGTGTGACGAACGACCGCAGACGCGGAGGAGATTTTCCTTCGCGTCGACGAACGGGCGCGAGGTTTTCCTTTTCTCACCGCGACAGCCACCGTAAAATCAGCCTCTTGTTCCCCCTGCGTAATGGAATCTATGCTGACTCTCGCCCATCTTCAACAGCGCCGCAGCCGGCGTTGGCTCTTCGGATTAACGCTGTTGCTGCTGGTCACCCTGCTGATCAGCCTGTGCGCGGGGGAGCAATGGATCCCGCCCGGCGAGTGGCTCAGCGCCAAAGGTCAGCTGTTTATCTGGCAGATCCGCCTGCCGCGAACCCTGGCGGTGCTGCTGGTGGGGGCGGCGCTGGCGCTCTCCGGGGCGATTATGCAGGCGTTGTTTGAAAATCCTCTGGCGGAGCCGGGGCTGCTGGGGGTCTCCAACGGCGCGGGCGTCGGGCTGATTGCCGCCGTCCTGCTGGGCAAAGGAGTCTTGCCCGGCTGGGCGCTCGGCCTGTGTGCCATCTTTGGCGCGCTGCTGATCACTTTTATTCTGCTGCGTTTTGCCCGCCGCCATCTGTCTACCAGCCGTCTGCTGCTGGCGGGGGTGGCGCTGGGGATCATCTGCAGCGCCCTGATGACCTGGGCAGTCTACTTCTCCACCTCTTTTGACCTGCGTCAGCTAATGTACTGGATGATGGGCGGGTTTGGCGGCGTCGACTGGCAACAGCTGTGGCTGATGATAGTCCTCCTGCCGGTGCTCTGCTGGGTCTGTCTGCAGTCGCAACCCCTGAATTTACTGGCGCTGGGCGAAGTCTCCGCTCGTCAGCTTGGGCTGCCGCTGTGGCTGTGGCGCAAATTACTGGTGGTGGCGACCGGCTGGATGGTCGGCGTTAGCGTGGCGCTGGCGGGGGCGATTGGCTTTATCGGTCTGGTGATCCCGCATATTCTGCGGCTATGCGGCTTGAGCGATCACCGGGTGTTGCTCCCGGCCTGTATGCTGGCCGGGGCAAGCGCCTTGCTGGGGGCGGATATCATTGCCCGGCTGGCGCTTTCCGCCGCAGAGCTGCCGATTGGCGTGGTGACGGCGACACTGGGCGCGCCGGTCTTTATCTGGTTGCTGCTGCGTTCGCGGGGGCGGGGATAGCGCGGCGCCGTCGGCAGGGACGGCGCCGGTTCAGGCTTACCAGCCTTTGATCGCGTCGCCTTTGTAGACTTCCTTCGCTTTTTCCGCGACTTCGCTGGTCTGGAAGGCGGCTTTTAATTCCTGAATTTTCTTGCTGTCCTTATTATCCTCGCGGGCGACTATCGCATTCACGTATGGGGAATCCGGCCCCTCCATAAACAGACCGTCGCGGGCGGCCGACAGGCCCGCCTGGGCGGAGAAGTTGGTGTTAATGATTGACAGGCTGACGTTCGGATCGTCAAGGGTACGGGTCAGCTGCGGGGTATCCACTTCAACAATTTTCAGCTGTTTCGGATTGTCGATGATATCCAGCGTGGTGGGTAAATAGCCGACGCCCGGTTTCAGCTTGAGTAACCCCTGCGCCTGAAGCAGCAGCAGGCTGCGGCCCAGGGTGGTGGTTTCATTAGAGATGGTCACCGTCGCCCCTTCGGGCAGTTCGCTGATATTTTTGATCCGGTGAGAATAGGCGGCGATAGGGAAGACAAAGGTTTTACCGACCACCGCAAATTTATAGCCGCGCTCTTTCGACTGCGCCTCAAGGTACGGCAGGGTCTGGAAGGCGTTGGCATCGACATCTTTGTTGTTCAGCGCTTCGTTGGGCAGCACATAATCATTGAAGGAGACCACTTCGACATCGAGGTGGTATTTATCCTTCGCCACCTGCTCCACCACTTTCCAGATGGCTTCGTCCGGCCCGGTATTGATAGCGACTTTTACTTTATTATCTTCATCCGGGGAGCAGGCGCTCAGCAGGGCGACAGAGGTGGCGATTAACGCCAGGCTAAACAACTTCTTCATCACTAAAACTCTCTTAAATTAACAAGTAACGAAACCATATTACATTCATGGAACACTGTACACGGAAATGGTCGACGGCCCAATTGAGAGGATTTCATGTTGCCGGCGGCCAGCGAAGCGCTGTTACATCATGCGACAACTCGGGGGGAATGGCAGTAGAATGGCGGGCGCTGAATCCGCTACAGTAGAAAGGGATCACCTTCACCGGAAACCGGTTTATCCATTGAGGACAGGCTATGCAACATGACATTCTGAATACCGAAGTGACGACCATTGATGGCGAGAAAACTACCCTGGCATCCTTTGCCGGCAAGGTGCTGCTGATCGTCAATGTGGCCTCGAAATGCGGCCTGACGCCGCAGTATGAGCAACTCGAGGATCTGCAAAAGCAGTTTGCCGCCGAGGGCTTCAGCGTGCTGGGGTTCCCCTGCAACCAGTTCCTCGGCCAGGAGCCGGGCAGTGAAGAGGAGATTAAGACCTTCTGCAGCACCACCTACGGCGTCACCTTCCCGCTGTTTAGCAAAATTGACGTCAACGGCGAACATCGCGCGCCGCTCTATCAAAAACTGATTGCCGCCGCGCCGAAAGCGGTGGCCCCGGAAGGCAGCGGTTTTTATGAGCGGATGGCCAGCAAAGGCCGGGCGCCGCTGTATGTGGACGACATTCTGTGGAACTTCGAAAAATTCCTCGTCGATCGCCAGGGCAACGTCATTCAGCGCTTCTCTCCGGATATGACGCCGGACGATCCGCAGCTGGTGGCGGCGATTAAAGGAGCGCTGGCGCAATAATGTCGTTTCTGATGCAGCTACAGGATGTAGAAGCGGCGGGGCGCCTGGCCCCGTTTTCTGCGGCCTTTCGCGCCGGGGAGATTGTCCATCTGGTGGGGCCGAACGGCGCAGGGAAGAGCACGCTGCTGACCCGCATGGCGGGGCTGTCCGACGGCCCCGGCACGGTTCATTTTAACGGCCGGCTGCTTGACGAGTGGCCGGCGAGGGAGCTGGCGCGCCGTCGCGGATATCTGAGTCAACACCAGACCCCGCCGTTCGCCATGCCGGTATGGCACTACCTGGCGCTGCATATGCAGCAGCAGGGTGATAGCGCCCGTCTGAGCGATATCGCGGCCAGGCTTGGTCTGGACAATAAGCTGGGCCGTCCGGTCAATCAGCTGTCGGGCGGCGAGTGGCAGCGCGTGCGGCTGGCGGCAGTGATCCTGCAGATCGATCCCTTGAGTAATTCCGCGGGTCAGCTGCTGCTGCTGGATGAGCCGATGAACAGTCTGGATGTGGCCCAGCAGGCGGCGCTGGATCGGCTGTTACACGAGCTGAGCGCGGCGGGGATTGCGGTGGTGATGAGCAGCCACGATCTCAACCATACCCTGCGCCACGCCGGTCAGAGCTGGCTGCTCTGCCAGGGGGAAGCCATCGCCTGCGGGGAGACCGCCGAGGTGCTGAATGAGGAAAATTTAACCGCCGCCTATGCGATCCCGTTCCAGCGCGTTGAGGTGGCCGGTCATATTATGCTCATCGCGTCACAGTAGCACGCAGTTATCTTGTCACTATATTGATAAACAAGCTAAATTATTGCGATAAAGAGACTAGGGACAGAGGGATCATCTGAAATGCGCTTCTGGTTCATGTTGGCGGCGGCGTTAATTTTAGCCGGCTGCAGCAGCCATCGGGCACCGCCGCCGAATCCTCGGCTGGCAGACTCCATTACGGTGGTGGCGAATCTGAACGAGCAGCTGCGCAGCTGGCGCGGCGCGCCGTATCGCTACGGCGGCATGACGCCGCGCGGCGTTGACTGCTCTGGCTTCGTGGTGCGCACGTTTCGCGATAAATTTGCCCTCCAGCTGCCGCGTGAAACCCGCGAGCAGGCGGAAATCGGCACCCGCATCGATAAGCGCGATCTGCTGCCCGGCGATCTGGTGTTCTTCAAAACCGGCTCAGGGGAGAGTGGCCTGCACGTTGGCATCTACGATACCGACAACCAGTTTATTCACGCCTCCACCAGCCAGGGCGTCACCCGTTCCTCGCTGGATAACGTCTACTGGAACAAAAAGTTCTGGCAGGCGCGGCGAATCTGACGTCATTCAGAAGCAAGAGGGAAGCGAACGCTTCCCTTTTTTATGCCGATAACCCTGCACTCCGCCCGTGTTAATCCGCTGTTCCAGGCACTACACTGGAGAGAGGAGGAACCATGACCCTTTCTTTTACCACCCACTGGCGGGATGAACTGCCGGACTTTTACACTTCCCTGTCACCAACGCCGTTGGATAACGCCCGACTCATCTGGCGCAACGCCCCGCTGGCGCAACAGCTGGGGGTGCCCGACGCCCTGTTTGCGCCTGAAAGCGGGGCCGGTGTCTGGGGCGGCGAAGCGCTGCTTCCGGGCATGTCGCCGCTGGCGCAGGTATACAGCGGCCATCAGTTTGGCGCCTGGGCCGGCCAGCTGGGCGACGGACGCGGGATCCTGCTCGGCGAGCAGCAGCTGGCGGATGGCCGCCGTTACGACTGGCATCTGAAAGGCGCCGGCCTGACTCCTTATTCGCGGATGGGGGACGGCCGCGCCGTGCTGCGCTCGACGATCCGGGAAAGTCTGGCGTCGGAGGCGATGCACGCTCTGGGGATCCCGACGACGCGCGCCCTGGCGATGGTGACCAGCGATACCCCGGTCTACCGCGAGCGCGTGGAGCCCGGCGCGATGCTGATGCGGGTGGCCGAGAGCCATGTGCGCTTCGGCCATTTCGAACATTTTTACTATCGCCGTGAGCCGCAGAAGGTCAAGCAACTGGCCGACTATGTTATTCGCCACCACTGGCCGCAGCTGCAGGATGAGGCGGACAAGTACCTGTTATGGTTCCGTGACATTGTCACGCGTACCGCGCAGACTATCGCCAGCTGGCAAACCGTGGGCTTTGCCCATGGGGTGATGAATACCGACAACATGTCGATTCTCGGTCTGACCATCGACTACGGCCCGTATGGCTTCCTTGACGATTTTCAACCGGACTTCATCTGCAACCACTCCGATTATCAGGGGCGCTACAGTTTTGAAAACCAGCCGGCGGTGGGGCTGTGGAATCTGCAGCGTCTCGCCCAATCGCTGTCGCCGTTTATCAGCGCTGAAGCGTTAAACGCGGCGCTGGATGAGTATCAGCACGCCTTGCTGACCGCTTATGGCCAGCGGATGCGCGATAAACTCGGCCTGTTCAGCCAGCAGAAAGGGGATAACGACCTGCTGGACGGGCTGTTTGCCCTGATGATCCGCGAGAAGAGCGACTATACCCGGACGTTCCGCCTGCTGAGCCACAGCGAACAGCTCAGCGCCGCATCGCCGCTGCGCGATGAGTTTATCGACCGCGCGGCCTTTGACAGCTGGTTTGCCGGGTATCGTGCGCGGCTGCGTGATGAACAGGTGGACGACGCGCAGCGCCAGCAGAGGATGCAGGGCGTGAATCCGGCGCTGGTGTTACGTAACTGGCTGGCGCAGCGGGCGATCGAGCAGGCTGAGGCGGGCGATATGGGCGAGCTGGAGCGCCTGCATGCCGCGCTGGCAGACCCCTTTACCGATCGCGAGGACGACTACGTCCGCCGCCCGCCGGACTGGGGGAAACGTCTGGAAGTCAGCTGCTCGAGCTAACTTGCCTCGCCCCGCGCTCAGCGGGGCGCTTACTTGGTCAGAATTAACTTCCCGGCGTGGGTCTGGCGCAGCAGATAGCGCTGGCCGCCATGCTCAATCACTACTCGTCCTTCGCTGCCTAACAGAACCCGACTGCTGATCTCTCTGTCCGTCGCCACGGGATAAGGGGCATTGTCTTTTGGTTTTTCAGCTGTGGCAGTGTTATCCATACGCGTCATAGCTCTCAAAATAAAAATCAAGGCAACAATGATAATCATTATCAATAATGTTGTTTTTGACGGCAAGCGTTATTTATCGTGTTACCGGATTTGGTAGGGGAGTCAGCGAAGAGAATTGCCCGCCGCAGGCGCGGCGGGCGGAGCGGTTACAGGCGTGTGGCGGTGGCCGCAGCCAGCTCGCTCAATAATCTTTCGCTGTCTTCCCAGCTCAGGCAGGGGTCGGTGATCGACTGGCCCCAGGTCAACGGCTGGCCGGGGACCACTTTCTGAGTGCCTTCCTGCAGGAAGCTTTCGGCCATAATCCCGGCGATGGCGGTGGAGCCCGCGCGAATTTGCTGACAGATATCGGCGCACACCTCCAGCTGACGGCGGTGCTGCTTCTGGCAGTTGCCATGGCTGAAATCAACGACCAGCTGTTCCGGCAGATCGAATTCACGTAGCGCCTCGCCGGCGGCGGCGATATCCTCGGCGTGATAGTTTGGCCGTTTGCCGCCGCGCATAATAATATGCCCATACGGGTTGCCGCTGGTCTGGTAAATCGTCATCTGCCCCTGCTTGTCCGGAGAGAGGAACATATGGCTGGCGCGGGAGGCGCGGATGGCGTCCACCGCGATACGCGTATTGCCGTCGGTGCCGTTTTTAAATCCAACCGGGCAGGAGAGCGCTGAGGCCATTTCACGGTGGATCTGGCTTTCAGTGGTGCGCGCCCCGATGGCCCCCCAGCTGATGAGATCGGCGATAAACTGACCGGTCACCATATCGAGAAACTCGGTGGCCGTCGGTACCCCCAGCTCATTAACCTGCAGCAGCAGGCGCCGCGCCAGCTCAATTCCGTGGTTGACCCGGTAGCTGCCGTTGAGGTCGGGATCGGAGATTAAGCCTTTCCAGCCCACCACGGTACGCGGTTTTTCAAAGTAGGTGCGCATCACGATCTCCAGCTGCGGCTGGTAGCGCTCGCGCATGCCCTGCAGGCGGCGGGCATACTCCAGCGCCGCATCGGTGTCGTGAATGGAGCAGGGGCCGATAATCACCAGCAGTCGGCGGTCTTCGCCGTTGAGGATTTTTTCAATTCGGCGGCGGGAGGCCGAGACGTGGACAGCCACGTCGGCCGTCACGGGATGGCGCTGGGCCAGCTCCGCGGGCGTTACCAGGCTCTCAATGCGCGCGGTACGCAATTCGTCTGTTTTATTCATTGGGGTCTCAAAAATCTGTTTCTTCCGCGGCGAAAATGCCGGGAAGTGATGCGCATCACGATAAACCAATCCCTGCTTATTGCAAGAGCAGGGCATGATCCTGTATAGGCCACGGGTGATAGCATAAACAAATTTTTAATAATGTACTAGTGTATTAGTACATTCTGCGATTCAGCCCCATGATGTCCATGATTTTTGTCGCTATTTCCTCAACGGAATAGTTGGTGCTGTTCAGGCAGGGGATTTTATTCTTGCGATACAGGGCCTCCACTTCGGTCACTTCCATCCGACACTGGCGCAGCGAGGCGTAGCGGCTGTTCTCCCGGCGCTCCTCGCGGATCGCCGCCAGACGCTCCGGATTGATGGTCAGGCCGAACATCTTATGCTGCAGGGGTTTCAGCGAGGCCGGCAGCACCAGATTGTCCATATCGTCGGCGATAAACGGATAGTTGGCGGCGCGAATACCGTACTGCATGGCGAGATACAGACTGGTGGGTGTTTTGCCGCAGCGCGAGACGCCGAGGAGGATCACCTGCGCCTGGTCAAGGTTGCGCAGCGAGATGCCATCGTCATGGGCGAGGGTATAATCGATGGCGGCGATACGCGCATCGTATTTAATCAGGTTGCCGGGGTTGAGGCCGTGGGTGCGGTGGGCCACCGGCGTCGGGTCGAGGTTGAGCTCCTGCTGCAGCGGGGCCACCAGCGCCTGCACGATATCCTGACAAAAGCCTTCGCTTTGCAGAATAATGTCGCGTATTTCCGGGATGACGATGGAGTAGAACACCAGCGGGCGAATACCCGTTTGCTGATAGATGGCGTCGATCTGCTCCTTTACCGCCCGCGCGCGGCTGATGTTTTCCACAAACGGCAGGGTTACGCTGCTGATGGCGACCGGGAATTGCGACATCACGGCATGCCCCAGCACCTCCGCCGTGATGGCGGTACCGTCAGAAATATAAAATACGTGGCGATCTACAGCACTTTCCATTTTGACCATCCGGTATAATGAGTTTAATTGCCTGAAAGCGGATATTAAATTTAAGCATATCCCTGTTTGATTTGTCTCTTGTTAAAATTGAAACGCTATTTTTGTTTTTTATGAAAAGGGTGGTTCATTTTCTTTTTGTCGCCGTTATTTCCAGCGTTTTCCATCAGAATTCCTAAAAATCATCAAGTTAGCAATATCGGGGGAACAGTCCGAAAAATGAAAAAATAATTTGCTTGAACGATTCACCGTTTTTTTCAGCTTCATAAATATGTCAGGATAATCCTGCAGTCGATCGTGAAATTTTTTTCACTGGTATTAAATCACAAAAGGATTGTCTCGATGTCCAACAATGGCTCGTCACCGCTGGTGCTTTGGTATAACCAACTCGGCATGAATGATGTAGACAGAGTTGGGGGCAAAAATGCCTCCCTTGGTGAAATGATTACGAATCTGTCCGGTATGGGTGTTTCCGTACCTAACGGGTTTGCCACCACCGCTGATGCTTTCAATCAGTTCCTGGACCAAAGCGGTGTTAACCAGCGCATCTATGCGCTGCTGGATGAAACCGACATTGACGACGTTTCCGCATTAGCGAAAGCGGGCGCGCAGATCCGACAGTGGATCATCGATACCCCCTTCCAGAGCGAACTGGAAAACGCGATTCGCGATGCTTATGACCTGCTGTCCGCCGATGACGCCGAGGCCTCATTCGCCGTGCGCTCTTCCGCCACCGCGGAAGATATGCCGGACGCCTCCTTCGCCGGGCAGCAAGAGACATTCCTCAACGTGCAGGGCTTTGACGCCGTGCTCGTTGCCGTGAAGCACGTGTTTGCTTCGCTGTTTAACGATCGCGCAATCTCCTACCGCGTGCATCAGGGTTACGATCACCGCGGCGTGGCGCTCTCCGCCGGGGTGCAGAGGATGGTCCGCTCCGATCTGGCCTCCTCCGGCGTCATGTTCTCCATCGATACCGAATCCGGCTTTGACCAGGTGGTGTTTATCACCTCGGCGTGGGGTTTGGGCGAGATGGTGGTGCAGGGCGCGGTGAACCCGGACGAATTCTACGTCCACAAACCGACGCTGGCCGCTGGCCGTCCGGCGATCGTGCGCCGCACCATGGGGTCGAAAAAGATCCGTATGGTTTACGCGCCGACCCAGGAGCACGGTAAACAGGTGCGTATCGAAGATGTGCCGCAGGCGCAGCGCGATATTTTCTCGTTAAGCAACGAGGAAGTGCAGGAGCTGGCGAAGCAGGCGGTGCAGATCGAGAAGCACTACGGCCGTCCGATGGATATCGAGTGGGCGAAAGATGGCCACACCGGTAAGCTGTTTATCGTCCAGGCGCGTCCTGAAACCGTGCGTTCCCGCGGCCAGGTGATGGAGCGTTATACCCTCCACGCTCAGGGGCAGATCATCGCCGAAGGGCGCGCCATCGGCCACCGCATTGGCGCCGGTCCGGTCAAGGTGATCCACGATATCAGCGAGATGAATCGCATTGAGCCAGGCGACGTACTGGTTACCGACATGACCGACCCGGACTGGGAACCGATCATGAAAAAAGCCTCGGCGATTGTCACCAACCGCGGCGGGCGTACCTGTCACGCGGCGATTATCGCCCGTGAGCTGGGGATCCCGGCGGTGGTCGGCTGCGGTGATGCTACCGATCGCATTCAGGAAAATCAGAATGTCACCGTCTCCTGCGCCGAAGGCGACACCGGCTATGTCTACGCCGAGCTGCTCGACTTCAGCGTCAAGAGCTCCAGCGTCGGCGACATGCCGGATCTGCCGCTGAAGGTGATGATGAACGTCGGCAACCCGGATCGCGCGTTCGACTTCGCCTGCCTGCCGAACGAAGGCGTCGGTCTGGCGCGGCTGGAATTTATCATCAACCGCATGATTGGCGTTCATCCGCGCGCGCTGCTGGAGTTTGACGACCAGGAGCCGGGCCTGCAGAACGAAATCCGCGAGCTGATGAAAGGCTACGATTCGCCGAGAGAGTTCTACGTTGGCCGCCTGACCGAAGGGATCGCCACCCTCGGCGCCGCTTTCTATCCGAAACGGGTGATCGTGCGTCTGTCGGACTTCAAATCGAACGAATACGCCAACCTGGTGGGCGGCGAGCGCTATGAGCCGGAAGAAGAGAACCCGATGCTCGGCTTCCGCGGCGCCGGACGCTACGTTTCCGAAAGCTTCCGCGACTGTTTCGCCCTTGAATGCGAAGCGATGAAGCGCGTGCGTAACGACATGGGACTGACCAACGTTGAAGTGATGGTCCCCTTCGTCCGTACAGTCGCCCAGGCGAAAGCGGTGGTCGAAGAGCTGGAGCGTCAGGGGCTGAAGCGCGGCGAGAACGGGCTGAAGATCATTATGATGTGCGAGATCCCGTCGAACGCCTTGCTGGCGGAGCAGTTCCTCGAGTACTTCGACGGCTTCTCCATCGGTTCGAACGACATGACCCAACTGGCGCTCGGTCTGGATCGCGATTCCGGTGTGGTTTCTGAGCTGTTTGATGAACGCAACGACGCGGTGAAAGCCCTGCTGTCGATGGCCATCCGCGCGGCGAAGAAACAGGGTAAATACGTCGGCATCTGCGGCCAGGGGCCGTCTGACCATGAGGATTTCGCCGCCTGGCTGATGGAAGAGGGGATTGATAGCTTGTCCCTGAACCCGGATACCGTGGTACAAACCTGGTTAGGTCTGGCGGAACTGAAAAAATAAGTTCGCCCTGACAGGACCGATCCCCGGCAGCGATGCCGGGGATTTTTTTACCGGTGTCAGGCTATCTGGTGTCGTGATGCGCAGGGCAAAAAAAAGCCCATCGTGGGAGATGGGCAAAGACTACACACAGCAATTCGTTGTTTCACTCAGGGGATTTACATGCTTATAAATCAAGGTGTTGATTTATAACCGTGAGCTAATAGTAGGCAGCGGGGCCTTTGCCGTCGATCAGATTCCTCTCAATAGTTAAATTGTTGTGAAGGACCGGGGGAGGAAAGCGAGGTGAAGGGCGCGCGGGGCCAGCGCATTGCCGGCGATCAATAAATTTTGCTTAACAATATGCGGGCAAAGAAACAGGCGGGTCTCCCCGCCTGCCAGGCATTACTTGCGACCGGCCTCCAGCTCACTGAGCTCTTCAAGGACGACGTCAGGGTCTTTCGGCGGCGGCGGCACCTCATGCACCCAGGCGTCATACAGTCGCCAGGAGACGGCGAGCAGCACCGGACCGATAAACAGGCCGATCATGCCGAAGGCGATCAGGCCGCCAATGACGCCGGTGAGGATAAGGATCATTGGCAGGTCGGCGCCCATGCGGATGAGCACCGGACGAATAACGTTGTCCATGGTGCCGACTACGCAGCTCCAGACCAGCAGCACGGTGCCCCAGGTGGTGTCCCCGCTCCAGTAAAGCCAGATAATCGACGGCACCAAAACCAGTAAAGGGCCGAGCTGAACCAGACAGGTAAAGATCATCACCACGGTCAGCAGAGCGGCGTAGGGCACGCCGGAGACGGCAAGGCCAATCCCGCCCAGTACCGCCTGAGTGAGGGCAGTGACCACCACGCCCAGCGCCACGGCGCGCACGGCCTGGCCGGCCAGCAGCACCGCGGCGTCGCCGCGTTTGGCCGCGAGGCGCGTGGCGAAGTAGCGGAAACCATAGGCCACCTGCTCGCCGCGCCAGTAGAGCAGCGCGCTGAACAGCAGCATCAAACCGCAGTAGACCAGCAGCTTGCCGATGTGCGCCGCCTGACCGACAAACCAGCTGGTGGTGGTGCCAATATAGGGACGAACCTTGGCCATAATCGCCGAGCCGCCCATATCCAGCAGACCGTGCCAGGCGGAGTACAGTTTATCGCCGACCAGCGGTACGCTGTTGAGCCAGGCGAAATCCGGCAGCGTCACATTTCCGCTGCTGATGAGTTTGATCAGCGGAACGCTGTTATCCACCAGGCTGTTGACCAGCAGAGCGATAGGAATAACGAATAGCAGAAACAGCAACAGGGTCATCGCCAGCACCGCCAGCAGTCGTTTGCCGAACAGCACACGCTGCAGACGCAGCAGCACCGGCCAGGTGGCGATCACCACCGTACCGGCCCAGGCGAAGGACAGAATAAACGGCTGCACAACCCACAGGCAGGATATGATAATCAGGGCCAGGAACAGCACCGACAGCAGTATTTGCGGAATGTCCCGAGGCTGATGGGGATTAATCATAGAGAAATTTTACCTTTCCAGTCGCGCCAAACAGCTGGCGCCGCGTAAATCCATATACTGATAATAATATCAATAATTTTGCCGGGCTGATTTTGCACAGAAAACACGTGGGCGCATATGAAAAAAATGTGATAAAAAGTTGAATGCGCTACGCAAACGTTTAGTTAGCACCAACACAATATTTTCAAACACAACATAGTCAGGCAGGGTCAAGCGTGATGATCCCACAAATTTCTCAGGCGCCAGGGGTAGTTCAACTGGTGCTGAATTTTTTGCAGGTACTGGAGCAACAGGGTTTTACCGGCGATACCGCCACCAGCTATGCCGACAGGCTAACGATGGCCACCGACAACAGCGTCTATCAGCTGCTGCCGGATGCGGTCATTTTTCCTCGATCCACGGCGGACGTGGCGCTGCTGGCGCGCGTCGCCGCCGAACCGCGTTTTAAATCGCTGATCTTCACACCGCGTGGCGGCGGCACCGGCACTAACGGCCAGGCGCTGAACGGGGGGATTATCGTCGATATGTCCCGCTATATGAACCGCATTATCGAAATCAACCCCGAAGAGGGCTGGGTGCGCGTTGAAGCCGGGGTCATCAAAGATCAGCTGAACCAGTTTCTTAAACCCTATGGTTACTTCTTTGCGCCTGAGCTATCCACCAGCAACCGCGCCACGCTGGGGGGGATGATTAACACCGACGCGTCCGGCCAGGGATCGCTGGTGTACGGCAAAACGTCGGATCACGTGCTCGGCCTGCGGGCGGTGCTGATGGGCGGGGATATCCTCGATACCCAGGCGGTGCCGGTGGCGCTGGCGGAGACGCTGGGCAATACCCCCTCGACGGTTGGCCGGATCTACAACACGGTCTACCAGCGTTGCAAGGCGCAGCGTGACCTGATCATTGATAAGTTTCCCAAACTCAACCGCTTCCTCACCGGATACGATCTGCGTCACGTCTTTAACGATGAGATGAGCGAGTTCGACCTGACCCGTATTTTAACCGGTTCGGAAGGGACGCTGGCGTTTATTACCGAAGCGCGGCTGGATATCACCCGCCTGCCGAAGGTGCGCCGTCTGGTCAACGTCAAATATGACTCCTTCGACTCTGCGCTGCGCAATGCGCCCTTTATGGTCGAAGCGAAAGCCCTGTCGGTGGAGACCGTCGATTCTAAAGTTCTCAATCTGGCGCGCGAGGATATCGTCTGGCACTCGGTAAGCGAACTGATCACCGACGTACCGGATAAAGAGATGCTCGGGCTCAATATCGTCGAATTCGCCGGCGATGACGCGGCGCTGATTGACCAGCAGGTTACTACCCTGTGCCAGCGGCTGGACGAGCTGATGGCCGCCAGCGAGGCGGGCGTCATTGGCTGGCAGGTCTGTCACGATCTTGAAGGCGTGGAGCGCATCTATGCCATGCGCAAGAAGGCCGTCGGCCTGTTGGGTAATGCCAAAGGCGCCGCCAAGCCTATTCCTTTCGCCGAGGACACCTGCGTACCGCCCGAACATCTGGCGGATTACATCGTCGAGTTCCGCGCGCTGCTCGACAGCCACGGCCTAAGCTACGGCATGTTTGGCCACGTTGATGCCGGGGTGCTGCACGTGCGCCCGGCGCTGGACATGTGCGATCCGCAGCAGGAGGTGCTGATGAAGCAGATCTCCGACGATGTGGTGGCGCTGACGGCGAAGTATGGCGGCCTGCTGTGGGGCGAACATGGCAAAGGGTTCCGCGCGGAGTACAGCCCGGCCTTCTTTGGCGAGACGCTGTATGCCGAGCTGCGCAAGATCAAAGCGGTCTTCGATCCCGATAACCGCCTGAATCCGGGGAAAATCTGTCCTCCGGAAGGTATCGACGCGCCGATGATGAAAGTCGATGCGGCGAAGCGCGGCACCTGGGATCGGCAGATCCCCATCGCGGTGCGCAGCAGCTGGCGTGGGGCGATGGAGTGTAATGGCAACGGGCTGTGCTTCAACTTTGACGTCAAGAGCCCGATGTGTCCGTCGATGAAAGTCAGCAACCAGCGCATCCACTCGCCGAAAGGGCGGGCGACGCTGGTGCGGGAATGGCTGCGCCTGCTGGCCGACCGCGGCGTCGATCCCAACCAGCTGGAGAAGGCGCTGCCGGAGCAGGGCGTCAGCCTGCGCTCGCTGGTGGCGCGCACGCGCAACAGCTGGCATGCGCGCAAAGGCGAATATGACTTCTCGCATGAGGTCAAAGAGGCGATGTCCGGCTGTCTGGCCTGTAAAGCCTGTTCGACCCAGTGCCCGATCAAAATCGATGTTCCCGAGTTCCGCTCGCGCTTCCTGCAGCTGTACCACAGCCGCTATCTGCGGCCGGTGCGCGATCATCTGGTGGCCTCGGTCGAATCTTATGCGCCGCTGATGGCGCAGGCGCCGAAGACCTTTAACTTTTTTATTAACCAGCCTTGGCTGAAAAAGCTGTCGGAGAAGCATATCGGGATGGTCGATCTGCCGCTGCTCTCGGCGCCGTCGCTGAAGCAGCAGATGGCCGGCCACCGTTCCGCCAATATGACCCTTGAGCAGCTCGAAGCGCTGAGCGCCGAGCAGAAAGCGAAGATGGTGCTGGTGGTGCAGGATCCCTTCACCAGCTACTATGACGCCCAGGTGGTGGCCGACTTTATCCGTCTGGTCGAGGCCTTAGGCTATCAGCCGGTGCTCCTGCCGTTCTCGCCGAACGGCAAGGCGCAGCATATCAAAGGCTTCCTCACCCGCTTCGCGCGCACCGCACAGAAGACGGCGGACTTCCTCAACCGCGTGGCGCAGCTGGGCATGCCGCTGGTGGGCGTCGATCCGGCGCTGGTGCTCTGCTACCGCGATGAGTACAAGCAGACGCTCGGCGACAAGCGCGGCGATTTCCAGGTGCTGTTAGTCCATGAGTGGTTGCCGAAGGCCCTAACCAGCGACGCCCGTCCCGATCTGGGCGGTGAGCCCTGGTACCTGTTCGGTCACTGTACCGAAGTGACCGCGCTACCGGCGGCGACAAAGCAGTGGGCAGATATTTTTGCCCACTTCGGCGCGAAGCTGGAAAACGTCAGCGTTGGGTGTTGCGGGATGGCTGGCACCTATGGTCATGAAGTGAAAAACCACGCCAACTCGTTGGCCATTTACGCGCTCTCCTGGCAGCAGGCGATGCAGCGGCTGCCGCGAAACCGCTGTCTGGTGACGGGCTACTCCTGCCGCAGTCAGGTGAAGCGTATTGAAGGCAGCGGCGTTCGCCACCCGCTGCAGGCGTTACTGGAGATAATCGGATGATTTGGAAACGTCAGGCCACGCTGGAGCAGCTCAACCGGCTCGGTGAGGGGAACATGGTAGGGCTGCTCGATATTCGCTTTGAGACCGTTACCGACGATACGCTGGAGGCCACTATGCCGGTCGATAGCCGCACACAGCAGCCGTTTGGCCTGCTGCACGGCGGAGCGTCGGTGGTGCTGGCGGAGACCCTGGGGTCGGTGGCAGGCTATCTGTGCAGCGAAGGCGAACAAAAGGTGGTGGGGCTGGAGGTTAACGCCAACCACATCCGTTCGGCGCGCGGGGGCCGGGTGCGCGGCGTCTGCAAAGCGCTGCACGTCGGGACGCGCCATCAGGTCTGGCAAATTGAAATCTTCGACGAACAGTCGCGGTTATGTTGTTCATCACGACTAACCACCGCGGTAATATAAGCCGCATGGCGGGAGGCGAATAGCCTCCCTTTTTTTAAGGTAATAAGCGAGAGCCGGCCTGCCAGAGCCAGAGATGTTGTCACAAGATCAGCCGGGCGTCGGCAGGGAATTATCTAATATTTATATTATTACCGATCCACTCTCGTTATTTATGCTACTCTTTTCAATACTAAATGCTTAAAGGTAACAAGAGGACGGTTAACCATGGGTATTCTTTCCTGGATCATTTTTGGACTTATTGCCGGTATTTTAGCCAAGTGGATTATGCCGGGAAAAGATGGCGGCGGATTTATCGTGACCGTTATTTTGGGGATCATCGGCGCCGTGGTCGGCGGCTGGATCAGTACCCTGTTTGGTTTTGGCAAGGTCGATGGGTTTAATTTCGGCAGCTTCGTGGTAGCGGTTATCGGTGCGCTGGTGGTACTGTTTATCTACCGGAAAGTGCGTAGCTAATTTTCAGCTGCTCAGCTGTAAATAAGTACATAAAAGCTGCCGCGATATGCGGCAGCTTTTTTATTGCTGACAGATGACAGCGTAGATATCCCCTGGGCTATTGTCTGTCGGTTCCCTCGCCAACCGGCACCACCTCAACGTGCACTTCGTAGTGTTTCGCCTGGCCGGCGGGGATCAGCGCGGTCAGTTTGTTAATGGTTTCCGCTGGCGTATCGGTTGCTACCGTGGCTGAAAACAGCACCGGTCTGTGCGGCAGAAGCTGCGGCGGGAACGGCGGCAGGGGGCCACGATCCCTCTCCATCGGCGGGCGGACTCCGTTATCGACGACAGGCGCCGGGACGTCGGTTTTATCAGCCGCAAAGGCGCTGGCGGCGGTAACGGTGGCGATAGCGAACAGGGCAAGCAGAGCTTTTTTCATCCGGGATTCCTCAATAAGCAAGTCCCAAAAGAGTAGAGGGTGCCGGCAGGCGGAACAATCCCAGGCGGCGCGAATCCTCTGAATCTTCTTTTTTCCTCGCGAATGTGGAGGTCAGATGAGAGCGAGTGTCATTGCGTTCGGGAGCCTCTTAATTCAGCAGTACGCTCATAATCAGCAGTACGGCCATGCACATCGACATAATACTGATATCAACAATCATTCTGTACGACAAAAGCTCCAGCTAAACGGGTACGGCGGGCAGGTAAAAGCCCATCTTATAGTGGTTAAAGAGTGTACCCTGCCGACATCCATTGAACAAACGTTTATTGACTAATATTGTCGGCCTGCGTCGGCCATCGGCCACCGCCTGGAGCAACATGAGGATGGCTCATGTTGCATTGAATTTAAGTCGCTTTCCCTCCAGCGCTGACTCTGGCAAAAATAGGTTCATTAACGAATCAACAACATTTACCGGTTGAAGCGCGCCCGGCCTGACTCCGCGTCGCCAGGCTGGTGGAGAGTATTCCGCCGGGTTCGCTTTATGCCCGCCATCAGGATGGACAATCGCCATGAATAATAAATTTACCTATACGATTAAGCGCACCCGGTTTGATGAAAACTATAACCCTGCGGAAAATACGCGTATTACCACCAACTTCGCTAATTTAGCCAGAGGGGTGAACCGTGAGGAAAATCTGCGCAATACGTTAATCATGATGAATAACCGTTTTAATAGCCTGGCCCACTGGGATAATCCCCATAACGATCGCTATGCGGTGGAACTGGATATTATTTCTGTCGAGATGAATATTGCTCAGGATAGCGCCAGCTTCCCGGTGATTGAGATCCTGCAAACGCATATTGTCGATAAAAAGAGCGGGGAGCGTCATGCCGGTATCGTCGGCAATAACTTCTCCTCCTATGTGCGGGATTACGATTTTAGCGTACTGCTTCTGGAACATAATAAGGACCAGAGTCGCTTCAGCGTACCGGAAAACTTTGGCGAGTTGCACGGCAATATCTTTAAGGATTTTGTGCAATCCAGCGCCTGGCGCGCCAACTTCAGCAAGGCGCCGGTGATTTGCCTGAGCGTCTCCAGTAAAGATGTTTACCATCGCACCGGTAACGAACATCCGGTCCTCGGCATTGAATATGCTCAGGAAGGCGTCTCGCTGACCGAGCGCTATTTCAGCAAAATGGGGCTGCAGGTACGCTATTTTATGCCAAAAAACAGCGTCGCGCCGTTGGCCTTTTATTTTACCGGCGATCTGCTCAGCGATTACACCAGCCTGGAACTGATCGCCACCATCAGCACGATGGAGACGTTTCAGAAAATATATCGCCCGGAGATCTACAATGCCAACTCCCCGGCGGGGCAATACTATCAGCCCAATCTCAGCCACCTGGATCATTCATTAACAAAAATCGTCTATGACCGGGAAGAGCGCAGCCTGTTGGCGATTGAGCAGGGGAAATTTACACAACAACATTTTATCAACCCGCACAAGACGTTGCTTGAGCAATGGTCTGCTAATTTCGCGCTTTGCTAAACCCATATAAAAGGCTAATGACTATGAAAACATGGCTTCCGACATCGACCGCCGGCAGTTTACCGAAACCTTCCTGGCTGGCGCAGCCAGAGACCCTGTGGTCGCCCTGGAAACTGTCCAGCGAAGAATTACTGGCCGGCAAGCGCGACGCCTTGCGGTTATCCCTCGACGACCAGCTGCGGGCCGGGATCGATATTGTCAGCGACGGCGAGCAAACGCGGCAGCACTTTGTCACCACCTTCATCGAGCATCTCAGCGGGGTGGATTTTGCCAAACGCGAGATCGTGAAAATTCGTAACCGCTATGAGGCCAGTGTTCCGACGGTGGTGGGCGCCGTGGAGCGCCAGAAACCGGTCTTCGTGGAGGACGCTCGCTATCTGCGGCAGCTCACCAGTCAGCCGATCAAATGGGCGCTTCCGGGCCCGATGACCATGATCGACACGCTGTATGACAACCACTATAAAAGCCGGGAAAAGCTGGCCTGGGAATTTGCTAAAATCCTCAATCAGGAAGCGAAAGAGTTAGAGGCTGCGGGGGTTGATATTATTCAGTTCGATGAGCCGGCCTTTAACGTCTTCTTCGATGAGGTCAACGACTGGGGGATCGCCGCCTTAGAACGAGCCACCGAAGGGCTGAAGTGTGAGACAGCGGTGCATATCTGCTACGGCTATGGCATCAAGGCCAATACCGACTGGAAAAAGACGCTGGGCTCCGAGTGGCGACAGTATGAAGAGGCTTTCCCGCAGCTGCAGAAATCGTCCCTTGATATTATCTCTCTCGAGTGCCACAACTCGCGCGTGCCGATGGATCTGCTGGAGTTGATCCGCGGTAAAAAGGTGATGGTCGGGGCGATCGATGTCGCCAGCCATGCGATCGAAACCCCGGAAGAGGTGGCTGGAACCCTGCGCAAGGCGCTGGCGTTCGTCGATGCCGACAAACTCTACCCGTCCACCAACTGCGGTATGGCGCCGCTGCCGCGCCATGTCGCGACCGGCAAACTGCACGCCCTGAGCGCCGGCGCCGAGATTATTCGTCGCGAGCTGGCGGCAAAGTAAGGCGGGGCGCGCCCGTTATCTTCCCCAGGCGGTGTACTTTATCGTCGGTTCACTTCCAGAGCGGGCTGTTACCCGCTCTGCGTCATGTTGCCGCCAGCGGGCGACAGATCGCCCGCAGGGCGACGGCGCTGCACAGCGGAAACAGCGCCAGCAGAAGCCAGGGATAAACCGCCTGCGGCGACGGAATGAGCGCCTGGTCAAGCAAATGACCGAGCAGTAAATTCCCGGCTAACACCGCGCACCCTCCTGCGGTGGCGAGCGCTCCGTAGTGGGCGCCCAGCGTCGACTCCTCGGCGAACAGCGGGATCAGATCCTTGGCTGCGGGCACTAACAGCATCTGGCCGAGGGTGAGCAGCGTGACAAAACCAGCCGCCGGCATTAACCGCAGCCAACCTTCGGCGGGTGGGGCGGCGGCGAATAACGCCACGCTGGCAAAGGAAGCCGACAGCAGCAGAAAGCCCACCGGCAGGATGCGCACGGCGCCCATTCGCCGGGCGAAGCGGGCGAGAGGGAGCTGGAGGGTGATAATCAACAGCGAGGCCAGCATAAAGAGCGGCGCCAGATCCTGCTCGCGGCCGCCGGAACGTTGGATCTCCACCGGCAGGGCGAGGTACAGTTGGTTGTAGCTCAACAGCCATGAGCTGTAGGCGAGAATAAACGCGACAAAGCGCGGCTGGCGCAAAGGCGTCCACCATGGGACTCGTCTGCGCGTTGTTGTCGTGTGCCCGTCGGCGGGCAGACAGAAAAAGAGCACCGCCAGCGCCAGAAGAAATATTCCCGCACCGGCGAGGGCGATATGCCGAAAGCCGATCCCGCTCAGCACGCCTCCGGCCACCGGGCCGATCACCGCTCCCAGTTCACCGCATACCGCAAACAGCGCAAACCACTCGGCGCGGCTGCGTTTCCCGTTGGCCTGGCTGTGGGTACCGGCCCGCGCCAGCAGGGCCTCTATCGACGGGGAGAACAGGGCGCCGCCGACGCCGGTCAGGCAGGCGCCGAGGATAATGGGCCACAGCGACGCCCCGCACGCCAGCAGGAGAAAACCGGCGACGCGAACGACGCAGCCGGCGAGAATGATTGCCTTAGCGCCATAGCGGTCGGCCAGCGTCCCGCCGAGGATAAACATCCCCTGTTGGGAGAAGGTACGCAGCCCGAGGATCAGGCCGATAAGTCCGCCTGAGAGCAGCATGTCGTCGCGCAGGAAGAGGGCGAGGAAAGGAACGACCGCGTAAAAGCCAATATTAAAAACGAACTGGCTTCCCAGTAACACCGGAGGCCAGAGGGTTGCCGCAGGGCGCAGGGAGAAAAGAGGCATATCCGCCCAACCTAAACGATGAAATGAATGTGCTTTTTGCCGTGGTAAGGGGAGATCTCGATTTTGGTTTTCACCCGGAAAACGTCCCACAGCAGCGCTTCGGACAAAATCTCCTCCGGCGTCCCGCTGGCGAGGATCTGCCCCTGCTGCATCACGATCAGCGAATCGCAGAACATCGCGGCATGGTTAAGATCGTGAATGGCCACAATGCTGGTTACCGGCAGCTCGCTGATCAACTGCATTAACTGCATCTGATGGTGTATATCCAGATGGTTGGTCGGCTCATCCAGCAGGATTTCGCTCGGGCTCTGCGCCAGCGCGCGGGCGATATGCACCCGCTGCCGCTCGCCGCCGGAGAGGCTTAACCATCCCTGTTCGCTTTTCTCCAGCATCGCTACCCGCTGCAGCGCGGCGGCAATCGCCTCGTCATCCTGAGCGCTCCAGTTTGAGAACGGAGAGTGGTGGGGAATGCGTCCCAGGCGCACGACGTCGCGCACCCGCATATTGGCCTCGGTCATGCCGTGTTGCTCGACGAAAGCCACGCGGCGGGCGAGCTGCTTTTTCGCCATCCGGGCGATATCCTGGCCGTCGAGGGTGACGCGACCTGCATCCGGGCGGCGCAGGCCCGCCAGAACGCGCAGCAGCGAGGATTTGCCGCAGCCGTTGGGCCCCAGCAGTCCGACCGTTTCGCCTCGCGGCACCCGCAGCGAGACATTATTGACGATGACCTTTTTGCCTGCCTTCCAGGTGATATTTTCAGCGCAAATACTCATCACTTATTCCTTGAGCGGTAGATAATCACGGCAAAGAAAGGCACCCCAACCAGGGCGGTTACTACCCCAACGGGCAGACTTTGCGGGGCAATCAGCAGGCGCGACGCAATGTCCGCCAGTACCATCAATATCGCCCCTGCCAGCGCGCTGGCGATCAGCAACGTTCGGTGCAGCGGGCCAAAGAAGAAACGCATCACGTGCGGCACCACCAGGCCAACAAAGCCGATTGAGCCGGCCATGCTGACGATGGTGGCGGTGATCAGCGCCGCAGTGGTGAAGAGGATCAGGCGCACGCGCGGCACGGCAATCCCCAGCGAGGCGGCGGCATCATCGCCGAAGGTGAACGCATCCAGCGCCCGGGCATACCACAGGCAGACCGCCAGACCCGCGAGCACCACCACAATGACCAGCTGGAATTCGGGCCAGCGAACGCCGCTGAAGCTGCCCAGCAGCCAGAACATCACATCGCGCGCCTGCTGCGCGCTGGCGGAGGTGCTGATGGTGTAAGCCGTGATGGCGTTAAATAACTGCGAGGCGGCAACGCCCGCCAGAATCGTACGCTCATTGCCGCCGCGCGCGCCGTTAGTCAGCAAGGCGACAAAGGCGAAGGCGGCGAAGGCCCCGGCAAAGGCGCCTGCCGAGAGGGAAATTGCGCCAGCGCCAAGGCCCAGCACCACGATCGACACCGCGCCGGTGGAGGCCCCGGCGGAGACGCCGAGGACGTAGGGTTCCGCGAGGGCATTCTTCAGCAGGCTTTGCAGCACGACGCCGCAGATAGCGAGGCCTGCGCCGCAGCAGGCGGCGACCAGCGCGCGGCTGAGGCGGAAATCCCAGATTACGCTCTCATAGATACGGTTGAGCGGCTCAGCGGTTAAGCCGGTTCTGTTGCTGATAGCGTAAAAGACATTCTGCAGCGGGATGGCCAGCTCGCCAACGCTGACGCCCACAGCGATCACCAGCGCCAGCACGATCGCTGCCAGTACACACCAGCCGGTGAGCAGTATGCTGCGGCGCGTCTCAATCGCGGCGACGCTCATCAGTTCAGCCCCATTTTTCTCAGCTGCTCGCCCACCTGTTCCGCGCCGTAAAGCGTGCGAATGGTCGGATTCATCGCCTGACCGTCCATGACCACGATATGGCCTTTTTTCACCGCCTCCAGCTGGCTGACGGCGGGATCGCTTTTGAGGAATTTGATCTTCTCCTCGGCCTTATCCAGCGCCCAGCGGTTACGGTCCAGGCTGGCGACCACGATCACATCCGGGTTGGCGGCAATAATGCTCTCCCAGCTCACCGTGGGCCACTCGGTTTCGGAGGTAATCGCATTATGTCCGCCCAGCACGCTGGCGATAAATCCGGAGGCGCTGTTTTTGCCGCCGACATAGGCATCGGCCGAAGGTGAGGCGCTGGAGAACCAGAAGACGAAGGAGAGATCCTTTTTGCTTTTACCAAACTCCTGGCGCAGGTCGGCTTCACGTTTTTTGAAATCGGCAATCAGCGCCTGACCACGATCTTCGACGTTGAAAATGCGGGAAAAATCGCTAATTTCCTGATACAGCCAGGTCATATCCCACAGCTTTTGCCGGCTGCCGTACATATCGCCGGTGGCCTTTTTGGTGGCGCACATCCCCGGTGAGACGTAGCTGTTTACGCCGACGGTAGCGAGATCTTCACGCCTGGCGACTTTGCTTTCCGGCCCCAGCAGCAGCGGCAACTGGGCGGGAACGAAATCGGGATTTTGCGCCAGCACCGATTCCAGGCTCGGAATTTCCACCGTCAAGGTTTTAATCTTCGCGTTTTGCTCAGCCAGCTGCGGTAAAACGCTGGTCGGCCAAAAGGCGCTGGCGACCACCTGCTTTTGCAGCCCGAGCAGCAGCAGAATTTCGACCGTATTTTGCCCCAGCGCGACCACGCGCTCCGGCGGCCGGGTGAAGGTCTCCTGATAGCCGCAGTTTTCAATCGTCAGGGGGTAGGTTGTTGCCAGCGCGGAACTGACGGCGGTGAACATCAAGCCTAACGCGCAAAGGACCTTCTTCATTAAACGCTATCCTTGTAAACAGGCGAGTGGATGACCAGCAAATGGGAGTAATGCAAATGAAACTCATTATTGGGGCGGGGTTTTATACAATGCCATATTTACAGTGTCAATGAGTGACTATTTCCGCAGGCAATGAAATGACCGCGCGATGGGGTGGGTCAGCTCGCCAGTGGGCCACGAATATACGCCTGCAACCCCTGGGCGAGAAAATCAAATACCCGCTTACAGGCAGGGCTGTGGCGCAGATCCTCATGCATTACCAGCCAGGTATCAAGATACAGAGAAAAGTCGGCCGCCAGCACTCGCTGCAGGGGAATAATGCCATCCGCAAGAGGCGCCTGGCAGATGCCGATCCCCGCTCCGGCGCGGATCAGGCTCAACTGGGCGAGGTCGCTATCGGTCCGCATCGCGAACGCCTCGCGCTGAAAACGGGGGTAAGCCTGCAGCGCCCGGCGCACGAGAGGGGTGGCGCTATCGAAACCAATTAGCGCGTGGCTGGCCAGATCGTCGAGGGTCGCGGGCAGGCCCTGCCGCGTCAGGTAGGCGGCGGTGGCATGTAACCCAAGCTCGATCCTGCCGAGACGGCGGGCGATAAGCTGCTCCTGCTGCGGGGCGACCATCCGCACCGCAATATCCGCCTCCCGGTGAAGCAGATCCTGAAACCGATTGGAGAGCATCAGTTCGATGACGATATTCGGGCACGCCTGCCTGAGCCGGGCAACCAGCGGCGGCAGCACCTCGGCGCCGACCACCTCGCTGGCGGCCACCCGCACCACGCCACGCAGCTCGGCTCTGTCGCGACTGAAGTTAGCCGCCGTGCGTTCCAGCGCCCGGGCGGTGTTGTCCATCGCCTCGGCGTGCACCCGCAGCGCCAGCGCCGCGTCGGTCGCCAGCAGGCCGGTTTGCGAGCGGGTAAATAAGGCCTGGCCGAGGGCGTTTTCCAGCCCGGCAATATGGCGCCCCGCCGTCGGCTGAGTGATGTTCAGGGTACGCGATGCGCCCGATAAAGAGCCTTCCTGCAGGACGGCGAGAAAGGTTCGGTACCACTCCCAGGGAATAGAGGTATTCATACAAATATGTATAGCCGCTCGACGATGGTATGCAATTTCATTTGATATGAGCCGCAGGTAGGCTGTCAAGCATCCATTAGCGAACGGGGAAAGAGGATGAACAGCAGCGGCAAGGTACTTATTCTGGGAGCAAGCGGGGGCATCGGCGGGGAAGTGGCGCGCCGGCTGGTGGCAGACAACTGGCAGGTTCGGGCGCTGAAGCGCGGCGCCCGGATGCGTGATCCCGAAGATGGCATACAGTGGATAGCCGGCGACGCGCTGGATGGCGGCCAGGTCGCGGCGGCGGCTGCCGGTTGCGACGTCATCGTCCATGCGGTGAATCCGCCGGGCTACCGGCACTGGCGGCAACAGGTACTGCCCATGCTGCGCAACACCCTGCAGGCTGCCGAACGGCAGCGGGCGCTTGTAGTCCTGCCCGGCACGGTCTACAACTATGGACCGGATGCCTTTCCGCTGATTGCTGAAGAGGCCGCACAACAGCCGGTGACCCGCAAAGGCGCCATCCGGGTGGCGATGGAGCTGGCGCTGAAGGATTACGTGCAGCGCGGCGGCCGGGCGTTGATTGTTCGGGCGGGCGATTTTTTTGGTCCACGCGCCGGAAATAACTGGTTTTCGCAGGGGCTGGTCAAGCCTGGTCAGCTTCCCCGAGTCATTAGCTACCCGGGGGCGATCGGCGTGGGGCATCAGTGGGCCTGGCTGCCCGACGTCGCCGCCACCATCGCCGCGCTGCTCGCCCGCAGGCGCGAGCTTGAGCCGTTCGCCCGCTTTCATATGCAGGGCCACTGGGACCCGGACGGCAGCGAAATGAGTCAGGCGATCCAGCGGGTGGTCGCCCGCTATGGCGGCCGAGCGGCAGTGAAGTCTTTTCCCTGGTGGCTGGTAAAGCTGGCGGCGCCCTTCAACGCCACCCTGCGCGAAATGGTCGAGATGCACTATCTCTGGCGTCTGCCGGTACGCCTGCGCAACGATAAACTGGTTGATTTTTTAGGCGCGGAACCGCATACCCCGCTCGACAGCGCGGTTTATCAGACGCTGCAAGGCCTGGGTTGTCTGCCCGCCGGCGCGATAAACCAAGAGGCGGGTGAGGCGTAACGCGGCAAGAGGATCACAGAGCGGGGCGTTATTGTGACTAAATCATAATAACGTCACTCGTTGTCAAACGATAGCGATCGCATTAAGCTAAACGGATGACGAAAAATACCCCCACCCCTGCAAGCCGTGGTCCCCATGACCACAGCGTTCGGGACCAGATTCTTGACGCGGCCATGGCGCACTTTAGTCGCTATGGCTATGAGAAAACGACGGTCACCGATCTCGCCAAAGCGATAGGCTTTTCCAAAGCCTATATCTATAAATTCTTTGACTCCAAGCAGGCGATTGGCGAGGCGATTTGCGCCAGCCGGCTGGAGAAGATCATGGTGGCCGTTAGCGAGGCCATCGCCGATGCGCCGTCCGCCAGCGAGAAACTGCGCCGCCTGTTCCGGGCGCTGACCGAGGCCGGCAGTGAACTGTTTTTCGAGGATCGCAAACTGTACGACATCGCCGCCGTCGCGGCGCGCGATAAATGGCCTTCAACGGAACAGTATGCCGGTCATCTGCAGCAGCTGATTGGTCAAATCCTTGTCGAAGGCCGCCAGGCGGGTGAGTTCGAGCGCAAAACCCCGCTGGATGAAGCGACCCTGGCGGTGTATATGGTGATGTGTCCTTTCATCAATCCGGTGCAGTTGCAATACAATCTCGACACCGCGCCCACCGCGGCGGTGCTGCTTGCCTCCCTGATCCTGAGAAGTCTCTCCCCCTGATTAGTGACTATTGACTTTATTAGTCACTAGTCTGAGAATGCGGTCACCATCCGGTCTTTTCATTAAGGTGACCCATGCTCAGGCTCAATGCCGTCCATCTTGCCGTCTGCCTCCTGCCGCTGGCCCTCGCGGGCTGCGGCGAACCTGCCGATCATGACGACCCCCGCATCCGGCCGCCGCTGGTCCGGGTGGCGACCGTCGAGCGCGCGGAGGCCAGCTCGCGGGCCTTTACCGGCGTGGTAGTGGCCCGAACCCAAAGCGACCTCGGCTTCAGGGTGGCGGGAAAAGTGCTTGAACGGCGGGTGGAAACCGGGCAGAGCGTCAAGCGCGGTCAGCTGCTGCTGCGCCTGGATCCGGCTGATCTAGCCTTGCAGGCGCAGTCCCAACAGCGGGCCGTAGATGCCGCGCGGGCGCGAGCCAAAAAGGCGGCCAACGATCTGGCCCGCTATCGCGGCCTGGTGGCGAGCGGCGCCATCTCTGCCGCGGAATTCGACCAGATTAACGCGGCAGCAGAGGCGGCGAGAGCCGACCTCAGCGCGGCCCAGGCGCAGGCCAATGTGGCGCAAAACGCCACCGGCTATGCCGGACTGCTGGCGGATGCTGACGGCGTGGTGGTGGAAACCCTCGCTGAGCCGGGACAGGTGGTCAGCGCCGGGCAGGTGGTGATCCGCCTGGCGCGGGCGGGGCAGCGCGAAGCGCGGGTGCAACTGCCGGAGACGCTGCGCCCGGCGGTCGGCAGCGAGGCGCTGGCGACACGCTATGGCAGCGAATCTCAGCCGGTCACGGCGACCCTGCGCCTGCTTTCGGACGCGGCTGACGCCACCACCCGCACCTTTGAAGCGCGCTATGTACTGAACGGCGCGCTGGCGAATGCCCCGCTGGGGTCTACCGTGACCCTGCGCATCGGCAACGACCAGGCGCCAGGCCAGGTGATGGCGGTGCCCCTGGCGTCGGTCTACGATCCGGGTAACGGCCCTGGCGTCTGGCGCATTGCCTCTCGTCCGACCACCGTCTCCTGGCAACCGGTAACTGTGCTCGGCCTGGATGATGAAACCGCGCGGGTGACCGGCCCGCTGAAGCCCGGCGAGCCGATCGTCGCCCTGGGCGCCCATCTTCTGCACCAGGGCGAGGCGGTGCGTCTGGCGGAACGACGCGAGCATAATGCCGCCGGGAGCCAGCCATGAGCGCCGGGCGTTTTAATCTCTCCGCGCTGGCCGTCCGCGAGCGGTCGGTGACCCTGTTTTTGATTATCCTTATCTCCGTCGCCGGGCTGGTGGCGTTCTTCGGACTCGGGCGAGCGGAAGATCCGCCCTTTACGGTCAAGCAAATGACGGTCATTACCGTCTGGCCCGGCGCCACCGCGCAGGAGATGCAGGATCAGGTCGCCGAGCCGCTGGAAAAACGGCTCCAGGAGCTAAAGTGGTACGATCGCACGGAGACCTATACCCGGCCTGGCATGGCGTTGATCACCCTGTCGCTGCAGGATCAGACCCCGCCTTCCGAGGTGCCGGAGCAGTTTTATCAGGCGCGCAAAAAGCTCGGGGATGAGGCGAAAAACCTGCCTGCCGGCGTCTCCGGCCCGATGATGAATGACGAATTCGCCGATGTCACCTTTGCCCTCTTTGCTCTGAAGGCGCGGGGAGAGCCGCCGCGGCAGCTGGTGCGTGACGCTGAAGCCCTGCGCCAGCAGCTGCTGCATGTATCCGGGGTGAAAAAAGTGAATATCCTCGGCGAACAGGCGGAGCGCATTTATCTCTCGTTTTCTCATGACCGTCTCGCCACTCTGGGTCTCTCGCCGGAGGCGATTTTTGCCGCGCTGAACAGCCAGAATGTGCTGACCGCCGCCGGGGCTATCGAGACCCGGGGCGGGCAGATCTTTATCCGCCTCGACGGGGCGTTCGACCGCCTGCAGCAGATCCGCGACACGCCGATTATTGCCGGGGGCAGAACGCTGAAACTGGCCGATGTCGCCACGGTTGAGCGGGGATATGAAGATCCCGCCACCTTCCTGATCCGCCATCAGGGCGAACCGGCGCTGCTGCTGGGCGTGGTGATGCGCGAGGGCTGGAATGGTCTGGCGCTGGGAAAAGCGCTGGATGCCGAAACGGCCAGCATCAATCAGAACCTGCCGCTCGGCATGTCGTTGACCAAGGTGACCGATCAGTCGGTGAATATCAGCGCCGCGGTCGATGAGTTCATGATCAAATTCTTTGTCGCCCTGCTGGTGGTGATGGCGGTGTGCTTTGTCAGCATGGGGTGGCGCGTGGGCGTGGTGGTCGCGGCGGCGGTGCCTTTAACCCTCGCCGTGGTGTTTGTGGTGATGGCGGCGACCGGCAAAAACTTCGACCGCATCACTCTCGGCTCGCTGATCCTCGCCCTGGGGCTGCTGGTGGATGATGCCATCATTGCCATCGAAATGATGGTGGTCAAAATGGAAGAGGGGTATGACCGCCTCAAAGCCTCGGCCTATGCCTGGAGCCATACCGCGGCGCCCATGCTGGCCGGTACCCTGGTGACGGCCTTGGGTTTTATGCCCAATGGATTTGCGCAGTCCACCGCCGGGGAGTACGCCAGCAATGTGTTCTGGATCGTCGGTATCGCGCTGATTGCCTCCTGGATTGTGGCGGTGATTTTTACCCCCTGGCTGGGGGTGCACCTGTTGCCGGACAGAAAACCCGCGGCGGCCGGCCACGCCGCGCTGTATGACACCCCGCGCTATCAGCGCTTCCGTCGGCTGCTGACCCGGGTTATTGTTCACAAATGGCGCGTGGCCGCCGGGGTGGTGGCGCTGTTTATCGTGGCGATCCTGGGCATGAGCGTGGTGAAAAAGCAGTTTTTCCCCACCTCCGATCGTCCGGAAGTGCTGGTTGAAGTGCAGCTGCCTTACGGGTCGTCGATTAGCCAGACCAGCGCCGCGGCGGCGAAAATTGAGCACTGGCTGCAGCGGCAGCCGGAGGCGAAGATTGTCACCAGCTATATCGGCCAGGGCGCGCCGCGCTTTTACCTGGCGATGGCTCCGGAATTGCCCGATCCCTCCTTCGCCAAACTGGTGGTGTTGACCGACGGGCAGGGTGCCCGCGAGGCGCTCAAGCGGCGGCTGCGGGAGGCGGTGGCCAATGGCCTGGCGCCGGAGGCGCGGGTGCGCGTCACTCAGCTGGTGTTTGGCCCTTATTCGCCTTATCCGGTCGCCTGGCGGGTGATGGGGCCGGATCCGCACGCTCTGCTCGACATCGCCGATCGGGTTAAATCGGTGCTGCAGGCCAGTCCGCTGATGCGCACCGTCAATACCGACTGGGGTTCGCGGGTACCGGTGATGCATTTCAGCCTCAATCAGGACCGGCTGCAGGCGAGCGGACTCAGCTCCCAGTCCGTCGCCCAGCAGCTGCAGTTCCTGCTGTCAGGGATCCCGATCACCACCGTCCGGGAAGATATTCGCGCCGTGCAGGTGATCGGCCGCGCGGCGGGCGACATCCGTCTGGATCCGGCGAAAATCGCCGACTTCACCCTGGTGGGCAGCGGCGGGCAGCGGGTTCCCTTGTCACAGATTGGCGACGTGTCGATCAGGATGGAGGACCCGCTGCTTCGCCGTCGCGACCGCACGCCGACCATCACCGTCCGCGGAGATGTTGCGGAGAACCTGCAGCCGCCGGATGTCTCCACCGCGCTGATGAAGCCGCTGCAGCCCATTATCGACTCGCTGCCGCCTGGCTATCGCATCGAGACGGCGGGGTCGATTGAGGAATCCGGCAAGGCCACCCGGGCGATGGTGCCGTTATTTCCGATAATGATCGCCCTCACGCTGCTGATCATTATCCTGCAGGTGCGTTCGCTGTCGGCGATGGTCATGGTTTTCCTGACCGCGCCGCTGGGGCTGATTGGCGTGGTCCCGACGCTGCTGCTGTTCAATCAGCCGTTTGGCATCAATGCCCTGGTGGGCCTGATCGCCCTGTCGGGGATCCTGATGCGCAATACGCTGATCCTGATTGGCCAAATCCATCATAACCAACAGGCGGGGCTCGATCCGTTCCACGCGGTGGTGGAGGCGACGGTGCAGCGCGCCCGCCCGGTTCTGCTGACCGCGCTGGCGGCGATCCTGGCGTTCATTCCGCTCACTCATTCGGTCTTCTGGGGAACGCTCGCCTATACGCTGATTGGCGGGACGCTGGGGGGAACCATCATGACCCTTATCTTCCTGCCGGCCATGTACGCGATCTGGTTCCGCATCCGTCCGGAGAACACGCTACAACAGACAGAGTTGCACCTTCAGAGGTAATTCCACTTTGCCGGACCTGGGCGAGGCACATGGCCAGGCCAGGTCCCGGGCAGCGTCAGGCGGGTAAGGATACCGGCACCGCATGAATGCGGTGTTGATCCTGTTCGAGGCGATCAAGGCAATCGAGGCTGATGGCCGATGGCGAGGTCGCGCCGGTGAGGGTCATGGTAACCTTCATATCCTCGGCAAATAAGCGCAGCAGATGCGCCACGCCCGCTTCGCCCGCCGCGGCCAGGGCATAAATATAGGCCCGACCGAGCAGCACGCCTTTCGCGCCGAGGGCCAGCAGACGTATAACGTCCACGCCGGAGCGCACCCCGGAATCGGCAAGCACTGTCAGATCGTCGCCGACCGCATCCACCACCCTGGGCAGCGCCCGGGCGGTGGGGATGGCGCCATCGAGCTGTCTGCCTCCATGATTTGACACCACAATACCATCGGCGCCCAGCCGCACGGCATTGCGCGCATCGTCGGCATCGAGGATCCCTTTGATGATTAATTTTCCTTGCCAGCTGTCGCGGATCCACTCCAGATCGTGCCAGGCGATGGACGGGTCGAAGTTGTTGCTGATGAACCCCATATAGTCGTCCATGGTCATTTTGTGGCCGGTGTAGGCTTCGATATTACCAAACGACAGGGGTCTGCCCGCCAGCCCGACGTTCATCGCCCAGCGCGGATGGGTGCAAGCCTGGAGATATTGTCGCAGGGTGGCGTGCGGCCCGGACATCCCTGAGCGGTTATCGCGATACCGCGAGCCGGGGATTGGCATATCGACGGTAAATACCAGGGTTTTCATGCCAGCGGCCCAGGCGCGCTCCAGCGCGTTACGCATATAGCCGCGATCTTTCAGTACGTACAGCTGGGACCAGAGCGCGCCGCTGGCGTGGCTCGCCACCTCTTCAATCGAGCAGACCGACACGGTGGATAAGGTGTACGGGATCCCGGCGCGGGAGGCGGCGCGGGCCGCCTGGACTTCGCCGCGGCGGGCGTACATCCCGGTGGCGCCGACGGGCCCCAGCGCCACGGGCATCGCCCATGGGGCATCAAGGATCGTGGTCGCCAGCGTCGGTTCGCCGGCCCCGCACAGTACGCGCTGGCGAAGAGCTACCGAGGCAAGCTCGGCGGCGTTGGCGTTCATGGTGTTTTCCGCCACCGCGCCACCGTCAATATAATCGAAAAGGAAGCGGGGCAGACGACGACGAGCGGCTTCGCGATAATCGCTGGGGGCTGAAACAATCATTATTATGTCCTTATGTTTTTTAACCTTAGTGGATGTTCTGCAGGTAAAAAAACTATAGGCCTCTAAAAACCGGCGAGGAAATGAAATATTAGCATTCCCACTATTCCCTCATGGAATAATCTGCGTTGCACTCTGTGGTTGTTATTTTCTTTTAATGCTAATCGGCAAGGACATATTTTTTGCGCCGGGCGCGGATTGGGCACAATAAATCAGCCTTGCGCCAGGCCACAGCACTGAAAAGGGGAAGGAGGGATCAGCCCGGCGCCAGGGAATACGCGCGCAGAAAGACGTCCAGGGCGCGCTCAACCCGCTGTTTGATTTCGTCGTCGGACAGCGGATGTCTTGCGCCAAGTTTTATCGCCAGGCTGGTCATTCCCAGCCATAAACCGGCCAGTTCGTCGGCAGCCTCCTGCGGATCGCAGGCTCGTAAAGTACCGGCTTCGATCGCCTCGGCGATGATCGCTTCCAGCATCTGCTGCGCGCGCCCCGGCCCGGCGGCATAAAAGCGGCCGGGGAGATCGGGGTGACGCACGGCAGCCGAGGCGATCAGTCGGTCCCAGCCGGTCAGTTCCCGCTGGTTGATAAAGCGGACAAAGCGATAGCCAAACGCCGTCAGCACCTCGATCAGCGGCAGATGATGGCGCTGGGCGAAATCATGGTCACTGATGGTGAGATCCGATTCCTGGCGTAAGACCGCCTCTATCAGATGTTCTTTATCGCTGAAATTGGCATACAGGGTGGCTTTCGCCACCCCGGCTACGCGGGCGATTTCGGCCGTTGTCACCTCCAGGCCCTGTTCCAGAAACAGCTTACGGGCGGCCTGAAGTATCGCCTGCGTTTTCAATGGATCTTTTGGCCGACCTTTCTGACGAGGGGTTTCGCTCATCGCCGATAGCCTGCAAACAGCGCGCTCATAATTAATCCTCCGACCACGGTAATGTGTTCAAGCGCAATATGGAATTCCTCAGTGCGCCGGGGTTCACTGAAGGCCCAGAAGGCGTGTCCCAGCGGAATAGTGAGTAATGTAAACACAATCAGCATCCCCGATCCAATCCAGCCGTAGCCGGCAGGATTAAAAACGATCAGCGCCGAACCCGCCAGCTGGCAAAAAATCGTGCCCGCCGCGAACAAGACCGGCCACGGCAGGCCGACGGTCACCATCTCTTGAACGATCTCCGCGAAATGAAAGACGCCGTAGATGCCTGCCATCCAGAAGAAGAAGGTCACCAGGACGCGAGAGAGACAAAGGGTGATGAAAAATAAGGTCGAATTAGGCATAAGATTTTACGCAATTGATAATTAACAGACCAATGAGTCTAAAAAATAATTTCAAGACTCACAAGTCTGTTAATTGTCCATTAGTGTTATGCCATTGTAATCAGCCGCTTAGTTTGTTTTTCTCCTGCCAGGTGCCCTGCCGCAGGCTTTGCGTCAGACGTAAAGAAGGTGAATTTGAAATTGAGCAGATGGTATCTTTTGCTAGCCTTTCTGAGGAGGACAGACGGAGCGACACCATGAAAGATAAAGATGAACAAACGGCATTGATTGGCATGGCCATCGGCGCGGCGGTCATTAGCTTAGTGGCTACACAAAAGCAGATTAATCAGGGGAGTATCGTGGATGAACTGGTGAGGCTGGGCAGACAGAAGGGGGACGGGGTAGAGGATGAGGTCTTTGTCCAGGCCGCCCGGCTGGTGAGTAAAGGCACCTAGCCAGCCGGTATCCCGCCTGGCAGCCCCGTTTGCCCGTTTTATTTTGGTTTTTATTTCCCGAACGCGGCCAGGCGAGCGGCGCTTATTCCTTTCCTGAAGCGTTACCGGCGGGCGCTTTCACTACCCGCTTTTTTCTAGCGCATGGCCGGGGCCGCGCCCCGCGCTGGCATGGGCCTTCTGTTACGTTGTCACTTTATGCTCGCCTGCAAAGGATAACCAGCAAGGTGGTCTGCCGCTATTGCATAAATCGGTATTTTCGATACATCTTTGCCATTGCGTGCGGAGATAGAATGATTTCAAAATAACATATTATAAATCAATCCATTAAGTTCTATTTGCACGCCCTGATAATCCCCGGGCGAGGGTCTATGCTTATAAAAAGCGCTAAATGAGGCAATACCCCTGCTGCAGAAGGGTTGAAGTGATAATCATTATCACTAACATGGCGGTATGCCTTGATGGCGCCAACCTGGAGGTCTATCGATGGAAGTACAAGCAGGAACTTTTAATCCCGCCGATTTCAGCTGGCAGGGACTGACCATGACGCCGGCCGCTGCCGCGCATATCCGCGATCTGATGCGCAAGCAGCCGGATAAGAAAGGGCTGCGGCTGGGCATTAAAACCAGCGGCTGCGCCGGTTTTGGCTATGTGCTCGAAATGATTGCCGAGCCGGCGCCCGACGATCTGCTCTTTGAATCTGACGGGGCGAAGCTGTTTGCGCCGCTGCAGGCGATGCCGTTCATCGACGGCACCGAGCTGGATTATGTCCGGGAAGGTTTAAATGAAATCTTTAAATTTCATAACCCGAAAGCGCAGCATGAGTGCGGCTGCGGCGAAAGTTTTGGGGTGCAGGCGGAGTAACTATGTCGCGTAATACTGAAGCAACTGACGATGTCAAAACCTGGACCGGCGGCCCGCTCAACTACAAAGAGGGCTTTTTTACTCGCCTGCAAACCGATGAGCTGGCCAAAGGCATTAATGAAGAAGTCGTTCGGGCTATCTCGGCTCGCCGCAATGAGCCGCAGTGGATGTTGGAGTTTCGTCTGAATGCCTACCGGGCGTGGCTGGAAATGGAGGAGCCGCACTGGCTGAAAGCGCATTACGATAAGCTGAATTATCAGGATTACAGCTACTATTCCGCGCCCTCCTGCGGCAACTGCGATGAGACCTGTGCCTCCGAGCCTGGCGCGGTGCAGCAGACCGGGGCCAATACCTTTCTGACCAGCGAGGTGGAAGAAGCCTTTAACCAGCTGGGCGTGCCGGTACGCGAAGGGCGCGAGGTGGCGGTGGACGCGATATTTGACTCGGTGTCGGTGGCGACTACCTACCGAGAAAAGCTGGCCGAGCAGGGGATCATCTTCTGTTCTTTCGGCGAGGCGATCCACGATCATCCGGAACTGGTGAAAAAGTATCTGGGCACCGTAGTGCCGGGGAATGACAACTTCTTTGCCGCGCTGAACGCCGCGGTGGCTTCGGACGGCACCTTTATCTATGTGCCGAAGGGCGTCCGCTGCCCGATGGAGCTGTCGACCTATTTCCGCATCAACGCCGAAAAGACCGGGCAGTTTGAACGCACCATTCTGGTGGCCGATGAAGGCAGCTACGTCAGCTATATTGAAGGCTGCTCGGCGCCGGTGCGCGACAGCTATCAGCTGCATGCCGCGGTCGTTGAAGTCATCATCCATAAAGACGCGGAAGTGAAATACTCCACGGTGCAGAACTGGTTCCCCGGCGATAACAACACCGGCGGGATCCTCAACTTCGTCACCAAGCGCGCCCTGTGCGAAGGGGAGAACAGCAAAATGTCATGGACCCAGTCGGAAACCGGCTCGGCCATCACCTGGAAATACCCCAGCTGCATCCTGCGCGGCGATAACTCGATCGGCGAATTCTTTTCGGTGGCGCTGACCAGCGGCCATCAGCAGGCGGACACCGGCACCAAAATGATCCATATCGGCAAGAACACCCGCTCGACCATCATCTCGAAAGGGATCTCCGCCGGACACAGTCAGAACAGCTATCGCGGGCTGGTCAAAATCATGCCGACCGCCACCAACGCCCGCAACTATACCCAGTGCGATTCGATGCTGATCGGCCCGGACTGCGGGGCGCATACCTTCCCGTATGTAGAATGCCGCAACAATAGCGCCCAGCTGGAGCACGAGGCGACCACCTCGCGGATTGGCGAAGATCAATTGTTCTACTGCCTGCAGCGCGGGATCAGCGAAGACGATGCCATCTCGATGATCGTCAACGGTTTCTGTAAAGACGTCTTCTCCGAGCTGCCGCTGGAGTTCGCTGTAGAGGCGCAAAAATTGCTGGCCATTAGCCTTGAACATAGCGTCGGCTGATAATTAAGGAAAAAAGATGTTAAGTATTCAAGATTTACACGTCGCCGTCGAAGATAAAGCGATCCTGCGCGGGCTGAACCTTGAGGTGCGCCCGGGAGAGGTCCATGCCATTATGGGGCCGAACGGCTCAGGCAAAAGTACGCTTTCGGCCACCCTGGCCGGGCGTGAAGATTATGAGGTGACTGGCGGTCGCGTCGAATTTAAGGGCAAAAACCTGCTCGAACTCGCTGCGGAAGATCGCGCCGGGGAAGGTATCTTTATGGCCTTCCAGTATCCGGTAGAGATCCCCGGCGTCAGCAACCAGTTCTTCCTGCAGACTGCGCTGAATGCCGTGCGCAACTATCGTGGCCAGGAGGCGCTGGATCGTTTCGATTTCCAGGACTTAATGGAAGAAAAGATCAAGCTGCTGCAGATGCCGGAAGATCTCCTGACCCGCTCGGTGAACGTTGGCTTCTCCGGCGGTGAGAAAAAGCGCAACGATATTTTGCAAATGGCGGTGCTTGAGCCGGAGCTGTGCATTCTCGATGAATCGGATTCGGGGTTGGATATCGATGCCCTGAAAATCGTCTCGCAGGGAGTGAATGCCCTGCGCGACGGCAAACGCGCCTTTATCATTGTCACCCACTATCAGCGCATCCTTGACTATATCAAGCCGGACTATGTCCATGTGTTGTATCAGGGGCGGATTGTGAAGTCGGGCGATTTCTCTCTGGTCAAACAGCTGGAGGAGCAGGGCTATGGCTGGCTTACCGAACAGCAGTAACGCGCTGCAACAGTGGCACCATCTGTTTGAAGCGCAGGGCGGCCCGCGTACCCCGGAGGCCAGTCAGCATCTGCAGCAGCTGCTGCGCCTTGGGCTGCCGACGCGCAAGCACGAGGACTGGAAATACACTCCGCTGGATGCCCTACTTAACGGTCGCTTTGTCGCCGATGAGGGAGCCTCTCTCAGTGCTGAACAGCGTGATGCGCTGGCGCTGCCGCTGGACGCCTGGCGGCTGGTGTTTATCGATGGCCGCTATCATCCTCAGCTGAGCGACGATCTTGCCGCCAGCGGCGTGGAGGTCAGTGTCGATAATCAGCGCCAGCATCTGCCGGATGCCCTGCAGCCGGAGGTGTTTCTCCATCTGACCGAAAGCCTGGCCCAGACGGTGACCCGCATTCGCGTGCCGCGCAACCGCCGCCTGGATAAACCGCTGCTGCTGATGCATATCACCAGTGGCCTGGCCGGCGATGCGCTGAATACCGCCCACTATCGCCATCATCTGGCGCTGGAGAGCGGGGCGGAGGCGACGATTGTCGAGCATTACCTGAGCCTCAATGAGCAGCCGCATTTCACCGGCGGGCGATTGACCATGACGGTGGCCGATAACGCGCACCTCCAGCATATCAAGCTGGCATTTGAGAATGCCCGCAGCTATCACTTCGCCCATAACGACCTGCTGCTGGGCCGCGACGCCTCGGCCTTCAGCAGCAGTTTCCTGCTTGGCGGCCAGGTGCTGCGTCACCAGACCAGCACCCGCCTGGGCGGCGAAAACAGCAACCTGCGCCTCAATTCGCTGGCGATGCCGGTGAAAAATGAGGTCTGCGATAGCCGCACCTGGCTCGACCATCAGGTCGGCTACTGCACCAGCCGCCAGCTGCACAAAACCATCGTCAGCGATAAGGGGCGGGCGGTGTTTAACGGGCTGATCAACGTCGCGCCGCTCGCGCTGAAAACCGACGGTCAGATGACCAACAATAATCTGCTGCTCGGGCGGCTGGCGGAGGTCGACACCAAACCGCAGCTGGAGATTTACGCCGATGACGTGAAATGCAGCCACGGGGCGACGGTGGGGCGCATTGACGAAGAGCAGCTGTTCTATCTGCGCTCGCGCGGTATCGAACAGCAGGCGGCGCAGCAGATGATCCTCTACGCCTTCGCCGCCGAGCTCACCGAGGCTATCCGCAGCGACGCGCTCAGAGAGCAGGTGCTGGCGCGTATTGGACAGCGTTTGCCGGGAGGCACAGTATGACATTTTCAGTAGAACAGGTTCGCGCCGATTTTCCGGTACTGAACCGGGAGGTCAACGGTCAGCCGCTGGTCTATCTCGACAGCGCCGCCAGCGCCCAGAAGCCGGAGGCAGTGATCGGCGCCGAAGCGGAATTCTATCGCCACGGCTACGCGGCGGTGCATCGTGGCATCCATACCCTCAGCGCGGAAGCCACCGCGCGGATGGAAGCCGTGCGTCAGCAGGCGGCCACCTTCCTTAACGCCGGGTCGGCGGAGGAAGTGGTGTTCGTCCGCGGCACCACCGAGGGTATCAACCTGGTGGCCAACAGCTGGGGAAACGCCAACGTCGGCGCCGGGGATAACATCATCATCAGCGAAATGGAGCACCACGCCAATATTGTGCCGTGGCAGATGCTGTGCGCCCGCGTCGGGGCTGAGCTGCGGGTGATCCCCCTGAACCCGGACGGTACGCTGCAACTGGATGTTGTCCCGGGACTGTTTGACCCGCGCACCCGCCTGCTGGCGATAACCGAGGTCTCCAACGTGCTGGGGACGGAAAACCCGCTGGCGGCGCTGATTGCTCTTGCGCATCAGCATGGCGCGAAAGTGCTGGTGGATGGCGCCCAGGCGGTGATGCACCACCCGGTAGACGTCCAGGCGCTGGGCTGCGATTTTTATGTTTTCTCCGCCCACAAGCTGTATGGGCCGACCGGGATCGGCGTGCTCTACGCCCGGTCCGAGCTGCTGCAGACGATGGCGCCTTGGGAAGGGGGCGGGTCGATGATCGCCACCGTCAGCCTGACGGAGGGCACCACCTGGAATCAGGCGCCGTGGCGCTTTGAGGCCGGCACGCCGAATACCGGGGGGATCATTGGCCTCGGCGCGGCGCTGACCTACGTCAGCCAGCTGGGACTGACGCAGATTGCCGAGTATGAGCAGACGCTGATGCGCTACGCGCTCGATGCCCTGCGCGCGGTACCGGATCTGATCCTTTACGGCCCGGTGCAGCGTAAAGGGGTAATTGCTTTCAACCTCGGTCAGCATCACGCCTATGACGTCGGCAGCTTCCTCGATAACTACGGGATCGCCGTGCGGACCGGACACCACTGCGCGATGCCGTTGATGGCCCGGTATCAGGTACCGGCTATGTGTCGGGCATCGCTGGCGATGTACAATACCACGGAAGAGGTGGACCGCCTGGTGGCCGGCCTCCAGCGGATCCGCAAACTGTTAGGGTAAAGGACGGGACAATGGCGGCACTACCGGACAAAGACAAACTGTTGCGTAACTTTAGCCGTTGCGCCAACTGGGAAGAGAAGTATCTTTATATCATCGAGCTTGGCCAGCGTCTGGCGCCGCTAAGCCCGGAAGAACATAGCGTGCAGAACATTATTCAGGGTTGTCAAAGCCAGGTCTGGATCGTGATGGACCAGGATCCCACAGGCGTGATCACCCTGCGCGGCGATAGCGATGCGGCGATCGTCAAGGGTCTGATAGCGGTTGTGTTTATCCTCTATGACCGGATGACCGCTCAGGACATCACCGAGTTCAACGTGCGTCCGTGGTTTGAAAAAATGGCGCTCACCCAGCATCTCACCCCCTCCCGCTCGCAAGGCCTCGAAGCCATGATCCGCGCGATACGCGCGAAAGCGGCAAATATTAGCTAGAATAAACAGGTAGATTTCATTCTGTTACGTCCGGCAGGGCGCTGACCCTGCCGCCGTTCAGTCTCCTGGCGTTTTATCAGCGAAAGAAGGAATCTCAGTATGAAACGCAAAACGATGATCACCTTAGCCCTTCTCAGCGCCCTTGGCGCCTCCACGGCCGCCTGGGCCGTTGATTATCCGCTTCCTCCCGCCAACAGTCGGCTGATTGGTCAGAATCAGTACTGGACGGTCCAGGAGGGAGATCGCAACCTGCAGGCGATTGCGCGCCATTTCGATACCGCGGCGATGCTGATCCTCGAAGCCAACGATACGATTGCGCCGGTGCAGCCGAAGCCCGGCACTCAGGTCCTTATCCCTTCTCAGATGCTGCTGCCCGACGTGCCGAGGGAGGGCATTGTCGTCAACCTCGCCGAACTGCGGCTGTATTACTTCCCGCCGGGAGAGAATCAGGTGCAGGTCTATCCGCTGGGCATTGGCCAGTTAGGTCTGGAAACGCCGGAGATGACCACCCGCGTGGGGCAGAAGATCCCTAACCCTACCTGGACGCCTACCGCCGGCATCCGCGCGCGCTCGCTGGAGAAAGGGGTGACGCTGCCGGCAGTGGTCCCGGCCGGACCGAACAATCCCCTGGGCCGCTATGCGCTGCGTCTGGCCTACGGTAACGGTGAATATCTCATCCACGGAACTAACGCCCCAGACAGCGTTGGTCTGCGCGTCAGCTCGGGCTGTATGCGGATGAACGCTGATGACATCAAAGCGCTGTTCAGCCAGGTGAAAACCGGGACGCCGGTACGGATTATCAATCAGCCGGTGAAGTTTGCCGTCGAGCCGGATGGTAAACGCTATGTCGAAGTCCACAGGCCGCTTTCGCAGACCGAAGGGGAAAACACCCGGACCATCGCTTACACGCTGCCAGCGGCGTTTCACGCCTTCGCAGAGGATAAAGCAGTGGATGATCTGCAGTTGAAAAAAGCGATGTCGAGAAGGGCGGGGTATCCGGTGGTGGTGTCGGCGGGGGCAGGTAGCACGGCGACGTCGCTGTCGGCGCAGAATAGCTCGTCTGACAACGGTCTGCTTACCCAATAGCCCTCATGCTGAGGGCAAAAAAAATGGCGCACAGAGTGCGCCATTTTTATTACCAGAACTCTTACTTACGGTAAGAGTGAGCCTGGTTGTCCAGACGCTGGTTAGCGCGAGCTGCGTCGTCTTTAGCAGCCTGAACGTCGGAACGCATTGCGTTCACGTCGTTGCTCAGCTGGTCAACTTTAGCGTTCAGAGTCTGAACGTCAGAAGACAGCTGATCGATTTTAGCATTGCTGGAGCAACCAGCCAGCAGAGTAGAACCCAGGATTACCGCGCCCAGTACCAGTTTAGTACGATTCATTATTAATACCCTCTAGATTGAGTTAATCTCCATGTAGCGTTACAAGTATTACACAAAGTTTTTTGGGATGAGAATATTTTTTTTACCTGAACGCACTTATTTTTGATCGTTCGCTCAAAGAAGCATCGAATTGCTCAGAATCGCTGAAAAAGGCGAGTGAAAACAGCGCGCTTCCATCGGATTCATCTTAGATAATCCCTTATTAAATAGTAAATTCCGATTTGCATTTTTAATAGGAAGAGCTAATCAATGAATAAAAAAAAGCGCCCCGCGAGGCGCTTTATTAAAAAAAACCAATTAACCTGTAAATTATTACAGCACGTGTACGGAAGCGGTATTAGTCGTGCCGCTCGGCACTAATGCGCCGGAAACCATCACCACTACGTCGCCTTTACGCGCGAGGCCGCTCTTCAGCGCCAGGTCTTTGCCCAGATGATAGAAATCATCGGTAGAGGCAATCTCTTCCACCAGCTGCGGTACCACGCCTTTGCTCAGCACCAGCTGACGAGCGGTGGTTTCGTTGGTGGTCAGCGCCAGGATGGTGGCATCCGGGAAGTATTTGCGCACAGCGCGTGCGGATTTACCGCCCTGGGTGGCGACCACGATCAGCGGCGCTTCCAGTTTCTCAGCGGTTTCTACCGCGCCGCGGCACACCGCTTCGGTGATGCGCAGTTTACGGTTGTCGTTGTTGAAGTCCAGACGGCTGGTCATCACGCGGTCTGTACGTTCGCAAATGGTCGCCATGATGGTGACCGCTTCCAGCGGGTATTTACCTTTCGCGGATTCGCCGGACAGCATCACCGCATCGGTGCCGTCGAGGATGGCGTTAGCCACGTCGCCGGCTTCAGCGCGGGTCGGACGCGGGTTCTTGATCATGGAGTCCAGCATCTGGGTGGCGGTGATAACCACTTTACGCGCGCGGATACATTTTTCGATGATCATTTTCTGGGCGAAGATAACTTCTTCAACCGGGATCTCCACGCCCATGTCGCCACGCGCAACCATGATACCGTCAGACGCTTCGAGGATTTCGTCGAAGTTGTTCAGGCCTTCCTGGTTTTCGATTTTGGAGATGATCTGGATGTTTTCACCGCCGTGGGCTTTCAGGTGCTCACGGATCTCGACGACGTCGGAACGTTTACGGATGAAGGAGGCCGCGACGAAGTCCACGCCCTGTTCGCAACCGAAGATCAGATCCTGTTTGTCTTTCTCAGCCAGCGCCGGCAGGGCGATGGAGACGCCCGGCAGGTTAACGCCTTTGTTCTCGCCGAGGTCGCCATTGTTCAGCACTTTACAGATAACTTTGTTGCCTTCGATAGCCGTAACTTCCATGCCGATCAGGCCATCGTCCACCAGGACGGTGTTGCCGACGGCGAGGTCGGAGGTGAAGCCTTCATAGGTTACCGCAACGATTTCGTTGTTGCCGATGACGGATTTATCGGTAGTGAAGGTGAAGGTCTGGCCTGCTTTCAGGGAGACGTCGTTGCCGCCTTCCAGCTTGATGGTACGGATTTCCGGCCCTTTGGTGTCCAGCAGAATAGCGGCTTTCTTACCGGTTTTGCTCATCACATTGCGCAGGTTCTGGATGCGCTGACCGTGTTCCGCATAGTCACCGTGGGAGAAGTTCAGACGCATCACATTCATGCCGGCTTCCAGCATTTTGGTCAGCATCTCTTCAGATTCGGTTTTCGGACCGATGGTGCAAACAATTTTGGTCTTTTTCATGACAGTTTTAGTCTTTAAGTTGTGAAGGATATGGAATTCTCGCTCCGCGGGCGCACTGCCGGGGAGCCAAACCTGTATTACGAAAGTTGCTAAGCCACGCCCTAAGGATAGGTGACAACCCTGAAGCGTGCAGAAGAATGTGTGCTGGCGGTTCAGCCCATGAAATGTGGCAAGGTGTTATGCGTTTTATCATGCAGTCCAATGCGCTGAAACCATTCAAGAAAGAATCGAAGCGCATTATACGCTGCCGAAATCAAAAAGGAAAATAAAAACCTCGTTTCAAATTATGGACAAAACGCGTAACAAAACCGGCACGTTATGCAAAAATCTACGCAACACACTTTTTCGTCACCGGCTATGAAAAAGGGTAAAAGAAATGGATTATTTCGCCATCATGAGCCGGTAAAATGCGTCATTGAACCTTTAAAGTGGCGATGGTTTGCGTTGTGCGGGAAATCTAACAATAATGATTTGATTGATAATGATAAAATACGAGCCAAATTCTATGGGAAATAAAGCGAAAGACGACGACCTGTACCAGGAAATGTGCCGCGTGGTGGGTAAAGTCGTGCTGGAAATGCGTGACCTGGGTCAGGAGCCGAAACACATTGTCATTGCCGGTGTGCTGCGCACCTCGCTGGCGAACCGCAAAATCCAGCGTTCGCCGCTCACCGTGGAGGCTATGGAGAAAGTCATTCATGCGCTTTCCGGGCACTGATCCCTTGCGCCGGCGGGTCAGGAAATCACGAAGCGGATCACCGCCCTGACGGCAATGTCACAATGGTGAGCCACCATCGCTTCATCGTCGATGGCGGGTAGCGGATCGTCAAGATACAGGCTGCTGAAGGTGTAGAAGTTCGACACCTGATAAAAGCTGAAGCTGCTGATTAACCGGTGGACATCGCGCGCGTCGAGCCCCGCCTGAAAGACGCCCTGCTGCTGGCCGCGCAGTAAAATGTCTTCCAGTATCGACAGGGCGGTACGATTCAGCGGCTTCAGTTCACCCGAGCTTTTTAACCACTTGCCGCGCTGCATATTCTCCATGCAAATGACGCGCATATAGTCCGCATGGGTGGCGTGATAGCGCACGCTCCAGCGCACCAGCCGCACTAGCGCCTCCACCGGCGGCACATTCTCCAGCCCCAGCTGCTGCTCGGTTTCGCGGATCCGCGCATACACATGCTGCAGCACCTCCTGATAGAGCTGTTCTTTGCTTTTGAAGTAGTAAACCACCATGCGTTTGGTGGTCTGCGCCTCGGTGGCGATCTGCTCCATGCGGGCGCCTGACAGCCCGTGTTCAGCAAAGACAGCGATAGCGGCGCTGAAGATCCGCGCCTTCAGGGATTGTGCTTCATCATGGGCAACGACGGTCATGGCAACTCCTTTTTTTTGGGTGACAAAAAATACACATAATGATCACAATTTAGCAACCTAGTATGGCGCAAATGAACCAAATGATACATATTCAAGGTTTACGTCAGCTGTTGACCCGAGGACCTTATGCTGCGCTCTATCGCCACCGTTTCGATTTCCGGCACCTTGCCTGAGAAGCTGCACGCTATTGCGGCGGCGGGGTATCAGGGGGTGGAAATTTTCGAGAACGATCTGCTCTATTATACGGGGACGCCGGCGGAAATCCGCCAGCTTGCCGCCGATTTAGGGTTAAAAATCACGCTTTTTCAACCCTTTCGCGATTTTGAAGGCGCCAGTCGGGCGCAGTTTGCGGCGAATATGGCCCGCGCTCGGCGCAAGTTTGCTCTGATGCGCGAGCTGGGCTGCGAGACGCTGCTGTTGTGCAGCAATGTACAGCCGGACTGCTCGGCGGATAGCGAATTGCAGGTCGCGGACCTGCGGGCGCTGGCCACGCTGGCGGAAGAGGAGGGGATCGCTATCGGCTATGAGGCCCTGGCCTGGGGAACCCATGTGAACCGCTGGCAGCAGGCCTGGGAGCGGGTGCGGCGGGTGGACAGCCCGGCGTTGGGCCTGGTGCTCGACAGTTTCCATATTCTGGCCCGCGGCGACACGCTGGACGCGCTACCGTCGGTGCCGGTGGAGAAAATCACCTTTGTACAGCTCGCCGATGCGCCGTATATGAAAATGGATTTGCTGGAGTGGAGCCGCCACTTCCGCTGCTTTCCCGGACAGGGGGAGCTGCCGCTGGAGGCGTTTGCCGAGCAGATCACCCGCTGTGGCTACCGCGGCCCCTGGTCGCTGGAGATCTTCAATGACGGTTTTCGCGCCTCGCCGAACGGCGCGACGGCCAAAGATGGTTATCGTTCGCTGCTGTGGCTGGAGGAGCAAACCCGCCGCCGGCTCCCGACGTGCGATGCCGATCTGTTTTCACCGCCGCCGCTGCCGGTCTATCACGGGCTGGAGTTTATCGAATTCGCCGCCAGCGCCGCCGAGGCGCAGCGCCTGGGGCAACATCTGCAGGCGCTGGGTTTTCAGCACGAGGGAAGCCACCGCTCCAGACAGGTGACGCTGTGGCGCAACGGCGGGGCGCGGATCGTCATCAACCATCAGCCGCACAGCTGGGCCGACCATTTTTATCAACGCCACGGGGTATCGCTCTGCGCGATGGCGCTGCGGGTCGAGCACAGCGCGTCGCTTGTCGCCCGCGCCCGCGCGCTGGGGTATGCCACCTGGCAGGGCGACGCCGGGCCGAACGAAACGCCGATCCCGGCGATCTGCGCCCCCGACGGCAGCCTTATCTATCTCATCGACGCCGGGGAGGCTATCTACGAGCGCGATTTTCATCTGCGTGATGGCGTGACGGTGCGCGAGGATTATCTCGGTATCGATCATCTGGCGCTGGGAATGGAGGCCGACAGCCGCGATAACTGGGTGATGTTCTTCCGTACGGTGTTTGGTTTTTCCCTTGAGCATGAGCAGACGCTGCCGGACCCGTATGGACTGGTGCGCAGCCTGGCGGTGCGCAGCCCGCAGGGCGATATCCGTCTGGCGCTGAATATTTCGCAGAGCCGGGCGACGCAGATCGCCCGCTCCGTCGCTTGCTACCAGGGGGCGGGGCTGCAGCATGCCGCCTTTGCCTGCCGCGATCTGCCGGCCGCCTGCGACCAGCTTGCCGAGGTTGCCCGCCATACGCTGCCGATCCCGGCCAATTATTATGACGATCTGCTGGCGCGCTTTGGCGGCGAGCTGGACGTCGGGCAGCTTCAGCGCCAGCAGCTCCTCTATGACCGCGATCCGCAGGGGGGAGATTTCCTGCACCTTTACACCCGGCCGTTTACCGCCGGCCGCTTTTTCTTTGAGTTAACCGAGCGCCGGGCTGGCTATGCGCTCTATGGCGCAGCGAATGCGGCCGTCCGTCTGGCGGCGATGCAGTATTGTTAGCCTGAATCAAATGGTTCATTATGCGTTAAACACAATAACAACACCCTCTGTACCCGAGACAGGAACCGACTATGAGCTCATATAGCCCTAACCCGACGGCTGCCGCCCAGCCAGCCGTCACCGTGCGCCGCTCCCGGCGGCGTATCGGCATTCTTGCGCTGTTGGCCATTGGCACCATGATCAACTATCTCGATCGCACCGTACTGGGGATCGCCGCCCCAAAGCTCACCGCTGAGCTGTGGATCGACCCGGCGATCATGGGAATCCTCTTCTCCGCCTTCGCCTGGACCTATGCTCTGGCGCAGATCCCCGGCGGATTGTTTCTCGACCGCTTTGGCAACAAAGTGACCTACTTTTTGTCACTGACCCTGTGGTCGCTGTTTACCCTGTTCCACGGCATGGCGGTGGGGCTGAAGACGCTGCTGCTGTGCCGCTTCGGGCTCGGTATTAGCGAAGCGCCGTGCTTTCCGGTCAACAGCCGGGTGGTCAGCGCCTGGTTCCCACAGCAGGAGCGGGCGAAGGCCACGGCGGTGTACACCGTGGGGGAGTATCTCGGGCTGGCCTGCTTTGCGCCGCTGCTGTTCTGGATCATGGACGGTTTCGGCTGGCGGGTGCTGTTCGTCAGCGTTGGCGCCGTCGGCATTCTGTTTGCCCTGGTGTGGTGGCGCTGCTACCGCGAACCGCATGAAGACCTGCGTCTTAGCCCGCAGGAGCGCGAGCATATCGAAAACGGCGGCGGCCTCAGCGCCCCGACCGACCAGCAGGTGGCGTTCAGCTGGCCGCTGGTCCGCCAGCTGCTGAGCAAACGGCAGATCATCGGCGCCAGTATCGGCCAGTTTGCCGGCAATACCGTGCTGGTGTTCTTTCTCACCTGGTTCCCCACCTGGCTGGCCACCGAGCGGCATATGCCCTGGCTGAAGGTCGGCTTTTTCTCCATCCTGCCGTTTGTCGCCGCCGCCGGCGGGGTGATGTTTGGCGGCTGGCTCTCCGACAAACTGCTCAAGGCCACCGGGTCGGCCAACCTTGGCCGTAAGCTGCCGATCGTCGCCGGTCTGCTGATGGCCAGCTGCATCATTACCGCCAACTGGCTGGAGAGCGACCTGGCGGTGATCCTGGTGATGTCGTTTGCCTTTTTTGGCCAGGGGATGGTGGGTCTCGGCTGGACGCTGATCTCCGATATCGCCCCGAAGGGGCTGGGCGGCCTGACCGGCGGCCTGTTTAACTTCTGCGCCAACCTCGCGGGGATCATCACCCCGCTGGTGATCGGCTTTATCGTTGCCGGGTTCGGCAATTTCTTCTACGCCTTGATCTACATCGGCGGCGCCGCGCTGCTGGGCGTGGTGGCCTATCTGTTTATCCTCGGCGACGTCAAACGTATCGAGTTATCGCAGTAAGCAAAGGAGCAAGGCATGGTGATTAGTGGGCATACGCGGCTGATAGCGCACCTTGGCTATCCGACCGCCAGTTTTAAGGCGCCGATGATCTACAACCCGTGGTTCGTTGACCAGCAGGTGGACGTGAAGGTGGTGCCGATGGGGGTCAGGCCGGAGGACTACGCCGCGTTTATTCCGCCGCTGTTTACGATGACCAATATCATCGGCGCGCTGGTGACGATGCCGCATAAAATCGCCACCTGCGATCTGGTGCAGCGCCTGAGCCCGACGGCGGCCATCGCTGGCGCCTGCAATGCCATCCGCCGCGAGGCTGACGGTAGCCTGAGCGGAGACATGTTCGATGGCGAGGGATTTGTGCTGGGCCTGCGTCGTAAAGGGTTTAACCCGCAGGGGACGCGGGCGCTGGTGGTTGGCAGCGGCGGGGTGGGATCGGCTATCGCCGCCTCCCTCGCGGCGGCGGGGGTCAGCGCCCTGACCCTGTACGATACCCGGCCCGAGGTGGCGCACGCCCTCGCCGGGCGGCTGCATCAGCACTATCCGCAGCTCGATATCACCCTGATGCAGCCCGATCCTGCCGGACACGAGCTGGTGGTCAATGCCACCCCGCTGGGGATGAAGGCCAGCGATCCGCTGCCGCTGGACGTTGACCGTCTGGCGCCAGGCGCCTGGGTGGGGGAAGTCGTCATGACTCAGGAGTACACCCCGCTGCTGAGGGCCGCTCAGGCACGACAGTGCCACATCCAGCGCGGGACCGACATGCTGTTTGAAATGATCCCTGCCTATCTGCGCTTTTTTGACCTACCGGTAGCCACCCCCGAGCAGCTGCGGACCCTGGCAGAAATTCGTTACTGACGCGACGGCAAACCGGGTAATATAACGCTATATTATCCTGTTTATAGCGACCTCTTATGACAAACACCACTCTCACGCTGCTGGCGGCGGGAAGCCTGAGAAGCGCTTTCCTGCCGCTGGTGGCGCACTTTCGGCAGCACACTGGCCTGGCGGTCGATGCGCAGTTTGGCCCTGCCGGCCTGCTGCGCGAGCGGATCGAAGCCGGGTCGCCGTGCGCGGTTTTTGCTTCCGCCAACGCGGCGCACCCGCAGGCGCTGCTGCAGGCGGGTCTGGCGCAGGAATGCCAGGGATTTGCCAGCAACCAGCTGATGCTGACCGCCCGGCGGTCGCCGGATAACGATGGCCTGGACTGGCTGGCGCTGCTCAGCACGACCCGCCTGCGGTTGGCGACCTCCACGCCGGGCTGCGATCCGTCGGGAGATTATACCTGGCAGCTGTTCGCCCGAATTGAGGCACGCTATCCAGGGTTGGGCAACGCGATGGCCGGGCGGGCGCAGCAGCTGGTCGGCGGCAGAGACTCACTGAGCGTGCCGCCGGGAGAGATAGCCGGCGCGTGGCTTATTCGCCAGAATCTGGCGGATCTGTTTATCGGCTATGCGCACTATGGCCCCGCGCTGGCCACCTGCGACGATCTGCGTACCCTGACCATCCCGGCGCCGTGGAATATTCGCTGCGATTACCAGCTGGCGCGTCTCAGGGCCGATCCCGCCGCGCTGGCCCTGTATCGCTTTATCCTCGACGACGTTGGCCAGGGGTATCTCCGGCAGGCGGGTTTTATGCCGTTCAGCGACGCAGCGTAAACCCCGGCGCCAGCAGAGGGAACGCGGAGGCGGCATGGCGGATCAGGCGTACCGGCAGGCCGTACGCTTGCCGGAGATGCGTTTCGCTCAGTACGTCGGCGGTCTCACCCGCCAGCCACCGGCCCTCCGGCAGCAGAAGCAGCGTATGGCTGGCCACCTGTAGGGCGTGGTTGGGATCATGGGTGGTGAACAGGACGGTGCGCGCCTGGCGGTGGGCGAGATCGCCGATCAGCTGCAATACCACCTGCTGGTTACCAAGGTCCAGCGCCGAGCAGGGCTCATCCAGCAGGATATTCTGGCTGGCGCTGACCAGCGCGCGGGCAATCAACACCAGCTGCTGCTGGCCGCCGGAGAGGGCGCCGAAGTCATCTTCGGCCAGGGCGGCAATCCCCAGCTGCGCCAGCGCCTGCTCAACCCGCCGGGCATCCTCCTCGTCCGGCTGGGCAAAGAGATCCACGTGACGGGCCCGGCCCATCAGCACCACATCGCTCACGCGCCAGCGAAAAGCGGGACGAAACGACTGCGGAACCAGGGCCACGCCGCCCTCGCACTGCATCTCGCCGCCCAGCGGCGGCAACACGCCGGTCAGGGTATCCAGCAGGGTACTTTTTCCCCGGCCATTGGCGCCCAGCACCGCCCAGATCTCACCGGGCCGGCAGGCCAGCGTGAGCGGGGCGAAGAGCGGCTGACGGTGGCCGTAGCGTAGCGCTTGCAGCGATAATGAGCTGTTCATCGGGTCGTACTCCGGCGTCGGGATTGCACCAGCAACACGGTAAACAGCGGCGCCCCGAGCAGGGCGGTGATGATCCCGATCGGGATCTCCGCCTGGGTCAGCGTACGCGCCAGATCGTCCACCACCAGCATCAGGGCGGCGCCGAGCCAGAAGGCGGTGGGCAGCAGGCGACGATGGTCAGCCCCTACCAGCAGACGGGCGAGGTGCGGGACCACCAGACCCATCCAGGCGATGCTGCCGCTGACCGCCACCTGGGCTGCCACCAGCACCGCGCAGCAAACCAGCACGCCGCGACGCAGCGCGGCCACCGGAACGCCAAGACTGCGGGCATCGCGTTCCTCCAGGGCCAGCAGGTTGATACGCCAGCGCAGCTTCCACAGCGCCCCGGCAGCCACCGCCAGGGGCAGGGACATAAGCAGTACCTTATGCCAGCTGGCGGTCGCGAAGCTGCCGAGCAGCCAGAAAACGATGTTCGGTAACGTCTCTTCGCTGTCGGCGAGGTACTGCATCAGGCTGACCAGCGCGGCGAAGAAGCCGCTGAGAATGATCCCGGACAGAATCAGCCCCAGCGTGCTGTCCCGCCCCTGCAGGGCGGCGAGGGCGTAAATCAGCCCCAGCGCGACGAGGCCGAAGAAAAAGGTCGAGGCCATCATCAGCAGACTGCCGACGCCCAACAGGATCGCCAGCGTGCCGCCGAAGGCGGAGCCGGCGGTTACCCCGATGATGTGCGGGTCCACCAGCGGGTTTTGGAACACGCCCTGCAAGGTGGCGCCGCACAGCCCCAGCGCGCCCCCGGCCAGCAGGGCCATCACCACGCGCGGCAGGCGAACCGACCAGACGATCTGCCCGATCACCCCTTCTCCTGGCGGCAGATGGACCAGGGTGTGGCCAACGGCGCTCAGGCTTAACGGGTACTGGCCGAAACAGAGCGAGGCGACCGCGATCGCCAGCGTCGCCAGCGCCAGGCTTCCCTGCACCAGCCAGGGCTGAGAGTTAGCGGGCATCTGGCGTCCACGCCACGCGGTAAAAACGCTGATAATAATCGCTGGCTTTACTGTCCACATCGATGCTCTGGTAGCGCGCAGGATAGAGTTTTTTCGCCATCCACAGCTCACCCAGCGCCAGGGCCTCCGGCATCGGGTAACCCCAGGCTTTGGCGTACTCCGGCATCAGCCACACGCGGTGATGTTTCACCGCATCGATCGTCTGCCACTGCGGGTCGTTCTCTATCTGTTTGACCACCTGCGGATAACGGTCCTGGACGAAGATCACCTGGGGGTTCCACTCCAGCACCTGCTCCAGCGACACCTGGCGGGCGCCTTTTACGCTGGCGGCCGCCACGTTCAGCGCCCCGGCGTGCGCCATCATCAGCCCGGTGTATTTGCCAGCGCCATAGGTATTCAGATCGGGGTTGGCCATGTACACCCGCACCCGCTGGTTCGGTGGAATATCGGCCACCGGCGCATTGGCTTGCTTGCGCGCCTCGAAGGTGTAGTGAATCAGCGCCTCGGCCTCGGGCTGGCGCTCGACCACCTCGCCGATAAGGCGGATCCCCTCCATCAGCCCGGCGTTATAGGCCTGCTCTTCGTCAGCCATGGTGGGGTTCATTTTATTTTTTTCCCCGGCGGCATCATGGCGCAGCGAGATGGCCACCACCGGGATCCCGGCCTGTTGGATCTGCGCGATCATCGCCGGCGGCGCATAGTTGGCGACGAAAACCACCTGCGGACGCAGCGCCAACAGGCTTTCAATATTGACCTGGGTGAGATCGCCCGGGGTCGCCAGTTGCCCGATCTCGGGCATAAAGCGGGCGAACTGCGGCCCGAGCTGTTTCTGCCAGCTGCTTAAGACGCCGACGATATCCTCGGCCGCATGCAGTTGTACCAGCAGGTTGAGCGTCTGATGCTGCAGAACCACAACGCGGGTGACGTGGTCGGGGAGGGTGACCTGGCGACCCAGCTGGTCGGTGACGGTGCGGTCGGCGAAGGTCTGGCCGGTGAACAGGCTGGCGCTGAGCAGCGTCAGGCCCAGCAGTAAGGGGTGTTTTGACATGGTGTGGCCCGAATGGCGTGAAAATTCGTTGTGTATTAAATTATATAACGAAGCCGGGCGCAATGGTTGATCGCATTTATCCTCATCACGATCAGGGCATTTCGTACCACACTTCTTCCTCTTCCATGCGGGCTTCTATCTGCCTCGCCACCCTCTGCAGCGCAGGGAGATGCTTCTGCGCCGCCTGCTCAATGGTCATCGCGCTGGCGATATAGACCAGGTTCAGGCAGCCGATAACCCACTGCTGACTGCAGACCGGCACGGCGATCGAGGCGATTTTCTCCTCCTGCCGCCAGCCGCGGAAGTTTTCGCCATAGCCGTTCTGGCGGGTGCGGGCGAGGATCGCCGCCAGCCGTTCCGGTTCGCGGGCCAACTGATACTCAGCTTCCGGACGGGCGGCCAGCATGCTGACGATGGCGTCGCGTTCCGCGTCGGGGGCAAAGGCCAGCCACGTCAGTCCGGAGGCGGTGAGCAGCAGCGGCAGCCGCCGTCCGACCATCGCGCGGTGAAACGACAGTCGGCTGAAGCGGTGGGTAGTCTCGCGCACCACCATGGCGTCGACGTCGAGGGTGGTGATGTCCGTTGGCCACTGCACCTCGCGCAGCAGCTCGCCGAGCAGCGGCGTGGCGAGGGCAGAAATCCAATGTTCGTCACGAAATCCATCGCTCAGCTGGCGGACGTTAATGGTCAACCGGAAGCTGTCATCGGAGCGGCTGCGGCGGACAAAACCCTCCTCCTGTAGCGTCTCCAGCAGCCGGCGCACGGTGGTGCGATGCAGGCCGCTAAACTCCGCCAGCAGGCCCGGCGTCGCGCCGCCGTCGAATTTATTTAACAATTTTAATAACAATAAACCCCGGCTTAATCCGCGCACCGTTTTGTACGCTGCGGACTCATTGTCACGCATAAACCCTCCCTTAAAATGCTTTAAAAACAGTGTTGTGCACCTGGTGCACATTCGATGATGTTTTGATTGTAGCCGAAAACCCCCGCCCTATACTCAGCCCATTATAAAAATACGTTTACACATGATTAACAAATTGCCTGTCAGCCGGGCAGTTTCCGAGTCGTGAGGTCGCTGAGAATGACAACATCTACACCCGATATTCAACCCGCCGTGCAGCATACCGCTCAGGTCGCCATCGTTGGCGCCGGTCCGGTTGGTCTGATGATGGCCAACTACCTTGGCCAGATGGGCATCAGCGTGCTGGTGGTGGAAAAGCTCGCCACACTGATCGATTACCCGCGGGCCATCGGCATTGACGATGAATCCCTGCGGGCGATGCAGGCGGTGGGGCTGGTGAATGACGTGCTGCCGCATACCACGCCGTGGCACGCCATGCGTTTTCTCACCCCAAAAGGCCGCTGCTTTGCCGATATCCAGCCGATGACCGATGAGTTTGGCTGGTCGCGGCGCAACGCCTTCATTCAGCCGCAGGTCGATGCGGTGATGTATCACGGTCTGCAGCGTTTCCCGCAGGTCCGCTGCCTCTTCTCCCGCGAAGTGGAAGCCTTTAGCCAGACCGGTGACAGTGTCACGTTAAATCTTAAAGGACCGGACGGCGAACGGGAGACGGTGCGCGCGGACTGGCTGGTGGCCTGCGACGGCGGCGCCAGCTTTATTCGTCGTATGCTGAACATCCCCTTCGAAGGCAAGACCGCGCCGAATCAGTGGATCGTCATCGATATCGCTAACGACCCGCTGGCCACCCCACACGTTTATCTGTGCTGCGACCCGGTGCGACCCTACGTTTCCGCCGCGCTGCCCCACGGTGTGCGCCGCTTTGAATTTATGGTGATGCCCGGAGAAACCGAAGCCCAGCTCAGCGAGCCGCACAATATGCGCCGTCTGCTGAGCAAAGTGCTGCCGGACCCGGACCGCGTCGAGCTGATCCGCCAGCGGGTCTATACGCATAACGCCCGCCTTGCCGAGCGCTTTCGCATTAACCGGGTGCTGCTGGCCGGCGATGCGGCGCACATCATGCCGGTCTGGCAGGGCCAGGGGTACAACAGCGGCATGCGCGACGCCTTCAACCTGGCGTGGAAGCTGGCGCTGGTGGTCAACGGTAAAGCGGGAGAGGCGCTGCTCGACAGCTACCAGCAGGAGCGCCGCGACCACGCTAAAGCGATGATTGATCTGTCGGTCACCGCCGGCTACGTGCTGGCGCCGCCGAAGCGCTGGCAGGGGGCCGTGCGCGACGGTCTCTCCTGGCTGCTGAATTACCTGCCGCCGGTGAAACGCTACTTCCTCGAGATGCGCTTTAAGCCGATGCCGCAGTACCGCGAGGGGGCGCTGCTGACCGACGGCGCCGGCAAGACCTCGCCGGTGGGCAAAATGTTTATTCAACCGCAGGTGACGCTGGAGAGCGGCGAGAGCGTGCTGCTCGACGAGGTTATCGGGGCGAATTTCGCCATTATCGGCTGGGGCTGCAACCCGCAGTGGGGGCTCAACGCCGGGCAGATCGCCCGCTGGCGCGCGATTGGCGTGCGCTTTATCCAGGTGGTGCCGGAGGTGCAGATCCACCGCGAGCAGGATAACGCCCCCGGCACGCTGCGGGTGGGCGACAGGCAAAATCGCCTGAAGAGCTGGTTTGCTCAGCATAACACCGCCATCGCCGTGGTCAGACCGGACCGCTTTGTCGCCGCTCTCGCCATCCCGCAGACCCTCGGCGCGCAGCTGACCGCTCTGGCGGAAAAAATGGCCCTCGCAACCGGGGATACCGCCCACGCTGAAGAGAAGGTGGCCTGATATGCATGCCTATTTGCACTGTCTCTCCCACACCCCGCTGGTGGGATTCGTGGACCCGGAGCAGGCGGTCCTCGATGAAGTGAACGGGGTGATTGCCGACGCCCGGCGGCGGATCGCTGAATTCGATCCAGAGCTGGTGGTGCTCTTCGCCCCCGATCACTACAACGGTTTTTTCTATGACGTGATGCCGCCGTTCTGCCTCGGGGTCGGCGCCACCGCGATTGGCGACTTCGCCAGCGCCGCCGGCGACCTGCCGGTGCCCGCCGAGCTGGCGGAAGCCTGCGCCCACGCCATCCTCAACAGCGGTATCGACCTGGCGGTGTCGTACAACATGCAGGTGGACCATGGCTTCGCCCAGCCGCTGGAGTTTCTGCTGGGTGGCCTGGACCGTGTGCCGGTGCTGCCGGTGTTTATTAACGGCGTCGCCGCGCCGCTGCCGGGTTTTCAACGTACCCGGCTGCTGGGCGAGGCGATGGGCCGCTTTCTCAATACCCTCAATAAGCGGGTGCTGATCCTCGGCTCGGGCGGACTCTCGCACCAGCCGCCGGTGCCGGAGCTGGCGAAGGCCGACGCCCATCTGCGCGATCGCCTGCTCGGCGGCGGAAAGCAGCTGCCGCCGGACGAACGCGAACGGCGCCAGCAGCGAGTAATCAGCGCCGCCCGACGGTTTACCGAAGACCCGCACTCGCTCCATCCCCTCAACCCGGTCTGGGACAACCGCTTTATGAGCCTGCTGGAGCAGGGGCGGCTGAGCGAACTGGACGCGATCGGCAATGACGAGCTGTCGGCGATGGCCGGGAAATCGACGCACGAAATTAAGACCTGGGTGGCCGCTTTTGCCGCGCTATCCGCTTTTGGCCGCTGGCGCAGTGAAGGCCGCTATTACCGGCCGATCCCCGAGTGGATCGCCGGATTCGGCTCGCTGAGCGCCACCACCGAGATTTGATTAACCGGGAGACTAACATGAGCTATCAACCGCAAACTGAAGCCGCCACCAGCCGATTCCTCAATGTCGACGAGGGGGGCCGCACGCTGCGTATCCATATCAATGACTGCGGCGACGGGAAAGAGACCGTGGTCATGCTGCACGGCTCCGGGCCGGGGGCCACCGGCTGGGCTAACTTCAGTCGCAATATTGACCCGCTGGTCGAGGCGGGCTATCGCGTGCTGCTCCTCGACTGTCCGGGGTGGGGCAAAAGCGATGCTATCGTCAACAGCGGCTCGCGTTCGGACCTCAACGCCCGCATTCTGAAAAGCGTGGTCGATCAGCTGGGGATCGATAAAGTCCATCTGCTGGGCAACTCGATGGGCGGCCATAGCGCGGTGGCCTTCACCCTGAGCTGGCCGGAGCGGGTGGCTAAGCTGGTGCTGATGGGCGGGGGGACCGGCGGCATGAGCCTGTTCACGCCGATGCCGACCGAGGGCATCAAGCTGCTGAACGCCCTGTACCGCGAGCCGACCATTGAAAACCTCAAAAAGATGATGAGCATCTTCGTCTTCGACACCCGCGACCTCACCGAGGCGCTGTTCGAGGCGCGTCTCAACAATATGCTGTCGCGCCGCGACCATCTGGACAACTTCGTCAAGAGCCTCGAAGCCAACCCGAAGCAGTTTCCTGACTTTGGCCCGCGGCTGGGCGAAATCAGCGCGCCAACTCTGATCGTCTGGGGACGCAATGACCGCTTCGTGCCGATGGACGCCGGGTTGCGCCTGCTCGCCGGGATCGCCGGTTCGGAACTGCATATTTACCGCGACTGCGGCCACTGGGCGCAGTGGGAACATGCCGACAGTTTTAATCAGCTGGTGCTCAATTTCCTCGCACGGGCTTAAGGAGTAAATGATGACTTTTTCTCTTGACGCGCTGGCCCGGCAGCTCCGCGACGCGGAACAGAGCGGCCAGGCGATCGCCCCGCTGCGCGATATTCTCGGCGTCGACAATGCCGACGCCGCCTATGCCATCCAGCGTCTGAACGTCCAGCACCACGTGGCCCATGGCCGGCGGGTGGTGGGCCGCAAGGTGGGCCTGACCCATCCCAAAGTGCAGCAGCAGCTGGGCGTCAATCAGCCGGACTTCGGCACCCTGTTTGCCGACATGTGCTACGGCGACAACGCCGAGGTGCCGTTTGGCCGCGTGCTGCAGCCCAAGGTGGAGGCCGAGATCGCCCTGGTGCTGAAGCAGGATCTGCCGCATGCCGATACCACTTTTGATGAACTGTATAACGCCATCGAATGGGTATTGCCAGCGCTGGAGGTGGTGGGCAGCCGCATTCGCGACTGGTCAATCGGCTTTGTCGACACCGTCGCCGATAACGCCTCCTGCGGCCTGTACGTCATTGGCGGCCCGGCGCAGCGCCCGGCGGGACTGGATCTGAAGCAGTGCGCCATGCACATGACCCGCAACCAGGAGCTGGTCTCCAGCGGCCGCGGCAGCGAGTGTCTGGGGCATCCGCTGAACGCCGCAGTCTGGCTGGCGCGCAAGCTGGCGAGTCTCGGCGAACCGCTGCGGGCGGGGGATATCGTGCTGACCGGGGCGTTAGGCCCGATGGTGACGATTAACGAGGGGGACAGCTTTGTCGCCCATATCGAAGGTATTGGCTCAGTCGCGGCACGCTTCGTTGCCGCCGGAGAAGGAGATCGTGATGCGTAAACGTAAAGTCGCCATTATCGGCTCCGGGAATATCGGCACCGATTTAATGATTAAAATCCTGCGCCACGGCCAGCATCTGGAGATGGCGGTGATGGTCGGCATCGACCCGCAGTCGGATGGCCTGGCCCGCGCCCGGCGCCTGGGCGTTGCGACCACTCACGAAGGGGTGGGCGGCCTGATGCAGATGGCGGAATTTGCCGACATCGATTTTGTTTTTGACGCCACCAGCGCCGGGGCGCACATCAAAAACGATGCCGCGCTGCGCGAAGCGAAGCCGGGGATCCGCGTTATCGACCTGACGCCGGCGGCGATTGGCCCGTACTGCGTACCGGTGGTCAACCTCGCGGACAATCTCCATCAGGGCAACGTCAATATGGTGACCTGCGGCGGGCAGGCGACCATCCCGATGGTCGCCGCGGTCTCGCGAGTGGCGAAGGTGCATTACGCGGAGATTGTGGCCTCGATCGCCAGTCAATCCGCCGGGCCGGGCACGCGGGCCAATATTGACGAATTCACCGAAACCACCTCGCAGGCGATTGAAAAAGTCGGCGGGGCGGGCAAGGGCAAAGCGATTATTGTACTGAACCCGGCGGAGCCGCCGCTGATGATGCGCGATACCGTCTACGTCCTGAGCGAGCTGGCGTCGCAGGAGGCGATTGCCGCCTCGATCGCCGAAATGGCGGCGGCAGTGCAGGCTTACGTCCCGGGCTACCGGCTGAAGCAGCAGGTGCAGTTTGAGGTTATCCCCGAGGATAAGCCGGTCAACCTGCCCGGCGTCGGCTGTTTTTCCGGCCTGAAAACCGCGGTTTACCTCGAAGTGGAAGGGGCGGCGCACTATCTGCCAGCGTACGCGGGCAACCTCGATATTATGACCTCGGCGGCGCTGGCGACGGCGGAGCAAATGGCCGGGGCAATGCACAGCGCGGCGGGAGCGACAGCATGAACGGTAAAAAACTTTATATCTCGGACGTGACGCTGCGCGATGGTATGCACGCTATTCGTCACCAGTATTCCCTGGCGCAGGTGCAGCAGATCGCCGGCGCGCTGGATAAGGCTGGGGTCGACTCCATCGAAGTGGCCCATGGCGATGGCCTGCAGGGATCCAGCTTCAACTACGGCTTTGGCGCTCACAGCGACATCGCGTGGATTGAAGCGGCGGCGGATGTCGTGAGCCAGGCGAAAATCGCCACCTTACTGCTGCCGGGCATCGGCACGCTGCACGATCTGAAAGCAGCGTATCAGGCCGGGGCGCGGGTGGTGCGGGTCGCCACCCACTGCAGCGAAGCGGACGTCGCCGCGCAGCATATTGCCTTTGCCCGCGAGCTGGGGATGGACACCGTCGGTTTTCTGATGATGAGCCATATGATCTCCCCGCAGGCGCTGGCGCAGCAGGCGCTGAAGATGGAATCTTATGGCGCGACCTGTATCTATGTGGTGGATTCCGGCGGGGCGATGAACATGAACGACATTCGCGACCGCTTCCGCGCCCTGAAGGCGGTGCTGAAGCCGGAGACCGCCACCGGGATGCATGCCCATCATAATCTGAGCCTCGGGGTGGCGAACTCGATCGTCGCGGTGGAAGAGGGGTGCGATCGCATTGACGCCAGCCTGGCCGGGATGGGGGCGGGGGCGGGGCAATGCGCCGCTGGAGGTGTTTATTGCCGCCGCCGACAAGCTCGGCTGGCAGCATGGCACCGATCTCTACGCCCTGATGAACGCGGCCGATGAGCTGGTGCGGCCGCTGCAGGATCGCCCGGTGCGTGTCGACCGCGAAACGCTGGCGCTGGGCTACGCCGGAGTCTACTCCAGCTTCCTGCGCCACAGCGAAGCGGCGGCCAAGCGCTATGGCCTCAGCGCGGTGGATATTCTCGTCGAGCTGGGCAAGCGGCGGATGGTCGGCGGCCAGGAGGATATGATCGTCGACGTCGCGCTGGATCTGCTTAACCGCAATAAATAACTAAGAACGTGCGGCTGACAAAGCATCGGCCGCCAGTCACCTGCTCCGTTTGTTCGGCTATCGCCAAGGTACCCTATGACCAAGATAACGACTGCAACCCCCTCGCGCCTGGTGGTCACCATCGGGCTCTGTTTTATGGTGGCCCTGATGGAAGGGCTGGATCTGCAGGCGGCGGGGATCGCCGCCGTCGGCATGGCGCAGGCCTTTGCGCTGGATAAAATGCAGATGGGCTGGATCTTCAGCGCCGGGATCCTCGGCCTGCTGCCCGGCGCGCTGGTGGGCGGCATGCTGGCGGACCGCCACGGGCGTAAGCGCATTCTGTTGGGGTCGGTGCTGCTGTTTGGCCTGTTCTCGCTGACCACCGCGCTCGCATGGAGCTTCCCGACGCTGCTGCTGGCGCGCCTGCTCACCGGCGTCGGGCTCGGGGCGGCATTGCCGAACCTGATTGCCTTAACCTCGGAAGCCGCTGGCTCACGTTTCCGCGGCCGGGCGGTAAGCCTGATGTACTGCGGCGTACCCATTGGCGCCGCGCTGGCGGCAGCGCTGGGCTTTTCCGGTCTCGCCGCGGCCTGGCAGACTATTTTCTGGATTGGCGGCGTGGTCCCGCTGCTGCTGATCCCGTTGCTGATGCGCTGGCTGCCGGAGTCGCAGGCGTTTCAGCGCGCGGAGGCCAGCGTGCCGCTGCGCACCCTGTTTGCCCCGGGCCAGGCCGCCGCTACGCTGCTGCTGTGGCTGGGTTATTTTTTCACCCTGCTGGTGGTCTATATGCTGATCAACTGGCTGCCGATGCTGCTGGTGGGCCAGGGATTCCGCGCCAGCCAGGCGGCGGGGGTGATGTTCTCTCTGCAGATCGGCGCCGCCTGCGGCACGCTGCTGCTGGGGGCGCTAATGGATAAGCTCACCCCGCTGCGGATGTCGCTCCTGATCTACAGCGGCATTCTGGCGTCGCTGTTGGCGCTGGGCAGCGCGTCGTCGCTGACTGGCATGCTGCTGGCGGGGTTTGTCGCCGGGCTGTTCGCCACCGGCGGACAAAGTGTGCTTTACGCTCTGGCGCCGCTTTTTTATCCCGCGGCCATCCGCGCCACCGGGGTGGGCACCGCCGTGGCGGTGGGGCGTCTTGGGGCGATGAGCGGCCCGCTGCTGGCCGGCAAGATGCTGGCCCTCGGCGCCGGCACCGTCGGGGTGATGGCGGCCTCGGCGCCGGGCATTGTGCTGGCCGGCGTGGCGGTGTTCTGGCTGATGCATCGCCAGCAGCGCGCGGCCATGGTCTGATATGCATCCGGCGGCCTGGTAAAAAAATGCCGGGCCGCCGCCTTGCCTGTCCGCGTCCCCTGGCCTAAGGTAAGACATCATTCCCTGACGCTTATCGTCCCTATGGCTTACACCTCCCGTTTGCTCAATGCGATCCCTGGCATCCGCCACGCTTTTCTCGATGTCCATGAAACCGCCGCCTTTCCCTATGCCGAGCTGGCTCCGGTGAAGCTGGTGCATGGTAATGAGGTTCATCATTATCAGCAGCCGCTGCCGACGCGCCCGCACGCCGACGCGGTGTTTACCGCGGTAGCCGGGCAAAAGGTGGGGGTGGTGACCGCCGACTGTCTGCCGCTGCTGATCGCCTCGCGCGACGGTCGCTACGTCTGCAGCGTGCATGCCGGCTGGCAGGGGCTGGTCAGCGGTATTGTCGACAACAGTCTGGCCTGTTTTCGCCAGCAGGGGGTGGCATTGGCCGATCTGGTCATCGCCGTGGGGCCGTATATTCACCCCTGCTGTTACGAAGTCTCCGCCGGATTCTATCAGCAACTGCTGGACCAGCCCGGCGGTGACCGGGTGGCCCGCCATCGCCAGCGGCTGTTCCACTCCCGTTCGGGCCCGGTCAGCGATCCGCTCAAAGCCGCCGCGCGTGGCAGCGATAATCTGTGGTTTGATCTGCGCGCCTTTGCCGAAGCGATCTTCGCAGAGGCGGGGGTGGCGCCGGCGAGCGTTGAATGGCTGGGGAGTTGTACCTACTGCACCCCGCAGTCGCTGGGCTCCTACCGGCGCCGGACCCATTTTCCGGCGCCGAAGAGCTTTCAGTATTCGTGGATCATGCGCGAAGCCTGAGGCGGGCTCGCGCTAGAGCACCCGAAAACCGTGGGTGCCGTCGCGGGCCAACTGATCCACGAGGCCATACTCCCACTCCAGATAGGCCTGCATGGCCTCGGCGGAATTATCGGTTCCTTCGTACGGACGACGATAGCGGTCACGGCGCTCGACGGCGAGGCCGCTGTCGCCATGCGCCAGCGGCAGACCGGCGGTGATCCACGCCAGCGTCCCGCCGGTAAGCAACTGCACCGGTTTACCGGTCAAGGCCGCCACCTCCGGCACCGCGTAGCGGGCCAGCAGACTGCTGCCGCAGGTCACCACGTAACGTTGGGCGGGAGGGATTGCTTCCAGGGCCTGGCGCAGCTGCGAGCGCGTTAGCCACCACGCGCCGGGGATATGGCGAGCGACAAAGTTGGCGCTGGTGGTAAAATCGAGCACCACCGTACCGGGTTCTTCCAGCTGTTGCGCCAGCTGCGTCGGGCTTATCTCCTCCGCCTGCGGACCGGGCGGCACCTCGGCGGCAGGCACCCCGCGTTCGCTCAACTGGCTGGTCGATAGCGCGCTCAGCCGCGCCGTCTCCCAGCCCATCTGCGCCAGCCACGAGCCGGTTATCGCCGCCCGGATGCCATCGTCATCCAGCAGCACAATGCGCGCCCCTCGTACGCTGGCGAAGTGGTCGGTCTCCTGCACCAGCTGGCCGCCTGGCGCGCTCAGGCTGCCGGGATAGTGACCCGCCGCGTACTCTTCGGGGCTGCGGACATCAAACAGGAAGGTGGTGCGGTCGCTCTGCTGCAGCCAGCGTTGCAGCGTGGCCTCATCGATGACCGCCACCCCGGCCCGTTCGGCAAAATGCGCCACCTCAGCGGCCCGGGCGCCGGAGGCGCGGGCGGAGGGATCGTATTGCCGCTGTTGCTGGTGCGCCAGCGTCTGGCCGGCCAGCGTCCAGCCGATAGTGCCATTGCGCAGGGCATGGACCGGGTTTGGCACGCCGGCGTTGATCAGCGACTGGGTGCCGATGATGCTGCGGGTGCGTCCGGCGCAGTTGACGATAACCGGCGTCTGCGGGGAGGGCGTCAGGCTCTCCACCCGCAGGGCCAGCTCGCCGCCGGGCACGCTGATGCTGCCGGGGATGCTCATGGTCTGGTACTCATCGAAGCGCCGGGCGTCGACGATCACCACCTCCTGCCGGCTGTCGATGAGCGCCTGAACCTCCTGGGCGCTGAGCGACGGTGTGTGACGCACGCTTTCCACCAGCTCGCCAAAGGCTTTACTGGCGGAGTTGACGTCCTGAAACAGCTCGCCGCCGCTGCGGCGCCAGCCGGCGAGACCCTCGGCCAGCAGGGCCACATCCTGATAGCCCCAGGACCGCAGCCGTTCGACGGCGATCTCCGCCAGACCCTCGCCGTTGTCGTAGACGGTGAGCGGGGTGGTGAAGCGCGGTATCCGCCGGCGGACCTCCAGCTCCAGTTTGCTGAGCGGCAGATTGACGGCAAACAGCGGATGAGCGGTGGCGAAATCGGCCTCTTCACGGACGTCGATCAGCGCCAGTTCACGACGGTCGAGCAGCGCCTGGCGGATCCCGGCGGCCTGGCGATAAGCGTAGGTGGACATAGTGGTTATCCTTGATGTTCGCGGGAGGAATCCCAGATATTGGGTAAATGGCGGTTAGAGTAGCCGGAGATAAACGGTTTCTGCTGCCCTTCCGGGGTATACACGGCGCGCTTCACCGCGCCGATATTGCCGCCGTAGACATGAATGCTGATGGAGACGCGATCCGCCAGCGCATTGCTGACGCGATGAATATCGCCATCGTCAGCGGAGACTTTCTCCACCTGGCCTGCTTCCAGAAGCGTGGCGGCGCCCAGCGCGCGCGGTATGCCATCGGCATCCAGCTGGTAGCGCTGGTTTTCCTCCGCGCCGCGCAGCATCCCAATGGCTCCCCACACCCGGTGATCATGGATCGGCGTCGCTTGCCCCGGTCCCCAGACGAAGCTGACAATCGAGAAGCGCTCCCCGGAGTCGGCATGCAGCAGATACTGCTGGTAATGGTGCGGATGCGGCAGGGTGTACTCTTCCGGCAGCCAGTCGTCGTAACGCACCAGCGCCGCCAGCCGCTGCGCCACGGCGTCAAGCAGCGGGGCGGTCTGGTGGTGTTCGCGGTGCAGGCGGTCTACCTCATGAATGAAATGGCGTAATTTTTCCAGTCGTGGTGCAGTCATGTGCGGTTCCTGTCAGAGGGACTGGTCAAAACGCTAACAGAGGCGTTAATATTATTTAAATGCAATTTACGCATATATTAATATGCAAATTTCACATAAGGTTCCTATGCGCATTGACGATATCGACGCTTTGCTGGCCACGGTGCAGTTTTCCTCCCTCAATCAGGCCGCGGAATATCTGGGGATCACCCAGTCGGCCATCACCCGGCGCCTGCAGCGTCTGGAACAGGAGCTGAACGTCACGCTGTTGGAGCGCCAGACCCGCCCGCTGACTCTGACCGCCGCCGGACACCGGGTGTACGAGCAGTGTCTGAGCATTAAGCGTGAGACGAAAAAACTCTACAGCCTGTTGGATCCGCAAGGCGAGCCGCGCGGCGCGCTGCGTCTCGGCGTGCCGCAGAGTCTCAGCGAGATTGCCCTGCCGGCGGCGCTGTCGGCGCTGAGCCAGCAGTTTCCCGGACTGTCGCCGCAGATCACCTGCGGCTGGAGCGGACAGCTGCAGCGCCGGCTGGAAAACGGCGAGCTGGACGGCATGCTGGCGATGGGGCCCGCCCAGCAAAGCTTCGCCGAGGGCTACAGCGGGCGCCTGCTGTGTCCCCTGGAGGTGGTGCCGATCGTCGGCCGGCGTTTGAATTTGCGCGCGTCATCCCTGCGGGAGTGCGCCGAACGGGGCTGGATCCTTAACCCCGACGGCTGTGGCCTGCGCGCCGGGCTCATTCGCGAGCTGCAGAGCCAGGGATTGCGGTTGACGCTCAACGTCGAGAGCGCGGGCGCGCAGCTGCAGATAGCGCTGGTGGCGCAGGGGCTGGGGCTGGGTCTGGTGCCGAGGGCGGCGCTGGCCAGCAGCCCGTGGCGGGACGAGGTCGCGGTCCTCAGCCTCAGCGATTTTCAGCCTGCGGTCTCACTGTGGCTGATCCACGCCCAGTATCTGGCGAACCTGCAGCCGCCGCTGACCTTTTTTGCCAGCAAAGTGATGCAGCAGCTGACCGTATCCGACTGAAAGCACTATGTATTTTTGTTTAATGCTAATTAAGCATATTAAGATATGATAAAAATGCATTTTGCTCATTAACACGCTCTGTATAGGGTTATGACCAGCGCCGCTGTCGCGGCCACTCCATTACCCTGACGCAAGGAGTTGTTCATGAGCATTCAGTTTCTCGGCATGATTGGCCACCGCCTCTCTTCCGAAACGATTGCCCCGGTGGGGCCGATCTTTGACCGCGACTATATCGTTCGCTTTGCGCAAACCCATGAAGCCGCCGGGTTTGATCGTCTGCTGGTCGGCCACTGGTCCGATCAACCCGACGGCTTTCTGGTGACGGCCCTGGCCGGACTGTCGACGCAGAAAATTCAGTACCTGCTGGCCCATCGTCCCGGTTTTGTTTCCCCAACCCTTGCCGCGCGCAAATTCGCTACCCTTGAGCACCTGCTGGAGGGCCGCTTGGCGGTGCATATCATCAGCGGCGGCAACGATGCCGAGCAGCGCCGGGATGGCGATTATCTCGACCACGACCAGCGCTACGCCCGCACCGACGCCTTCCTCGACATCGTGCGCCAGGTGTGGACCAGCGAGCAGCCGGTGGATATTCACAACGATTTCTATCAGGCCGAGCAGGCCTGGTCCGCCATTCGCCCGCTGCAAAAACCGCATCTTCCGATCTATTTTGGCGGCTCGTCGGAAGCGGCCATCGCCGTCGCCGGCAAACATGCCGACGTCTTCGCCCTGTGGGGCGAGTCGCTGGCGCAAACCGGCGAGACCATCCAGCGGGTGCGCGCCGAAGCGGCGAAACACCAGCGTGATATCGGCTTCAGCGTCTCGTTCCGGCCGATTATCGCCGACAGCGAAGCCGAAGCCTGGGAGAAAGCCGAGCATATCCTGCACGTCGCCACCGAGCAGGCGGCGCAGCGCGGGGGCGGGTTCAAAGCCAAACCGGAGAGCATCGGCGCCCAGCGGCTGCGGGCTACTGCGGCGCAGGGCAGAGTGGTGGACAAACGCCTGTGGACCGGCATCGCCCAGCTGGTGGGCGGCGGACATAACTCCACCGCGCTGGTGGGCACCCCGGAGCAGGTGGCGGATGCGCTGCTCGATTACTACGACCTCGGGGTGCGTAACTTCCTGATCCGCGGCTTCGATCCGCTGAACGACGCGGCCGACTATGGCCGGGCGCTGTTGCCGATCGCCCGGGAAAAAGCCGCGCGGCGTGCGGTGGCGGAGCGCGCATCGTGATCCATCCTGAGCGCGACGACTGGGCCCGGCAGCTGACGGCGCTTCGCCAGCAGATGGCGGAGCAGGCGGCCAGCCTTGACGCCAGCGGCGAGTTTCCCTGGCGTAATATCGACCATCTGCGTGCGGGGGGCTGGTTAAGTCTCGCCGTGCCGCCATCCTGCGGCGGCGCGGGCGCCAGTCTGGCCCAGCTGCAGCAGGTCATCGCCGCCATCGCCTGGGGAGAGCCGGCGACAGCGCTGATCGTCTGCATGCAGTATCTCCACCATTTGCGGCTGGCGGAAAATGACGCCTGGCACGCGCCGCTGCGCCAGCAGGTTTTTCACGATGCTGTCGAACACGGTGGCCTCATCAACAGCCTGCGCGTCGAGCCGGAGCTGGGCTCCCCGGCGCGGGGCGGCCTGCCGGACACCGTGGCGATCCGTCGCGCGGAGGGCTGGGACATCAGCGGCCATAAAATTTATACCACCGGCATTGAAGGGCTGCGCTGGCTGGCGGTGTGGGCCAGAAGCGATGATAACCCGCCGCTGGTGGGTACCTGGCTGGTGCCTGGCGACAGCCCGGGTATCACGGTGGTGAAGAGCTGGGATCACGCCGGGATGCGGGCCACCGGCAGCCATGAAGTTATTTTTAACCACGTTCGGGTGGCGGCAGAGCACGCGGTGGATGTCTGGCCGGCCGATGCGCCACCCGCCGCCCAGGCCGAACCGTTTCGCCTGTTCGCCAACCGGCAGACAGCGCTGCTGGCGGCGATCTATGACAGCATTGCCCACGCCGCTCACGACTGGCTGGTGAGGTGGCTGGCGGGGCGGGTGCCCGCCGGTCTCGGCCATCCGCTCTCTCGTCTGCCACGGGTGCAGGAGAAAGTCGGGCAGATCGCCGGGCTGCTGCTGGTCAACCACAGCCTGCTGGAGCAGGCCGCCGCGCTGCGCTTTTCCGCTATCGAAGCCAATCTGGCGAAAGTCACCATCACCGACAACGCCATTCAGGCGGTGAATATTGCGCTCGAGCTGACCGGCAATCATGGCCTGAGTCGACAGAACCCGCTGGAACGCCACTACCGCAATGTGCTCTGCGGACGGGTACATACCCCACAGAGCGACAGCGCCTGGCTGGCAGCCGGCAACTTCGTCTTTCAATCACAAGGATAATCACGATGCGTCTATCATTTTCAGGCCGGTTGGCGGCCGCGCTGATGCTGCTGGCGCTGGGCGGCTACGCGACAGCGCAGGAGCGGCTTACCCTGCGTATCGCCGATCAAAAAGGCGGCATGCGTTCGCAGCTGGAGGCGGCCAACGCCCTGCAAAATCTCCCTTACGACATTAAGTGGGCCGAGTTCCCGGCCGACGCGCCGCTGGCGGAAGCCCTCAACGCGGGCGCCGTGGACGCGGGGATCATCGGCGATGCGCCGTTGCTCTTCGCCCTGGCCAACGGTGCGCCGGTCAAAGCTATTGCCGTGGATAAAAGCAACCCGGCGGGGACCGCGGTGCTGGTATCCCCCGGCAGCACGTTAAAAAGCGGCGCTGATTTAAAAGGCAAACGCATCGCCACCGGTAAAGGGTCGATTGGTCATTTCGTGGCGCTGAAAGCGCTGGAGCAGGCGGGGATTTCACCGAAGGAGGTGCAGTGGGTGTTCCTCGGCCCGGTGGACGCCAAAGTGGCGTTGCTAAACGGCTCGGTGGACGCCTGGGCGACCTGGGAGCCCTACACCACCCAAATGGTGAAGACCAACGAGGGGCAGATCCTGGTGAGCGGCAAAGGGCTGCTGCCGGGGAATACCTTCCTCGCGGCAACGGATTCCGCGCTTAACGATCCGCAAAAACGCGCCGCGCTGCAGGATTATCTCCAGCGCCTGGCCGGCGCCGAGCGCTGGGCCTACGCCAATCTCCACAGCTACGGCAAAACGTTGGGGGAGATCATCCGCTTCCCGGCGGAGATCGCCCGCGCGCAGTTTGCCAACCGCCAGTCGCAGTGGCAGCCGCTGGCCGAGGAAACAGTGGCCCAGCAGCAGGCAACGGCGGACTTTTATCTCGCCAACGGCCTGATCCGCACCCGGCTGGACGTGAAGCCGACCTTTGACCGCCGTTTTAGCGTGCCCGCCGCCGAGGTGACGCCATGATCAGAACCCCTTTTTCCCGCCGCCGTTTTTTACAGCTCAGCGGCGGCCTGGCGCTGGCCGGGGTCTCTCTGCCGCTGTGGGCTCATGATATGGCGGACATGGCCGGCGGCGATGCCCATCCGGCGCTGCGCCTGCCGCAGCCCTACAAGATCAAGCTGGCGATCAACAAAAGCGCGGTATGCCTCGCGCCGGTCGCCGTCGCCGAGCAGCAGAAG
>NZ_JH414798.1:683228-706744 GCF_000238715.1 Klebsiella sp. 4_1_44FAA
TGCGCCTTACCGGGTCTACGAGCTGCGACAAATGTCACGGAAACGTAGGCCGGCGCAAGCGCAGCGCCGCCCGGCAATGAATATCCGGCGCCAGGCGCCTGTTTTGCCCGGTGGCGGCTGCGCCTTACCGGGCCTACGAACTGCGACAAATGTCACGGAAAGGTAGGCCGGCGCAAGCGCAGCGCCGCCCGGCAATGGGCATCCGGCGCCAGGCGCCTGTTTTTGCCCGGTGGCGGCTGCGCCTTACCGGGCCTACGAACTGCGACAAATGTCACGGAAACGTAGGCCGGCGCAAGCGCAGCGCCGCCCGGCAATGAATATCCGGCGCGACGCCATGGTCCGGCTTAAAAATCCATCTTCACCGTGAACTGCACTTCGCGCGGGTCGCCAATCTGGTTGCCGAGGTTATTGGTGCCGATCGAGGAAGTGTAATAGGTCTTATCAAACAGGTTCTTCACATTCACCTGCAGCGTCACCGGATACTGCAGCTTCATCTTATAGGCAGCAAACACATCCGCCACCGCATACCCCTGCAGATAATAATCCACGCCGTTGGTGCCGGAACGCTTGCTGACCGCGTGGCCGCCGCCGCCGACGGTCAGGGTGTTGCTGTTATAGACGTTATGAATGTCATAGGTCAGGAACAGCGAACCGGTATGTTTCGGTACGTTTGGCAGCGGTTTCCCGGCGTAATCCGGATCTTCCAGCACTTTGGCGTCGGTGTAGCCGTAGCTGGCGATCACGCTGAGGTTATCGGTGATGGACCCGGCCAGATCCACTTCCACGCCCTGGGAACGCACTTTGCCCGCCGTTTTGGCCACAGTCTCATCGCCAATGCTCTCGGTGTACAGCACGTTACGCTTGTGAATATCAAACAGCGCGATATTGGCGGTAATGCCGTTTAACAGGTCGAATTTGGCGCCCACTTCGTAAGAGGTGGACTCTTCCGGCGGCAGCTCGCCGATATAGCTGGCGATCGACGACTGCGGCATAAACGACTGGGCGACGTTGGCGAACAGGGAGACGTTCGGCGTGACCTTGTAGACCAGGCCGGCTTTCGGCGTCCATTTCTCATCGCGGCTGTCGGTATTGACGTTAAACGGTCGGCCTTTACCGGCGTACTGGGTGTAGTACTGGTAGCGCACGCCGGCGACGGCGATCCAGTTGTCGGTCAGGTACAGCGCGTCCTGCACGTATGCGGCATAGCTCTCCTGCTGGATCCGCTGGTCGCTGTCGGAGGCGGAGACGGTATTACAGGTGTCGAGAGTGCCGTAGACCGGATGATAGATGTTAAAGCCTTTAACGTTCTTACAGCGCAGCATATCGGTGCGCAGCAGATCGTAATTCTCATAGGCGACGCCGGTCAGCAGCTCGTTATAAAAGCCGCCCACTACCACGTTGCCCTGCAGGTCGGCGCGGGTGGAGTGTATCTTCTGCGTTGAACCGTGGGTACCATCGACCCGGCGGGTGAGGTTGCCGGTCGCCGAATCATAGGCCATTACCCGCGCCTGGTTATCGTTGTAATGATCCTGGCTGTAGCTGTAATCGAAGCGCGCGGTCCAGGCGTCGTTAAGGCGATACTCGGCGTTGAGCTGAGCGAGATCGGAATAGCCATCGGTAATATTAAACGCTTCATCGAAGCGCGTTTTGCGATCGACGTTCACCGCATGGCCGGTATTCAGATCGAAGATAGTGCCGCGATCAAAGGGGGCGCTGTAGTCGCGGTGCGAATAGGACGCGGTCACCGTTGCCCGCTCGCCAAACCAGGTCAGGGAAGGGGCGATAAAGCTGCTTTTGTTTTTACCGAAATTGCGCCAGTAATCCTCATTCTGATATTCGCCTATCAGTCGGTACGCCAGATTTGTGCCTTCGATGGGGCCGGTGATGTCGACGCTGCCGGTGCCGCCGCCAAAGCTGGTGGAGGTCCCGGAAACCGAACCGGAGAACTGCCGCTCCGGCCGTTTAGTGATGACGTTGATCAGCCCGCCGGGGTCGAGGATACCGTACAGCGTCGAGGCGGGCCCCTTCAGGACTTCCACCCGTTCGGTGGCGGCGTTAAAGCTGCGCGGCAGCACGGTGCGCAGGCCGTTGGTCATGATCGAGCCGTCGCGGTTGGCGCCAAAGCCGCGGCGGGTAAAGGCGTCCTGGGTACCGCCGAGGGTGTTGGTCTGCACCACGTTAGCGACGTTATACAGCGCCTCATCGAGTGAGGTGGCGTGCTGATCTTCGAGAACCCGATCGCTGACGGTATTGACCACCTGGGGAATATCCAGCAGCGGCATCGAGGTTAGCATCGCGGTGGCGGAGCTGAGCGGCTGATAGCCGCTGGTGGCGCTCTGCTGCGCGCCGTCGGCCACTACGGTGATGGTCTCTTCCGCGTCGTTAGTACTTTTCGCCGCGCGATTGTCGGCGGCCATTAATCCCGGTGAGGCTAAAAAAAGAAGCGAAAAAAGCGCGCGCCCTGGCAACGTCCTGCAGGCGACATGGGGTTGAGTCATTATCTGTTTCTCGTGAACGAATCTGCCTTTGCGGTCAGATTAAGCCAATAAAATCATTGCCCTGAATAATAAAAGCACTCTGTTTAGCGTCTGAATGCGCCTTCAGATGTGTAATTGAGAATCATTCAATCATGAAGGGGTGTAGTAGTAAACGTTATGCAAGATAAAAATTCAGCGGCGAGGAACAGGACGTTTTAAACACCTCCAGTAGGGAATGTTTTGTAGTTATCTATCTGATATTATTTTATTTTAATTATATTGCGTTGGCACAGCCTCGCTGTAGTCAGCGTCCCCGTCTGAAGACGATGGCGAGTATTGACTACTACATTCATCCCCGTCATGATCAAAAGAGAATGAGATTTATTTTGATTTGACTGCAGAATGTCCAGCTATCGCCTGGAACGCTGCGGCGCAGGAGCGAGTTATGCCACAGCGGGTGAAACCTGCAGAGCAGGGGATCGTACTGGATGCCCTGTCGGCCGGCTACGGCCAGACCCTGATCGTTGACGATATCAACCTGACCATTCCCACCGGCAAAATGACGGTGCTGGCCGGGGCGAACGGATCCGGCAAATCCACGCTGCTCTCGACCATCGCCAGAATGCTGAAACCTCTCGGCGGCTGCGTGCGTCTGGACGGGCAAGCCATTCACCAGATGCCGACGAAGACCGTCTCGCGCCAGCTGGGCATCCTCCCGCAATCGCCGTTGACCCCGGAAGGATTGACCGTTTTCGAGCTGGTCTCGCGCGGGCGCTACCCGTGGCAGGGGCTGATGCGCCAGTGGTCCGAGGCCGATGAGCTGGCGGTAGAGGAGGCGCTGCGCTTAACCGGTACCGCCGAATTCGCCCATCTGCCGGTGGACAGCCTCTCCGGCGGCCAGCGTCAGCGCTGCTGGATCGCCATGGCGCTGGCCCAGCAAACGGCCACCATTCTGCTCGATGAGCCGACCACCTGGCTCGATCTGCGCTATCAGGTCGATATCCTTGAGCTGCTCCAGACCCTCACCCGCGAACATGGCCGCACGGTGGTGACAGTGCTCCATGACCTTAACTTTGCGGTGAACTACGCCGATCTGCTGGTATTCCTTAAACAGGGGCGCATCGCTGGCACGATTAGCGACAACGATGTCTGTAGCCCTGAGCTGATTAAACACGTGTTTGACGTTGACGTGCAGATGTCGATTAACCCGCAAACCGGCAAACCCTTCTTTATGCCGTTTCGCGCCCGCCAGGCAGCGGCACAATGAGCGTGGCCATCCTGCTTTCCGCGCGGCGTCGCCCCGCCCCCGGCTGGCGCTGCTTCTGCTAACGCTGCTGCTTATCGCCGCCTCGCTGGTGCATCTTGGCTTAGGCGCCCGCTGGATCGCCCCGCAGACGGTGCTGCAGGCGCTGCTGGAGTACGATCCGCGCAACTTTGAGCAGCGGATTATCGTCGATCTGCGTCTGGTGCGGCTGGCGGCGGCGCTGCTGACCGGCGCGGCGCTCGGCGTCGCCGGGCTGCTGCTGCAGACGGTGATCCGTAACCCGCTTGGCGAGCCGCATATTCTCGGGCTTAACGCCGGCGCCTCGCTGGCGGTGGTGGCGACCTCGGCGCTGGGCCTGTCCTTCGGCGCTTACCCCGCCGGGCGCCCGCTGACCGCCGCCTGCGGCGCGGGGCTGCTGTTCGGTGGCGTGATGGCGCTGGCCTCTGCCGGGCGCGGCGGGGCGACGCCGCTGCGCATCACGTTGTGCGGAGTGGCGCTGTCAGGGTTTGCGTCGGCGGTGACGGCGGCGATATTGATTCTCGATGAACAGACGCTGCTGGCGATGCGCACCTGGCTGGCCGGCGACCTGGCCGGAATGAACTGGAGCACGCTGCAGACGGCGCTGGTCCCGGCGCTGATCGGCCTTGGCGTCGCGTTGCTCATTGCCCCACGCCTCAACGTGCTGGCGCTGGGGGATAAGGTGGCGCTGGGCCTTGGCGTTAATCTCGTCCAGACGCGGCTGCTGGGTCTGCTGGCGATTGCGCTGCTCTGCGGCGCGGCGGTGGCGGTGGCCGGGCCGATCGGCTTCGTCGGGCTGGTGGTGCCGCACGTGGTGCGCCGTCTGGTGACGGAAGATATCCGCCTGGCGCTGCCCCTGGCCGCGCCGGTGGGAGCGCTGGCGCTGGTGCTGGCGGATATCGCCGCCCGGACGCTGGTCGCGCCGCAGGAGCTGGCGACCGGGGCGATGACCGCCCTGGTGGGCGCGCCGTTGTTTATCTTTATCGCCGCGAGGTTTTTTTAAATGACGCGCGCCGTTCACCGGGCCGGTTTTCGGCCGCTGGCTTTCGCCTCCCGCCAGCTGCTGCTGCGCCCGGCGGCGTTAAAAATTGCCGCCAGCATAGTGCTGACGCTGCTGGCGCTGGGGCTGTACAGCCTTAGCCGCGGCAGCTATCCGCTGCCCGCGTCGACGCTGGCGCGGGCCCTGCTGGCGCCGCAGGAGATGGGCGAGCAGCCGCGCTTTATTCTGTTTGATATCCGCCTGCCGCGGATCCTGATGGCGCTGCTGTGCGGGGCCATGCTGGGGCTGGCCGGCGCGGCGATGCAGAGCATCACCCGTAACGGGCTGGCCGACCCGGGGCTGATCGGCGTCAAAGAGGGGGCCAGCATCGTGGTCCTGGCGCTGGTGCTGTTTTTCCCGGCGGTAGGCCTGGTCTGGCGGCCGCTGGCGGGGATGGTCGGCGGCATAGCGGTGGCCCTGCTGGTCCTGACGCTGGCCCGCGACTGTTCGCGGCCGCGCTTTATTTTAATTGGCATCGGCGTCTCCTGGAGCCTGGCGGCCGCGGTCGGCATCTTTATGACCACCGCCGACGTACGCGACGTGCAGACGGCGATGATCTGGCTGGCGGGCAGCCTGCAGGCCGCCACCTGGCCGCTGCTGGCGGTGGCTTTTTGCTGGGCGCTGCCCGGGGCCATCATCCTGTTCTGTACCGCCCGGGCGGCGGACGTGGCGCTGCTGGGCGACCGGACCGCCATCGGCCTCGGCGTACGTCTGCAGCAGCTGACGGTGCTGCGTTTTTTTGCGCCGGTGCTGCTGACCTCGGCCAGCGTCTCCTGCGTCGGCAGCCTGGGTTTTGTGGGCCTGATGGCGCCGCATATGGCGCGTTTCGTGCTGCGCGGCGGCCAGGTATCGCTGCTGTGCGGCAGCGCGCTGATTGGCGCCTTGCTGGTGTTGGCGACCGATACCCTTGGCCGGCTGGCGTTTGCCCCGCTGCAGATCCCGGCGGGGATTGTCATTGCCCTGGTGGGCTGCCCGTTCTTCGTTGTCTTGCTCTGGCGTCGCCGTGATGCCCTTTAACCAGGAAGGTAGTATGCGTTGGTTCGTCTCATTGCTGCTGTTGCTGACGGGGGCCGTCAGCGCCGCCGCCCCACAAACTCAAACTTTCACCGATGATTTAGGCCGCACCGTCACCGTGCCGCTGCATCCGCAGCGTATCGTTTCGATGCACGATCTCGATATTACCATTCCGCTGATTGAGCTCGGGGCGCCGCCGATCGCCAGCCACGGCCGGACGCGCCCGGACGGTAGCCACTACCTGCGATCCAGCGCCCAGCTCACCGGCGTCGATTTCGACAACAGCGATATCCGCTTTATTGGCACCGCCGATATCGATCTGGAAGCGGTAGCCGCCGCCAGGCCGGATCTGATTATCACCGAGCCCAGCCGCCACGTGTCAGTGGAGCAACTGGAGAAGATTGCCCCGACGGTGAGCATCGACCATCTGCAGGGCAGCGCCCCGGAGATTTACCGCAAGCTGGCGCAGCTGACCGGCACCCAGCCGCGGCTGGCGAGCCTCGAGCGCCGCTATCAGGAACAAATTAAACAACTGAAAGCGATGGTCAACCCACCGCAGTACAGCGTCTCAGTGATCCAGGCGAACAACGGCAAGGTCACGGTGCATCATTCGTATCATGCGCTGGGCCGGGTGCTGCGCGACGCCGGGTTCCGCTTTCCGCCGCTGATTGAGCGGATCCCCGATGGTCAGCGCATTGACGTCAGCGCGGAACAGCTGCCGGAGCTGGACGCTGATTTTGTCTTCGCCACCTGGCGGTCGGATACCGGCGGTAAGCCGCAGGATGAGCTGCAGGCGATGGAAGGCGTGATGCCCGGCTGGTGCGACTTTCTGCGCGCCTGCCGCACCGGGCACTATATTTTACTGCCGCGGGAAGAGGTGATCTCCAACTCCTACGCCGCGCTGTCTCTGATGGTGGCCCAGGTGCAGTCGCATATTGCCGGCAGGCCGATCCCGGCGGAGGCCAAATGAAAAGCGCGGTAAAAAAAGAGAAGGGCAAAGTCGATCTGTTCGGCGAACGCTATCGCGCCCGGGCGCACCAGCTCTCCCCCCGGCTGCGGGCGGTGGTCAGCTATATCAACGACAACCGCGAGGTGGTGCTGGAGCATACCGCGATGGAGATCGCCACCGCGACCCAGACCTCCGACGCCACGGTGGTGCGTGCCATCCAGGCGCTGGGCTTCGCCGGGCTGCGCGAGCTTAAGCAGACCATGGAGCGCTGGTTCGGCACCTCGGTCACCTCGGCGGAAAAGATGCGCTCGACGGTTACCGCGCTCTCCAGCGACGTCAACTCCAGTATTGATTTTGTGCTTGAAGGCCATCAGCGGGTGTGCGAGGTCCTGTCGCGGGCCGACAACCGCGCGGCGGTGGCTCAGGCGGTGGCATTGCTCAGCGACGCGCGCCAGGTGGGGATCTTCGGTATCGGCGCCTCGGGGATCCTCGCCGAATACACCGCCCGGTTGTTCAGCCGTATTGGCCTGCCGGCGTACGTGATGAACCGCACGGGCTTTAGCCTTGCCGAACAGCTTATCGGCCTGCAGCGCGGCGATGTGCTGATCATGATGGGGCAAAAATCCCCCCATCGCGAAGGGTTGACCACCCTGCGCGAGGCGAAGCGGCTGGGTATTCCGACCATCCTGCTGACCCAGGCGGTGGACTCGCGCTTCAGCCAGGAGGCGCAGGTGGTGATCGACGTCCCGCGCGGCGGGGACAGTAGCCGGATGCCGCTGCACGGTACGGTGCTGGTCTGTCTCGAGATGATTGTCCTGTCGGTGGCCTCTACCACGCCACAAAAAACGGTGAAATCCCTGAAACGAATCAACGATCTGCATCGGGCTATCGGTAAATCCGGCGGTAAACGGGGCCATTGAGAAGATAATTCACCAGCGGGAAGGTTTCCGGTTGCATATAAAAGTGAGTGTGTGTATTTTTATGCAAAATAAATGCATAAAAAGGAAATCTCATGGTCAAGAATTTGCTCAAAGCGTGTTGCATGATAGCCGCGCTGACGGCTGCCGGACAGGCGGCTGCGGAAACCTATACCGTCGGCTCCGGCGGCACCTACCGGCCGTTTGAATTTGAAAACAGCCAGAAACAGCTGGAAGGTTTCGACATCGACATCATCAAAGCCATCGCCAAAGCCGAAGGCTTTGACGTTAAGCTGGTTAATACCCCATGGGAAGGCATCTTCGCCACGCTGAACACCGGCGACCGCGACATCATCATCTCCGGGATCACCATCACCGATAAACGCAAACAGATGGTCGATTTCTCCGCGCCGTACTTCCCGGCCGAACAGTCTATCGTCGTCGCTCAGGACTCGCAGGTGGATTCACTGGCGGCCCTGAAAAACGAGAAGGTCGGGGTGGTGAACTCCAGCACCGGCGATATCGTGGTTTCTGAGGTGCTGGGTAAAAACAGCACCGCGATCAAGCGCTTCGACAATACCCCGCTGATGCTCCAGGAGCTGTTTGAGGACGGCGTCAGCGCCGCGGTAGGCGACGTCGGGGTGGTGAAGTACTACATCAAACAGCACCCGGAGAAGCAGTTCAAGCTGGTGCCGGATGCCAAATTTGAGCGTCAGTATTTCGGTATTGCGGTGGCGAAAGGCAACAGTGAACTGCTGGGCAAAATCAACGCCGGGCTGCAAAAGATTGTTGCTGACGGGACTTACGCCAAAATCTATAAAACCTGGTTCGACGACAACGTGCCGACGCTGCCAGCGCAATAATCCACCTTTTTCAGTGACCACGGCTATCGCCCAGGCGATAGCCGTATTTTTTAGGGAAGGACTATGACGGGATTCCGTTGGGAGATCATCGAGGAGTACGGCCCGCTGTTTGTGGACGGCGCCCTGATGACGATTAAATGTACCATTATCTGCGTGATCCTCGGGACGCTGTGGGGGTTAACTCTCGGTCTCGGGCGGATGGCGAAGGCCGAGCACGGGCCGTGGAAATATATTCTCCGCTACCTGGTGCAGTTTCCGGTGCGCTTTTACGTCAGCGCCTTCCGCGGCACGCCGCTGTTCGTGCAGATTATGGTGGTGCACTTTGCGCTGGTGCCGCTGTTTATCAACCCGCGCGACGGCCTGCTGGTGACCAGCGGCCTGATGAGCGCCGACTTTGCCCGCGAGCTGCGCGCCAGCTACGGGGCGTTCCTCTCCTGCATCGTGGCGATCACCCTTAACGCCGGAGCCTATGTGTCGGAGATTTTCCGCGCCGGCATCCAGTCGATCGACAAAGGGCAGATGGAGGCCTCCCGCGCGCTGGGCATGCCGTGGTGGAAAACCATGCGCAAGGTGATCCTGCCACAGGCGTTTCGCCGTATTCTGCCGCCGCTGGGCAATAACGCCATCGCCATTGTCAAAGACTCGTCGCTGGCCTCGGCGATTGGCCTGGCCGATCTGGCCTATGCCGCGCGCACCGTCTCCGGCGCCTACGCCACCTACTGGGAACCCTACCTGACCATCTCTCTGGTCTACTGGGTGATCACCTTCCTGCTGGCGCAGCTGGTTAACCGTCTGGAAAAGAGGTTTGGCAAAAGTGATTCACATTAATAACTTACATAAGCGCTTCGGCGACAGCCACGTGCTGCGCGGCATCAGCTGCGATATTAAACCGCAGGAAGTGGTGTGCATCATCGGCCCATCCGGCTCGGGGAAAAGCACCTTCCTGCGCTGCATGAACGCCCTGGAGACGGTCAGCGAAGGCGAGGTGGTGGTTAACGGCTTTGCCGCCCACGACCGGACCACCGACCTCAACAAGATGCGCGAAAGCGTCGGCATGGTGTTCCAGCGCTTTAACCTGTTCCCGCACATGACGGTGCTGGAAAACCTGATCATGGCGCCGATGAATCTGCGCAATATGCCGCGCCAGCAGGCGGTCGACCTGGCGGAAGCCTTGCTGGCGAAGGTGGGCTTAAGCGATAAGCGCGACGCCTGGCCCTCGAGCCTGTCCGGCGGCCAGCAGCAGCGGGTAGCCATCGCCCGCGCGCTGGCGATGAAGCCGTCGATTATGCTGTTCGATGAGCCCACTTCGGCGCTGGATCCGGAGCTGGTGGGCGACGTGCTGGAGGTGATGAAAAACCTCGCCAGCGAGGGGATGACCATGGTGATCGTGACTCACGAAATGGGCTTTGCCCGCGAAGTGGCCGACCGGGTGATCTTCATCGACCAGGGCGTGATTCAGGAAGAGGGCAAGCCGGGGCAGATCTTTAGCGCGCCGAGCAACCCACGCACCGCCGCGTTCCTCAGCAAGGTGCTGTAAACCGAGCGGGCTGGCGCCAGGCCAGCCCGCTGAGCATTCCGGGTGTATTGACGAAGCTTTTAATCATCCGCGCAAACATTGACTGGGCTCATATATCCCGCGATAACCCCTTTGTTAATCTCAGGGTGTCGATTAGGACTTCTCCAGGAAAATAACGTTGAAAATCTTTTTTTAACCCACTGAAAAATAGCGATTAACTATTTTTCATACGCCAAAAATCATGGTCCGTTAATCACGGACTCGGTTTCGTATGGGTTAAAAAAGGTACGTTATGACAGTTACATGGACGGTCACGCCCGTGGGGTATCAGCACATTGCCAAACGCTGCCCCGCCTGCAATGTAAAACGCGACTTCGCGCCTTCCGGCGCCATCCGGGTGAATTCGCAAAAGAAGCTGCTGGATATCTGGAGCATCTATAAATGCACGCGCTGCGATTACACCTGGAATATCGCCCTGTTTTCCAGGCTGCACGTCAGCAAGATAAACCGTGAACTGCTTCAGCGCCTGCTGCAGAACGATGCAGCCATGGTTCACTATTATGCCGCTGACCTCGCGACGCTGAAGCGCAACCGCGCCGAGCCGTCGGGGCAACCTGATTTTCGTATTCACGAGCAATGGTCGGTTACGTTGAAGGCATGTCAGCGGATAACGGTGCGCGTCAGAGTCAGTCAGCCATTTCGCATCAGCCTGCTATCAATACTGAAAAAACAGCTCAAGCTGAGTACGGCTGAAATCCGGTGGTTGGTCGCGACAGGGCATATCGAGGGTATTCCACTAAAACAGCTTAAGACGAAAAAGCTGAAGGCGATGGAATATGATTTTCAGCTGGCGGCGGAAACGCTGTATGCGCGACGCCGGATTACGTTATCACTTTGCGGTAGATAACTTGCCGGGAAGATAAGCCGCAGCGCTTGAGCTGCTGGCTTTTTTATTCCTCGGTGAATAAGGACGGCGAAGTTGGCCGTCCTGACTCCCTTATCTCCGCCTGCAAAAGCCACCTCCGCTGCAGCCATTCAATCTGCAGACGCATAGTAAACAAACGCCAGCTTATTGCCGTCGGGATCGCGGACGTAGGCGCTGTGAAAACCGTCGCCATACTGCGGCCGGTGACCGGGACCGCCTTCGTCACGTCCGCCGAGTTGCAGGGCGAGGGCATGCAGTTCCGCAATATGTGCGACGGAGCGGGCGTTAAGCGCCACCATCGTTCCATTACCCACCCCGGCAGGCTGCTGGTCAAAAGGAACACCTACGCACAGCCCGCAGGTGTGATTGCCGTTGAAGGTGCCCCAGGACGCCCCCTGTTCGTTACGGCCGGCTTTGACGTGTCCCAGCAGCGCCATTAACGGGTCATAGAACTTGATGGCGCGTGGCAGATCGTTCGTTCCCAGCATAATGTATGAAAACATAGTGTTCTCCTGTTGCGGGCAAAAAGGCCTAAACCTTCAGGCTGGCTGAAGGAAATGTTGTTGACGGAGTTTTAACAAGCGCGAGACCAGCATGATGACGACGATTCCCGCTATCAGCGCCAGGCAGTGAAAAGCAATTCTGCCGCCAGCCTGGAAGTAAACCCAGCGCGCTACTTCCACCGAGGCCGCCATAAAACTGAGCGCCACAATGTTGATGGTGGCTGAAACCGTCCCTTTCGGCAGGGAGTGGGAAAAAAAGCGCAAAACGGAATAATACGGGGAACAACAGGCCTGTTCCGAGGGCATAGAGACTTGTTCCTGAAACGGACCACCACCAGGTATGGGGCCATGCAATATTTCCCGCCAGTAATACCAACAACCCGGTCAGCTGTATCGGGATAGTGCGCCAGATAAAGCGGGGAGAGGTCGGATCCTTGATAAAACGGGCCACGATGATGCTGGCAATAATAACGCCGCCAAAGACAGGCACCTGGGTCCAGGCATAGGCGCCGCGCGACATCCCGCCGTCATCGTTCAGGATCACCGGAGAGAGTGCTACCCAGGTGATTATCGGCAGGTTACTGAATGACAACGCCAGCGCGCCCGTGAGCACCACCGGCTGTTTAAAGGCGCGGACAAACTCGGAAAATACCTCTCCCGGACGAAACCCCCGGCCCTGAGAGGTGACCGTTTCTGGCATGTTAAAAATCAGTAACGCCCAGGCCAGCAAGCTCATGGCGCCGATGATCGCAAACAATAACTTCCAGTGCAGGAAATTCATCAGGCCAGCGCCCGCCAGGGGCCCGATTACCGGCGCCAGCAAAACGATGGATGTCAGCGCCGCCATAATGCGGATAGACTCTTTTTCATCAAAAGCCTCCTGGATGGAGACATAACCGACTGTCGAAATGAAGCAGATACTGGTTCCCTGGATAAAACGGGCGATAAGATATTGATCAATCGACGTAACAAAGATCATGCTGAAGCAGGCCAAAGCAAAGATGATGGCTCCGGTCAGTAGTACGGGGCGGCGACCAATGCGGTCGGAGAGCGGCCCCAGCAGCCACTGTAATGCCAGCCCCCCGGCTAAATAGAGGCTGACGGAGGCCGGGGCTAACGCAACATCAGCCTCAAATTCCCGGATGATGTGGATAATACCCGGCTGAATGAGATCGGTAGTCAGATAAGCAGAAAAATCATAGATAACCATCGCCAGCGGAAATAACAAGATTCTGCTAAAACGGATGTACGGTCCCAACGCTAATTTCATACGCGAAGACTCCCTGGTCGGTGACGGTTTCCCTGGTATCGGGGCCTGGTTGATGTGGATCCCTTGCGGCTGTCGTCACAGGCTGGCCGCGGAATGACAAACCGAAAGATAAAATTCGCCTGGCGACTGTCATTGGGTAAGGCAACGCAACGGCATGCAGAGGGAGTGATCGAGCATGGCAGAGGGATAACGCACCGGGTTAACTGGCTGGGGGTGACGTTTCTTATGCGAGGGAGGGGTCTCGCTGCCATCGCGTGGATGTGGAGCGTTTGTCCGCAGGGGACGAGAATGAATAAAGTCGCTTGCTCCTGAGGGGAAACATTCATACCGGGAAACCTTTGTCATCATCATGGGCAAAATAGGCGAACACTCGCCAGTGTCCGCATTCGATTTCAGCGCAGTGATAATCAGTCCGGCCAGTGATGGTCGGAAGTCTGATTATCAGATGATTAGGTTTTCCAGCATCGACGCCTCAGCTATGGGTATGAATTATTCATCAAGGAAATGATAACACCCACATTTATTATGGGAATTGCGCAGGTAAGAAAATGTGACTTTCGCCCGCTTACTGCGTGAAGCTGATCGCAACAGACCCGGCGCTGCGCTCAGCCTTGCCATGGTACACCGCCTCAATATTATTCCCCTGCGGATCCAGCACAAAAGCGGCATAGTAACCAGGATGATAGTGTCGTTCGCCAGGCGCGCCGTTATCACGTCCGCCATGGGTCAGCGCCGCATGGTAAAAAGCGTCCACCATGTCACGATCTCTGGCCTGGAATGCCAGGTGGTGGCGCCCAGTCAGTTTCCCGGCAGCCTCCGGGCTGTGGCGTGAGGCCAGCACCAGTTCGTCGGCCAGCAAGTATTCATTGGCGGTGGTGATAACCGGGATCTCCAGCGCCGACAGTACGGCGGTATAGAAGTTTTTGCTTGCCTCAAAGTCTTCGACAACCAGCAGAATATGATCGATCAATCTGCCACGATGTAAGGTATTACTTTCCATGGGATTTCCTCTCGGCTGGGGGGCCGGCAATGGTTAACAGCAGTGAGCCAGCAAGAACAGGATACCCTCCGGTGAGGGCCATAAAAAAGGGCTGGCGCCAGGCCAGCCCGTGAGGACTACCGTGCGGACTCCGTCGCCTCGTCCATGTCATCTTCCTGCTCACTGGCAAGCAGGGTTTTCTCGTTTTTGCACAGACACTGAATCAACAGGAACAGCACGCCGCTGGCCACCAGGGTGACGATCAGGCCATCGTAACCAGTGATGCCGATCAGCATGCCGCTGACTACCGGCCCGGCAACGCTGCCGGCGGACCAGAAAAAGCCGAACAGGGCGTTAATCATAATCAGCTTCTGCCCATTGAAGGTTTTCCCCGCCCGCACCAGCGACAGGGTATAAAGCGCGCCCGCCGCGGCGCCCAGCAGCAGACAAATGGCCATCAGCTGAATGCGCGAGCCGAGCATCAGCGGCAGGGCCAGCAGCGACAGGCTGAAAACCACCGCGCAGCTCAGATGCACGCGGCGAATCCCGACCCGGTCGGCCAGCCAGCCGAGCGGGGTCTGGAACATCGCATCTCCGGTCAGCACCACGGTGACCAGCAGCACCGCCAGCCCTTCATTCAGCCCTTTGTCCATGCCGTACAGCGGCAGCAGGGCGAGGATGCTGGCGTCAAAGAAGGCGAAGCAGAAGACCCCGGAGGCCAGTACCGGCAGAAAGGCGCCGAGGCTGCGCCAGCTGGCGCGCTCCCCGAGGCTTTCACGAGTGCCGGTGGGCAGATGGCGCAGCATCAGCAGGCAGACGGCGGTGACCGCGACAATCGCGATCAGCGCTGATGTCTGCCAGGCGGGGCCGACGGAGATCAGCAGCGGCCCGGCCAGCTGGCAGCCGGTAAAGGCCGAGGCGTAGAGACCGGTGAGGGTAGCGCGCTGGCTGCCCGCCGCGCCGCCGGTGATCCAGCTTTCGCCGAGTACGATAATGACCCCGGAGGCCAGGCCGGTCAGCAGGCGCGGCAGCAAAAGCAGCGTCATATCGGTAGTCATGCATGAGGCGATGGTCGCCAGCGCCAGCAGGATCAGGCTGCCGCTCAGCAGCACGCCCATTTCAACGCGCCGGCACAGCGCAGGAGAGAGGAAAGAGGAGATCATCATGCCGGCGGGCGGCAGGGCGGCCAGCAGGCCGACGTACAGCGGCGCGATCTGCTGCTGTGCCAGCTCAAGACTGATTAACGGCACCGTATAGCCGGTGATAAATCCCACAAGCGACGCGGCCATGATCATCGCCAGCGTGGGGGCAAGACGATTCTGGTCTGGGTTAAACATTTTATTTCCGATGACGGAGAGGTCAGTAGTGGATCCTTCGGCAAATTGCCGTCCTGAGTTGCATAATAATTAATCGACTGGCCGTTGTCACCGTTGAAATCACTACCAAAAAAGGGTCGCAGGGCAGCAGGTGGGCTGTACGCCGCGCCGCCGCCGCATTTCGTGACGTTGTCAGCGTGGTAACGACAGGATATAACGGAGGGAGCGGCAGCGCCCCGACGCCGGTGAGCGACGGGGAAAAACGCGACGCATGACCGATTATTCAGCATTACGCTATGCAGGAAAGGAGTAATACATGGCCGTATCGCCGTCACTGATCGCCGAAGCCGTTGGCTGGCGACGTGAATTTCACGCCGCGCCTGAGCTCGGATATCAGGAGCAGGAGACCTCGCGCCGCGTTGCGGAGCTGCTGGCCTCGTTTGGGCTGCAGGTGCATCGCGGGCTGGCCGGCACCGGCGTCGTGGCGACGCTGGAGAACGGCCCCGGGCCGGTTATCGGCCTGCGCGCCGATATGGACGCCCTGCCGATCACCGAGCTGGGGAGCGTCAGCTACCGTTCACGCCGCGCCGGGGTGATGCACGCCTGCGGCCACGATGGCCATACCGCGATGCTGCTGGCGGCCGCCGCCCATCTGGCGCAGACCCGCCATTTCAGCGGCACCGTCCACTTTGTCTTTCAGCCGGCGGAAGAGAACCTCGGCGGCGCGCGCAAAATGGTGGAGGAGGGGTTGTTTGAGCGCTTCCCGATGGACGCCATCTACGCGCTGCATAACTGGCCGGGGATCCCTCTTGGCGAAGTGGCGCTCAGCGATGGCGCGATGATGGCCTCGCTGGACGCCTTCGAGATCACCCTGCGCGGAAAGAGCTGTCATGCGGCGATGCCGGAGAGCGGGGCCGATCCGATCGTCGCGGCGGCGCAACTGATAATGGCGCTGCAGACCATTCCTTCCCGCCGCTTGTCGCCGCAGGATTCCGCGGTGGTCAGCATCACCCAGATAAACGGCGGCGAGGCGATCAACGTCCTGCCGGACACCGTGGTGCTGCGCGGTACCTTCCGCTGTCTGAGCAATCGCGTTCGCGCCCGCGTGCGGGAGCTCATCGAAAGCTATGTGGCGACCCAGCCGCAGGTGTCCGATGTGCAGGGCGAGATTAGCTGGTTCCCGGGTTATCCGGTGACCAAAAACCATGCGCTGCAGGCGCAGCAGGTGCGCGAGGTGGCCGTCGCCACTCTCGGCGCGCAAGCGGTGCGCTGGAATCAGGCGCCGTCGATGGCCTCCGAAGATTTTGCCTGCATGCTGGAGGCCTGTCCGGGGGCCTATTTCTGGATAGGCACCGACGGCGAAACCCCGTCGAAGCCGCTGCATAACGCAAGCTATGACTTTAACGATGCGCTGATCGGCCCCGGCGTCGCCATGTGGGTGGGGCTGGTGGAGAAACAGCTGCCGGCGGCGTAACCCACCGGCAGCGGCAGAGGGAGCGCGCTGCGCTCCCTGAGGTCAGACGTCGGCAGCGGCTTTCAGTCGCGCTTTCATGTCGCTGTAGGCCGTCCAGGCATAGCGCTCCGCCCATTGCTGGTCGGCAATCGCTTCCACTTTCACCGCACAGTATTTGGTTTCCGGCGTTTTGGAGATCGGATCGAGGTTATCCTGGGTCAGCTCATTGCAGGCGCCCACCCACCACTGATAGGTCATATAGACCACCCCCGGATTGATGCGATCGCTGAGGTCGGCGCGGGAGATCACCTTCCCGCGCCGGGAGCTGATCCACACCAGCTGTTTGTCGGCGATCCCCAGTCGTTGCGCATCCGCGGGATTCATCTGCACCCGTCCCGGCTCGTCGGCCAGCGACTGCAGCGCGGCGCAGTTGCCGGTCATCGAGCGGCAGGAATAATGCCCGACTTCCCGCACGGTGCAGAGCACCAGCGGCCACTCGTCATCCGGGCGCTCCGCCGGCGCGCGCCAGGCGGTGGCGAACAGCTGCCCTTTACCCGAGGGGGTGTCGAAGCGGTTGTCTTGATACAGCCATGGCGTACCGGGATGATCGAGGGTCGGGCACGGCCACTGGACATGGCCCATATCGCCCATTTTCTCCCAGGTCACGCCGTAGAACAGCGGGCAGAGCTCGCGCATCTCGTCCCAGATCTGCTGGTTGTTCTCATAGTGCATCGGATAGCCCAATTCGCTGGCCAGCAGGCTAATGATCTCCCAGTCGCGCTTCACATTCCCCGCCGGAGGGATCGCCTGTTCAAACCGCTGGAACCCGCGGTCGGCGCAGGTGAAGACGCCGCCGTGCTCGCCCCAGGAGGTGGCCGGCAGCAGGACATCGGCCATTTCCGCTGTTTTGGTCATGAAGATGTCCTGCACGACCACGAAGTCCAGCGCCTCGATGCCTTTGCGCACCAGGCCGAGGTCGGCTTCGGTCTGCAGCGGATCTTCGCCCATGATATAATAGGCTTTGATCTCGCCGGTCAGCGCTTTATGCGGCACCTCGGTGATGCGGGTGCCGACCTGGTCGTCCATCAGCGCCGGGTCGATGCCCCAGGCGGCGGCGAATTTCGCCCGCACGGCGGGGTCAGTGACCTCCTGATAGCCGGGAAACAGGTTCGGCAGCACGCCCATATCGCAGGCGCCCTGTACGTTGTTTTGCCCGCGGACCGGCCCCACGCCGACGTTGGGCCGTCCCAGGTTGCCGGTGAGCAGCGCCAGGCTTGCCAGGCCGCGCACCACGTCCACCGCCTGGCCAAACTGGGTGACCCCCCATGCCCCACATAATGGTGGCGGATGGGGCGGCGGCGAACATGCGCATCGCCTCCCGGATTTCCCGCGCGCTGACCCCGACAATCCCTTCCACCGCTTCCGGGGCGTAATCCTTCACCGCCTCGCGGTAAGCATCGAGCCCTTCGGTATAGCGTTCGACATAGGTTTTGTTGTACAGCTCCTCCTCCAGCAGCACATAGCCGAAGGCATTTACCAGCGCCATGTTGCTGCCGTTGTTGAGCTGCAGATGACGATCGGCAATGCGCGCGGTTTCAATGCGCCGCGGATCGCAGACGATGATTTTGGCGCCGTTGTCCCGGGCCTTGATTACCCGGCGGGCGACGATGGGATGGGAGTCGGCGCAGTTGTAGCCAAAAACCAGCAGGCATTTCGAGTTTTCGATGTCGCTAATCGAGTTGCTCATCGCCCCGTTGCCCAGCGCCTGCTGTAGCCCGGCGACGGAGGGGCCGTGGCAGACGCGGGCGCAGCAGTCGACGTTATTGGTGTTCAGCACCGCGCGGGCGAACTTTTGCATCACATAGTTGGTTTCGTTGCCGGTGCCGCGCGAGGAGCCGGTGGTCATGATGGCGCGCGGGCCATGCTTCTCTTTGATCTCCCTGAGCTTGCTGGCGGTATAGCGAATCGCCTCCTGCCAGCTGACCGGCGTGAAGGCGCCGCCTTTCTGGTAGCGGATCATCGGTTGTTTAAGACGGGGCGTCAGGAGCTGCGTATCGTTAAGAAAATCCCAGCCGTAGTAGCCTTTCAGGCACAGCTGGTTCTGGTTGGTGACGCCGTCGGCGGCCTCCGCGCGAATGATTTTATTGTTGTCGACAACCAGTTTAAGTTTGCAACCCGCCCCGCAGTAGGGGCACACGCTCGTGATTTTTTTCATCAGTAACAGACCTGTTAACAGTGAACTGAGGATCGCTGTCGCGCCGGGCCCGACGGGCAACGATCGCGGTATCGCCTGGTGGTGATGCAGACGCAGGCCTGTTGCGCTATGCAGGTCTTGTGCCAGAATTTAAACTCTTGATCTGTATTGAAAAATGAAAAGAGATTGATGACGGGAGCATGACCTCGTCACTAATGACGATGACGCAGAGCGCCGACGTCAGACGCTCTGCGGGGTAACACGCGGCTAGGCGAGAGGGCGGCAGCGGTCGAAGTGCGATTCGCTCAGGCCGACGTCGCGCGCGGCGGCGCAGATTGCCTGCCAGCTGCCGGCATCCAGCGGGATCCCCTGCGCCAGCCGCGCTTCGCGGTTGGCGGCCTCCCATTCGCCGGGCGCCAGCACCGGGGCATCGGCATCGTGCGGCGACTGCTTACACCATGCGATAAAGGCCTCCGTCTGTGCCTGGCTGTCCGGGGCATCGAACGCGTCCGGGCGCAGGATCACCGTGGTCATGCAGTTAAAGATGGCGTCGACGCTGGTCTGCAGGCTCTCCTGATGGGTGGTTTGCCCGCCGGAGAGCGCGCCGCCGAGCACTTCGCACAGCGTCGCCAGGGCATAGCCTTTGTGCTGGGCGAAGGTGAGCAGGGCGCCCAGCGGCGAGGTCTGCATCACCGCCGGGTCGGTGGTGGGGCGACCCTCGGCGTCAATCAGGCAGCCGGGGGCCACGGCTTCGCCTTTATGCCAGGCGACGCGGGTTTTACCAAAGGCGATGGCGCTGGTGGCGTAGTCCAGCAGCAGCGGCGGATGGCCCGCGCGGGGAAACACCACGCACAGCGGGTTGGTGCCGAAGCGGCTGTCCTTCCCGCGGAACGGGGCGACCATCGGGTCGCCGATGACGCTGACGAAGTGAATGGAGATCAGCCCGGCGGCGGCGCACTGTTCGGCCCAGTAGCCGATGCGTCCGACGTGATGCGCATTGCGCAAGGCGATAGCCGCCATACCATGCTGCTTCGCCTTTTCAATGCCTAACTGCATCGCTTCGTGGGCGACCACCTGGCCGAAGCCGGCGTTGCCGTCGAGGGTGACCACGGCGCCGGCGTCTTTGGTCACCGTGGCGTGGCGGTTGAGCTGCAGAAAACCACCGGCGTGGGATTTGACGTAGCTGGGGATCATCCCAACGCCGTGGGAGTCATGTCCGGCAAGATTGGCGGCGATCAGATGGTCCGCGACGAGGGTGGCTTCCCCTGGGGTACTGCCGAGATGGGTAAACAGTGAGACGACAAACTGATGCAGATCCGTCGCCAGAAAGCGGTGTCCTGTAGGCACTGATTCTCTCCTGTAGTCTGTTGTTATTTTGTTATGTTTGCCGTTTTATGCTGCGCCGCCCGGCGCAGAAGGTCAAGGGCGGCGTCTCCCGGCGACATGCCGCTGCGCCAGCGCCTGCGCATACGACAGACGATAAAAAAACCGGGCCGGGATCGCGTTTTAATTAACGCCATAAACACCACATTTTTAAATTCTGCCAGTGTCACAAAAGCCAGAAAAAAGCCATCCCCGTCGTTGCAAGGGGAGCTGATACCACTATATGTTAAATTTGTGTTTATTAATTGATGATTAAAGGTTGGTATCATGTATAAGAAAATAAGTGGTTTAGTGGTTTCACTGACGGCCGTTTTCGCCTGTGCCGCCTGGGCGGAGGTGCCTGCGGGCTATCCCGCGGATTATCAAAAAACGGTTGATGCCGCCGTAAAAGAGGGCAAGGTGGTTGTCTATTCCACGACCGATACCAAAGCGGCCGGGCCGTTAATTAAGGGATTTGAAGCGCAATACCCGGGCGTCAAAGTCGAATATAACGACATGAACAGTACCGAGCTGTATAACCGCTATATCAGCGAACAGGCCGCCGGGGGCGGCAGCGGGGATGTGGTGTGGAGCTCATCGATGGATACCGCGCTGAAATTAGCCACCGAATACGCGGAACAATATGCCTCGCCGGAGGTGAAGCAATTACCCGACTGGGCGGTCTGGCAGCAAAAAGCCTATGGCACTACCTATGAGCCGGTGGTGTTTATCTATAACAAACGGCTGATCCCGCAGAATGAGGTACCGGATTCGCATATCGCGCTGGCAAAACTTATCGCCAGCCAGGCCGATAAATTTAAAGGCAAAGTCACCACCTACGATATCGAAAAATCGGGCCTCGGCTTTATGCTGGCGGTACAGGACAGCCAGGCCGACGCGAACTATTTTGCCGACCTGGCGAATATCGCCAAAGGCGGCCTGACGGTGCAGTCTTCCACCGGCACAATGATGGAGCGCGTCTCCTCCGGCGAAAACCTGATCGGCTATAACATTCTTGGCTCTTATGCCGAAGCGCGGGCGAAAAACGATCCCTCTTTAGGTATTGCCTATCCGAAAGATTACGTGCTGGTGCTCTCCCGCGTCTCGTTTATTAGCCAGGAGAGCGAACATCCCAATGCGGCGAAATTGTGGCTGGATTATGTCCTGTCGGAAAAAGGCCAGCAGATCCTCGCCAGCCAGGCGGATATTCCCTCTATTCGTCGCGATATTGCAGGTAAAAATGATATCGACGGCATGACCGCGCTGCTGGGCAAAGCGTTAAAACCGATCCCGGTCAACGAAACGCTGCTCGATTATTTACAGCCGCAAAAACGTCTGCAGTTTATTAAACAATGGCGCAGCGCCGCCGCGAAATAATCCTCCCCTGGGGCATCGCCGATGCCCCTATTCACACCCGGCGGGTTTATTCACCTGACCGAAGGGATGAACCATGAACGTATTACGCAGAAAGTGGCAGGGGCTGCCGCGCGGCGTGGTGGTGTGCATCACGGCGCTGGTGATTTATGTCCCGCTGTTATTTATTGTGGTGCAGAGTTTTCTTTCGGCACCGTTCTTTTCCCGCTCCAAATCGTGGAGTCTGGAAGCCTTCGCCTTTATTTTTACCGACCCGGATTTTTATCTGGCATTAAGGTCAGGTTTTATTCTGGCCTTTGGCCTGGTGATTATCGCCATTCCGCTGGGCGGTATTTTGGCGTTTCTGATGGTGCGCACCGATTTACCCGGCCGGCGGATCATTGAGCCGCTGATCCTGGTGCCGATCTTCGTCTCGCCGATGGTGCTGGGCTTTGGCTACGTGGTGGCCGCCGGGCCGGTAGGCTTCTTTTCCCAGTGGGCGCAGCAGCTGATCGGCTTTGTGCCGTGGAATATCTACTCGATGTTCAGCATTGTGGTCATCGCCGGCTTAACTCACGTTCCGCATGCCTATCTCTATATCTCTTCGGCGCTGCGCAGCGTCGGCTCCGACGTGGAAGAGGCGGCGCGCACCGTCGGCGCCACGCCGCTGCAGGTGATGACCTCGGTGAGTCTGCCGATGGTGCGGCCATCCATTCTTTACGCCTGCGTGTTGCTCTTTTTCCTCGGTCTGGAAGTCTTCGGTCTGATGCTGGTGCTGGGCGACCCCGAGGGCAACATGGTGCTGGCGACCTATCTCTACAAGCTGACTAACAAGCTCGGCACCCCCTCCTACCATCTGATGGCGGCGGTGGCGGTGGTGCTGATCTGCATCACCATCCCGCTGGTGATGCTCCAGCGGCGGCTGATGCGCACCGCCAACCGCTTTGTCACCATGAAGGGAAAGGCGTCCCAGGCGCGGGCTCTGCCGCTGGGCAAATGGCGCTGGGTGGCCGGGGCGGTGGTGGTGGCCTGGCTGACGGTGACCATCGGCGTACCGCTGCTCGGCGTGGCGCTGCGCGCTTTTATCTCCAACTGGGGCGTCGGCGTGTCGCTGTGGGATGAGCTGTCGCTGGCGACGTTCCACAATATCTGGCAGCAGCCCAACCTGCTGCGGGCGATCGTCAACTCGATGGCTATCGGCATCATCGGCGGCGCGCTGGCGGTGATCTGCTATCTGTTTGTCGGCATCGCCATGCACCGCAAAGCGGACAACGTCACCCGCTTTCTCGACTACAGCGTGCTGGTCCCGCGCGCGGTACCGGGGCTGCTGGCCGGGCTGGCCTTCCTGTGGGTATTCCTGTTTGTGCCGATGTGGCTCGATCAGTCGCTGAAGCACGGCTGGCTCTCGGCGCTGCCGGTGGCCGACTGGCTGCGGGAGCACCTTATCGTGCAGCTGCGTGCCCTGCGCAACACCATCTTCAGCGTCTGGCTGGCCTACACCGTGGTGTGGATGGCCTACGGCCTGCGGCTCATCTCCTCGACGCTGCTGCAGGTGGGCCCGGAGCTGGAGGAGGCGGCGCGTAGCACCGGCGCCTCGCGGGGGCAGATCACCCGCCACGTGACCGTTCCTCTGTCGCGCTATGGGCTGATTGGCTCCTGGCTGCTGATGTTCCTGATCTTTGAGCGCGAGTATTCCACCGGCGTCTATCTGCTGTCGCCGGGTACCGAAACCATCGGCTCGATGCTGGTGTCGCTGTGGGCGGCGGGGGCCATCGATATCGTCGCGGCGCTCTCCTTTATCAATATTCTGCTGGTGGTGATTGGCCTGGGTATCGCCCTGCGCTTTGGAGTGAAATTACATGATTGAGTTATCGGTAGAAAATCTGCATCTCACCTATGGCGACAACCCGGTGCTGAAGGGGGTGTCCATGACGCTTGGCCGGGGAGAGGTGGTGTCGCTGCTGGGGCCTTCGGGAAGCGGGAAAACCACGCTACTGCGGGCGGTGGCCGGGCTGGAAAAACCGACGAGCGGACGGATCGCCATCGGCAACCGCACGGTGTACGACGGCACGCCGCGCAGCGAGATCCCGGCCGAAGAGCGTAA
>NZ_JH414798.1:706882-719814 GCF_000238715.1 Klebsiella sp. 4_1_44FAA
TCGACAATGTGGCCTATCCGCTGAAGCTGCGTAAAGTGGCCGCCGGGGAGATAAAAGAGCGGGTGCAGCGTGTGCTGGATCAGCTGGGGCTGGGGCACCTTGGCAACCGCCATCCGCACCAGCTCTCCGGTGGCCAACAGCAGCGGGTGGCCATCGGTCGGGCGCTGGTTTACAACCCGCCGGTGATCCTGCTGGATGAACCGCTCTCCAACCTTGACGCCAAGCTGCGCGAAGAGGCGCGGGTGTTTCTGCGCGAGCTGATCATTAAGCTGGGCCTGTCGGCGCTGATGGTCACCCACGATCAGAATGAAGCAATGGCCATCTCCGATCGTATTCTGCTGCTGAACAATGGCGTCATTGAGCAACAGGGGACGCCGCAGGAGATGTACGGCAGCCCGGCGACGCTGTTCGCCGCTGAGTTTATGGGCAGCAATAACCGCCTGCACGGCAAAGTGATGGCGCTGGAGAACGGCAGGGCGCGGATCGAAGGCGCCAGCTGGAGCCTGTGGGGGCGAGCGGGCGAGGGGGTTAGCGTTGGCGAGCCGGCGACGGCGGTGATCCGCGTCGAGCGCCTGCGACTTGACGGCGCCGCGCAGGATAATAGCCTCCAGCTACCGCTGCTGACCAGCATGTATCTCGGCGACCGCTGGGAGTACCTGTTCCGTACCGAAGGCGACGACTTTCCGCTGCGCGCCTACGGAACGGCGCTGCGCGATGCCGAACACTGCCATCTGACGCTCCCGGCGGAGGATGTGTGGATTTTTCCGCAGCGGTAGCCGCCCGTTACCCCGCCAGATGGCACACGGCTTCAATATTGTGCCCGTCTGGCGCAATCACAAACGCGGCGTAGTAACTGGCGTGGTAGTTTGGCCGTAGCCCCGGCGCGCCGTTGTCCTTTCCTCCGGCGGCCAGCGCCGCCTGCCAGAAGGCATCGACCTGCTCGCGGCTGTCGGCGCGAAAGGCAATGTGCAGCGGCGCCGGTTTTTCCGCACTTTGATAGAGGCATAGAGAAGCATCGCCGCTGCCGGCCAGCTCTGCGCCGTAGCTCGGTTCGCCTTCGCCGACCAGCATTACGCCAAGCGGGGCCAGGGCCTGCAAAAAGAACGCTTTGCTGGCGGCATAGTCGCTAACGCCGAATTTCACATGATCGAACATATCTTCTCTTCTCCTGTGGATGGGATATCGCCAGCTGAAGGCGCTAGCCGGACAATAGATGCAAGATAGTTAACAACGGTTATTAACTTTTTTAACAGCTCAAAATGTTTAATTATTCCTAATACGAGTATTTACAGACGTTTAATCTGCCATGTACCATAAACAAAAATAACATTTGTGATACAAGTCACTCTTTTTTGGCGCATGGGTAAGCTCAGCGCGGTGTGAATGCCGCTGGTTTACCGCCTCAAGGTTATGGCAGCACTCTTCTCACGATGACAGACCGGTGAATTTCTCTCCGATTTCCCGCGTTTCGTTGAGAATCGTCTACTATCCAAACGATAACCCTATAAATGATATCGCCTCTGGCCGATGTTTTATCCGACTTGCCGGGCCGGGCCAGACGCTAAGCGGTTTAAAAGCGCAATGGTATCGGTTCCAGCACGACATTCACTGGTTTTGTCAGCGACAAAAACAGTAATTTTCAATGACAGGAATGTGATGATGTCGAGCGAGAAAACCAACAATTCCAGGCGTGATTTCCTGGTGAAATCGATGGCGCTGATCCCGACGGTGGTGATCGGCGGCGCGGGAGCAGGGGCTATTGGCGTGGCCACCAGCGCGACCGCGCAGGCGGCCCCCGCTTCAGAGCCAGCCTCCGGGAACACCGCGGCGGCCAGCGACTGGAAGCCGCAGTTCTTCAACGATCGTGAGTGGGCGTTTATCAACGCCGCCGTCGCTCGCTTAATCCCGGCGGATGAACTCGGTCCCGGCGCCAAAGAGGCCGGCGTGCCGGAGTTTATCGACCGCCAGCTCAATACCCCTTACGCCACCGGCTCCATCTGGTATATGCAGGGGCCCTTCAATCCCGACGTGCCGAAAGAGATGGGTTATCAGCTGCCGCTGGTGCCCAAACAGATCTATAACCTCGGGATCGCCGACGCCGAGGCGTGGTGTCAGGACAAATATCATAAAACCTTCGCTGAACTGAGCAGCGAGCAGCAGGACGAGGCGCTCGGCCTGTGGGAATCGGGTAAAGCCGAGTTCAAACAGCTGCCGGCCTCGCTGTTCTTCACCTATCTGCTGCAAAACACCCGCGAAGGGTTCTTCAGCGACCCGATCCATGGCGGCAATAAAGGCATGGTCGGCTGGACGCTGATTAATTTTCCCGGCGCGCGCGCCGACTTTATGGACTGGGTTGAACGGGGCGAACGCTACCCCTTCCCGCCGGTATCAATTAATGGGGAGAGGGCGTAATCATGGCCACCGTATTGAAAAAAACCGATGTCGCGATCGTCGGCTTCGGCTGGGTTGGGGCGATCATGGCCAAAGAGCTGACCGAAGCGGGGCTCAACGTCGTCGCGCTGGAGCGCGGCCCGATGCGCGACACCTGGCCGGACGGCGCCTATCCGCAGGTGATTGATGAGCTGACCTACAACATCCGCCGCAAGCTGTTCCAGGATCTGTCGAAAAGCACCGTCACCATCCGGCATAACACCAGCCAACAGGCAGTGCCCTATCGCCAGCTGGCGGCCTTCCTGCCGGGTACCGGCGTGGGCGGCGCCGGGCTGCACTGGTCCGGCGTCCATTTCCGCGTCGATCCCATTGAGCTGCGGATGCGCAGCCACTATGAAGAACGCTACGGCAAAAACTTCATCCCCCAGGATATGATCATCCAGGATTTCGGCGTCACCTACGACGAGCTGGAACCGTTCTTCGATAAAGCGGAAAAAGTATTCGGTACTTCCGGGACCGCCTGGTCGATCAAAGGCAAGGTCGTCGGCAAAGGCCGCGGCGGCAACGCCTTCGCCCCGGACCGCTCGGACGACTTCCCGCTGCCGGCGCAGAAAAACACCTGGTCGGCGCAGCTGTTTGAAAAAGCGGCGCTGGAAGTGGGGTATCACCCCTATAACCTGCCGTCGGCCAATACCTCCGACTCCTATACCAACCCCTACGGCGCGCAGATGGGCCCGTGCAACTTCTGCGGTTTCTGCAGCGGCTACGCCTGCTACATGTACTCTAAAGCCTCGCCGAACGTGAACATTCTGCCGGCGCTGCGCCAGGAAAAACGCTTTGAGCTGCGGACTAACGCCAACGTGCTGAAGGTCAACCTGACCGACGACAAATCCCGCGCCACCGGCGTGACCTACGTCGACGGCCAGGGGCGCGAAATGGAACAGCCGGCGGACCTGGTGATTATCGGCGCCTTCCAGTTCCACAACGTGCACCTGATGCTGCTCTCCGGGATCGGCAAACCGTACAATCCGGAGACCGGCGAAGGGGTGGTAGGGCGTAACTTCGCCTACCAGAACATGACCACCATCAAGGCCATTTTCGACAAAGACACCTATACCAATCCGTTTATCGGCGCGGGCGGCAACGGCGTCGGCGTCGACGACTTCAACGCCGACAACTTCGACCACGGCGCGGCGGGCTTTGTCGGCGGTTCGCCATTCTGGGTCAACCAGGCCGGGACCAAGCCCATCTCCGGTTTCCCGGTACCGCCGGGCACCCCGGCGTGGGGCAGCAAGTGGAAAGCGGCGGTGGCCGACACCTACACCCATCACCTGTCGATGGATGCCCACGGCGCGCACCAGTCCTATCGGCAGAACTACCTCGATCTTGATCCGAACTACAAAAACGTCTTTGGCCAGCCGCTGCTGCGCATGACCTTCGACTGGCAGGAAAACGACATCAAGATGGCGCAGTTTATGTTCGATAAGATGGCGCCGATCGCCAAAGCGATGAAGCCGAAATATATCCTCGGCAGCCCAAAAAACGCCAACAGCCACTTTGATACCACCACCTACCAGACCACCCATATGAACGGTGGGGCGGTGATGGGGGAAGATCCGAAAACCAGCGCCGTTAACCGTTATCTGCAAAGCTGGGACGTGCATAACGTCTTCGTCATCGGCGCCTCCGCGTTCCCGCAGGGGCTGGGCTACAACCCAACCGGCACGGTGGCCGCGCTGGCCTACTGGTCAGCGAAGGCGATCCGTGAGCAGTATCTGAAAAATCCGGGTCCCCTGGTGCAGGCATAAAGGAAGGCAGATGATGAAAATGCAATGGTTATCGGCCCTGGTGCTTGGGGCATTGAGCTGCGCGGCTTTTGCCGAAGAGGCGCCTGCGGACAGCAATCTGATTAAGCAGGGGGAGTATCTGGCGCGGGCGGGGGACTGTGTCGCCTGCCACACCAACGGCAAAGCGGGGAAACCTTTCGCCGGCGGTTTGCCGATGGAGACGCCGATCGGCACCATCTACTCCACCAATATCACGCCGGATAAAGAACACGGCATTGGCGGGTACACCTTCGAAGAGTTCGACGACGCGGTGCGCAAGGGCGTGCGGAAAGACGGTTCCACGCTCTATCCGGCGATGCCGTATCCCTCGTTCGCGCGGATCAGCGAAGCGGACATGCGCGCCATGTACGCCTACTTTATGCACGGCGTGGAGCCGGTGAATGTCGCCAACAAGGACACCGACATCCCATGGCCGCTGTCGATGCGCTGGCCGCTGGCGTTCTGGCGCGGCATCTTCGCCCCGACGCCGAGCGACTTTGTCGCCAACCCGCAGGTTGACCCGGTGCTGGAGCGCGGCCGCTATCTGGTGGAAGGCCTGGGCCACTGCGGCGCCTGTCATACCCCGCGTAGCCTGACGATGCAGGAAAAAGCGCTCAGCGAAAGCGAAGGCGATGATTACCTGGCGGGCAGCAATGCGCCGATTGACGGCTGGGTCGCCTCCAGCCTGCGCGGCGAAAACCGCGACGGTCTGGGGACCTGGAGCGAAGCCGAGCTGGCCGAGTTCCTCAAAACCGGACGCAACGATAAATCGGTGGTCTTCGGCGGCATGAGCGATGTGGTGGAGCATAGTCTGCAGTATCTCTCTGATGACGACATCACCGCCATCGCCCGCTACCTGAAGTCGCTCCCGCCGCGCGGCGGCAAACAGACCCCAGCCCCGGTGGAAGACAGCGTGGCGAAAGATCTGTGGAAGGGTAACGACAGCAAAACCGGCGCCGCGCTGTACGTCGATAACTGCGCCGCCTGCCACCGTACCGACGGCGTAGGCTATAAGCGCGCCTTCCCGTCGCTGAAGGGCAATCCGGTGGTCCAGACCGAAGATGCCACTTCGCTTATCCACATCGTTCTGACCGGGAGCACCACGCCGGCGGTGAAAGATGCGGTCTCCAACCTGACCATGCCGTCGTTCGGCTGGCGCCTGGACGACCAGCAGGTGGCGGATGTGGTCAATTTCATCCGCACCAGCTGGGGCAACAACGCGCCGGCGGTCAGCGCCAGCGATGTGGCGAAGGTGCGTAAGGAGACCGCGGCGCACGATGAGAAGGCGTTAGGCAACGCCGATATCTCGAAGCTGCCGGGGGCCGGACAGTAACCGTCAGGGTTGCGTCGCCCGCGCGGCGCAACCCATACTTAGCGACGACGTAAAATACTGTCTGAATCAAGGAGTTTGCCTTCATGCTGCATGCAGAGCGACTGACCTGCATCGTTGACGATCGACCGCTGTTTGCGGCGCTGACGCTGTCCCTCGCTGCCGGCGAGCTGCTGCAGGTCGCCGGTGATAACGGCGCGGGGAAAACCTCGCTGCTGCGGATCCTCTGCGGCCTGGCGCGCCCGGAAAGCGGGGTGGTGAGCTGGCAGGGCCAGCCGCTGGCGAAGGTCCGGGAGTCATTTCACCGTCAGCTGCTGTGGCTGGGCCATAAACCCGGCGTTAACGCGGCGCTGACCGCCGATGAAAACCTGCGTTTCTTCTTTCCGGCCAGCCGCCTTCAGCAGCGGGAAAGCGCCCTCGCCGCCGTCGGCCTGGCGGGCTATGAAGACCTCCCCTTGAGTCAGCTCTCCGCCGGGCAGCAGCGTCGGGTGGCGCTCACCCGCCTGTGGTTAACCGACGCGCCGCTGTGGATCCTCGATGAGCCGTTCACCGCCCTCGACGCCACGGCGATGGAAACCCTGACCCGTCGCCTGGAGCAGCACGCCCGGCAGGGGGGATGCGCCATCCTCACCACCCACCAGCCGCTGCGGCCGCTGGGCTGTCCGTTGCGCACCCTGCGCCTCGGCGGCGTCGCTGGAGGCGGGCAATGATGCGTGCGCTGTTGGCCCGGGAACTGCGCCTGGCGTGGCGCAGCGGGGCGGAGATCCTCAATCCGCTCTGGTTCTTTCTGATCGTCATCACCCTGTTTCCGTTCGGCGTAGGCGCCGCGCCGCAGCTGCTGGCGCAGATTGCGCCGGGCGTGGTGTGGGTCGCCGCGCTGCTGGCGGCGCTGCTGGTGATGGATCGGTTGTTTCGCGACGACTGGCAGGACGGTTCCCTGGAGCAACTGATGCTCCTGCCGACGCCGCTGGTGGCGGTGGTGCTGGTGAAGGTGGTTGCCCACTGGATGATGAGCGGCCTGCCGCTGCTGATCGTCTCGCCGCTGGCGGCGCTGCTGCTGGGGATGAGTCTGCATGACGCCGGTGTGCTGGCGCTGACCTTGCTGCTTGGCACCCCGACGCTCAGTTTTCTCGGCGCGGTGGGGGTTGGCCTGACGGTCGGCCTGAAGCGCGGCGGCGTCCTGCTGAGCCTGCTGGTGCTGCCGCTGGCGGTGCCGCTGCTGATTTTCGCCACCGCGGCCTGCCAGGCGGCCGCCGCCGGGCTCCCGGTCAGCGGCTATCTGGCGATGCTGGCGGCGTTCTTAACCGCCAGCGCCACCCTGTGTCCGTTCGCCACCGCCGCTGCGCTGCGGCTGACCGTGCGATAACTCGCTGCGCCTGCGGGCGCGGCCATCATAACCGTGTGAGTAAGCGTCTATGTGGAAAGCGTTACATCAACTGGCGATCCCCGAGCGGCTGTACCGCCTGTGCGGATGCTGGATCCCCTGGCTGGCGGCGTTGAGCGCGCTGTTGCTGGTCATCGGCCTGGGGTGGGGCTTTGGCTTCGCCCCCGCGGACTATCAGCAGGGGGAAAGCTACCGGATCATGTACCTTCACGTTCCGACGGCGATGTGGTCGATGGGGCTGTACCTGGCGATGGCCGTCGCGGCCTTCGTCGGGGTGGTCTGGCAGATCAAAATGGCCGATCTGGCGATCGCCGCCCTGGCGCCGGTGGGGGCGGTCTGCACCCTGGTGGCGCTGGTCAGCGGCGCGGCATGGGGCAAGCCGATGTGGGGGACCTGGTGGATCTGGGACGCCCGCCTGACCTCAGAGCTGGTGCTGCTGTTTCTGTATGCCGGGGTCATTGCCCTGTGGCACGCCTTTGACGACCGGCGGCTGGCCGGGCGCGCGGCGGGGATCCTCGTGCTGGTCGGGGTGGTCAATCTGCCGATCATTCATTACTCGGTCTACTGGTGGAACACCCTGCACCAGGGCTCGACCAACCTGCAGCAAACCATCGACCCAAGCATGCGTCTGCCGCTGCGGATCTGCATCTTTGCCTTCCTTACGCTGTCGGTCACCCTGACCCTGATGCGCCTGCGTAACCTGATCCTGCAACTGGAGCGCCGTCGACCGTGGGTGGTGGCGCTGGTGAATAAAGGAGCCGCCCGATGAGCCCCGCCTTTTCGTCTTTCGCCGCCTTCCTGAATATGGGCGGCTATGCCGTGTACGTCTGGCTGGCGGTGGCCGTGACCGTCGCCGCCTTTGGCCTGCTGACGGTGCATACCCTGTGGGCGCGGCGGGCACTGTTCCATGAGGTGCGACGCCAGCAGGCGCGCGAGCGGCGGATCGCTGCCGCCCGCGAACATGACAAGGAGGCCGCGGATGCAAGCGCGTCGTAAAACCCGGCTATATATCGTGCTGGCGGTGCTCGCCGGCCTCGGGCTAACCGTCAGCCTGACGCTGTACGCCCTGAGTAGCAATATCGATCTGTTCTACACCCCGGGGGAAATTATCTACGGTAAAACGGAAACCCGGGCGCTACCCCATACCGGGCAGCGCCTGCGGGTGGGGGGCTACGTTCAGCCGGGCTCCCTGCAGCGCGACCCGCAAACCCTCGACGTGCGCTTTAAGCTGTATGACGCCCGCGGGGTGGTGGACGTCAGCTATAAGGGCATTTTGCCGGACCTGTTTCGTGAAGGGCAGGGCGTGGTGGCCCAGGGCGTGCTGGACGGCGAGCGGCATATTACCGCCCAGCAGGTGCTGGCCAAACATGATGAAAATTACACGCCGCCGGAGGTGAAAACCGCCATGACGCCGGAGAAAACGGGGGCGCAGCCATGATGCCGGAACTGGGCAACTTTTTATTGTGTCTGGCGGCGGGGCTGGCGCTGCTACTGAGCGTCTATCCCCTGTGGGGCGCGGCGCGGCAGGATCGGCGGCTGATGGCCCTGGCGCGGCCGCTGGCCTGTGGGCTATTCGCCTGTATCGGCGGCGCCTTCCTGCTGCTGGTGCACGCCTTTGTGGTCAATGACTTTACCGTCCGCTATGTGGCGGAAAACTCCAACAGCGCGCTGCCGGTGTGGTATCGGGTAGCGGCGACCTGGGGGGCGCACGAGGGCTCGCTGCTGCTGTGGGTTCTGCTGCTCAGCGTCTGGACCTTCGCCGTCGCCATCTTCAGCCGCCGGATGCCGCTCGACGCCGTCGCCCGGGTGCTGGCGGTGATGGGGATGATCGCCTTTGGTTTCCTGCTGTTTATCCTCTTCACCTCCAATCCGTTCAGCCGCGGCCTGCCGCAGTACCCCATTGATGGCCGCGACCTCAATCCGCTGCTGCAGGATATCGGCATGATTTTCCATCCGCCGATCCTCTATATGGGTTATGTCGGCTTCTCGGTGGCCTTTGCCTTCGCCATCGCCTCGCTGCTGGCGGGCCGGCTGGATACTGCCTGGGCGCGCTGGTCGCGTCCCTGGACCCAGGCGGCATGGATGTTCCTCACTCTCGGCATCGTGCTGGGCTCGGCGTGGGCATACTACGAACTGGGCTGGGGCGGCTGGTGGTTCTGGGACCCGGTGGAAAACGCCTCGTTTATGCCGTGGCTGGTGGGAACCGCGCTGCTGCACTCCCTGGCGGTAACCGAAAAGCGGGGCAGCTTCCGCGCCTGGACGGTGCTGCTGGCTATCGCCGCCTTCTCCCTGTGCCTGCTGGGCACCTTCCTGGTGCGCTCCGGGGTGCTGGTTTCGGTGCATGCCTTCGCCTCGGATCCGTCGCGCGGGCTGTTTATTCTGGTACTGCTGATTGTCGCCATCGGCGGATCGCTGCTGCTGTACGCCCTGAAGGGCGGCCGGGTGCGGGCGCGGGTGGAACATACGCTGTGGTCGCGCGAGACGTTCCTGCTTGGCAACAATATCTTGCTGATGGCCGCGATGCTGGTGGTGCTCCTCGGGACGCTGCTGCCGCTGGTGCATAAAGAGCTGGGCCTCGGCAGCATCTCCATCGGCGAGCCGTTCTTTAACACCATGTTCACCGCCCTGATGGCGCCGTTTGCGCTGCTGCTGGGGCTGGGGCCGCTGATCCGCTGGCGGCGCGATGACGTCGCCAGGCAGATTAAGCGCCTGATTATCGCTCTGCTGGTGACGTTGTCACTTTCTCTGGCGCTGCCGTGGCTGCTGCAGGATCGTATCACCGCCATGGCGGTCACTGGCCTGATGATGGCCCTGTGGGTGCTGATCTTCGCCCTGCTGGAGGTTCACGAACGGGCCACTCATCGCCACGGCTTCTGGCGCGGCCTGCGCACGCTGACCCGCAGCCAGTGGGGTATGGTGCTCGGTCACGTCGGCGTGGCGGTGACCGTTATCGGCATCACCTTCAGCCAGAACTACAGCGTGGAGCGCGATGTACGGATGCGTCCCGGCGACAGCATCGATATCGACCGCTATCACTTTGTGTTTAACGGCGTGCGCAATATCGTCGGCCCCAACTGGACCGGCGGCGAAGGCATTATCGCCGTGACCCGCAACGGCCGCCCGGAAGCGACGCTGTATGCCGAGAAACGCTTTTACACCGCCAGCCGGATGATGATGACCGAGGCGGCGATCAGCGGCGGGCTGACCCGCGATCTGTACGCCGCGCTAGGGGAAGAGCTGAGCGACGGCAGCTGGGCGGTGCGTCTGTACTATAAACCGTTCGTTCGCTGGATCTGGTACGGCGGGGTGCTGATGGCCCTCGGCGGTCTGTGCTGCATGCTCGATCCGCGCTACCGGATGCGTAAGAAGCTGCAGGAGGCCTCATGAACCGGAAGCTACTGTTTATCCCGCTGGTGCTGTTTCTGGCGCTGGCCGCCGCGCTGTTCTGGCAACTGATGCGCAACGCCGAGGGCGATGACCCGACGACCCTCGAGTCGGCGCTGATTGGCAAACCGCTGCCGGAATTTCGCCTTGAAGCGCTGAGTACCCCCGGTCAGACGCTGGACCGACGGACGCTGATTGACGGCAAGCCGCTGCTGCTCAACGTCTGGGCCACCTGGTGTCCAACCTGTCGCGCCGAGCATCAGTTTCTCAACGGCCTGGCGCAGCAGGGCGTGCGGGTGGTGGGGATGAACTACAAAGACGATCGCCAGAAGGCGATGAGCTGGCTGCAGCGCCTGGGTAATCCCTACAGGCTGAGCCTCTACGACGGCAACGGCATGCTTGGCCTGGATCTCGGGGTCTATGGCGCGCCGGAGACGTTTCTCATCGACGGTCAGGGCATTATCCGCTGGCGGCACGCCGGCGACCTGAACGAACGGGTGTGGCGCGAGGAGCTCCAGCCGCTGTGGGATCAATACAACCGGAGGGCGGGCTGATGAGAAGTGTAATAATCATCCTGCTGGCGCTGATGCTGACCGGCCAGGCGTGGGCCGCCATCGATACCTGGCAGTTTAAGGATGAGGCCCAGGAGCAGGCCTTCCGCGAGATCACCTCCCAACTGCGCTGCCCGAAATGCCAGAACAACAGCATCGCCGACTCAAACGCGATGATTGCCGCTGATATGCGGCAGAAGGTGTACGAGCTGATGCAGCAGGGGAAAACGAAAGGGCAGATCGTTGACTATATGGTGGCCCGCTACGGTCATTTTGTCAGCTACGAGCCGCCGCTGACCGCGGGCACGGTGCTGCTGTGGCTGGGGCCGGGGCTGTTCGTGCTGGCGGGCGCGGGAGTGATTATCGCCCGCGCGCGCCGTCGCGACATTCCTGACGCGGCGCTCAGCGTCGAAGAGCGCCAGCGGCTGGCGGCATTATTGCAAGAAGGAAAAGAACGATGAGCCTGTTGGTAGTTATCGCCGGGCTGTTGCTGGCTGGCGCGCTGGGGCTGCTGTACTTCCCGTGGTCGGGCAAAGGGGCGGTAGACCGCGATGCCCTCAACCGCGCCCTGTACCAGTCGCGCCTGCAGGAGCTGGCGCAGGAGCGCGGCGAGGACAACCCGGCGCTGGTCGTCGAACTGCAGCGCACCCTGCTGACGGATATTCCGCCCCAGGCACAGCCTGGCGAACGGCCGCTACGCCGCTGGGCGCTGCTTCCGGGCGCGCTGCTGCTGGTGGTCCTGAGTCTGGGCCTGTATCTGAAAACCAGCGATATTGGTCAGGTGCTGCTCTGGCAGCAGGCTGAACGACATTTTCCTGCGCTGTTGCAGCAGGTTAAGGACCCGACGGCGGCGCCGCTGCGAATGGATGAGCTGGCGGAGCTGCGGCTTGGCCTGCGCAGTCACCTGCAGGATACCCCGAACGACCTCGCCGGCTGGCAGCTGCTTGGGCGGCTGGGCCTGTTGTTAAACGATGGCGAGACGGCGATCGGCGCCTTTGGCCGGGCGCATGCTCTGGCGGCGGACGACCCGGCGGCGGCTTTCGATTACGCCAGCGCGCTGGTGCGGGCGGGAGATAGCGGCCAGGTTCGGATGGGCGAGCTGCTGCTGCGTGACCTGCATCAGCGGCAGCCGAACAGCCTGCCGGTGCTGGAGATGCTGGCCCTGAGCGCGGTGCGTAATGAAGATTACCCCGAGGCCGTGGCGGCCCTGCAGGCGTTGCTGGCCCGGCTACCGGAAGGGGATGCGCGGCGCGAGGCGATCGTCCGCCAGCTGGCGCAAGCGCAGCAGCAGGCGCAGTGACTGTCCGGCGGCGCTACGCTTGCGCGGGCCTACGAAGGGCGCGAATAGAGCGCCAAATCGCGGGTAGCCTTTGTAGGCCGGGTAAGCGAAGCGCCACCCGGCAACATGTTGGGCTCGGAGCCTGATTTCTTGCCGGAGACGGTTATCGGTTTTCCTGGTTCTCAGCCCGGGAAAGCGTTTCTCACGCGTGACTTCAGCGTACTCTGTGCTCCCGCTTCGTGGTGCTGCACCTGGTTCTCCGTGGCGCAGGGAGCGTCATGGAACGGCAACGACTGCCGTACGGTTCTCTCTCCCTCCGGAAGAAGGCCTGGGTGAGGGAAAGCACTGCCGGGAAGTCTTTTATGTTATCTGTGGCTTCAGCGTATTTTGCGCTCCCGGTTAATCTTCTGCGTTATGCCTGGCATGGCGCAGGGAGCGCACAGGGGGCGGCCAGTCGCCGCCGCCCCCTGTACCCCCGGGCTCCGGCCAGCAAAATCGCCGCTACGCGGTCCCTTCGACTTATCCCTGCAGGCTTCGGGTCGGGCCGAGGCAGCGTCCGTGCAAAACACGGCCCTCAGCCCGCATCCATGCGGGCTGCCCCGGCCTTCCGGGAACGTCTCAGCGATTTTGAGGCCGCAACACCGGCAGTTTCAGCAACAATGGTGAATAAATTAACGACAAGTCGCACGGACCGTAGGCCGGGTAAGTCGCAGCCGCCACCCGGCCAAAAGCGGCTCCGCACCCGCTGCCCTTGCCCGGCGGCGCTACGCTTGCGCGGGCCTACGAA
>NZ_JH414798.1:720088-731915 GCF_000238715.1 Klebsiella sp. 4_1_44FAA
GGGGGCGGCCACGTCGCCGCCGCCCCCTGTACCCCCGGGCTCCGGCCAGCAAAATCGCCGCTACGCGGTCCCTTCGACTTATCCCTGCAGGCTTCGGGTCGGGCCGAGGCAGCGTCCGTGCAAAACACGGCCCTCAGCCCGCATCCATGCGGGCTGCCCCGGCCTTCCGGGAACGTCTCAGCGATTTTGAGGCCGCAACACCGGCAGTTTCAGCAACAATGGTGAATAAATTAACGACAAGTCGCACGGACCGTAGGCCGGGTAAGTCGCAGCCGCCACCCGGCCAAAAGCGGCTCCGCACCCGCTGCCCTTGCCCGGCGGCGCTACGCTTGCGCGGGCCTACGAAGGGCGCGAATTGAGCGCCAAATCACCGGGCCGGGTAAGGCGTAGCTGTCACCAGGCAGAATAACGGCACAACAGCGTAGCCCGGATTAGGCGCCATGCGCCGCCATCCGGGATTTTCTCTGCTGGCGCTGTCATGCCGCTGACGCGGCTTTCAGAAGCATCTCGATGTTGTAAATGCACGAATGCTATTCCAGAATTTCATGTCTGCTGTGTGCCAGGAGCGGACGTTGCCGCCTCACTCAAATTTGATGGGTATGCTTTAGAATTTTTATGATAGATGTAAATGGTTCGCAGAATAAAACGTACAAGGAAAAGGTATGAAGATCAGACTTGCTGTGCCTGTGGAGGCAGAAGAATGCTGGAACATTCGAAATCAGGCTATACGTTACGGATGTAAGAGTAGTTATGATGATGCGGTTATTGCAGCCTGGACACCGGAAAAAATGCCTGAGAGCTACAGGAACGCCATTGTAGTGAATCCTTTTTTCGTTGTTGCTGCCCCTGATGGCAGACTGTTAGCTACAGGCTATCTTGATCTATCTACAGGAAGTATTGAGGCTGTATTTACGCTACCTCAATATACAGGTAAAGGTTTAGGTAGTCAGATTATTGAAGCCATCAAAAGTGAAGCTCGTGGACGTGGTTTTGAGCAATTGACTTTGTCCTCAACACCTAATGCCCAGACTTTTTATGAGAAACATGGTTTCAAACTTATGCAGGAAAGCATGTATCCCTCTGCCTTGGCGCAGGTTGAACTGCGCTGCATGGAAATGTCTATAAATCTCCTGGGATAGTGGTTCGCTGTCTAATCGCAATGATCAATATGCCCAGTTACCACTGCAGGTAGATCTTAAAAGCTTCAAAATTAACGTCCGCTCTTTGCACCGCCCGGACCTTGCTGAGCATGAATTTCTTCTGTGCTCAAGTGTGGAAGTGGCTAACAACATTCTGTATGAATCGCAATGTGGAGTGTGCCAAAGGAGCCAAGCTGGCAATCAGGCAGAGCATGAGATTACGCTAGGGACTAAGTTAATCAATCCTGCCATCGCAACACTAGATTAGCGTCAAGAAACGCTTTAGATTGCCGACATATACATTTAGCGTTATTCCTGAAAATAAACAAAATGGATTGAGCCGAATGAAAAAACTTTCACTTCTTGTTCCACTGGTGTTTACTGCGCCGGTACAGGCTTCTTAAGTCACGGTAGGTCAGATTTGCAAGGCGGCTTCTGCTGCGATGTTTGGCCGTGACCATAAGATCATGCAACTGGATAAAGTGGAATCAGGTATTGCCTACGTACATTATATCCGACAGAACGATGGCACCCGTTGGGCAATAAAGTGTAAACTTATAGGTGATCAGGTTATGTGGGCATCTGATAACCCTGACAGCACCGGTCGCTGGCGGGATGATCCTGCGGACAGTACAGTCAAATATTCTATTGATAGGTAAAAAAATAATTATTACCGAGCTCTATACTGACGGTTCCAGTACCACGAACTCTTATCCCTTGATGCAGCTAAAATGACTTTGACCTGCTCTCCGTTGATTACGACACCTCAATGTTAGTAACGTAGTTGTGGGCGTGGCAAACTTCCGCTCCTCGCTCATGGCGGACCTTTGGCTCATCTGGTTTGTCCGCTCAATGCCAGGAGCAGGAAGACCTGGCATCACTATGTAACACTCAACGCGGCGCGAGCCAGTCAGTCAGCTAGCGATTTTTTGTAGGCCGGGTAAGGCGCAGCCGCCACCCGGCAAAAATACGCCACAAGAGCGGCACAACAGCGTAGCCGGGATAAGGCGTCACGCACAGCTATCCGGGATCCTCCCTGCTGGCGCTATGTTCAGCCGCTTCCGGGTTAAGTTCCCCGGTGTCGCAGAAATGACTGAAGAATCTCCCCCTTAGCATCAGCAGCAAGCTGCCGCTAAGCCCGCGGAGAACACCCTCTTAACGTCGCAACCGCGGTAGATCCCGAACACAGAAGTCAAAAAGGATTAGCTGAACGTCTTCAGCGCGGGACGCGAATAAATGCTAATCACTTGAGGGTGTTAGCTCGGTCATGTTCCCCGACGAACCGGATAGCGCTGCTGGCAGCTGGCAAAAGAATCGTTGATATACTCGCTCAGCTCCCACTAGTCCTGATAGCGAAACGACCCCGGGAATGGATGTGGTACGAAGCGCCTGGTAAGTAGGTCAAAGGGATTGCAGCTGAAGACGCGGTATTCACTGATCATTTCATCTGGCAGCCTGTCACTCGCACCGTTGGTAACGTGAAGATTCATGGTTAATTTTGGAATTCGGACGATTTATGCAAGCTATCAGACTATTCACCCTGATTCTGCCATTGTTCCTGGCACTCTGCGCCGGTATACCGGCCAGCGCCAGCACACCTTCAGGCAGCATTTCCTCTGCAAAGACAGCAATTACCACTCATGATAATAACGGAAACCTCCTGCCGAATGCTCTGCGGATTCAGTATGATGTTGATTCAGATGGTAGAGTTCAGAATGTTAAGATACTGGAATCGACAACGACTCCGGAGTTTGAACATAAAATCATCGAGAAAATGATGAGTAAATGGCGCTTTGAAAAGGGGAAACCGGGAATAGCTAAAAGAGTAGTCGTCATGATCCAACCCAAATCAGCCAGCGGTCCCGCGAATAAGCAGTAAGCACTTTTGAGGATTAGTTGCCTGACGCATCATCTACGCCGGTAAAGTCCCTTGGGTGCCATGAGCAGACCTTTTAAAGGCTCATAGAAAAAACAAGCGGAGTGTTCGCCTGTTAATTTTACATCCTGGCTTTAATTATGGATTATGGAATTCTATATGTTCTGAAAAGGATTTATCCATGAGTGTCCTCTTTCCACCCAGGCTGGCTCCAGGAGATGTTATTGGTGTAACCGCTCCCTCTTCTGGCGTACCTGAACATCTGCATCCCAGACTGGAACTCGCCATAAAAAACCTAAAGAAAAGAGGTTACCAGGTCCGCGAAGGACGCTGCTTACGCTTGCAGCACAAAAATAAAAGCGCCACTAAATTTTCCCGCGTTGAAGAATTAATGTCTTATCTTACTGACCCAGATATAAAAGCTGTTATGCCACCTTGGGGCGGTGATCTGGCGATGGAATTGCTTGATTTGATTGATTTTGATCTGTTGTCCCGGTCTAAACCAAAATGGTTTGTGGGCTTTTCAGATCTGAGTACACTTCATTTCCCACTGACGATGATATCGGGCTGGGCTACTTTGCATGGGCCAAACCTCATGGATCTTGGCGCTCAAAAGTTAGATGCCACCACTCAGGCCGTATGGGAAATTCTGGAATCGAATCGGGGAACTGTAATCAAACAGTACTCTTCAACAGCATTTCAAGCGGATGAAAATCAATGGGGAACAGCGTCAGACGGAGGTTTCAATCTGACCCAAAAAACACAGTGGAAACGCCTTGATGGTGTTACATCTTCTCTGACATTTAGCGGGAAACTGATCGGCGGCTGCCTCGAAATAATATCCAGGTTAGCAGGTACACCATTCGGGAATGTGCCCTTGTTCAAGGCGAGCAATAGCCCTCAAGGAATAATCCTCTATTTTGAAAATGTGGAAATGGCTCCCTGTGAATTAACACGCGCATTATTTAGCTTACGATTACAGGGTTGGTTTGATAACTTAAATGGTGTTCTTATCGGCAGAAGTGCTGCACCCGACGTAAGCGACCCGACTAAACATAATTATCTGGATGCCCTTAAAGCCGCTTTTGAGAATATTGCCGTGCCCGTACTGTATGATGTTGATATTGGCCACATACCTCCTCAAATATCCCTGGTCAATGGAGCCGATGCGACGGTATTTTTCGCTGAAAATGGTAGCTGGGTAACTCAGCAGTTGTAGATAAGGCATTATTAATAATAAAGGCGGGCCTTGCTGTTCTTTTGCACTGAAGATCCGCTCTTCGTTCAGAGCGGATCTTCAGTGCAGTTAACTTTTCCGATTCGTGCAAGGCGCGGACAATGGTCCGGATTAATTTCTGTTAATAAAGAAGCAAGTCGGTCCATATACTCTCCATAATTTGCAAAAAATAAAATCAACAAACCTCTGTCAGAATTTCCTTTCTGAACCGGAGGCGTTATGAACAAAATAAACTATCAAATCAAATACATTGAATATTTGTTAAGAAAATGCAGAACAATTTTGACTAATGACATTTCATTTCATGCAGACAGGTTAAGAGAAATATCTGGCACATATCCGGATTTACTCAACCCTGTAACGCTTAATGAGAAAATTTGCCATCGCATTTTATTTATCCACAACCCATTTTATACATTGCTTGCTGATAAACTTCTGGTCAGGCAGTATGTTGAGAAACGGACTAATTTAATTAAGCTTATTCCTTTAGTAGGTGTTTATAATAGAGTTGATGATATTGATTTCGACAAACTTCCCTCAAAATTTGTTTTGAAATGCAATCATGATAGTGGTAGCGCGGTCATATGCACGGATAAAACGAATATTGATCCCGCTAAGGTTAAAAGCAAATTAAAACTATCTCTTAAAAAGAACATGTATTATACGACCCGAGAATGGCAGTATAAAAACATACCACCCGTGATCCTATGCGAAATGTATCTGGATCTATTTTCCAGTAAACACCGGAATATAACTCCGGAAATGATAAGAATACATTGCTTTCACGGTGTGGCATGTTTTATCGAGGCCGACTTTACTGACAGCGATGGAAACGAATTCATTAACGTTTATGACAGAGCGTGGAATTTACAACCCTTTCAGATGGAATACCCAAACACGCCATTGCCGGTTGATGAACCAGAATCATTTCATAAATCCGTTATTGCCGCCCAGGACTTAGCAAAAGAAATAGACTACTGCCGCGTCGATCTTATGCTAAAAGGAGATGATATCTATTTCAGCGAAATAACATTAAGCCCCAAAAGAGGCAAACTTAAAATCACCCCATCAATTTGGGACGCAAAACTCGGCAGTATGTGGGATCTGTCTCTTGCTAAAACAGGTTCGATCGAGCCTGTGTATTCATGCCCTTAAACAGGCCATGAGAGTTTGAAAAGTGAGCCATTTTCTGGTGTTAAACTATAGCTAACGTCTCCACCGTGGGCGCACATAATGGCTTTAACTACCGACAACCCTAAACCACAGCCCTCTGGATTAATATTTTTGGCGTATTCTCCTCGCTGAAAAGGCTGGAATAAGGACTTCTGGAGTTCTTCAGGAATTCCAGGTCCTTGGTCCTGAACGATAATAAAATTATCGTTTCCTGTAATACCATTCTTTATTAACAGCGTTTGTGATGTGGAGTATTTTAAGGCATTGTCAAAAAGAACGGTGAGGCACTGAATAATGCGTAAGGGATCGCAAACGCAATACTGCTGGTTAATCTCAGTGACAATTTTGAAATGCTTTTTATCAAAGTCCGGCCAAAAGGTATCAAGCGCATTTGAAATCGTGGCCTTGAGATCGACTTCACTCAGCATCAAGGAGTACCCTGCGCCTCCTGAAGAACTCACGACGCGGAGATCTTCAATTAAGTTGGTCAGACCTTCAGTTTGTTTAAGAAGGTTTCTGAATAACGACGGTTCTGGTTCGAAAACGCCGTCAACCAGTCCCTGAAGCCTCCCACGTAAGATAGTCACCGGCGTCCGGAGTTCATGAGCAATTGCAGCATTCCATAAATTTCGCTGCGCATCCAGCGTCTGTAACTTTTCAGCCATCTCATTAAAGTCATTGACGAGCCTATTCATCTCTCCCAACTTAGAACTGCTGTTAAATGCTCTGGCACTAAGGTTTCCCTGAGAGATTTGTTTCAGGCTGTATGCAACGTCATTCAGTGGGTTGAATATTCTTGCAGACAGCTTTACGGTAAAGAAAAGTGCAACGACCAGACTGGTAATGGACGCCATCAGAACCCACATCCAGTCAAGGAATGTCATAGCATCTTCACTACCTTCGTTCATTCCACCCGGCAGGTAATAAATCAGGAAACTATAAAATAAGTAGGAACCGAGTATTGCAATGGCAATAATTACAAACGTTAACAACAACATATATGTCAAAATCTGACGGCTCAGAATCGTTTCTTTGTTCATTTTTTGTCACCCAACCGGTAGCCTAATCCTCGGATGCTTTCCGGAACGCCCTTCAATCCGGCATGTTCAAGCTTTTTCCGAAGTTTACTCATATGACTGTCTACAGTACGATCCAGCGAGTCTCCCTCAGGTAAACACGCATCGAGTAACTCTTCACGTGAACAGACTTTTCTCGGGTTTCTCGCCAAATAGGTTAAAAGCTTAAACTCAGTGGTGGTTAATACTGGCGTGGAAACCTCACCTTGTGCAGTGATTTCAACGTAAAACTCATCAGGATAAATCGTTAAAAAAGGCGTTCTTAAAGGCCGTGAATGTGTAGACTCTGCAACCGGTCTGGTTCTGCGAAGCACAGCTTCAACCCGGGCAATAACCTCAGATGGATTGAAGGGTTTTATCACATAGTCGTCAGCCCCGAGCCGTAGCCCCATCAGTTTATCAACGTCTTGATCCAGTGCTGTCACCATGATGACCGGTACATTCGTTTCCTTTCTTAACGTGGTGAGAACATTCCAGCCATCGTACACGGGCAGGTGGATGTCCAATAGCAGGAGATCAGGCTTGTTCAGACGGGTAAGATTGATTGCCTGCTCACCGTCTTCGGCTCTTAAGGTTTTCATACCTGCCTTACGTAAATAGCCTGTCAGTATGGCAGCGATGTCATCATCGTCTTCTGCGACGATAATCAGATTGTTGTTGTTCATATTTTCTTCCACAGTGCTGATGACAACATGCATTTTACCCTGAAAGCACTTTTATCGTCATGCTTAAAGCTCTTTAACTCAATTACAAACATTAATTTTCAATTTGATGTCTTTTGACAGGTACTTTTTGGAAAAGTTCATCAAGAAATTTTCTTAAAATTTTACCAGACTCACTCTCCATATTCACTACACATTTTATAAATAATTAATCAACATCGCTAAGTGATAATCTACAACCAGGTTAAGTGGTGCATGCAATATGTACTTTGTCTAAGGAGTTTTATGGTGCTGACTAAATGTTTTTTCCGGCGCGAGAATTTGATGGCCTCACTTTTATTTTGCATCGTTTCATATGGGTTGCTATCTACCTGGCTTTACCTTGTGCATTCAATTAATGAAAAAGTAGAATCAACATTACCCTCATCTTTACTGATTCGTGTTTTGATAATCATTACAGCATTATCATTTATTATTCAGAAAAAACCTGGAGTTTTTAAAAACTTCATTGCAATAACATTCGGTCTGGTTTTACTGTTTATACACACCATCATTGTATTACATCTGCTTTTGAATACTTTTCCAGATATCTATGATTTTGTTTTTTATTATGAATTTTTTTTAATGGTTTTCTTTTGCGGACTACCTTTATGTTTATGTATAAGAATGGTTTGATATTATGCAATGTCAATATGATACATAACCTCAGGAGTGAGTACACATATCCTCCATAAAACATCCATTCACGATTGACATCATCACGTTACACTTAGCACATGGATTTATGACTGCTCTGTTCTGCTGTCTCGTTTCACTTAGCTGACATAATAAACCAACTGCAGAACCCTTTACACACAGATGTTTAATATAATTTATCATGATTTATAAAGGCAACGACAAACCTATGGCCCCCGGGGTTGCTATCTCACTTAAGAGACTTGCCTGGCGGCACAGAAAGAAATTGTGCATTACTTTCATGCTGGTTATTGCTGAAAACGTTGCATTCCTGCTCTACCCCGTTCTGGCGGGCATGGCGATAAATGCCATCCTGGGCGGACAGACGTCACATGCGGCTCTTTATGGCCTGATGGTTCTGTTCATGTGGTGCATGGGAGCCGCCAGACGTAGTGTCGATACGCGAACGTTTGCACGTATCTACGCAAGTCTTGCTGTGACTGTAGTATTATCCCAGCGAAAATATTCACTTAATCACTCGACTATTGCTGCGAGAGTCACTCTATCACGTGAATTTGTAGATTTCTTCGAGTTGCACCTTCCCGTATTGATCACCTCGATCATTTCCCTTTTCGGCGCAGCAATTATGCTGTTATGGATTGAATTCTGGACAGGTATAGCCTGTTTGATCATCGTGGCAATACTGATGTGTTTTGTCTCAAGCTATGCCAGCAAAAATGAGACATTCTACAGACGGCTGAATAATCGCCTTGAGAAAGAGGTCGATTATGTTAATAAGGCGTCTTTTGGTGCTCTTAAGCGACATTATGACACACTTGCTCGTCTGCGCGTGGTGTTATCCGACAGAGAGGCATGGGGATATTTATCAATAGGCCTTCTGGTTTCTGCTCTCTTTTCCATGACCATTATCAGGATGAGCATGGAATCCGGAATTAATGCCGGACATATTTATTCCGTCATGACCTATATGTGGATGTTTGCAACAAGCCTTGATGACGCACCACAACTTCTTGAGAAATTTTCCCAGCTCAGGGATATCGGTAAACGGGTTTCGACTGACGATGAGACCTCTTTATCAGGAAAACCATGCTGAACTTTTACCCTTTGTATGTTGACTGGAAGTACACCTGATGCCGCACTTTTTCATTGAGCGCCCCATCTTCGCATGGGTTATTGCCCTGTTTATTGTTCTGACGGGACTGTTGTCCATACCTCGTTTACCGGTTGCGCAATACCCTGAAGTTGCGCCACCCGGTATTATCATTTCAGTGAGTTACCCTGGAGCTAGCCCGGAAGTGATGAACACATCCGTCGTGTCTCTGATCGAGCGTGAAATTTCGAGTGTTGACAATTTACTCTATTTTGAATCTTCCAGTGACACGACAGGGATGGCGTCAATTACGGTAACTTTCAAACCCGGCACCGACATCAAACTCGCCCAGATGGATCTGCAAAACCAAATTAAAATTGTGGAATCCCGCCTGCCGCAGTCGGTAAGACAGAATGGGATAAATGTTGAGGCAGCTAATTCCGGTTTTTTAATGATGGTGGGGTTAAAATCGCCAAGCGGAGCCTATCAGGAAGCTGACTTAAGCGATTATTTTGCAAGGAATGTTACTGATGAACTCCGTCGCGTACCTGGTGTAGGTAAAGTCCAGCTTTTTGGCGGAGAAAAGGCACTCCGCATATGGCTGGACCCGATGAAATTACACAGCTATGGGCTCTCTGTTACGGATGTATTAAGCGCCATCAGTCAACAAAACGTGATTGTTTCACCGGGCAGAACCGGAGATGAACCCGCGACGAGCAGTCAAGAGGTGACCTATCCAATAACGGTAAAAGGGCAGCTCTCTTCGGTTGAAGAATTTCGCAATATCACGATTAAATCACAGGTCTCAGCCGCCCGGGTGACACTGGCAGACGTTGCCCGCGTGGAATCCGGGTTGCAAAGTTACGCATTTTGGCATCCGTGAAAATGGCGTGCCTGCAACGGCTGCCGCCATTCAGTTGTCTCCTGGCGCAAATGCGATTAGTACTGCGTCGGGTATCCGCGCGCGGTTAACAGAACTGTCCGGTGTGCTTCCCGAGGGAATGACATTCACCGTGCCTTTCGATACGGCTCCATTTGTAAAGCTATCGATATTGAAGGTAGTTGAGACATTTGTTGAAGCCATGGTTCTGGTCTTTTTCGTGATGCTGCTTTTCCTTCACAAGATACGCTGTACGCTTATTCCTGCGATTGTGGCACCCGTGGCGCTGCTCGGCACATTTACCGTAATGCTATTAAGCGGTTATTCCATCAATATTTTAACCATGTTTGGAATGATACTGGCCATCGGGATTATTGTTGACGATGCTATTGTTGTGGTGGAGAACGTCGAACGACTGATGGAAGACAAAAAAATGTCTCCACAGGATGCAACGCGAGAAGCGATGCGTGAAATTACGCCGGCAATCATTGGTATTACGCTGGTGCTCACTGCGGTGTTTATACCAATGGCCTTTGCCAGCGGTTCTGTGGGTATTATTTATCGACAGTTCAGCATTTCGATGGCGATATCCATTTTACTGTCGGCATTCCTGGCGCTGACGTTAACGCCTGCGCTTTGTGCAACCCTGCTCAAACCACATGGTATTCATCAGGGTAAAAGCGGCGTATTTTCAGCGTGGTTTAACGCTCACTTTCATCGCCTGACTTCGTTTTACGCCACTGGTCTGGGATTTGTACTGAAGCGTACTGGCCGTATGATGATGATCTACGCTGCATTATGTTTGGCATTGTTTGCCGGGCTGTCCACCTTACCATCATCATTTTTACCCGATGAAGATCAGGGTTATTTTATGTCCTCAATCCAGCTTCCTTCTGATGCCACGATGCAGCGGACGCTTAAGGTCGTCGATACATTTGAAGAGGAGATCGCCCATCGGCAGGCGGTAGAAAGTAACATTATGATTCTGGGATTTGGTTTTTCAGGGTCAGGCCAAAATTCGGCCATGGCATTCACCACCCTCAAGGACTGGAGACAACGCAAAGGAACCACGGCACAGGAAGAAGCTGACCATATTCGGTCCCAAATGGCAAACGTGCCGGACGCCGTAACAATGAGTCTGCTGCCTCCGGCTATTTCTGATATGGGAACCTCATCCGGGTTCACTTATTATTTACAGGACAGAGGGGGGAAAGGCTATCAGGCACTCAAAAAGGCGGCCGATGAGCTTATTGTACAGGCAAATCATAATCCTCACCTTGCCGATGTCTATATTGATGGACTTGGTGAGGGAACAAGCCTTTCCCTGCATGTCGACAGGGAAAAAGCGGAAGCCATGGGGGTTTCGTTTGATGAAATAAATCAAACCATTTCCGTTGCAGCAGGTTCCAATTATGTTAATGACTATACCAATAATGGTCGGGTTCAGCAGGTAATCGTCCAGGCGGATGCGCCATACCGGATGCAGCCTGAACAACTTTTGGCTTTGTCTGTTAAAAACCGTCTGGGGCAGATGCTTCCATTATCCACTTTTGTGACGCTTTCGTGGAATGTTGCACCGCAGCAACTGATACGCTATCAGGGATATCCTGCCATACGCATTGATCCTCTCCTCGTAATATGGACACGCGCCTAAGCGAGATTCTGATTTTCAAATTGTTCCGGGCTGAGGCCGCCACAGGCACTGTGACGACGCCAGCGATTGTAATCGCACTCAATGTAATTAAATACCATCGTACGCATATCATCGCGACTGATTAGACGCTCACCGTGGATGCACTCTACCTTCAGCGTGTGGAAAAAGCTTTCCGCGCAGGCATTGTCATAGCAGCAGCCTTTTGCACTCATGCTGCCCCGAAGGTCGTGCTGCTTCAACAGGGCCTGATAATCTGCTGAGCAGTACTGACCACCCCGGTCGCTGTGGGCTATAACCCCTTTTGGCCGCTTACGCCGCCACAGCGCCATTTGCAGGGCATCGCA
>NZ_JH414798.1:732268-748139 GCF_000238715.1 Klebsiella sp. 4_1_44FAA
CATTTCAGGCGCTTTGCGAAGTATGTCGCGGCCTTTTGGAGGATAGCCAGCTCCTCGTCACGCTCTGCCAGCTGGCGCTTCAGGCGGGCATTTTCAGCGGCCAGCTCATTTTCCCGTTCGGAAGACGTTTTCTGCTGCTGTAATTTGCTGCGCCAGGTATATAGCTGAGACTCGTAAAGGCTGAGTTCCCGGGCGGCAGCGGCAACGCCGATGCGCTCCGCAAGCTTCAGGGCTTCGCTGCGGAATTCAGGCGAATGCTGTTTACGTGGTTTCTTACTTACGGTTGCTGATTTAGTCATGTGAGATACCTCTGTCTGGGAGTTTACTCACTTAGTCGCGTGTCCACTATTCGCGGGTAGGATCACATAACCGGGAGTTCCGCACAGGGAAAATCGTCAGGTACCGCAATGGCGGCAATGGACAATCTGGCTAAGCACTTACCACCGGGGTTCGCCGGGGAGTGGGCGGGAAGTTCGTTACAGGAAAAAGAGTCTGCATCACAGCTTCCGGGTCTTATTGTGCTCTCGGTACTGGTGGTATTCATGGTGCTGGCTGCTCTTTACGAAAGCTGGTCCATTCCCTTCGCGGTCATGCTCGTTGTTCCTCTGGGGCTGCTCGGCGCTGTGCTGGCCGTATCCGTTACAAATATGACGAATGACGTCTTTTTCAAAGTGGGTCTGATAACCCTGATTGGACTTTCCGCCAAGAATGCGATTCTGATTATCGAGTTCGCGAGACAATTGATGAAAGAAGGAAAGAGCCTTATTGACGCGACATTGACGGCTGCAAAGCTACGCTTACGGCCAATTCTGATGACTTCTCTGGCTTTCACATTAGGTGTTGTTCCGCTGATGCTTGCCAGTGGAGCCAGCGACAGCACGCAGCATGCGATTGGTACCGGTGTATTCGGCGGGATGATTAGCGGAACGCTACTGGCCATTTTCTTTGTTCCGGTATTTTTCGTGACGATCACACGATTTACAGGCATGCGAAAATACAGACTGGGGAATAGCCGGAACGGCTAATCTCTGCCCTGTGTTCCGGCCAGTTTAAAGCAGACTTCTTGCTGAACTGGCTGGCATTACATTATCAAGGACATTATGACCATCATTACCACTCAAAGATTAATCATTCGCCATTTTAAGGAAGAGGATGCGGCAGCTCTTTTCAATTACCTCTCTTCACCACGTACTCCTTGCTTTAAGGATGAAAAGTTACATTCACTCGCTGAGGCAGAGGTCGACGTGGCTAAACGAGCCTCTGACCCAACACAGTTTGCCGTTTGTCTAAAAGAAACCGATACGTTAATCGGACATCTTTTTGCGGACAATAGCAACGAACCAGACAACAATACCTGGTCAGTAGGCTGGCATTTTAATCAACGTTTTGAACATCAGGGATATGCAAGCGAGTCAGTTGCTGCACTGTTTGATTATTTATTTAAAGTAAAAGGCGCCAGACGTTTGTATGCCTGGGTGGAAGATTATAATTACTCCTCTCAAAAACTATGCGAGCGACTACTTATGCGACGTGAAGGATGTTTTAAAGAATTTGTCTCCTTTGAAAACGAGGAGGGTAAGGCAAGGTATGACGACACATACATCTATGCGTTACTGCATAAAGAATGGACGAAGTAGAGGACGAAGAAAAATGTCCGCTCCTCGCTCATGGCGGACCTTTGGCTCAGTTAACAGTTCGCGCCGTGCCAGAAGCGGATCTCGCTTACTGCCAGGTATCAGTATTTACGGGAAGCAGATCAGCCAGGCTAGGGATATCTATTATTGAGTATTGAACTGAAATCGTATGTCTTGGATTTAAAATCGTTTGCGGGTGGGATATAGGCATTGAGCTTTTTACTGATGCTTGATACTCTCAGAGCACAAGCAGCGACCCAACACCATACTATAAAAGCCACAATAACGACGTATAGAGATTTCAAAATCTCTATACCATCACTCTGTGAAGAACCTCTGTATATCTCAGCACCGATATATAATAGCAACGATATTAACACAAAAGGTATTATCCACTTATGGAATTTATGAGGGTATATATTCCCGTTAGTAATTGTGTACATGCCCTGATAACGCAAGACTGCCTTCAAGGACGGAATTAATGACTGTGCATAATCGGAACTCAAGCATATGATTTTATAAGATAAATGCCAATCTCTATGCAGTCCGAACGACTGTAGGCGGAACTGCTGTTCCGCCTTTGCTAACGGATCGGAGATGGGTACAGAAGAGGTTCTAAGCCATTCGACTGCTTTTATCTGCTCGGAGGATGAGCGTGAAAAAAAGTCTCTGCGATGAAACTGAATATACTTTTTTGTAATCGCTCCAATGATAGTAAGAATGACTGCGGAAACCACTTGGTTACTAAATAGGTCCTTTATTACCGATATCATAGCTTTTCTCCTGCTTATCTAATTTCTAAAAGAGATAATATTTTATTTTTTAAAAGCTAAAGAATTTGGTTCCTCAATTTTATAGCAACTACTGTTCCTTTCAAAAGATCTCAGTCTAAAGAATGCTACTTTCTCCGGCAGCAACTCCATTACCTGTGGTTTAACACGTAGCATAAAGTCATCAATGGAGCTATCCCGTTCCCGAACTTCCGCTCCTCGCTCAAATCAGACCTTCATCCCAGTCAGATTGCCCACGTCGTGCCAGAAGCGCAAGTAGGAACGCCAGAAGCCCGCAAATATTGATGCTTCGTTTCCCCGGGATGCTTACACTTACAAACCAAAAAAAGCCCCTGCGCGAAAGCAGGGGCAAGCCATGTCAGAGCTTTTTTTATTAGTTAAACACCATCCCGCCGTCGATCAGCAATGACTGACCGGTCATATAATCAGAATCCGGGCTGGCAAGATAGGAGACGCAGGCGGCGACATCTTCCGGCTCGGACAGGCGGCCGAGGGTGATGCGTTTGGCGAACTCGGCGGTACCGTAACCCAGCGGTTTACCGGCGGCTTCGGACACCTGGCGGTCAATTTCGGCCCACATTGGCGTTTTGACAATCCCCGGGCAGTAGCCGTTGACTGTTATGCCCAGCGGCGCGAGGTCGCGAGCGGCGGTCTGGGTTAAGCCGCGTACGGCGAATTTACTCGAGCTATATACCGCCAGCTCCGGGTTGCCGACGTGGCCGGCCTGGGAACAGGCGTTGATGATTTTCCCGCCGTGACCCTCTTTCTTAAAGGCCTCGACCGCCGCCTGAATGCCCCAGATCACCCCTTTAACGTTGATGTTGTAGACTTTATCGACAATCTCCGGGGTAATGGACTCGATCGGCGTGGACGGCGCCACGCCGGCGTTGTTGACGATGACGTCGAAGCCGCCCAGCGTTTTGCGCGCCTGTTCGACGGCGGCAAACACCTGATCGCGGTCGGAGACATCCACTTTCACCGCCATGGCGCGGCCGCCGGCCTGGTTGATTTCGGAGGCGACCGCTTTGGCGGTGGCGTCGTTATAATCGGCAATGGCCACGGCAAATCCATCCTTCACCAGACGAAGGGCGATAGCTTTACCAATCCCCTGGCCGGCGCCGGTAACAAGTGCGACTTTTTTCATTTTCCTTTCCTTATTGTGATGACTTACAGAATCTGACTCAGATGCAGCTGGCCCATCAGCAGCGGGTTATCGCGATAATCTACCGGGATGGCCACTACCGCCGGGCCGTCGACGTCCATCGCCGCGCGCAGGGTTGGCTCCAGCGCCTCGGCGCTTTCCACGGCAAACCCTTTCGCGCCGAAGGATTCGGCATAGGCTTTAAAATCCATCGGCCCGAACTCGACGCCGGACAGGCGCTGATATTTTTTCTCTTCCTGGATAGCGACCATGTTGTAGCCGTTATCGACCCAGATAAGATGCAGCACGTTGGCTTTCAGGCGGACGGCGGTCTCCAGCTCCATGCTCGACTGCAGGAAGCCGCCGTCGCCGGAGACGGAGACCACTTTGCGCTCAGGATTGACCAGCCAGGCGCCGATGGCCCAGGGCAGGGCGACGCCCATGGTCTGCTGGCCGTTGGAGATCATCACCTGGCGGGCGCGGAAGCTGTACAGGTAGCGGGCAATCCAGATATGGAAGCTGCCCATGTCCACGGTCAACGTGACGTCGCTGTTGACGATGTCCTGCATGGCGCGAACGATACGCAGGGGATGCAGGGCAAACTGGTTGAGCTGCGCGCCGCGGCGGTCCAGCAGCTCGCGCTGGTGCTGGCGGTCGCGGAGGATCTCCGCCGCCTGCGGGGAGAGCACCAGCCGATGATCGATATTTTGCGCCAGCTTGTTGAGAGTGCCGGCGATATCGCCCACCAGCTCGACATCCGGGGTGTAGTTGCGCTCTTCATAGGCGGGCAGCACGTCGATGTGCACCAGCGTCGCGTTGCCGCTGTTCCACATCGCCGGTTCGTATTCCACCGGGCTGTAGCCGATGCAGATCACCAGGTCGGCGAGCTGCAGCAGACGGTCCCCGGCCTGGTTGTTAAACAGCCCAACCCGGCCGGCGAAGCGAGAGAAGTTATCCTGATTCACCGCTCCGGCGGCCTGATAGGTGCTGGTGACTGGAATATGGCTGGTCTCCAGCAAACGGCGCAGCGCGGCGCTGTTTTCCGGCTGGCTGGCCATCAGGCCGAGCAGGAAGATCGGGTTCTTCGCCTGGGCGATAAGCTTCGCCACCTGGTCGATGGCATCATCCGGCGCGGCGCCCATCTGCGGGGCCCCGCTGGCCGGCAGCACTTTGCCGCTGACCGGGCCATCGACCACATCCTGCGGCAGGCTAACGAACGCGCTGCCCGGCCGGCCCTGCTCGGCGGCGCGGAAGGCGTTGGAGACCACTTCCGCCAGCGCATCCGGCGCCGTCACCTCGACGGCGTATTTGGTGACCGGGCTGAACATCGCCACCGTATCCATACTCTGATGGACCTGTTTGGCTTTATCGGCGCGTTTTACCGCGCCGCCCAGGGCCACCACCGGGTCGCCTTCGCTGTTCGCGGTGGCCATGCCGGTGATCAGGTTAGAACAACCCGGACCGGAGGTGACCAGCGCCACGCCCGCTTTGCCGGTAATACGTCCGACGGCGGCGGCCATAAACGCGGCGTTGGCTTCGTGGCGCACCGGAATAATGCGAATCGAGGAATCCAGCAGTGAGTCGAAGACCTTGTCAATCTTGGCGCCGGGGATGCCGAACACCTGGCGTACCCCCTGAGCTTCCAGCTGACTGACGACGAGATCTGCGCCGTGCGCCCACTGGCGTACCGGATACTGTTTGTCCATGTAACCCCCTTAACTTTCTACGGAACGGATGGCGGCATCGAGATTATCGGGATGCAGATTAGCCTGCAGGAACGCGCTGTCGGCGGGCAGGTCGATCATCAGCTTGTGAATTTCGCCGAAGGTCAGCACCCCATGGTCGAGCTGGTAATCCAGCAGGTGACCGCCGCCTTTGCGGTCATCGGTAATAAAGTGCTCGTGATACCCGGCGACGTTGATCCCCTGCATATGCTGCGGGGTCCGGAAGCCGACCAGCACCCCTTCGCGCTGGTTAAAGCGGAACACCGGCTGATCGTCGAGGACGTCGGTCATCGCCCGGTACGGCGGCGTCTGGCGCGGCACGGTGCGGGTATGGGCATGGCGGAAATGGCCGTCGATGCGCAGGGCGCAGAACAGGTTGTCAGAGGGGATTTGCTGGTCGATCACCTCGTGCAGCTGCTGGCGGCTCACCGGATGGTCAAAGGTTTTCCGGTACTGCGGCTGGAACCAGGTCATCACCGCGAACGGCGTTTTCTGCTCCGGCTGGGCTTTGCGCGCGCTGCCGTCGGCGCGCAGCTGATAGATCTGACTGCTGAAGGCGATCAGCTCCCCGTCCAGCTCATTAAAGGTGCCGAGGCCGAAATCGCCGTGTTTCAGCAGGTCGGCGATGGTGGTGCTGCCTTCGTAAACCCCGCTCAGCAGGGCGCTCATGAGCGATGTCTGATAGAGCACGCTCTCGGGATGCTGCGCGGAAAACGCCCGCAGGGTTTCGCATAGACTCTCTTCGCAGGTGCATTCAGCAGAATGATTCATATACCACTTCCTCGTTCAACAAATATAAGAAAGGTTAAATAAATGTTGACCCGATTCAGCTCACAGTTCCAATATAGAAACCATGCTGGTTTGAGACGTTTTCGATATGGAACTTCGTTATCTTCGCTATTTTGTCGCCGTCGCCAGGACGCGGCACTTCACCCAGGCCGCCAAGGAGCTGGGTATTTCACAGCCTCCGTTAAGTCAGCAAATTCAGCGGCTTGAGCGCGAAGTGGGGACCCCGCTGTTCCGGCGTTTAACCCGCGGGGTGGAGCTGACGGAAGCGGGAGAGTCTTTCTATGAGGATGCCCGCCAGATCCTCGCCATGAGCGATGCGGCGCTGGAGAAGGCCAAGGGCATTGCGCGCGGGATGAACGGCAGCCTGTCGCTAGGCATTACCAGTTCTGATGCTTTCCATCCGCAAATCTTCACGCTGCTGCACCGTTTTCAGCTCGACCACCCCGGGGTGACCCTTCACCAGATGGAAGACAATATGGCCAATCTGATGACCGCCCTGAGCGAGGCCGAGCTGGATATCGCCTTCGTCCGCCTGCCGTGCGAGAGCAGTAAAGCCTTTAATCTGCGGATTATCGATGAGGAGCCGATGGTTATCGCGCTGCCGCGCGATAATCCGCTGGCGACGCAGCCGACCCTTGCCCTGGAGCAGCTGCGCGACGTGGCGCCGATCCTCTTCCCGCGGGAGGTGGCCCCCGGGCTGTATGAGCTGGTGTATAACAGTTGCCTGCGCGCCGGGATCGATATGGAGCGCGCCTGGCAGTCGTCGCAAATTTCATCGTCGCTGAGCATGGTCAATGCAGGCTTCGGCTTCGCGCTGGTTCCGCAGTCGATGACCTGCATCCAGCAGCCGAACGTCAGCTATCACCCGCTTAGCGGGGCGCCGCTGAAGACCGATATCGCCATCGCCTGGCGGCGCTTCGAGCGCTCGCGTACGGTGAAACGCTTTCTGGCGATGTTCTGATCTTCGCGGCGCCAGCGGCTTACTGCGCCACCCAGCCGCCATCCATGTTCCATGCGGCGCCGCGCACCTGGGCGGCGGCGTCGCTGCACAGAAACAGCGCCATTTCGCCCAGCTGTTGCGGGGTGACAAACTCCCCGGAGGGCTGTTTTTCCGCCAGCAGCTGGGCGCTGGCCTGCTCCGGGTCGACCCCCTCGGCGATGCGCTTATCGATCTGCTGCTGCACCAGCGGGGTTAGCACCCAGCCCGGGCAGATGGCGTTGCAGGTGATGCCGCTGCGCGCGGTTTCCAGGGCCACGGTTTTGGTCAGCCCGACCACCGCGTGCTTGGCGGCGACGTAGGCCGATTTCTCTTTCGACGCCACCAGGCCATGCACTGAGGCAATGTTGATGATGCGCCCCCAGTTGCGCTGGCGCATACCCGGCAGCGCCAGGCGGGTAGTGTGGAAGACGCTGGAGAGATTGATGGCGAGAATATCGTTCCATTTGTCCACCGGGAACTGCTCCACCGGGGCCACGTGCTGGATGCCGGCGTTATTGATCACGATATCGACGCCGCCGAAGGTGCTTTCGGCATAGTGCATCATCGCCTCGATCTGCCCGACGTCGCGCAGGTCGGCGTCGTGATAGCCGGGGATCTTGCCCAGCGCGGCGACTTCAGCCCGGGCGTGGCTGCTGTCGCCGAAGCCATTGAGCACCAGCTGGGCGCCTGCCTGCGCAAGCACTTTGGCGATCCCTAAACCGATGCCGCTGGTGGAGCCGGTGACCAGCGCCGTTTTACCGTGTAAGTTCATTGTATTACTCCTTCAATCTGGTATCAGACAATGCCGGTCACATAGAACGTGGCAATGACAAACAGTACCGCGAGGCTTTTGATCACCGTGATGGCGAAAATGCCGCCGTAGGCCTGGCGATGGCTCAGGCCGGTGATCGCCAGCAGGGTGATCACCGCCCCGTTGTGCGGCAGGGTGTCCATGCCGCCGCTGGCCATGGCGGCGACACGGTGCAGTACCTCGAGCGGAATATTGGCGGCGTGGGCGGCGGCGACAAAGGTCTCGGACATCGCCGCCAGGGCGATGCTCATCCCCCCGGAGGCCGAGCCAGTGATCCCGGCCAGCACCGTGACGCTGATCGCCTCGTTTAACAGCGGATTGGGAATGGCCGCGAGGGCTTTTGACAGCACCAGGAAACCCGGCAGGGCGGCGATAACCGCGCCGAAGCCATACTCAGAGGCGGTGTTCATCGCCGCGAGAATAGCCCCGCCCACCGCCGTCCGACTTCCCTCCGCCAGCCGGCCGCGGATATTGCGATAGCCGCAAACCAGCACCAGCACAATGCCGGAGAGCAGCGCCGCCTGCACCGCCCAGATGGCGGTGATTTTCCCCACTTCGGTGACGACAGGCTTCGCCAGGCCCGGCAGGTTGAGCTCATGGCTGGCGCCGTACCACTGCGGGATCCAGTGGGTGAACAGCAAATTCAGCACCCCCACCAGCAGCAACGGGGCGATAGCGATTAGCGGATGCGGCAGATCGATGTCATCCGGGGTCTGCGGCTCATTTTGCAGGTCGGTCCCATAGCCTTCGCCGCGGGCCTGCGCTTTGCGGCGCTGACGCTCCAGCCACAGCAAACCGAAGATGATAATGAACAGCGAGCCGATAAGCCCCAGCCAGGGGGCCGCCCAGGCGTTGGTGCCGAAGAAGCTGGTGGGAATAATATTCTGGATCTGCGGCGTGCCGGGCAGGGCGTCCATGGTAAACGAGAATGCCCCGAGGGCGACGGTGGCGGGGATCAGCCGTTTGGGGATCCCGCTCTGGCGAAATAGTTCGGCGGCGAAAGGGTAGACGGCAAAGGCCACCACAAACAGCGACACCCCGCCGTAGGTCAGCAGGGCGCACACCAGCACGATCACCGGGATCGCGTGGCGGCGCCCAAGGATGCGGATGGCGGCGGCGACAATCGAACGTGAGAATCCCGACAGCTCAATCAGCTTGCCGAATACCGCGCCCAGCAGAAACACCGGGAAATAGAGCTTCACAAAGCCGACCATTTTTTCCATAAACAGGCCGGTAAAGGCCGGGCCGACCGCGCCCGGGTCGGTGAGCAGCACCGCGCCGAGGGCGGCGATCGGCGCAAAGAGGATCACGCTGTATCCACGGTAGGCTGCCAGCATCAGTAACGCCAGCGCGGCCAGGGCTATTATCACACTCATCACGACGTCTCACTCTCATTGTTATTGTAGGGGTACAGAACGCGATACTAGGGTTTCAGCGCGAAGCGCAGCTGGTGTTCCCGGCGCGACTGGATGCGCTGGTGCCGGGCCTCGTCCCAGCGGTAAAAGCCTTGCCCGCTGCGGGCGCCGGTGTCGCCTCGCGCCACTTTCTCCGCCACCAGCGACATCATCTCCGTGCCGCTGGCCAGCTCCGGCAGCAGGTGCTGGCAGATATCCTGGACCGTCGCCAGGCCGGTCATGTCCGCAGCCTCCAGCGGGCCGACCATCGCATAGCGGCGGCCCAGCGAGGCGCGCATCACCTGGTCCACCACCTCCGGGGAAGCGATGCCGCTGTGGACGATATGCAGCGCTTCGCGCAGCAGGGCGAACTGCAGCCGGTTGCCGACAAAGCCCGGCGCGGCGCGGTTGAGCACCACCGCCTCCAGCGCGCAGGCGGCGCAAAAGTCGCTCACCTGGCGCGCCAGATGAGGCAGCGTGGCGCTCCCGGGCACCACTTCCACCAGCGGGATCAGGTGCGGCGGATGCCAGAAATGAGCGATCAGTAGCCGTTCCGGGAGGCGCATGCCCTGCGCCAGCCGATCCGGCGGCAGGCCGCTGGTGTTGCTGGCGATAATCGCCTCGTCGGCGATCAGCGTTTCCAGCTCCGCGTACAGGGCGTGCTTCAGCGCCAGCCGCTCGGGGATCGCTTCAATCAGCAGCGTGGCATCGGCCAGGGCATTCAGCGTCGGGGTGGGGGTCAGACGGGCCAGCACCGCGTCGCGGTCGGCGGGAGCCTGCTGGCCGCTGGCCTCCAGCTCGCGCAGGATGGCGCTGGCCACCGCCGTAACCTCAGCGAGACGCTGCGGGTCGGTGTCATACAGGCGGACGGCGTGACCGTGACGGGCGAAATGGCAGGCGATACCGACGCCCATCAGTCCCGCGCCGAGTACCGCCAGGCGTGGTGTAAACATAGTGGCTCCTGTTAACGTTGTAGGGTCATGGCGATGCCCTGGCCGCCGCCGACGCACAGGGTTGCCAGCCCTTTGCTGGCGCCCCGGCGCTGCATCTCATGCACCAGGCTGACGAGGATCCGGCAGCCGGAGGCGCCGATGGGATGTCCAAGGGCGATGGCGCCGCCGTTGACGTTGACCTTCTCGCTATCCCACTCAAGCAGCTGACCGACGGCCAGCGCCTGGACGGCAAAAGCCTCGTTGGCTTCGATAAGGTCCACCTCGTCCAGCGTCCAGCCGGCGCGCTGCAGCGCCTGGCGGCAGGCGCTCACCGGGCCGATGCCCATCACCGACGGGTCGACCCCGGCGACCGCTGAGCTGACAATGCGCGCCAGCACCGGCAGCCCAAGCTCGCGCGCTTTATCGACGCGCATCAGCAGGACCGCCGCGGCGCCGTCGTTCAGCGACGAGGCATTCCCGGCGGTGACGCTGCCGTCAGCCGGGCGAAACGCCGGGCGCAGCTGGGCCAGCTGCTGCTCGCTGGTCTCCGGGCGCGGTTGCTCATCGTCAGTCACGACTCGCGGCGGCTGTTTGCCCTGCGGGACGCTGACCGGAACGATCTCCTCGCGAAAGCGCCCTGCGGCGATAGCGGCCGCCGCTTTGCGCTGGGAGCTGGCGGCGAAGGCGTCCTGGCGCTCGCGGCTGATGTCGAAGGCGTCGGCGAGGTTCTCGGCGGTAATGCCCATGTGGTAGTCGTTAAAGGCGTCCCACAGGCCGTCCTGGATCATGCTGTCCTGCAGGCTGGCGTGGCCGAAACGTAGGCCGTCGCGGGCGCCATGCATCAGATAGGGAGCATTGCTCATGCTCTCCTGGCCGCCGGCGATAACGATCCCGGCGTCGCCGCAGCGGATCGCCTGCACCGCCTGCTGAACCGCTTTCAGCCCGGAGCCGCACACCAGATTGACGGTGACCGCCGGAGTGTCGACCGGCAGGCCGGCCCGCAGCGCGGTCTGGCGCGCCGGGTTCTGCCCGCAGCCGGCGGTAAGCACCTGGCCGAAAATTAGTTCGTCGACCGCTGCGGCGGGCAGCTGGCAGCGTTCAAGCAGGCCGCGCACCACCGCCGCGCCGAGGTCGACGGCGGAAAGAGGGGCGAAGGCGCCGCGAAAGCTGCCTATCGGGGTGCGTACGGCAGCAACAATGGCAATATCGGTCATGATCTCTCCTTAACTGAAGCGCATTTCGCGCACGTCGTCGGCGACGATCAGCCGTCCCGCCGTTTTACGTATCACCTCGTCGGGGCTGACCCCCGGGGCCACTTCGCGCAGGACAAACGCGCCGTCGACAATCTCCAGCAGGGCCAGGTCGGTGAGTACCCGGCGAATACAGCCCACGCCGGTGAGCGGCAGGGTGCACTGCGGCAGCAGTTTGGATTCGCCGTTTTTTGAGGCGTGGGTCATCACCACGATGATGTTCTGCGCGCCGGCCACCAGGTCCATGGCGCCGCCCATCCCCTTGACCATTTTTCTAGGGATCATCCATGAGGCGATGTTGCCCGCGACGTCGACCTCAAAGGCGCCAAGAACGGTCAGGTCGACGTGGCCGCCGCGGATCATGGCGAACGACTGGGCGGAATCGAAGATCGCCGCCCCGGTTTGCGCGGTGACGGTTTGTTTACCGGCGTTAATCATGTCGGCGTCGATGGTTTCCTCATCGGGAAATTCGCCCATCCCCAGCAGGCCGTTCTCCGACTGGAGCATCACTTCAATGCCGGCGGGAATGTAGTTGGCCACCAGCGTCGGGATACCGATCCCGAGGTTGACGTAATCGCCGTCGCGCAGCTCCTGGGCGACGCGCATCGCCATTTGTTCACGGGTCAGCATCTCAGTGCCCTCCGGCGCGCAGGGTGCGCTGTTCAATACGTTTTTCGAATTGCCCGACGATCAGCCGGTCGACATAGATCCCCGGAGTATGGATGGCGGAGGGGGGCAGTTCGCCCGGCGGCACAATCTCTTCCACCTCCACCACCGTAATGCGCCCGGCGGTGGCCATCAGCGGGTTGAAATTCTGCGCGGTGTGGCGATAGACCACGTTGCCGTACCAGTCGGCTTTCCAGCCTTTGACCAGCGCGAAATCGCCGCGGATCGCCTCTTCAAGGATGTAGTGTCGGCCGTCGAACTGGCGCACCTCTTTGCCTTCGGCGACCGGGGTGCCATACCCGGTGGCGGTGTAAAAGCCGGGGATGCCAGCGCCGCCGGCGCGGATTTTTTCCGCCAGCGTTCCCTGCGGGGTGAGTTCTACCGCCAGCTCGCCGCTCAGCACCAGCTGTTCAAACAGCGCGTTTTCCCCGACGTAAGAGGCCACCACCTTGCTGACCTGGCGCGACTCCAGCAGCATGCCGAGACCGAAACCGTCGACCCCGCAGTTGTTGGAGACCACCGTCAGCCCCTGCACCTGGCGACGCTGCACCTCGGCGATCAAGTTCTCGGGAATGCCGCACAGGCCGAAGCCGCCGGCGAGCAGCGTCATGCCGTCCGTTAACCCTTCCAGCGCCGCTTCGTAACTGGCGACGCGTTTATCCAGTCCTGCCATCTTGTCTCTCCTGCCTTGCGATAGCCTTATCATTGGCGCAGGCGACTGATTTGATAATTTTGAATTTGTGACACACTCATTTGGAATTTTAATTAATTTCCTGTTAACTAATTTTTTTCAATTAGTTAACAGGAAGAAAAATGAGAATGAGTGTCAAACAGTTACGCGCGTTTTTAGCGGTAGCTCACACTCTGAATTTCGCCCACGCCAGCGAAAGGCTGAATCTGTCGCAGCCAGCTCTCAGCCTGACCATCAAAGGGTTGGAGGAGGCGCTGGGCGGCGCGCTGCTGCAGCGCAGCACCCGCAAAGTGACCCTCACCCAGGAGGGGGAACTCTTTCTGCCGATGGCCCGTCAGCTGCTGGCCGACTGGGATAATGTCGAGGAGGCCATGCGTCAGAGCTTTACCCTGCAGCGGGGTAAAATTTCGGTCGCCGCGATGCCGTCGTTTGCCGCCAACGTTCTGCCGGAGGCGCTGAAAGCCTTTCGCGACCGCTATGCCGGGGTGAACGTTACGGTGCATGACGTGATTAATGAGCAGGTGATCGAGATGGTGCGCGAGGGGCGGGTGGAGATGGGCATCGCTTTCGAGCCATCGCCCAACCACAACCTGCTGTTTACCCCGCTGGCGGTGGACCGCTTCGTGGCGATCGTTCCCCAACAATCCCCGCTGGCGAAGAAAAAGCAGCTCTCCTGGCAGGAGCTGTTGACCCTCGACTTTATTACCCTGCAGCGCCCCTCGGCGGTACGCCTGATGCTGGAGGAGGCGCTGGCGCGCAGCGGACGTCAGCTGGACGTGGCGCTGGAGAGTCATCAGCTGGTGACGGTGGGGAGAATGGTGGCCAGCGGCCTGGGGGGCAGCGCGGTGCCGGCGCTGTGTAAAACGCAGATGGCATCGTTGGGCGCCGTCTGCATCCCGCTCAGCGATCCGCCGATTGAGAAGTGCGTCGGCGCGATCCATGCCGGACATCTGCCGCTGTCGAAGGCGGCGCAGGCGCTGCTGGATACGCTGAAAGGGTTTTTACCCACCTGAGGTGTGGGCGTCAAAAAAAACCGGCCTGCTGGCCGGTTTGACAATCAGATTTTACAGGCGTCGCCGCAGTCGTCGTCGGCAACGATCGCCTGGGCTTTTTTGTCCGCTTCTTCCAGACGCTCCGCGTTGCGCTCTTCCGCTTCATCCAGGCCGCTGAAGACCAGGTTGTCGAGATCAATTTCCATAAGTTACCTATCGTTGCTGGTTTTGAATCAGGGTCAGTATAGGGCATAACCGCCAGCGGATGTAGCCGCGCTTCGCGCCGAAGGCACAGAGCGTTAAGTCGCTGAGCGGAGGGCGTTACCTACCATAATTCATCGTTGACAGAATAAGTTTAGCGACAAATAACGTCGACAGGATAATTCCCTGCCTAAATATTAAATGAAAGGACAACGAAGGAGTAATTAAGCGTTGACGAAACGCTTATATGTTAATATGGCCGCGATTATGGATGAATCTATGGATCTTAATCAATGGAACATACTGTTGCAGGCGCCATCAAAGAATGGCGTAAACATAATAAAGTGATCGGTCAGGTCAAAATAAGCTATAAAAAAATTTTACGAAAATGCAGAGAGCTCTCGCTCGCAGGAGGTAAATACAGAGAATATCAAGGACTTTGTGCGAAATATCAGTGCGCGCGGTTGACCGCGGTTACCAAAGGACTGGTGCCTTTTGAGGATAAACCGTTTAAAGCGTATCTCAATAAACGGCTGTCAAAACGACGCAAACTGGATATTGCCCATGGTTCACTGAATTTCATCGAGAAAACGTTTCACCCTGATGTCCTGCCGCAGCTCTACAATGTCGCGGATTTTGGCCGCGAGATGTTTTCTATTCCCTTGAAAAATGGCGATAAGCTTGACGTTAAGCTGCTGGCCTCGCCGTTTCAGGAGGAAGGGGAGCTGATGCTGCAGCTGTTTCTTGGCGACCGGCGCGTCTATAGCGTCTGTTTTTCCTGCACCGACGATGGCCGCGCTTATATCGGCGGCATCCAGGGCGGGAAAGATATCACCAATGACGAAGTGAAGGTGCTGACTAAAGAGCTGCATGGCACGCGGCCGAAAAATATCATCATGAGCGTGCTGTATGGTTTGCTGCGATATTTCAACATCTCCACGGTCTACGCCATCGATTCTGATTACCACGTGAAAAGCGATCTGGTGAAAGCCAGTTATTCATCGCTGTGGCTGGAAATGGGCGGTGAGAAACAGGCTCGCGGCTGGTATAAACTGCCGGCGCAAGAGATCAAAAAGAGTATTGAAGAGGTGAAAAGTAAGCACCGGAGCCAGTTTATTAAGCGCGAAGGTCTTAAAGAGCTGATTCAGATTAATATGGCGAATGCCCTGCAGCAAATTACCTTGCCTGCGCGGGTGAATTAACGCCACTCACACGTCAGGCGGGCAGCAGGGGGCTGTTGCCCGCCTGACGATTTCCTCTCTCCCCAGGTCGCTGTGCCGTAGGTTACTGCCCGCTCTCGCCGATTGGCGGTGACGCGGAGGCGGTGAGCAGCGGAGCGCTGCGCCACCATACCATCAGGGCGACAATCGCGATAACGCTCAGCACGCCGAAGGCGGTGGCAAAGGAGTAGTGCCCGGCGATAGACCCGGTTAACGCCGGACTCATTGCCGCCCCGGCGCCCTGCATCAGCATCACAACGCTCTGTCCAGCGTTAACGTGCCCGCTGCCGCGCAGCAGCGAGACGATAAAGCTGGGCACCGCCACCCCCAAAATCCCTGCCGCCAGGCCATCAAGAATTTGCACCGGGACCATCATCGCCGGGGCGTCGCTGGACGCCGCCAGCGCCGCCCGTATGGGCATGATCACCAGCGCCAGCAGGATGCATCGCCAGTAACCGTATTTGTCGATGCTGCCGGCGACCCGGATGGCCACCGGGATCATCACCACCTGCGAAATAATCACCGTGGCGGCGGCAAACAGTCCGGGATTGAGGTGTCCCGGCGCGGCGGCGATCCGCATGCTCAGCATCGGCAACAGTGCGGCATTGGCGAGATGGAACAGCATCAGGGTTACGCCGGCGATCAGCAGCGGCGTA
>NZ_JH414798.1:748331-782868 GCF_000238715.1 Klebsiella sp. 4_1_44FAA
ATCAGCAGCGGCGTATGGCGGAACAGGATGGCAAACCCCGGCAGGGAGGGCGTGGATGCCGCTTCGATGCCGCGGGCGGCATTATCGTCGATATCGCCGCCGCGGATCGCCAGCAGGGCGACCAGGGTAAGCAGCGTGGTACAGGCCATCAGAATGAAAATGCCGCCGATGCCCCAGTACCAGGCGATAGCCCCGGCCATTAGCGCGGTGAAGAAATTTCACGCGTGGTTGAAGGCTTCGTTTTTCCCCATCTGGGCGCTAAAGCCGCGCTGTCTGGCAAGACCGAGGGTAATCCCGGCGATCAGCGGTCCGACAAAGGCCGCGCAGATGCCGCTGGCGACTTGCGAGAGGGCGACCACGCTGGTCTTCTGACTAAACCAGAGCAGCAGGGTGGTGAGGGTGATCACCAGGCAGACCCCGGCCAGCAGCAAGCGCTTATGCCGCGAGCTGTCGGTGATGAAGCCGGCGGGCAGGGTCGCCAGCAGGCCGGCGATACCGCCGACGGACATCAGCAGGCCAATGTCCTCCGCCTGCCAGTGACGCTGGGTGAGAAAGATCCCCAGAAACGGGCCGAGGCCGTCGCGCACGTCGGCAATAAAAAAGCTGGTCAGACATAAAGCCCGCAGAGAACGAAGCGACATTTTCTACCTTTAGCATGCGCGATCTGCGCGTCGGAATGGTCACCGGATACCTTCATCCTTTATCGCACAGTTCGATGAAACAAAAATGTCCCGCGCTCGTCGGGTACCGTGGCTATGCAACATACCCGCTTGCGGCGGCTTTCGCCAGAGGCGTACGAAAGTTCTGTAGCGGCGCTATTAGCGTTCGTCTGCCTTGACGATCTGCAGGGCGGCGGGGCTCGCCACGGTGCCGCTGGCAGTAATAAACCCCGGATGGACAGCCTCGCCGCTGGCGCTGTCCACCAATGCTATATGCGGCGCACTGTGCAGCACGTGCTGGTGGCCCCATTCCATCAGGGCGAACAGCACCAGCGCCAGGCTACGGCTTTTATCAGTCAGAACATATTCATACCGTTCGCGGGAGCCGGCTTCCCGGTAGGGCACTTTGCTGAGCAATCCCGTTTCGGTCATGGTTTTTAACCGGGTGGTGAGCGTCTGGCGGGTAATATGGGTGTGCGACAGCATCGTTTCAAAGCGCGTCACGCCGTAAAACGCCTCGCGGAGGATCAGCAGCACCCAGCGGTCGCCGAGTATTTTGGCTCCTTCCGCCAGGCCGCACAGCGCCGGGTCGAGGTAGGGCAGTGATTTATTTTTTGACATCGCGAGATTGACCTTCTACTCTGAGTTTGAATTTTAGACTTAGATGCTAAGGAGCATAGCGTGCCATTTGTTAACGTGCAAACCATTAAAGGGATCATGACCGCGGAACAGAAAAGTGAACTGCTGCGACGGATGACCGATCTGCTGGTGGAGATTGAGGGGCAGGGCGATCCGCAGTTCCGCCAGTCCGTCTGGATCCGCATTGACGAACATGACCCGGAGCAGTGGAGTCTGGGGGGCGTCCAGCCGACGGCCGCGATGATCGCGGCGAAATTTGCCGCCGCGCGACGCGACGGATCCCCGGAATAAAACGGGCGGCGAAGCCAGGCCCGGCGGTCTGGCGCAGAAGAGGGGCCAGATCGCCGGGTAATATTGCGATTCGCTATGATGCAAAAGCGTATTTTGCGGCTAAGGTAACGGTCAGGGAACCCAACAAACAGGGCGCGATGCCAGACGGCCAGCCTGGCGCCACTCTCAAACCGGTGAAAACAACGGATGTCTACAGAACACATGCTGCCGCTGGCGGTGCAGAACAAAAATATCCTTCGCCTGGCTGCCGCTCAGGCGCTGGCCGGCGCCAACTCGGTGGTCTTCTACGCTACCGGCGCGATAGTGGGTAACGCGATTGCCCCCAGCCCGTCGCTGGCCACGCTGCCGATCACCCTGTTTGTGCTGGGGATGGCGGCCTCCATTCTGCCTTTCGGCGCGCTGGCGCGAACGCGGGGCCGCAAAGCGGCGTTCAGGCTCGGCACCGGCGCCGGGATGGTGACCGGACTGGCGGCCGCCCTGGCGGTAGTGCTGAATTCTTTTCTGCTGTTTTGTCTCGCCGCGATGCTTGGCGGCGCCTATGCTGCCGTGGCGCTCAGTTTTCGTTTTGCCGCCACCGACGGCGTCGCCCCGGCGCGTCGCGCCCGTGCGCTGTCGCTGGTGATGGGCGGCGGTGTGGCCGCCGGGATCATTGGCCCGATGCTGGTCACCGGCACCATGCACCTCTGGCCGGCACATACCTTCGCCGTCACCTTCCTCGCTCAGGCGCTGGTTGCAGTGCTGGCCGCCTTTTTGTTGAGAGGGGTGACGCCGGCGGAGCCCACCGCGGCCAGCGTGCGCGGAGGGCGGCCGCTGCGCGAGATTGTCCGCCAGCCGGGTTTTGCCACTACGGTATTCAGCGGCGCGGTGGCCTATATGGTGATGAATTTTCTGATGACCGCCGCGCCGCTCTCCATGCATATGCACGGTCTTTCCCAGCAGGCCGCCAACCTTGGGATCCAGTGGCATGTGATGGCGATGTACGGCCCGGGATTTTTCACCGGCCGGCTGATCCAGCGCTTCGGCGCAGTGCGAATGGCGGCGGCGGGATTGCTGATCACCGCCGCGTCGGTGGCGGTCGGCCTGAGCGGTCTCGGCGTGTATCATTACTGGCTGTCGCTGATTTTGCTCGGCATCGGCTGGAACTTTGGCTTCACCGGCGCCTCGGCGAAAATCATCGATTTCCACCGCCCGGAAGAGAAGACCCAGGTTCAGTCGCTCAACGATTTTCTGGTCTTCGGCGTGATGATCGTGGGGTCGTTTTCGTCCGGGGTTCTGCTCAACGCCTTCGGCTGGAACGCCGTGCTGTGGGGCTCCCTGGTCCCGGTTGCGGTGGCGTTGTTGACCCTGCTGCTGCGCCCCTTATCCCCATCCCGCGCTTAGCGCCTGGCCTGCCGCTGCGCAGGCCGTCTTTTGCTTTTTTCAGCTATGCATTGCTGAAATTCATCTGACTCCTTGCGCGTAAAAACGTCACAGACGCTACATGCTGTAGTAATCTCTACAACATGACAATGCATCTCTTGATCCTTAACCTGACAACGTCTCAAGCCACGCTGCGCATGCGTGTCTGGCGAACCCTGAAGCAGAGCGGGGCGGTGGTCCTGCGCGATGGGGTCTATCTGCTGCCCGACGTGCGCCAGGGCTATGACACTTTCCTCAGCACCTGCCAGGCGATCCGCGCGGAAGGGGGACCGGGTATGTTTTCACGATTGAGGCGGCGGAAGAAGAGGCGCTCAGGCCGCTATTCGATCGTCGTGAACAGTACGACGCGCTGTTGCAGGATCTGCAGGCGCTGCAGGGGACGTTATCCAACGACGAACTGGCGGCTCAGCTCAAACAACTGCGTAAAATTCAGCGTGACTACCGGCGGATCGAGGCCATTGATTTCTTTCCGGGGGCCGCCCGGGAGCAAGCCGCTGAGCGACTGGCCACTATCGAGCAGGTCATTAATCAGCGGCTATCGCCGAACGAGCCGCAGTCGGTGGCGGGCGAACTGAGCCTGCTGGACAGAGGCGCCTTTCGCGGCCGGCTGTGGGCCACCCGCCGACGCCCGTGGGTCGATCGTCTGGCCAGCGCCTGGCTTATCCGGCGCTTTATTGACGACGAGGCGCGGTTCCTGTGGCTGGCCGCGCCCGAGACCTGTCCGGCGACGGCGGTCGGTTTTGATTTTGACGGCGCGCCATTCAGCCATGTCGGCACGCTGGTGACCTTCGAAGTACTGGTCCGGCGTTTTGTGCTGGACGCGGTGATCCCCGACAGTCTGGGACGGTTGATCCACTTCCTGGACGTCGGTGGGGTACCGACCCCGGAGGCGGCGGGGGTAGAAAGCATTCTTGCAGGGCTGCGGGAAACCATTACGGACGATGACCAACTGCTGGCGGCAGCTTGCTCGCTGTTCGACGGCTTACTGAGGTCCTGTGAAATGAGGTCTGGCAATCATGAGCAAAACGGTCGTTCTTCCGCAGAGTGACAGTCCTTCCGTCGTCGCTTCCGTCTCCTTCTGGCAGGCAATTCGCTTTTGGCTCAAGCTTGGCTTCATCAGCTTCGGCGGGCCTGCCGGGCAGATCGCCATGATGCACCAGGAGCTGGTGGATAACCGACGCTGGATATCGGAAGGGCGATTCCTGCATGCGCTCAATTTTTGTATGGTCCTGCCCGGCCCGGAGGCCCAGCAGCTGGCGACCTATATCGGCTGGCTGATGCATAAAACCTGGGGAGGCGTCATCGCCGGGGTGCTGTTTATTTTGCCCTCGCTGGTGTTACTCATCGCCCTGGCGTGGATCTATCTCGTCTGGGGGGATGTCGCCGTGGTGGCGGGGATCTTTTATGGCATCAAACCCGCCGTAGCGGCGATAGTATTGCAGGCGGCGCACCGCATCGGCTCGCGGGCGCTGAAAAATGGCGCCTACTGGGCCATCGCCGCCGCTGCCTTTGTCGCTATTTTTGCGCTGAACGTTCCTTTTCCGCTGATCGTCCTCGCCGCGGCACTGGTGGGTTTTATCGGCGGACGGCTGGCGCCGACGATATTCGGCAAAGCCGACGCCCACCGTGCGCAGAGTCACCCTGGCGGAGCCGCCATCATTGATGACACGACGCCGATCCCGGCCCATGCCATTTTCAGCTGGCGGCGCACCTCTCAGGTGCTGATCGCCGGGATGCTGCTGTGGCTGGTGCCGATGGCCGCCCTGACGCTAATGCTGGGCTGGGCGCATCCGCTGACCCAGATGAGCTGGTTCTTTACCAAAGCCGCGCTGATGACCTTTGGCGGGGCATATGCCGTCCTACCTTATGTTTACCAGGGGGCGGTGACCCACTATGGCTGGCTGACGGCAGGGCAGATGATGGATGGCCTCGCCCTTGGGGAGTCGACCCCCGGACCGTTGATCATGGTGGTGACCTTTGTCGGGTTTGTCGGCGGCTACACCAAAGCGGTGTTGGGCGTCGATGATGTGCTGCTGGGGGGCATTGCGGCGGCGTGCCTGGTGACATGGTTTACTTTTTTACCCTCGTTTATCTTTATTCTCGCCGGCGGGCCGTTTATTGAAACGACCCATAATAAGGTGGGATTTACCGCGCCGTTGACCGCCATCACCGCCGCGGTGGTGGGCGTTATCCTGAATCTGGCGCTGTTTTTTATCTGGCATAGCGTCTGGGGACCATCCGGTTTCGACCCGTGGTCCGCAGCCATAGCCCTGGGCGCCGCCGGGCTGCTGTTTCGTTATAAGTGGAAGCTGACCTGGGTACTGGCCGCCGCCGCCGCAGTAGGGCTTATCGTCCATATGGCGGGACTGTCCGGCGCAGGATGAGGTTGGGCGGCAACGGGCCAGCGACCCGTTAGCGCCCAACCGGACCGGGGACCATCAGGTCGTGGGGCTTTCGCGGGTGGCTCGCGCCAGCGGGTTGCTGTCCAGTTCCAGCTGGTCGCGCAGCGCCCAGCCGCGCAGCTTGCCGGGGTTAAGCAATCCCGCCGGGTCGAGAGACTGTTTCACCGCCACGACGTCGGGGCGAATCACGCCCTGTTTGCCGTCCTCAACCTGCAGCACGTGGGGGTTGTTAATCTTGACGTCGTTGTCGCGAAATATCTGCATGATGGCGTTGAGCCGCGCGGGCGTGGTATAGCGCACCAGCTGCAGACCGCTGGCGGTGAGGTTGCCTTCGATATCGCGCAGGAATTCAATATGGGAAATCACCTCCCCGGCGAAGTGCTGCTCCATCTGTAAAATTTGCTGCGGATAGCGCAGCGGATCAAACGCCGTCTGCAGATAAGTCAGCGTATTGTCCACCTTGAGCGCATGCAGGGTGGTATGGTTCCAGCAGTATTCCATTAACGAGGCGTTTTGCGTCCGGGCCTCGTCGCTGGCCTGACGGATGGCGTTGCTCCCGCGATGGCGCTGTAACAGGCTGGCGCAGAGTCCTTCGCTCTCCTCGGCGATCAGGCTGATAACCGCATGCTGCCCGGTGCGATAACGATCGTTGAGGTGGCTAAAATAATCGGCAATCGGCGTGGCCAGCAGCGCGACCTGACGTTTTACCAGCCCCGGCGAGCGGACGCAGGCGTTGGCATAGTTCAGCGCATCAGCGAAATCGTCAAACACGTCCAGGCGCTCTATCCACTGGTGCACGGGCGCCAGCGCCAGCTCAACCTCCAGAATGATGCCGTTGGTGCCGTAGGCGTGATGCAGCAGCAGCGCTTCGGGAGCCGGGACGGTCAGCACGCGGGGGACCGGCTCGACGGTCATCACTTTGACGCTGAGCACATTGCCGGGCGCCGCCAGCGGCCCATAGTTGATGGAGCCGATGCCGCCGAACCCGCCGCCGTAGAGGCCGCCCAGGCTCGCCAGGCGGTAGGTCGATGGCATGCAGCGCAGCTCCCATCCCGTTGGGCGGGCGGCGGTTTCGATGTCTGCCAGACGAATGCCGGCCTGGGCGCGTACCGTGCCGTTGCCGAGGGCGACGATCTGGTTGAGTCCGGTCATATCGACCAGCAGCCCGCCTTCGAGGGGGACCAGTTGGCCATAGTTGCCGGTGGCGCTGCCGCGCAGCGTCAGCGGCAGCTGGTGCTGCGCGCAGGCGGCGACCAGCTGGCGCAGCTCCTCTTCGTCGCGTGGGCGAACCACCGCGTCCGCCTGTTTCCCCGCCAGTTGCTCGGTGAGTAGCGGACTGAACCAGTGAAAATCGCGGGAGAGCCGTTTGATCTTCGCCGGCTGTAAGGTCCACTCCAGCGCCGGGAGTGCCTGCTGGATCGCCGCGACCGCGTGTTGACGCTGTTCATCAGTCATCATTCTTTTTCCTGTTCGTCAGCAGAACATTAATGAGATTGCACGGCTTCGCTTTCATGCCAGGCGCTGAGCGCCCGGCGCGAGACCCAGGACATCACGCCAAACAGCGCGATACCGGCGAGAGAGATCAGCAGCAGCGCGGCAAACATCAGCGGGATATCCAGCTGGTAGCCGGCCTGTAGGATCTGATAGGCCAGCCCGGTATTACTCCCGCCGGTCCCGGCGACAAACTCCGCCACCACCGCGCCAATCAGCGACAGCCCACTGGAAATACGCAGCGCGCCGAAGAAATAGGGCAGCGCCGAGGGGATACGCAGCCGCACCAGCGTTTGCCAGCGGCTGGCGTGATTGAGGCGAAAATAGCTCAGCAGGCCGGGGGAGACGCTGCGCAGTCCCTGAGTGGTATTGGAGATGATGGGAAACACCGCCATCAGGGTGGCGCACACCACCAGCGAGAGCGTGGCATCTTTCACCCAGATGATGATCAGCGGGGCGATGGCGACGATCGGCGTCACCTGCAAAAACACGATGTAGGGAAACAGGGCGGTTTCCACAAAGCGGTTCTGCACCAGGATAAACGCCACCGCGGCGCCGATGACAATCGACAGCAGAAACGAGATCAGGGTGATCTTGAGGGTGAACAGCAGCGCCAGCAGCAGCGGCGTGAGATGCGTCCACAGGCTTTCCAGCATCACCAGCGGCGACGGCACCAGAAAGGCCGGGATACGGAAATAGCTCACCGCGCCCTGCCACAGGAGCACCATCGCCACCGCGACGAGGGTCGGATAGAGAATTTTGAGAAAACGCGGATGCTGGATCCACGGCGTTGCGGTTGTATTTTTCATATTATGACTCCATACCGGACTGGCTGGCCTGCAACAGACTGTCCTGCAGCTGACGGGCATACAGGGAAAAGGCCGGGCTGACGCGGAACGCCTCGCTGCGCGGGAACGGCTCGCGGATGGGGATATCTTCGACCACCCGTCCGGGACGGGCCGCCATCATGATCACCCGCTGGGAGAGAAACACCGCTTCGTGGATCGAGTGGGTGACGAACACTACCGTCAGGTTTTGCTCCTGCCAGAGACGCAGCAGGTCGCTGTCGAGTTTGTTACGCGTAATTTCATCCAGCGCGCCGAAGGGCTCATCCATCAGCAGCAGCTTTGGTCGGGTGACCAGGCCGCGGGCGATGGAGACGCGCATTTGCATGCCGCCGGAGAGTTCGCGCGGCAGGACGTCGGCGAACTTGCCGAGGCCCACCAGCTCAAGGACTTCACTCACCCGGGTATTTCCCTCCGCCCGCGGCACGCCGGCCAGATCCAGCGGCAGCCTGACGTTATTGCGCACGCTGCTCCACGGCATCAGGGTGGCTTCCTGGAAGACGAACGACAGCGGATGCTGGGCCTTTTCCCGACTGTCGCGCCGCCACAGCATCAGCTTGCCGTCGCTGGGCTCCACCAGGCCGGCGACCATCTTCAGCAGGGTGCTTTTACCGCAGCCGGACGGGCCGAGCAGGGTAATAAACTCCCCCTGATTGATGGTCAGGTTGACGGGCAGCAGCGCCCGGGTGCCGTTGCTGTAGATTTTCTCCGCCGACAGCACCTCGATGGCCGGGGTGGCAGCGGCGGGTATAAAGCGGGTATCGCTCATCACGGTCAGTTTCGGGGCGGTATTCATGGCATCACTCCGGCGTCTTTGACCATCTCCAGGGTGTAAGTCTGCTCAAACGGCACCTTGCTGGCGTCGATCAGTTTGTTTTTCACCAGCATGTCCCAGGTTTTCTTCAGCCGCGGCTCGGTGATGATGCCGATGCCGCCGGTCTTAGCATCGCCGCCGGTCACCAGCTGGTACTGCTTCATTTGGGCAATGCCAAAGGCGATCTGCTCGGCGCCCATTTGCGGATTTGCTTTACCGATCAGGCTGTTGCCGGGGGCGGGATCCTGCAGGTAGCTTTTCCAGCCTTCCATGGAGGCTTTGACGAAGGCCGCCACCGCCGCCGGACGTTTGCGGATGGTGTCGGCCATACAGATAATCGAGTTGCCGTAGGGCGGGTAGCCCCAGTCGCTGAGCGGATAGACATAGAACGTCTGCCCGCCTTTGGCGACGGAGAACGGCTCGGAGGTCACGTAGCCCTGCTGCACCAGGTTTTTATCGGCGAGGAACGGCTGAACGTTAAAGGTATAGGGGCGCACTTTGCTGCCAGCCAGACCCAGCTCGCTTTTCGCCCACGGCCAGAAGGAGGTATAGGCCTCGGTGGCGAGCAGGAAGGTTTTGTCTTTAAGTTCCGCCGGGTTCTCCACCTTGTCATGGGTGATAAACACCGTCGGCGAGTGCTGGAACACGGTGGCGACGGTCACCGCGTGCACCCCGGCCTGCCAGGTCTCCAGCGCCTGGCCGTTGTCGCCAAGGGTGCAGTCCGCCTGACCGGCCGCCATCAGCTGCATGACGTTGATCTGCGGGCCGCCCATTTTAATCTCGACATCGAGACCGGCGTGTTGATACAGCCCGGTGGCCTGGGCCTGGTAAAACCCGCCGTGCTCGGCCTGGGCATACCAGTTGGTGAGAAAGGTAAACTTCTCCGCCGCGAAGCAGGAGGCTGAGGTGGCGAGGGCGGCCACGGTCAGCAGGGTAAAAACGGGCGTCGGTCTGGTATTCATCAGGGCTCCCTGGATTCAGCAGCGAAAGAGGGGGGGAGGGACTGCACAAAGCCGTGCCAGTGCTGTTTGCCCCAGGTCGGTTCGTGACGTTCGACCCAGGCCATGCGGTGGATCTCGATGATCGCCTGCGCCCAGCTGGCGGCGAGGGAGTCGAGAAGCCCTTCGCCTTGCTCCCGCGTCGCCGGGGTCGGGTCGCCAATCACCCCGCTGGGGCCAAAGTCATACGACGCCCACGCCGCCGCCGGACGGCCTTTCGACAGGGTTGGGCAGGGGAATTCCGGGGGGAAATTAGCGACGGCCCGTTCCATATGGACGCACTCCGGCGCCAGCGCCAGCATCAGCGCCGTTTCGCTATGCCCGGCGTGCATCGCCATCCGCTGTTCATGCGGGCTGAGAAACTGTTTTTCGCAGTTGGGCACGTTGAACACGTCGTGGGGGATGGCGATGAAATCCCCGTGGCGCAGGCGCATTTCCCGGCAGGCGATCTGCAGGATCTGCGGCTGGCCGCCGTGGCCGTTGATCATCAACAGCTTGCGAAAACCGGCCCGATAGAGAGATTCGGCGATCTCCAGCAGGGTATGCAGCAGCGTATCGCCGCTAAGGGTCAGGGTGCCGGGAAAATGCAGATGCTCCTCGGACTTACCGTAGACGATCGGCGGAATGGCGTAGGCCGGGATCGTCGCCGGCAGCCTGGCGAGGGCATGGCCCGCCACGCCGGAAGATATCACGCTGTCCACCGAGCAGGGCAAATGCGGGCCGTGCTGTTCGATCGCCCCGGTGGGGAGGACGATAACCGTATTGCTTTTATCCGGCAGGGCGGCCACGTCCGTCCAGCTCAGAAAAGGAAGAAAGCGCGCGGCAGGAATGTAACCGTTAATCATCGCGGTGCCTCGGAGTTAAATGACGGGGGTAACCAGACGGTCGCTTCGACTTCAATCAGTACCGTGGCGTCGGGCAGCATTTCGCTGACCTGCACCACGGTGGAAACGGGCGGCTGGTCGGGGTAAAACAGCTTCCTGACCCGGCTGTAATAGGGAAAATGGTCAAGGTTGCGAAAGTACTGCACCAGTTTGATAACGTCGCTCATCTGCCCTCCCGCGGACGCCACGGTGCGGCGGATGCTCTCCAGTACGTACCAGCTCTGGGCGAGGATCGGGCCCTGTTTCGCATCGGTTGAAAATTCGCCGGTCGCCCCCAGCAGCTCCCGCACCGGCTCAGGCACATCCTGAAAGCCGTTGACGATGGTGCCGGTCAGGGGATTGACCGGAATAATGCCGGAGAGAAAGATAAAATCGCCGGCTCTGCGCCAGGCGGCATACCGCGCCAGCGGCGCCCCGGCGCCTGCTTCAAGACTCATGTGCCATCTCCTCCTGCCACACGCGTCGGTGGGTTAACCTGCCGTGGTTAACCACCAGACGGGCGGCGCTGTTTAAAGGCCAGGTAAAACGGTCGCTACCCGGGAAAATCACTACGCTGGCCGCCGCCCCGACGGCAAAGGGCGCCGCGTCTGCCGGCGAACCGGTTAGCGCCGCGCGATCGCAGATCAGCCGCGACTGCTGGTCGAACAGGTCGCTGAGCTGAGCGCCGAACAGACCGCAGGCCAGGGTGTCCAGCGGGTCGTAGCTCCCCGCCGGGCAGAAGGCATCCTGCACGTTGTCGCAGCCGAGCAGGGTGGCCACGCCGGCGGCCTGCGCCTCGTGCAGCAGAGTGATCCCCCGCTGGCGCGGCGTGCGGCCGAACGTCGCATCCTGCAGCAGCAGGTTGGTCATCGGCAGAGCGATAAGGGTGACGCCGTGCGCCGCCAGCTGGCGCAGGATCGGCGCCGCCTGTTCGTCGCTGCCGGCGGCCAGCGCGCAGCCGTGGCTGCAGCAGATATGTCCGGGAAAAGGGTGGCGGGAGAGATGATCCGCCAGCCAGGTCAGCCCCTGAGACACTTCGCTGAGCTCCTCATCGATATGCAAATCCAGATCCAGATCCCAGCGGGCCGCGCTGCACAGCAGATTTTCCATGGCGGCGGCGTCCCAGTTGGAGGAGTGGATGAAGCCGCCCAGCAGGCAGCGCTCTCCGCTGTTGGCGACCGTCCGGGCGATGGCCTCCGCTTGCGCCGGCTCGCGAAACAGGGGCAGCGGGACCAGCGCCACCCGCTCCAGGGTGAGGCCGACGGTATCGAGGCGGGCGATCTCCTGCCAGGCGTCCGGCGCGTCGGCGGTAAACCAGTCGACATGGCTGCGCAAATGGGTCACGCCATTCGCTGCCGCCCGGGCCAGCGCGGTGGACGCTCGGCGTTGAATATCCGCCCTGGACCAGTGTCGGCGATCCTCATGCATGGCGTGGATCGCCGGCAGCAGCCCGGCCTGCGCTGGACGGCAGCGTTCAATAGTGAATGTCTTGTCCAGATGGGCATGGGGTTCCACCAGGCCGGGGAGCGTCAGGGCTCCCGCCAGGTCCCACAGGCCGGGAGTCGGCTGGTCGGTTGGGGTCAGTGCGGCGATCCGGCCGTCGCGAAAGGCCAGGTCCGCCAGCAGCGGTTCACCGTTGGCCTGCGTCGGCCAGCCGTCGGGCAGCGCCCAGGCCGGGAGTCGGGCGCGGCTGATACCGGTGAGCGGCGCGCAAGAGGAGGGGAGCGTCATCGTCAGTCTCCTCACAGATCCAAAACCAGACCCGGCGATTTCGCCCGCGAACAGCAGAGCGTGATCTGGTCGTTGCCAGCTTTCTCTTCCGCCGTCAGCACGCTGTCCCGGTGCTCGGGGATCCCGTCGAGGACCCCGGTAATACAGGAGCCGCACATTCCCTGTTCGCAGGAGAGCATTACCTCCACCCCGGCGTGCTGTAATACCTGAGCAATGGTTTGATCCGCGGCCACCTGCAGGCGCTGCCCGCTGGAGGCCAGCTCAATATAAAACGCATTTTTCGCCGCAGTATTATTTTCCGCCGCGGGAGTAAAACGCTCGAATACGAACTGCGACGGCGACCAGCGATATTCCTCCATGACCGACCGCAGTCGCTGAATAAAACCCTCCGGGCCGCAGGCTATTACTACGGTATCAGGGTGGGGCACAGTTAAGCATTCGGGGACCCGCTGGCGAAACGACGCGCCTTCCTCGCTGCAGTGAATGGCCACCGTGCCGTTCGCAGTCAGCTGGTTCAGGCGCGGGGAGAAGGCGGTCTGGCGCGAACTGGCGACATAATAATGCAGCTCCAGCGCCCCCTTTCTGGCGGCAATCGCTTCAGCCATCGCCAGCAAAGGCGTGATGCCGATACCGCCGGCAAACAGCAGGTAGCGCCCGGCCTGCGGCAGGGGAAAATGGTTGCGCGGCGGCGAAATGGCGAGCCGATCGCCGGCTTTGAGCTGCTGGTGCAAATAGCGTGAGCCGCCGGTGGAGGTGTCAGTCAGCCTGACGCAAATTTCATAAGTATTACTGCGGTCAGGCGTGCCGCACAGGGAATACTGCCGCGGGCCGACGCCGGGAATAATAATATCGATATGCGCCCCGGCGGAGTAGGCCGGTAATATTTCCCCGGCCGCCGTCTGCAAAATTATGGATAGGTTTCCCTGTCCGTTGGGGCGTATTTCCCCGACCGAGACCGAAATAAGATCGTGGCTGTGCATTACCGTTTTCTCTCCCTCACTCCGCTGTCTGCAGGGCGGCCAGGGGCGGCGAAGAGATAACTCCCCTTCGCGGTGAACTGTCCGGCATGCAAGAAAATGGGTGAAACGATCGTTTCTCCGCTATGAATGCTACGGTATTGTGATAAAACTGTTGCGTCCAGAGCTTTGATTCGCACAACCCGTTGCAAAAAAGAGAGCACCCAAACCATGTTTGCCTTCTCCCGATTTCTGCTCTATTTCACCGAAGTGGCCCGTCAGGGATCGTTTCGTAAAGCGTCAGAGGCGCTGCATGTGTCGGCGTCTTCCATCGACCGTCAGATTTTGCGCGTGGAACAGGAGCTGGGGATGCCGCTCTTCGAGCGCCATCCCACCGGGCTGAGGCTGACCGCCGCCGGGGAGCTGCTCCTGCACGCGGCCAATAACTGGAAAAAGGACTTTACCCGGGTCTGCGAGCAGCTGGACGATCTGCGCGGGTTGCGGCGGGGGCATGTGCGCATCGCCACCATCGATGCCATTAACCGGCATTTCTTTTCGACGATGCTCAAAGAGGTGCATAAACATTATCCCAACATCTCTTTTACATTGACCACCATCAACAATATCCACATCCAGCAGGCGCTGATCTCCGGCGAGGCGGATTTCGGCATCATGCTCAATCCCCAGACCTCTCGTGAACTGCAGGTCCGGGCGTTTGCCGAGATGAATATGGGGATTGTGGTGCCCACCGGCCATCCGCTGGCCAGCCGCAGCGCGGTGCGCTTTAGTCAGTGCCTCGACTACCCCTTTATCCTGCCGTCCGCCCCATTGATGATCAGCGAGCCGGTGGAGGCGCTGGTGAACATCAGCGGCAACGAGGTAAAGGAGGTGGCGGTATCGAATAACATTCACATGATCCGCACCCTGATCAAAGAGCAGATGGGCATCGGCATCCTGTGTCGGCTGGATATTCTCGATGAGATCGAGTCCGGCCAGCTGGCGTTTGTGCCGCTAACCGATCCGCAGCTTAAGCCTTTCACCCTGGCGCTGTGCGTCTCGCCCGCCCGCCAGCTTTCCCTTGCCGCCTCGATGATGCTGAACCAGCTGGAGATGCTCTTCAGCCAGCTGTGAAATGTCGGGCAGGCACTAAAATCATTCATTAGCGCACCATTATGGTGCGTTTCTTGTGAGCATGAATCAAAGGTTGCATGCCCAAGGGCGGCGGCGCAGGCGATTTCTCGCGGCCGCTCGCGGGCGTTTAAATCTGGCATTGTTTTTGTATAGCTGAGTGTGAGTAGAAGCGGTCAGTACGGGTTATCCATACGGGACATTGCTCAGTCACCATGTCGCGGTTCAATGTTGACCGGGATGGGAGGCTGAGCCACATTCGCTCGCTCCCCCTCCCGGCGTAAAGAGGAGAGGGATATGAAAACAGGCGCACGCCTTCCCCGGGGCATACGCTGGCTGGGCCTGATGGCCCTCGGCGGTGTCTCGCTGGCCGTTCAGGCCGAGGAGAAAATCGTTCTGCTGACCTCCTGGTACGCCCAGGCGGAACAGGGGGGGTATTATCAGGCTCAGGCCACCGGGCTGTACAAAAAATACGGTCTCGACGTCGAGATCCGCTCCGGCGGACCGCAGGTCAACGGCATGCAGTTGCTGTTGTCGAAGCGGGCCGATGTGATCATCGGTTACGACCTGCAGCTGCTGGAAGGCATTCAGCGCGGCTTCCAGGCAAAGGCCATTGCCGCGCCCTTTCAGTACGATCCCCAGGGGCTGCTGACCCATGCCGATGTCACCTCCCTGCAGGGGCTGAAAGACAAAACCCTGCTGGTCTCCAGCTCTGGTCAGGCGACGTGGTGGCCGTGGCTGAAGGCGCAATACCAGCTGAGCGACGCGCAGGTTCGCCCCTATACCTTCAATATTCAACCCTTTGTCGTCGATGACGCTGTCGCCCAGCAGGCCTATGTCAGCTCCGAGGTGTTCCAGGTGCAGAAGGCCGGAGTGAAGGCGAACTTCTTCCTCTTTTCCGAGCACGGCTATCCCCCCTACGGCGGCATCCTTATCGCCCGCCCGGATACCATCGCCGAGCGTAAAGCGGCGGTGGCGAAGTTTGTCCGCGCCTCAATGGAGGGCTGGGTGAGCTATCTCAAGGATCCGGCGCCGGGCAATGCGTTGATTAAGCAGGACAACCCGAAAATGACCGACGATCTGCTCGCCTGGGGCGTGACCCAGATCCGTGAGCATCACCTGATCGACGGCGGGGATGCCGCCAGCCAGGGCTGGGGGACGATGACCGACGCGCGCTGGCAGAAGACCCGCGACTTTATGGTCAGCGCCGGTCTGCTGGCGGCGGCTACCGACTGGAAACAGGCCTACACCACCGAATTTGTTCAGGCCATGCAGGTTAAACCCTGAGGAACGACGCCATGTCATTAATGATTAAAAATGCCCATGCCATCCTCAGCGGTCTGCCCGGAGAGGCGGCGCGGCTGGCCGGGCCGGATATTCGCATCCGCGACGGCAAGATTGCCGCCATCGGCAGCCTGACGCCGCTGCCGGAAGAGCGACAGATCGATGCCCGCGACTGCGTGATCTATCCGGCGTGGGTGAACACGCACCACCATCTTTTTCAGTCGCTGCTGAAGGGCGAGCCGCAGGGGCTGAACCAGAGCCTGACGGCCTGGCTGAGCGCCACGCCGTACCGCTTTCGCGCGGCTTTTGATGAACATACCTTTCGTCTGGCGGTGCGCATTGGCCTGGTGGAGCTTCTGCGCTCGGGCTGCGCCAGCGTGGCGGATCACAACTACCTGTACTGGCCGGATATGCCTTTCGATACCTCGGAGATTGTCTTCAGCGAAGGGGAAGCGCTGGGGATGCGCATCGTCCTGTGCCGGGGTGGGGCGACCCAGGGGCGGGCGGTGGAACAGGATCTGCCGGTGGCGCTGCGTCCGGAAACCTTCGACGGCTATATGGCGGATGTCGAACGGCTGGTCAGCCGCTATCACGACCCCCGGCCCGAGTCTCTGCGCCGGGTGGTGATGGCGCCCACTACCGTCCTGCACTCCGCGCCGGGCGCCCAGCTGCGGGAGATAGCGAAGCTGGCCCGCCAGCTAGGGATCCGGTTGCACAGCCATTTATCGGAAACCGTCGATTATCTCGACGCCGCGCGGCAGAAATTCGCCATGACGCCGGTGCAGTTCTGCGCGGAACACGACTGGCTGGGAAATGACGTGTGGTTTGCACATCTGGTGAAGCTGCTGCCGGAGGAGATTGCCCTGCTGGGCCGTACCGGAACCGGCATCGCCCACTGCCCGCAAAGCAACGGCCGGCTGGGCAGCGGCATCGCCGATCTGCTGGCGTTAGAGCAGGCCGGGGTCCCGGTCTCGCTGGGGGTGGACGGCGCTGCCTCGAATGAAGCGGCGGATATGCAAAGCGAAGCCCATGCCGCATGGCTGCTGCAGCGCGCGCGCAAGGGGATGCTGGCGCAGCCGCGCTACGCCGGGGGCACCTTTGAGGGTGGGGCCGATGCGGCCACGGTGGAGGATGTGGTGCGCTGGGGCAGCGCCGGCGGGGCGCAGATCCTCGGCTTAGCGCAGAGCGGCACCCTGCAGGTCGGCATGCAGGCGGACCTCGCCATTTACCGGCTGGACGATCCGCGCTACTTCGGCCTGCACGATATGGCCATTGGGCCGGTGGCCTGCGGTGGGCGCGCCGCGCTAAAGGCGCTGCTGCTCAATGGCCGCCCCATCGTGGAAGACGACGCCATTCCCGGTCTCGACCTTGACGCGATGCGCCACGACGCGCTGGCGGCCGTCCGTACCCTCCAACAGCGCGCCGCTGTTTAACTGATAACAGGATAATGACGATGAACGCAACCACCCAGAATCAACGCTATGCCTTACAGGAACTGGAAAAAGAGGCGCTGATGGGCGCCGAGGGCGAAGAGACCTTCGCCCGCGAAGTGCGCTGTATCGACCTGTCGAACTTTGCCGCAAGAAAAAATGACATTGCCGAACAACTGTGGGAGGCGGCGGTAGAGATTGGCTTCTTCCAGGTCAGCCATCACGGTATTCCGCTGGCGGATATCCGCCAGGCGTTCAGCATGACCGAGGCGTTTTTCGACCTGCCCGACGAGGTGAAGCGCCAGTATCCGCTAGCCGGCAACGCCGGCTGGGAAAGCAAAGCGCAGGTTCGGCCGTCGACCCGCACCCCGGATCAAAAAGAGTCGTATCAGATAACCCGGCCTCTGATGGCCGGGCGCTGGCCCAGCGATCGGGAGTTGCCAGCATTCCAGCAGACAATGCTCGGGTTTGAGTCGCAGTGCTGGCAGCTGGGGATGAAGATCCTCTCCTGCTTTGCTTTAAAGCTCGGTTTTCCGGAATCGTTTTTTACCACCGCGCACGATCCGCAGCGTGACACCTATCAGAGCACCTTGCGCATGCTGCATTACTATGCAACCGAGCAGTCGCAGCAGGGGATGTGGCGGGCCGGCGCGCACACCGATTTTGACTGCCTGACGCTGCTGTTCCAGCGCCCCGGCCAGGGCGGCCTGCAGGTTTGTCCCGGTAAAGACCGCGAAAGCCAGCAGTGGACCAGCATTGAGCCGCGGGAGGAGGTGATCACCTGCAATATCGGCGATATGCTGATGCGCTGGAGCGACGACCAGCTGCCGTCTAACTTCCATCGGGTGAGAAATCCGCTGCCCCATGAATATCAGGGGCCGCGCTACAGCCTGGCGTTTTTTTGCCAGGCCAATAAAGATGTCGAGATCCTCGGGCCGCAGAGGAAGTACCCGCCCATCAGCGCCGAGGATTATCTGCAGCAGCGGATCCAGGCCAATTTTGCCAAAGGGTAAGATGCTCCCTTGCGTGGTATACCTGCCGCCGGCTTTCGCTGGCCGGGCGGCAGGATCTCCGCCGCTGAGCTTTTCAGGTGGTAGGGCTTGCCGATGCGGGTGACAAAGGTATCTCTGCCGCAGCTATAAAATCGATAAAACAGCGTATTCTTGGTGACAGGTAGCGGCTGGCGGGCCACAGGACCGAGAAATGCCCATCCTTGACGCAACAGCCGGGCAACACCTCCTGCAGTTGTCCCTCATCCATTGCCTCGCGCACAACAAAATCAGGCACATAAGCGATGCCCATCCCCGCCGCGCTTAAGCGAATGGCGGCCTCAATGTTATTGACCGTCATCACGGCAGCGGCCCTGAAATCTCCCGTCAGTCGCATACCGCGCAGTTCCCAGGGCTGGATCAGCCCCGTCGCGGGGAAGCGGAAAAAAATGCACTTGTGCGCCGCCAATTCCGCTGGTGAGCCGGGAACGCCGTATTCCGCCAGATAGGCCGGACTGGCGCAGAGCACAAAACGAAAGCCTCCCAGCTTTCTGGCGATCAAGCGGGAGTCCGCTAATTCACCGCTGCGGATAGCGACATCAACTCCCTCATCGATCAGATTGACCAGCCGGTCGCTAAAGTCGAGATCCAGTTCAACCTGCGGATAAAGACGGCTAAAGGCGGTGAGGGCGGGGAGCAACAGGCGGTAGCCAATGACGGGCAGTGAAATCCTCAGTTTGCCGGTGGGCTGTGAGAGACTGCTGGTCAGCTCTGACTCGGCCTCCTGGATCTGCTCCAGGATACTCTGACAGCGGGTCAGAAATGCGGCCCCCTCCGCCGTCAGGCTGACGTTTCTGGTGCTGCGGTTGAACAGCCGGACCCCCAGTTTATGCTCCAGCCGGGCGACATTCTTACCCACCGCCGAGGCAGATATGCCCAGCAGCCTGGCGGCCTGAACAAAGCTTAGCGTTTCGGCGGTGCGGACAAAGGACGTCAGCGAGGTGAGGCTGTCCATTGATTATAAACCTTATGTCTCTTAAGAAGATATTTTCAGTCTATTTATCGGCATTAACATCCGCAATAGGATGGCGACAGTTTATTCTTTCTTGCCGACTGATGAGGGCCGCCCGATGTTACTCCCCGCCAGAACACCTTCCCGATACGCCAGCGCCCTGGGCGCGCTTTCTGTCTTTATGGCGGCCTTGCTGCTGCCGTTAAGTTTTACCGGCGGCGTCATGACCACCCCCGCGATACAGCAGTCGCTGGGCGGCTCTCCCGCTGCGCTGTCGTGGCTGACCAATGGCTTTATGCTGACTTTCGGCAGCTTTTTGCTGGCCGCAGGGGTGGCGGCGGATGCCATCGACAGAAAACGTATTTTTATCGCCGGCGCCGCGCTGTTTTGCCTGAGCAGCCTGCTGTTTTGTCTGACGCACAATCTCTTCCTGTCAGGCGTGTTGAGGGCGCTGCAGGGCCTGGCCGCGGCGATGATTTTAGCCAGCGGCAGTGCGGCGCTGGCCCAGCTGTATGATGGCGCTCAGCGGACCAGGGCATTCAGCATCCTCGGCACGGTGTTCGGTGTTGGCCTGGCGTTCGGTCCGCTGCTGATCGGCTTCATGATCGACGCGGTGGGTTGGCGCGGCGTATACGCCCTGTTTGCGCTGCTCTCGGCAGGGGTTCTGCTTATAGGCCTGGTATCTCTGCCTGCGACAGAAAAAAGCGAGCCGCGGACACCCGACAACCTGGGCTTAACCCTGTTTACGCTGGCCCTGATGCTGTTTACTGCATCGCTTATGGTCATTCCGGCCCGCGGTTTTTTATCCCTGACCACGCTGGCCTTGCTCATCGCGTCGGGGGGGCTGTTCGTGGCGTTTGTCGTACGCTGCCGGAGGGTGAACAACCCGGTGCTGGAACTCTCCCTGCTGCGTCATCCGCGTTTTGTCGGCGTACTGTTGTTGCCTGTCGCCACCTGCTGTTGCTACGTGGTCCTGCTGATTATTGTTCCACTGCATTTTATGGGCGGAGAGGGGATGAGTGAGTCGCAGAGCGCACTGTATCTGATGGCGCTGACCGCGCCGATGCTGGTTTTCCCATCCGTTGCGGCCCTGCTCACCCGCTGGTTTTCACCGGGGCAGGTGTCCACGGCGGGACTGATGATGGCCTCCATCGGGTTGTTGTTGCTGGGCGATGCTTTTCACAGTAACCACCTCCCGCAGCTGGTGCTGGCGCTGATCCTCTGTGGGGCGGGGGCGGCGCTTCCCTGGGGACTGATGGACGGCCTGGCGATATCCGCTGTGCCGGTCGCCAAAGCCGGTATGGCGGCAGGCCTGTTCAACACCGTACGCGTTGCCGGCGAGGGGATCGCCCTGGCGATAGTCTCCGCGGTATTAACGGCAAGCAATACCCTGACCCTGCAGAGTCGCGTACACGGGTATGCCCCCGAGGTGATTCACCGCGCCGCAGGCTGGCTGGGGGCCGGCAATATGCCGCAGGCGGCTGCGCTTTTGCCTGACTTTTCCCTCCGGGTGCTGCGCGAGAGCTATGACTCTGCTTATACGCTACTGTTTAGCGGGCTGGCGGTCGTCACCCTGCTGTGCGCCCTGATGATCTGGCTGACGCTATGCCGGAAGGCGGGCGCTATCCAAACCCGCAACAGTGGATCCTGAACCCCCTTGATAGCGCGGTGGCGTCACGCTTCCCGGGCTGCTCAGCGAACCGGGATTGTCATTGTTTCGCTGACGGAACTATGCTGATTAGGGCGGCCATATGCGCCGCTCCGGCAACGGAAACTGTGACTCACAGGCGGCGGTATGGCGAGTGATACGGACCGGATTTATATCGAGATCCTGGAAACGGTGCTGATGGCCACCCTGGATCCTGATTTGTGGAAATCGGCGCTGCAGAAACTGGCGTTTCTCACCGGCAGCGCCTTGATGGAGTTGTTTAACGTCAAGCCCGCCGAAAACGCAGTGGCGGAGCTGCTGGTGCGGGGCATGACGCCTTACATCTGGGCGTATCTATCGCCACGATCGGAACCCACCTTAGCGCCCTGTACCAGAAAACCCATACTCGACATCAGGCAGAGCTCCTGCTGATTCTCCGCGTAATCGACGGCGAATGGTTTCGCTCGGTCAGGAATGATGGTCGCGCAGGAAAACGGTCAGCACCTCTTTCGGCGGCACGCCGCCTCATTCGCCAATCATCCAGCCCACCGCGCCGCGGTGATAGGCGCCGTGAAAGAGCATGTGGTTCAGCATCTCCATCGCGGTCATATTGCCGTCGCCGCCGTCGACAAATTTGAAGGCGATACGTTCGTGGAAATCGGCGGGGGTCATGGCGCTGACGTACTGAATGTATTTGTCCGTACAGGCGGTCATGGCCGTTTCCAGCTCATCAACGGTTGGCGTCTCAGGGGTATTCAGCGCGGTGTAGCCGTGCGGCCTGCCGCGCAGGTTCGCCCGGAAAATCATATCAACGACATGGATATGGTTCATCAGCCTGATGGTCAGGTGACGCTTTTCGCCATGTACCGTTCCGTCAATCGCGCGGATCGCCTGTAAGGTGGCAAAGTCAATCCAGCGCTTGTATTTCAACAGCGTTACTACTGTGTCTTTGTCCATAGTCGGTCCCGGGTTGGTTGAACCGTTATCATACTGGTTATGCCGGTGAACCGTCACTCACCGGCATCAGGCACAAAAAAGCCTCGCCGAGGCGAGGCTTTTCAATAAGCAGGTGATTTAGTCAAACACACCGTTAATCACGGCGGTGACGATCGCGGTGCTCAGGGCCACCAGCACCAGATCATCGCCGACCGCCCGCCATTCATAGCCCGGATAATAGGGCAGGTCGTTAATCATAGAAGCTGGCAGGGTCTTTTTGGCGATCCCCGGAGGGAGCGGTTTGCCGCGGGCAACATTTTTGGCGATACCCGGCGGCAGCGCCTGATAGCCGACCAGACCGTAGTTCACGGCAAGGGAGCGCGCCCGTGAGAAGCTAATATCGCTGTCGACGTGGTCGGGCTTGCCGTAGTTTTTCCGTTTGCCGTGATCTTCAGTGGACTGGCCTTTATTTTGCCCTTTATTGCCATGGTCGCCACTGTTACCGTTGTTACCATGATTGCCGCTATTGCCATGGTTACCACTGTTCCCGTGATTACCACCGCCGTTGCCATTGCCATTACCCGGGTTGGCATACGCTGGCGCGGCCATGACGGCAAGAGAAATAACCGCCGCCAGTGCTGTTTTGAGAGTGCGACGCTTAAGCATGATGTTGATACCTTAAGAGGGAGTACACGCTTAAAAAATAAGATAAAGCTATACCCCAGGCAATCTCATGTTGTCTTATTTTTTTGCCCTTATTTAATTAGCGGCGGGAAAAGGGTAGCGGGACGCGGACGAGCAATTCCATTGCTGCGTTTTGACAGACGGGCGACCGCGCCCCGCTAAATATCTTGCCGGGAGGATCGCTCCCGGTCGTGGAGAAAAAATGCCCGAAGCCATTGGGCAAAAGAGTACTAAGATGTTCCGCTTCATTTATCGCGCGTCTCACAAGACGGGGCGGATAGTAAATCCTGGCGCTGCCGCGCACCATCGGTCGGTTGTTTAGAAATAAATAACCCCATCGACCGCGCTCAGGATGCGACCCAATGGCAGGCGACCCGATGGCCCGGGGCCAACTCGCGCAGCGCCGGAGGCTCTCTGCGGCAACGTTCGCTGGCCAGCGGGCAGCGGGATGAAAAGCGGCAGCCGGCGGGGGGATTGGCCGGATCCGGGATCTCGCCTTGCACCAGCGCCTGCGGTTCGCTGTGCGGGTCGAGGGTCGGCACCGCAGCCATCAGGGCGCGGGTATAGGGATGGAGGGGGCGGCTGAACAGCGCATCGCGGCTGGCGCTTTCCACCAGTTGCCCGAGATACATCACCGCCACATCGTCACATAAATGCTCCACCACCCCGAGGTCGTGGGAGATAAACAGAAACGTGACGCCGCGGTTGTCGCGCAGGTCGGAAAACAAATTGATGATCTGCGCCTGAATCGACACATCAAGGGCCGAGATGGGTTCATCGGCGACGATAAAATCCGGGTTGAGGATCAGCGCCCGGGCAATACCGATCCGCTGACGCTGGCCGCCGGAGAACTGATGCGGGAAGCGGGCATAGTGTTCCGGCGCCAGGCCGCAGATCTTCATCACGTCGATCACCCGGTCATATAGCTCATTGCGGGCGCACAGTTTGTGCTCCAGCATGGCTTCGCCAATCGCGTCGCCAATACGCAGCCGCGGGTTCAGCGAGCTATAGGGGTCCTGAAACACCAGCTGCATCCTGGGCCGGATAGCGCGCAGGGCAGGCGCGGTCAGGTCGGCCAGCTCCTGACCGTGAAATTTCACGCTGCCGGCGCTCTTCTCGTACAGGCCAAGCAGGGTCCGGCCGACGGTGGTTTTACCGCTGCCGGACTCGCCCACCAGGCCAAAAATGGTGCCCGGACGGATATTAAAGCTGACGCCGTCCACCGCGCGAAGCTCGCCGGTCTGCTGACCAAACAGGCCGTCGCGTAGCGGAAAATATTTTTTCAGTCCATCCACTTCAATGACATAGCGTTCGCTCATGCTGTCACCTCCGCAAATTCGCTATAAAAGCAGGCGGCACGTTGGCGGTCGCCGAGCAGCGGCGGAATCGCCTCCCGGCAGCGCGCCGTCGCCCGCTCGCAGCGCCCGGCAAAGGCGCAGCCCGCCGGCAGGGCGGCCAGATCCGGCACCTGGCCGGGAATTGAGTACAGCCGCCGACGCCGCTCACCGGGCACCGGTCGGGAGGCGATCAGCCCCCGCGTGTAGGGATGCTGAGGATGCCGTAGCACTTCCGCGGTGGCGCCTTGTTCCACAATTCGTCCGGCATACATCACCACCACCTGCTCGGCCATCTGCGCGATCACCCCCAGGTCGTGGGTAATCAGCATCATCGCCATCTGGCTGGCCCGGGCCCGATCCCGCAGCAGGCGTAGGATCTGCGCCTGCACGGTCACGTCGAGCGCGGTGGTGGGTTCGTCGGCGATCAGCAGTTTGGGCCGACAGCTCAGCGCCATGGCGATCATCACCCGCTGCAGCATGCCGCCGGAAAGCTGGTGAGGATAGCGGGTCATCAGGCTGTCCCCGCGCGCCAGGCCGACCTCGCTTAACAGCTGGATGGCCTGATGCCAGGCGGCTTTCGGCGTGGCGCCGAGGTGGCGGATCGGCGGTTCGCACAGCTGCTCCCCGATGGTCAACACCGGGTTGAGGGCCGACATCGGTTCCTGAAAAATCATTGCCAGCTGGTGACCGCGCAGATCGGCCATCTGTCTGGCTTTCAGCCGCAGCAGATCGCGGTCCGCGAAGCGGATCTCGCCGCCGTCGATGCGCGCCGTCTGCGGCGGCAGGAGGCCCATCAGCGCCATGGCGGTGACGCTTTTGCCGCAGCCGGATTCACCCACCACGCCAACGGTTTGCCCGGCCTGAATGGTGAAAGAGACCTCCTGCACCGCGCGCACGCGAGAGCGTTCGCCGGCGAAAGAGACGGAGAGATGATTAAAGGAGACTAACGGCGTGGTCATTTCATCCTCGGTTTCATATTGGGATCCATGGCATCGCGCAGGCCATCGCCCAGCACGTTGATGGCGATCACGGTGATAAAGATGGCGATGCCCGGCGGCATCCACAGCCAGGGGCGACGCTGGAAATCGATCAGACTGTTAGCGGCATCCATCATATTGCCCCACGACGGCGTCGGCGGCACCACGCCGAGGCCGAGATAGCTCAGCGCGGATTCACTGAGAATGGCGTTGGCGACGGCCATGGTCGCCATCACCACCAGAATCGGAATGGTATTCGGCAGCAGGTGGCCAAACAGCCGGTGACGCGCCGACAGGCCCAGCACCTGGGTGGCCAGCATAAAATCGCGTTCGCGCAGGGAGAGACATTGCCCGCGCACCAGCCGCGCCAGTCGGGGCCACTCCAGCAGGCTGAGCATCACCACCACCATATAAATGCGCGAGTCCGGCGAAAAATCGAGCTCGGAAAGCATCGCCCCGGCGACGATCAATAGCGGTAACCCAGGGATAGTCATCACCAGGTCGGCCACGCGCATGATCAGTTTGTCGGTTAACCCGCCGACGTAACCCGAGAGGGCGCCGAGCAGGTAGCCGAGGCACACCGACATCACCATGGTCAGCAGGCCGATAACCAGCGAGATGCGCCCGGCCAGCAGCAGGCGGGTGTAGACATCGCGACCGAGGAAATCGGTCCCCAGCCAGTGTTCCGCCCCGGGCGGCTGGTTGATGCTCAGGGCGTCGGTGGCATCATCACTCCACGGCGACCAGACGGGCCCCAGCACGCACCACACCGCCATCACCGCCAGCAGGAGCAGGCAGAACATGGCCAGCCGGTTACGGCGCAGCTGTCGCCACCCCCTCGGCGGCCAGGGAGAGGGGGGTAATGTGCGCCAGCGCCGGGATAGCCGCCTGCCGCTGGCGGCGACGGGAAGCTAAGTAAGACAGGATCATCATGACCTCACCCGAATACGCGGATCGGCCCAGGCGTACAGCACGTCGGCGAGCAGATTCCCGACGATCGTCAGCACCGCCAGAAACAGGGTAAACCCCATCAGTACCGGATAGTCGCGGGCGGCCAGCGAGTCGATATGAATGTGGCCCGCCCCCGGCCAGTTGAATACCTTTTCGGTAATGATCGCCCCGGAGAACAGCCCCGGCAGCTCGAAGCCCAGCAGGGTGATAATCGGCAGCAGGGCGTTGCGCAGGGCATGTTTGAGGATCACCGTGCGCTCCTGCAACCCCTTGGCGCGGGCGGTACGGATAAAATCCATTTTCACCACGTCGAGCATACTGGCGCGCACATAGCGCGTCAGGCTGCCCGCCTGCAGCATCACCAGCGCCAGCACCGGCAGCGCCAGATGGGCAGCCACCTGCAGCACATACTGCCAGCCGCTCTCGTCGCTGCCGGTATTGGTCATCCCGCCTACCGGCAGCCAGTGGAGATCGACGGCGAACCATTTAATCAGCAGCAGGCAGAGGAAAAAGGTGGGGAACGACATGGCGGCAAACACCGCGACGCTCACCAGATGATCAAACCAGGAGCCGGGTCGCAGGGCAGAAACCACGCCGACCGCCAGGCCGATGCCCCAGTAAAAGACCAGCGCGACGCTGGCCAGCAGAAAAGAGTTCCAGATGTACTGGTTGAGCAACTGGCTGACCGGGATCTGATACTGCAGCGAAAAGCCTAAATCACCGCGCAGCAACTGTCCCAGCCAGTGGAGGTAGCGGGTCAATAGCGGCTGGTCGAGGCCGTAGATCGCCTTCAGCTCCGCGGCGCGGGCAGCGGTCAGGGTGATATTGCCATCGATAAAGTCGCCGGGGGTTTTGGCAAACAGCAAAAAAATAATGAAGGAGGCCAGCAGCAGCATCGGCAGCGTTTGCAGCAGGCGCCTCAGGATGAAATTTCTCATGACGGTCTCACATCAGCCGCCGGTTAACCCGGCGGCCAGGGATTTATTTGACGATTTTTACATCCGGCAGGCTGCCGGTCAGGCCGTTGTAGATATCCGGCTTAAAGCCGCTGACGCGGGCGCTGCTGGCGGAAAGGATCTCGCGATAGCCGAGCAGGATCACCGGCGGATCGTCGGCCAGCACTTTATACAGCTGGTGGTAGATCGGCTTGCGCTGTTCGATGTCGAGCACCGCGTTGCCGGCGTTAATCAGCTTATCGACTTCCGCGTTATGGTAGCCGGACTCTTTAGCTTCGCTGCTGTAGAAATCCCATACCCCGTCGTGCGGGTCGTTAAGGGTGCTGGTGCTAAAGGAGGCCAAATCGTAATTTCCGGCTTTGCGCTGCGCCATCAGGGCGTTGAAATCCACCACCTGCGGCTTCAGCAGCACGCCAATCTGCCGCCAGTTCTCCTTGGCGATGGGGATCAGCGCATCGTTGAGCACCTTCTTGCTCACCAGCAGGGTCAGCTCCAGGCGCTGGCCGTCTTTGGCGCGGATACCGTCGGCGCCAGCTTTCCAGCCGGCCTCATCCAGCAGCTTTTTGGCCTGTGCCGGATCGTAAGGGTAAGGGTTGACGCCTTCAGCGTTAAAGGCCCAGGAGATCGGCGCGATCGGTTCGATGGCGACTTTGCCGTATCCCTGATAGACCACATCGATCAGCTTCTGCCTCTCCAGGCCGTAAATCAGCGCCTGGCGCACCCGCTTATCCTGTAGCGCCGGGCGATGCACGTTGAATTCCACCTGGCTGTAGTCGCTTGAGCCGTAAAGATTAATATTGGCGAAGCCGAGCATCTTCAGTTGCTCAATATCGTCGGGGCGCGAGGTAAAGGCGTCGTAGTCGGTCTCCCCGGTCTGGAACAGCTGGAAGTTGGTGGACGGATTGGTCACGCGATAGATAAAGCGCGGCGTTGGCGGCGTCCCACGGTAAAAATGGCTATTGGCATGGAAGCGAATTTCCTGACCGGGAATGTATTTGTCGTACACGTAAGGGCCGTTGCCCAGCGGCTTGCCGTGCAGTGAGCGCAGATAGTCGAGATTTCCCCGCTGATACCCTTTGCCGTACCAGGCTTTCGACAGTACAGGCCCGCCAATTTTGGCCAGCGTGGTGGCGCCTGGCTGCGTGGTGGTCACCTGCAGGGTGAGCGGGTCGATGACCTTCAGGCCGCTGACGCTGTCAGCTTTGCCGGCTTTGTAGTCCGCCCCGCCGGCGATATTGGCCAGGGTGATGTCGGTATCGCCATCATATTTGGGGTCGAGCAGGACCGTCAGGGTAAAGGCGACATCTTCCGCCGTCAGCGGTGAGCCGTCGCTAAAGGTGAGACCAGGGCGCAATTTGATGGTATAGACTTTGTTATCCGGGCTGACCGTCCAGCTCTCCGCCAGTCCCGGGACCAGCTTGCCCTGGCTGTCCCAGTCGATCAGGCGTGAAAAAATGACGTTAGTCACGTTCTCATCCCAGCCGTTGACGAAAAAGTAGGGGTTAAAGATCCCCTGCGGCTCGGAGATCCCGGCCACCACCGTGTCTGTGCGCAGTTTGGCGCTGGCCGGGATCTGGCTGGCGTCAGTGGCCGGGGTGATACCTTCTTTCAGGAGACCCTCAGCAAAGACAGCAGAAGAAAATGCTACCACGCCGCCGAGCAGGGCCACTTTTAGCGCCAGGGCGAAGCGGGTTTGTCTGGTTTTTAATCCTTGTTGTAATCTGGACAAAAGTGCTACCTCATCAAATGATTGCGTGGTTATTTACAATTCATGACGAAAGATAAGAGGCGCACTTCGCCCTGTCTAACACTGAAACGCTATGATTTATAACTAATTATCCTTAGCAAAGGATCGGCAATATAATCCCATTTTATGGCTATGAAGCAGTGGTTTCCGCTGTCTGATGATGGTTGGTCAGCATGCTGTCTGTGACCCAGCTTTTCAATCGCGAGGTTCTGAACAGGCGTCACACCTGCGCGGTATTCGCCGGCTGAAAGGGAACGATGATAGTGGCCCCGTACCGACCACCGTGTAGGGAGTAAGGCTCCCTGGCGGTCAGTTCCGGGCAGACGTTAACGCTCCTTCGCCGCTGGGGGAAGCAGGGAGGGTGCGGTTTCGGTTAGCGGCAACCAGAGCCGCTCGGGGTCATTAAATCCCTCTTCGACAAGGGCATAAAAGCGGCTGGCGTGGAGACCATCGACGAAGGCATGGTTAAACCGCCCGGCCACCGGGATAACGCCATTCTGCAATTTTCCCCAGGTGAGCGCGGGGACCGCCGCGCCGACGGCATATTCCGCATGGGTCATCGAGGTGAAGTGGAGCCATGGCAGACAGCTGGCGCAGATAAAATGCTCGCCATCGACGATGAGCGGCGCCGGGGATGTCTCTCTTGCCGCGACAATCTTCGGCGTGGCCGCGGCGCTGAAGGCGGTGAACTCGGGGGCATTGTCGCACCACACCTGACGGAATCCCTCTCCGACGGTCATCACCGGCGTCATTACTGCCAGACTGTCATATTCAATCACCTCATCGTTCCGCACTCGCTGGCGTAGCTGCGGTACCCCGTTGGCCGCGCGCAGCAGGGCATAGAGCGCGAGCTGAAAAAACGAGACCCGACGGTCCTTCGCACATTCGTACAGGCGCTGCGCCGCTATCGGCACGCAGAGATTAAAGCTGGGGTTGGCGAATTGGCGGTAAAAAGTGAAATGGTCCCGGCGGGGCCAGGATGCGGTGTCGATAATCCGGTAATGTGCCATGGATGCCTCCTGAATACTGGCGTTCTGCTGACTATGCGACGATTTCGATCAGGTTGCCATCGGGATCGGCGATCACCGCCTCATAATAGCCGTCGCCGGTGGTGCGCGGCGGCGAAATCAGTATTCCGGCGGCCCCGGCGCGTTGGGCGATGGCATCGACCTGTTCCGCCCCGCCCACCGAGAGGGCCAGATGCGCCCAGCCGGTATGGTTATTATCCGCGCTGGCCTGCTGCAGGCCAGGCTTGGTCATCAGCTCTATCACCACCTCATCGTCGATAGTAACAAAATAGGAGGCAAAGCCGGGGTTGGTCTGGCTAAGGTATTTTTCATTGATGCTGGCGGCAAAGAAGTCCACCCAGAAGCGGGCCTGGACGTCGAGCTGTTGGGTCCACAGGGCGAAATGGGCAATTTTCATGGTAAACCTCCGGGCAGAAACGTTGACAACCAGAGCAGGGCAGACGATCATGCTTGCTACTGCTCGGTTTTGATCATTTAAGGATTGTGTTATGCTCGATTATGCTGCTTTCCCTCAACAGCGACAAGCGCTGATTTGCCAGATCCTGCAGGAAAACGGCAGAGTGGTGTGCGCGGAGCTGGCGGCGCGTCTTCAGGTGTCGGAGCATACCATCCGCCGCGATCTGCATGAGCTCAGCCGCGAGGGATTCTGTAAAAAGGTGTATGGCGGGGCGGTGCTGAGTCTGCCGGAAGCGGGGGATTACAGTCAGCGGAAAGATAAAAACCGCGCGATAAAGCTAAGGATCGCGCAACAGTGTGCCCGGCTGGTGAAGCCCGGCGGCACTATTTTCATTGATACCGGGACCACCAATCTGGCGATGGCCGAGGCGCTGCCCACCGAGCTGGCGCTGACGGTGGTAACGAACTCGCCGGAGATCGCCGCGGTACTGGTGAAAAAACCGCTGTATGACGTGGTGATGCTTGGCGGCCAGGTACAGCGCGCGAGCGGCGGTTGCGTCGGCGCCGCGGCGGTGGCTCAGGTGCAGGGCATGTTATTCGACCAGGGGTTTATCGGCGGCTGCGCGATGGCGCCAGAGTCGGGCCTGACCGGCTTTGACTATGCCGACTGCGAGTTCAAGAAAGCGGTCATTAAACAGTGCAGCGAAATTATTGTTGGTCTGACTTCGGATAAAATTCCGGCAGCAGCGCGGTTTGTGGTGGCCGCCAGCAGCGATATCGATGTGCTGGTGGTGGAAGAGAATATCAGTCGCGAATATCGCGTTGCCTTTCAGCAGCACGATATTCGCATCTATACCGTGTAACCCGCTAGCGGGTGAGGGAGGTGGCGATAAGCCGCAGGCCCAGCGCCCCCAGCACCGTCGCGGTGGCGATGTCGATCCGCCGCTTCAGCCGCAGGTAGACGCGGCGCGGGCGGTCGGCAGACAGCACCAGCGCCACCAGCGAATACCAGCTTACGTCGATCAGAAAGCTCATCAGCGGCACGATGTAATAGAAGGCGGTGGGGATCTGCGCCGGCAGCAGGGCGGTAAAAATTGAGGCGAACACCAGCGCCGTTTTGGGATTGCTGAGCTGAGTATACAGCCCGTCGCGGAAGGTCTTCAGCAAAGAGCGGTTGCCGGCCATCCCGCTGGCGGAAAAGTCCATCGGCTGCGCCGACCCGCGAAAAATTTTATAGCCCAGCCACAGCAGATAGAGCCCGCCCGCCACCTTCAAACCAATAAACAGCTCCGGCACCGCGGTGAGCACCTTCTGCAGGCCCAGCATCGCCATAATGGAGAAAATGGCCGCACCGGCGCCGGTACCGAGGGCGGTAACCATACCGTGCAGACGCGAGCGAGCGACGGCATTGCGCGCGACAAAGATAAAGCTTGGGCCGGGACTGATCACGCCCATGATCAGCACCGCGGCAATGGCCATCAGGCTGGATAGGAACATAGCGACTCCTGTTATGTCCGCCGCAGGCAGGCGGTCGGTAACGTGTGGACGGTTGGAGCAGACAGAGTAGCAAACTGGTTCAGGAAAGCACGTCAAAAAGGTGTGTGTTAGACGGGGAGAAGCAGGCGTTGGCGGGGCGCGTTTTCTGCGCAACTGTTTGAATAACGATTCCCATTCTTGTCATCGATGGTAAACTGAATAACTGTGATCTTTGTCATACCGTAATAACTACAGAGAAGAGACACTGCTATGCAACATATCATTGAGGGCTTCCTCAACTTTCAGAAAGAGATCTTCCCCCAGCGTAAAGAACTCTTCCGCAGCCTGGCCTCCAGCCAGAATCCCAAAGCGCTTTTCATCTCCTGTTCTGACAGCCGTCTGGTGCCGGAACTGGTTACCCAGCAGGAGCCGGGACAGCTCTTTGTCATTCGTAATGCCGGGAATATCGTGCCGTCTTTCGGGCCGGAGCCGGGCGGCGTTTCCGCGACCATCGAATATGCCGTGGTTGCGCTGGGCGTGACGGATATCGTGATCTGCGGCCATTCCAACTGCGGCGCGATGAAAGCGATCGCCACCTGTCAGTGCCTTGAGCCGATGCCTGCGGTGTCTCACTGGCTACGCTATGCCGATGCCGCGAAAGCGGTGGTGGAAAAGAAAACCTGGGCTAGCGAAACCGATAAGGTCAACGGCATGGTGCAGGAAAACGTTATCGCCCAACTGAATAACATCAAGACCCATCCTTCGGTGGCGGTTGGTCTGCGCGACCATACCCTGCGCCTGCATGGCTGGTTCTACGACATCGAAACCGGCGATATTCAGGCGCTGGATAAAAATACGAAATCCTTTGTTTCGCTGTCGGAAAATCCGGACGTCTTTTTCGAATAAAGTCTTTCCAGGGCACGGAGGCCCTGCAAACCCTCACCACGCCACGCAAATTTTGCCAAAATGGGCGCCGCTTTGCAGACAGCGGAAGGCCTCCGACTGATTCGCGGCGACAGACCTCTCCGCTTTACGCCGACAAGCCGCAGATAATCCAGCCAATCGGGTATTTATTGCTATCAGGCTCTTTTTGTGCTGAGAGTCAGTATTGTCCGGGATCCGGCGAATGCCGCATGGACCTGCCGGGAAATGTCAGGCAGGGGGAAAAACTAAAGCGCCGTCCAGGCGGCGCTTTAGGAAACGTTTAGGGGCAAGGGTTTATTTGCTCAGTTCAGCCGTCATATGAACACGGTTGTTAAACTGGGCGCTGGTAATTTTATAGGATGCACCCTGTTCTGCGGCCTGGGCGGCAATTTTAGCTTCCGCGCGGTCCAGCGTGGAGGCAGTGGCGCTGACGCTCTGAGCAAAGCTGGCAGCAGAGAACAGAGACAGCGCAGAAACAGCAACGAAAGTTTTGATGAAATTCATGGTGTATTCCTTAATTTGGTGTCTGATAAAGGGCCTGTTGCCCTGATGTGATAAAGAATACGCTTGATTGCTGGGGCTTAAAATCAAAACAATTTTCGAAACTCTTTCAAATAATATGAATGATTTTCCGCCGGTCGTGAGGCTGCGCGCGGCGGCAGGGTTGCATTAGCTGCTGTGGTCAGGCATCGGAGGTCGGCAGACAGGCGACTAAAAGAGAGCCTGTCGGTCATGAAATGATGAAAATGGCTATGACTGACCAGGCGGAAATTCACTTTAATCCTTTCCAGGCCGTTATAGACCCGCTTGCGATTAATCCCCAGCGTAGCGGCCATTTGATGAACCGACTGACCCTTCATGGTGGCATCAATCATCCGCATCTCCAGGCGGTTGAGCGGGGCTCGTTGACGGAAAGAAACGCTCTGACGTTGGTGACGCGGCACGAGTGGCCAGCGGCGCTCGGCCAGGCAGCGCAGAAGGCGGCTCACTTCACGTACCGCTTCGCGCTGGCTGACCCACAGTAGGGTATCCGCGAAAAAGGGGCGTCCGCGCCTTACGTTGCCGGCTGACGTAAAGCCAATGACCAGGCCCTGAAAGTGCTGAGCGATTTCAGCGGCAGCCAGGTAATCATGATAGTTTTCCAGTGACAAAATAATCACATCCAGCCCGGACAGTTCTGGAAGATGGCTGAGGGGCAGGGAGTGAATAACCTTTAATTCGGGCGCTGTTTTCTGAATATCCCGAAAACACTGGGCGATACCGATATTAAAATAAATATTATTGCTGTGAATTAAAATGTTCAACGAATAAACCCTGTTGCTGGCGATGTAAACGGCGCGGGGAGGGGATTAGCTGCGTACCAGAAGCTTATTCATATCAGCAGGCGAAGTGTTTATATAATTCATCATCCCCGGCGGTTTGTATGAATAAATTTCGGCTACGTAAACGTTATTAATATAATACCCCGCGCACTTAACGCGGATGATTAACGCGCTCTCCACGCCAGCCTGGTGTAAGCGAGACTTTAAGCTCTGAATAACCTGCCATAGGCGCTGCGCGGAAGGGCGGAGATTATTTTTTTCCCAAACGTTAATCATTAACTCTTCATCGCTGACCAGACGTTCTCTGCCGTGCGCCAGCAGGTACTCCAGTAAACAGGCCATGGTGCTGCGTAGCTGGACTTGCGTCCGTGTCCCGCGCAGCGTGATAATTTCCCGATGATGTAGGCAGTAGAAAATATTATCCGCTAACTTATAGCCAAGTAGTTTATAGCCTTTAGTCATCCACAACTCCCTGACAAATCCTCTTCTTGCCGGTGCAGAGTACCTGCCCGCTGCTGACTGACCAAGTGAATTTTATCAGTTAGAATAATCAAAACAAATAACCACATAGCCATACATAACTAGAATAAAAATCTGATAATATCGCTTGATTCTGTTGTATTATGCGGTATAGGAAAAGTCTTAATCAGGCGGCTGGCGAAGGTAAGCGCTTGAAAATATAGGTGGCATCGAAAAATAAATGCACTTAAATTGATTTGGATCAATTTAAGCTATTTCAGAGGGCGATGACCATTTACATTCTAAAACAAAGATTGAAATAACTTCCGTTACGCGGTGATACGCTAATTCTGAACTTGTGGAACTACCTAGGGAATGGTTCATTTTTTTAGGAGCGTTTTTATGGTCATTACAACTCGTAAGCCTCTGTGCAACAAACGCTGGTCGGCCAGCCCGGCCTCCCAGGATCTTCAGTTGACTCAGCTACGTCACCCGTGGGTCGCCACCAAAGCTAGGGAAGGTGCGAATAAGCAGGTCATTTCTTCCCAAGCTGACTCGCTGATTAAAATTTCGCGGATCTGGGCCGATTTTTTTCCCGCAAACACATCGAATCAGCCTATTTAGGCTATTTTTTTCCACCATTTCTGGCGTTATTTCCGGTTTTTACTGAGATCTCTCCCACTGACGTATCATTTGGTCCACCCGAAACAGGTTGGCCAGGGTGAATAACATCGCCAGTTGGTTA
>NZ_JH414798.1:783740-787918 GCF_000238715.1 Klebsiella sp. 4_1_44FAA
CTGACGGCGCTTAGTGCTGAATTCACTATCGGCGAAGGTGAGTTGATGGCTCATGATGTCCCTCTGGGATGCGCTCCGGATGAATATGATGATCTCATATCAGGAACTTGTTCGCACCTTCCCTAGCTGCAAAAGTAAAAAAGGCTGGAAGAGCCGCGGTTAACGGCTCGTCCACGTTCCCGGACAAAACGCCCCGGTCGTGCTCATGCCGCGACCCGGGTTTTACTGTGGTCATTGTTCTGCTCAACGATCACACCGAGCGCAGACAATAGCCTGAGGCGGTGTTCTCCACTCTGGCGAATCCCGGCAGGCCAAGATGCATACCGGCAATCAACCACCGTTCGCTGGCGGCCTGGCGCAGCAGGATCTCCCTGGTACGCCGGGCCTGTTCAGGATCGACGTCGAAGGCGACCGAGGCTTCTGGCCGCGCAGACTGAATGGACGGGAAATGGACGATATCCCCCCAGATCAGCAGCGAGGTATCGCCCGCTTCGAGACGATACCCGGTATGCCCGGGCGTATGGCCGGGCAGAGGGCACGGGCGGATCCCGGCGATCACCTCCTCATCATCAACCCCGCTGATTTGCGCCGCGCAGTTCGCCAGTACACGGCGAACAAGCAGCACGTTGCGCCGGCCGCGATCGCTGGCGTTGTCGAACGTGGATGTTGCCAGCCAGTAAGCGCTTTCCCGCGTAGGCAGGAACACCGTGGCGTTGGGATACGCTGGCGTACCAGCGGCGGACAGCAGGCCGCCGATATGGTCCGGATGGGCGTGGGTGAGAAGGATGGCGTCGATCTCCTCGGGACCAACGCCGAGCCGCGCCAGATTGGCGATAAGTTCGCCGCCAACGCCATTGGCTCCGCCGGTGCCGGTATCCACCAGCACCGTATTCCCGCGACCGCGGATCAGATAGGCGCCAATCGCAATGGTCTCTGGTGAGGCTAATCCTGAATGCCGCTGCAGATGTTCCGCCTCCTCCCGTGAGATACCCGAGAGTAAGGACAGCGGCGCTGACATCAGACCATCACTCACGGCAGTCACCGTCAGGTCGCCAGCGGTCAACGTATAAAAGGGAGCAGGTGACATGGCGACCTCACGCGCGCTGCGCCGGGTTGCGTAACCGGGCGGTGATGGGCTGATAGATAAAGACGGCGGCAGTCGTGGCCAGGTGATGCAGGTTGTCTCGTGGGACGATGGCGGCATACCGGCTTTGTTCGGTCGCCAGGCCGCCTGGCTGCAGGAGTATCGGCGCAGCGACGGGCAAGTCCTCCGCGGTATCGCCCAGCAGCAGCACTTCATCCGGGGCAACCTCCCGCAGCGTATTATTCGTTAGATAGAGGTGGCGATGCCAGTCGGCGATCGCCGATTGCCAGCGGGCAAAATGGCCGCCGCCGTTGCGGCGGTAGGCGTCGCTGTCGATGACGGTAGCATCGTGGATATCGTGCAGCGCCAGGTAGCAGGGGCAGCCCTCGCTAAGAGCGCGGAAGCGCTGGGAGGCGTAGAAACCGGGCACAGAGACCAGCGCCGGTAGTTTTTCCTGATTGTAAAAGGTATTCCACGCCGCTTCGCTTTGGGGATCGGTGTAGGCGCATTCGACGACATAGAGCATAGTGACCTCGATGAACAGATGATGTGGCGCACAAGGCGCTTTAGTGAGTTTTCATCATCCTATCGGCTAAAAATGGCGCTGAAAAACGATGTTAATTCAAGGCGTAGTGATATTCTGTCACTGACTTTCGGTGAGCCTGCACAAGGAGCATTGGCTATGCGTCGTAAAATCCCCAGCAGCGCTGCGCTACTGGCTTTTGAGGCCGCGGCTCGTCACGGCAACTTTGCCCGCGCGGCGGCGGAGCTCGCGTTAACGGAAGGGGCCATCAGCCGGCAGATTGCCCGTCTGGAAGCGCTCCTCGACAGTAAACTCTTCGACAGGACGGGGAGCCGGGTGCGGCTCAATCCGGCAGGCGCCCGCTATGCTCGTCAGGTCCGCGAGATCCTCGCTCGCCTGGAACGGGACACCCATGACGTCAGCGGGATGCCCGTCGATGGCCGCAGCCTGGAGATCGCCGTGCTCCCCACCTTCGCCAGCCGCTGGTTAATTCCCCGGCTCGGGCGCTTTGCGGCGCAGCATCCGCATATCGTGGTCAATATCGCCGCCCGCAGCGATCCCTTCATTCTGCCGGGAAGCGGATTTGATGCCGCCATCCATTTTGAACACCCGGCGTGGACCGGAATGGAGGTGACGTTTTTATTTGCGGAGTATTTGCTGCCGGTCTGCCATGCTGCGCTGCTGACGGATGACGATCTTCCGGGGCTGCTTAACCGGCTAACGCGCATTCACCGGCGGCAAAACCCGGACGCCTGGCTGCACTATGCCCGCGAGTGCGGTCTGGCGCTGGATAACCCCGCCCAGGGGCCGCGCTACGATCTGCATGAGATGGCGATCGCCGCGGTACTTAGCCAGCAGGGTGTGGCCCTGGTGCCGAAGATGTATGTGGAAAGCGAGCTGAGCGCCGGAACGCTGGTTGCCCCGTGGCCGGGCTCCCCGACGCTGGCTAAGCGCTTCTGCTTGATCAAACCCGGCGGCGTGGAGGGGGAGCCAGCGCTGCAGATGTTTGAGCGCTGGCTGCAGACGGAGATTGCGGCAGGTTAAGTCAGAGCTGGTCGGGAGACATTTAGCGCCGCCCATGGTTTCCTCCCTGTTTTACCGCGCGCTCGCTTTTTTAGGCCAGGGAATAGTTTTCAGTATGGAATATTGTTGTTGCGAAGCCACCGCTTCCGCCCTGCGTCCAGACGGCCTCCATCTCTCGTCTTAGAAAATATTATCAGTTTATTTGTTTTATTCTGTTTATCGTCTTTTTCAGCATTACGCAGTCACTCCCGATCTGAACCGAGATTCCGCTGAATTCAAACTGAATATACTCCGGCAGTACGCGGATACGAACGGGATTTTCTTGTGCATGTATTGCTGAGCGACTGCTATTCCGGGCGTTAAATAAAAGATCACCGTTCTGCCTTACCCAGTGCGCTTTGGGTTCCTGTAGGGAGACAGCGACGGGCGGTAGCGTTCGCGAAAGCAGGCGGGTGCGATAGCGCGGCCAGTGGGTGGGATGGCGAAGGGTAACGAATGGAGGACGTAATGATGAATTTTAACGCCAGAATAGATGGAGTGAAGCGATGAGGAACAGGTTGATAAACGATGCAACCAGTTTGGTAAAGCAACCGCCGGGGCAGTCACGCTACCGGATGGTTGTTCTCCGGAGGGCGCAATATCGACAGCCTGCTGAATCAGCAACTGTTAACCCATATGGCGGCAGGACAGAAGCCGCAGCACCTGACGCGGGGCGGGATGAGGAAGAGGGGAACGCCTCAAGAGGAGTGTCCGCTTTTTTTGCAGGAAGTCTTGCCGGATTATTATTATCCGTTGGAGCTGAAACATCCAGAGCAATATACACGTCCCGATATCTGAAGCGCAGAAATCCGGTACTGCATGATAAACTGCAAAATCTGGGAGATCTGGATCTTCTGTATTTTCTTGTTGAGGATATTGTAAAACCTTTCGAAACAGCGTGTATGGTCAGTGATAAGAATCCAGCAGAATTTAACAAAATATGTGAATATTTCTTTGGTGGACTATGAATATAAAACGAACATTACTCATCCTGCTTTCCCGTGTTATCAGAGGGGCTGGGATGGGATTAGGTGCTTCAGGTATCGCGCTGGCTGGCTGGTTCTTTTTTTTCTCAGTAAATGAATATAAATTTCTCTGGGGTTTACTTTCAGTTGTGGGATTCCTGGTGGGGTATCTGATATATCGATTTGCATATGCATATATTTATGATGAATGGAATTATTATCATTAAGAAATTAAACGGCGTGGTCTGTTGATCGATTTTTGATGCTCATTAAAAGGGTTGGCTTCCTTAGGGAAGGTGCGAACAAGTTCCTGATATGAGATCATCATATTCATCCGGAGCGCATCCCAGAGGGACATCATGAGCCATCAACTCACCTTCGCCGATAGTGAATTCAGCACTAAGCGCCGTCAGACCCGAAAAGAGATTTTCCTCTCCCGCATGGAGCAGATTCTGCCATGGCAGAATATGACCGCTGTCATCGAGTCCGTTTTATCCCAAGGCGGGCAATGGCCGACGGCCCTATCCGCTGGAGACCATGCTGC
>NZ_JH414798.1:788928-807081 GCF_000238715.1 Klebsiella sp. 4_1_44FAA
GCAGCATCCGCGCAAGAACAAAACGGCCATCAACATCGAATACATGAAAGCCAGCATCCGTGCCAGGGTGGAGCACCCGTTTCGCATCATCAAGCGGCAGTTCGGCTTCGTGAAAGCCAGATACAAGGGGCTGCTGAAAAACGATAACCAACTGGCGATGTTATTCACCCTGGCCAACCTGTTTCGGGTGGACCAAATGATACGTCAGTGGGAGAGATCTCAGTAAAAACCGGAAATAACGCCAGAAATGGTGGAAAAAATAGCCTAAATAGGCTGATTCGATGTGTTTGCGGGAAAAAAATCGGCCCAGATCCGCGAAATTTTAATCAGCGAGTCAGCTTGGGAAGAAATGACCTGCTTATTCGCACCTTCCTTAGCACTCATGTGGACTAGTATGGACTATGCAAGGAAAACGCTTTGCCAATACACAACATTTTAAGTCAGCAATACCAACGGGGAGCAGGTGATAAAATTCAGGAATTACAGAAGGAAAAATGATTGGTGCGTCTGAATGGACTCGAACCATCGACCCCCACCATGTCAAGGTGGTGCTCTAACCAACTGAGCTACAGACGCATTATGGTGCGTTTAATTGGACTCGAACCAACGACCCCCACCATGTCAAGGTGGTGCTCTAACCAACTGAGCTATAAACGCATTATGGTGCGTTCGATTGGACTCGAACCAACGACCCCCACCATGTCAAGGTGGTGCTCTAACCAACTGAGCTACGAACGCAATGTTGTGGTGACAACGGGGACGCATATTAGCGGCAGGGAGGGGATGTGGCAAGAGGTAAACGTCACTTTTCTTGCACATTGCATGCGATTGCGGAACTTTTACTCATTCCGGATATATTTTACTGAACCACAAGGATATTTCTTCGCCAGCGAGCATCACGGCTCTCATTTTTCAGGCAGTCCAAACCTGCGCGGAAGGGTTGCCGATGTGTTAAATTATCGGCCACCAGAAGAGAAGGAGTCATAACGAAGATGAAATCGATTGGTATTTTTTGCGGTTCTTCAGCTGGCGAACATCCGCTGTACCTCGAAACCGCCCGTCTGGTTGGACGTACGCTGGCGCAGCAGGGGTTGGCGCTTGTCTATGGCGGCGGCAAAGTTGGTCTGATGGGGGCGGTCGCCGATGCGGCGCTGGAGGCCGGTGGCGTGGTGATCGGCGTGATGCCGCGCGGCCTGGTGGAGCGGGAAATTGCCCACCGCGGCTTGACGGAGCTGCATGTGGTCGAGGATATGCACGAGCGGAAAACCAAAATGGCGGCGCTGGCGGATGGCTTTATTGCCCTGCCGGGCGGGGCGGGGACGCTCGAGGAGATTTTCGAACAATGGACCTGGGCGCAGCTGGGGATCCATGAGAAACCGTGCGCGTTCCTGAATATTAAGGGTTATTACGATCCGCTTCAGGCGATGGTCGATAACATGGTACGGGAAGGGTTTATGCACCCGCGCTACGCGGAGATGCTGCCGTTCGCTACCTCGGCAGACGAGATTATCGCCGGTTTTCGCGACTATACGCCGCCGGCCCGAAAATGGGTTCAGCAGCCAGCTATTTAAACATCAAGCGCAGGGTAAACAGCGCGCAGACGATGAGCAGTAACAGCAGCAATTCGAAGCGATAGCGTTGCAGCATGATGTCCTCCTGAAAAAAAACCGGCGCTGTTCAGCGCCGGTTTATCACCTTAACGCCCTGACCATTATGCCGCCGGTTTAACCGCCGGTTTAGCTGCGTGGTGTGCCGCTTTATGATGTTTCTTTGCAGCCTGGGCTTTTTGCTGAGCAGCCGGTTTTGCAGCGGCTTTGTGGTGTTTCTTCGCCGCCTGCGCTTTCTGCTCGGCTGCCGGTTTCGCGGCCGCTTTGTGATGTTTCTTATGGTGAACGGTAGTATGGCTGGCTGCTGCACTCGGGGTGGTGCTTGCCGCATCGGCAGCGAAAGCAACTGATGACAGACCCATAGCAGCGGCAACGACCAGAGCTAATACTTTTTTCATTCTGAAATCCTCGACTTGGTTTCTTGAGTAACCCCACTGCGGGGCTGTTGGCAACACTATAAGCGCCTGCCGGGAGGCTATCAGTGAGTCTTTGGTGTCAGGGAGTAACGGAATGTACAACGCGCCGTTATAGCGAAGAACGAAAAAGCCCGCCGGAGCGGCGGGCTTAGACAAGTTAGCGCGCAGCGCGCTGTAAGATGATGCTGGAAGGCTGGCGCTGCAGAAAACGCATCCGCAGCATCATCATGATGGCGGCGGAGGTCAGACCGATGATAAATCCGCACCAGAAACCGGCAGGTCCCATGCGGGGCACAATCATATCGGTCAGCGCCAGCAGATAGCCGCTCGGCAAACCCAGCACCCAGTACGCGGTAAAGGTAATAAAAAAGATAGACCGCGTATCTTTATAGCCGCGCAGAATGCCGCTGCCGATCACCTGAATAGAGTCGGAGATCTGATAGATAGCCGCCAGCAGCATCAGGTGCGAGGCCAGCGTCACCACCTCGGGATTATCGTTATACAGCAGCGCAATCTGCTTACGCATCAGGACGGTAAAGATAGCGGTAAATACCGCCAGGCAGACCCCCACGCCCACGCCGGTGCGGGCCGAAACTTGGGCATCGATCGTTGAGCCCTGGCCAAGGCGGAAGCCGACGCGAATGGTGACCGCCGCCGCCAGCGACAGCGGCAGAACGAACATCAGCGAGCTGAAATTAAGCGCGATCTGGTGACCAGCGACGTCAATGATCCCGAGCGGGGAGACCAGCAGCGCGACGACGGCAAACAGAGTGACTTCAAAGAACAGCGCCAGAGCAATGGGCAGCCCCAGCTGCACCAGCCGTAACAGGACGGCAAAATCAGGGCCGCTGAAGCGCTCGACGCAGCGGATATCGCGCATCGTACGCGCCCGGCGCACCCACCACAGCATGCTGGCGAACATCACCCAGTAAACGGAGGCCGTCGCCACACCGCAGCCGACGCCGCCCAGCTCGGGCATGCCGAAATGACCATAGATAAAAATATAGTTCACCGGAATGTTGACCAGTAATCCAATAAAGCCCATGACCATCCCGGGCTTGGTTTTTGCCAGCCCTTCACACTGGTTACGGGCGACCTGGAAGAACAGATAGCCCGGAGCGCCCCACAGCAGCGCGCGCAGGTAGCCAACCGCCTTCTCTGCCAACAGCGGATCGATGTTATGCATGGAGCTGATGATGTATCCGGCGTTCCACAGCACGACCATGATCAGCACCGAGACAAAGCCGGCCAGCCAGAAGCCCTGACGCACCTGCGGCGCGATACGCTCCCGCCGCCCGGATCCGTTAAGCTGTGCCACCACCGGGGTCAGCGCCAGCAGAAGGCCGTGGCCGAAGAGGATCGCCGGCAGCCAGATGGAGGTCCCGATGGCCACGGCGGCCATATCCGTGGCGCTGTAGCCACCCGCCATCACGGTATCGACAAAACCCATCGCCGTCTGCGCCACCTGCGCAAGGATGACGGGTATAGCCAGAGCTAATAACTGACGCGCTTCAACGAAATACTTCTGCACGTGAACACCTTCGAATTGTTGTTATTTTGAGACTAAAAAAGCCGCCGTAACTGGCAGCAAGGGGATAAAAATGAGGAATTTCCAGTCTATTGTAGCGAGGATTGGCTATTAAGCCAGTGAAAAAAGAGTCGAGGCACGAAGCGCGCTGGCAACCGCTTTGCCCTCCTGTTATTGTTCCCGATAGCGAAAGCGGTAATGATACCGTCATGATTTTCAACAGGAGCCAAACATGTTTACTGGTATTGTTCAGGGAACCGCGAAAGTGGTCTCCATTGATGATAAACCCAATTTTCGCACTCACGTGGTTGAGTTACCGGCACATATGCTGGAGGGGCTGGAAACCGGCGCCTCGGTAGCCAACAACGGCTGCTGCCTGACGGTGACCGAAATCAACGGCGCACGCATCAGCTTCGATCTGATGAAAGAGACGCTGCGGATTACCAATCTTGGCGATATTCAGGTCGGCGATGAAGTGAACGTCGAGCGAGCGGCGAAATTTAGTGATGAAATCGGCGGGCATTTAATGTCCGGCCACATTATGACCACCGCGGAAATCGTGAAGATTCTGACTTCCGAAAATAACCGTCAGATCTGGTTTAAAGTGCAGGATCCAACGCTGATGAAATACATCCTCTATAAAGGATTCATCGGTATTGACGGCATTAGTCTGACGGTGGGTGAGGTGACGGCGACCCGTTTCTGCGTGCATCTTATTCCGGAGACGCTGCAGCGGACCACCCTGGGAGCGAAAAAACTGGGCGATCGCGTCAATATTGAGATTGATCCGCAGACCCAGGCGGTTGTCGATACGGTCGAACGCGTGCTGGCCGCGAAAGAGATGGCGGCTAAGGTCAATGAAGCCTGAAAAAAAATCCCCCGCCGATAAGCGGGGGAGTGTTATTTAACGGGCGACGCGCAGTCCATGTTCAATACCGCGCGAGAACACCACCTGCCAGAGCTGAATGTCGCGGGCGCGGAAGGCGCCGGCGCAGGCGTTCAGATAATAGGTAAACATGCGTTTGAAACGCTCAGAATAGTTATCGGCAATTTCCGGCCAGCTGGCGAGGAAACGCTCATACCAGGCCATCAGGGTCGTGTCATAATCGGCGCCGAAGTTGTGCCAGTCTTCCATCACAAAGTGCTTCTCGCTGGCTTCGGCAATGTGACGCACGGAAGGCAGGCAGCCGTTCGGGAAGATATATTTATCGATCCACGGGTCAACGTTATGGTCGGTGACCTTGGAACCAATGGTGTGCAGTAAAAAGCGGCCGTTGGGTTTCAAATTACGGTCGGCAACCTCAAAGTAGGTAGCGTAATTTTTCGGCCCCACGTGCTCAAACATGCCAACGGAGACGATGCGGTCAAAGCTGTCGTGCAGATCGCGATAATCCTGGAGACGAATCTCTACATCGAGATCGGCGCAGCGCGCCTGGGCCATTTTTTGTTGCTCGGCGGAGATGGTTACACCCACGACGCTGACCTGATAATTTCGCGCCATATATTCGGCGAGACCGCCCCATCCACAGCCAATATCCAGTACCCGCATGCCTGGCTCCAGCTCCAGTTTGCGGCAGATGAGATCCAGCTTAGCCTGCTGGGCGGCCTCGAGGCTCTGCGCCTCTTTCCAGTAACCGCAGGAATATTGCATATAGGGATCAAGCATCCGGCTGAAGAGATCGTTGCCGAGGTCGTAGTGCTCTTTACCGACAATCCAGGCACGTTTTTTACTTTGTAGATTAAACAGACGAGCGCCTGCGATGCGGAGTGTGTCTTTGAAATGGTGTGGGAGCTGCTTTTCCAACCCGGCGCGTAACACCTTGTGGAAGAATATATCCAGACGCTCGCATTCCCACCAGCCGTCCATATAGCTTTCGCCTAAACCCAGCGAACCTTCCTGCAAAACCCGTTTAAAAAAGAGAGGATTTTTAACCCGCAGGTCGGACGGCGCGGAGCCATTGATTTCAATTCCCGCACGGCCTAATAATTCAGCTGCAATCCGGTACCAGTCATCATTTGGTACACTTACTTCTTCTATACACGATGAACTCATAGCTTCTCCATCACGCCCAAGTGATCAGAACCTTAAAACAGCGTAGACGCTTTTTTGGCTTTGTGAGAAATCTCACGGATAATCCGTGAAGTCGCTATCCGACGTAAACAGAGGAAGGGAGATAACCCTTGCCGAAAGGCCTTCCATGGTGAAACGGAGGCATCCTGCATCCGTTAATCTGTAACTATTTTCTATTTATGTGAACCCGGATCCAGTATAGGACGCTAAGTACTGGCTTTCAATAAAAATTTCTTAGCATGCTAACGACTGGTCCGGGCCCTGGCGACGGGCATTACGCGTGGGAAGAGTGGGGTGTCAGCTCCGGCGTCTGCTGCAGGCGATAGCCTATTCCGGCTAAGCCAATCGAAACCAGCATTACGCTGGTGGTAGTCAGCAGCGGCGTGGCGATCAGCGCGGATACCAGCAGACTGGTCAGGAAGCACAGGCCAAGCTGCAGGGTATTTTGCAGCGCCGCCGCGCGGCCGGTCGCCTGCGGAAAAGGCTTCAACGCCTGAGCAACCACGATGGGGTAGATCCCGCCGTTGACCACCGCCATCATGCAGAACGGGATCATTAACGCCACCAGCGAGGCATGGGTTTGCAGGCCCACCAGCCAGGTGGCGGCTACGCTGATGGCAAAAATCACCAGCAGCCACGGCAGCATCTGTTGACCGGACCATTTCTGCAGCAGCGCGCGACAGCCATAGCCTCCCACCAGAAAGGCGATTGTCTGCGGAATATAGCTCAGGCCGATAGCGGTTGGGCCATAGCCCATTTCATGCAGGATAAAAGGTGAACCGGTAAGCCAGGCGAAGAAGCTGGCGGAACAGGCGGCGTAGATCAGGACGTTGCCGCTGTATTCCCGGGAGCGCAGTAGCGCGAGAAAGGTGATCTTTTGCTGCGTCACTACTACTGACTTCGCGGCTGCCTTCAGGCGCAGGGCAGGCAGCATCAGCAGCAGAGTGATGGCGAACAGGGTGGCGAAGATGGCTTGCCACTCGAAGTGCACCAGCAGCCAGCTGCCCAGCAGCGGGGCCAGCGCCGGCGACAGTCCTACCAGCGGCATAATGGTGGCGAAGATGCGGTTCGTGCGCTGGGCAGGATAGTAATCGGCGACCATCGCCTGCCAGGTAACGGCCGCGGCACAGACGCCAATCGCCTGCAGAAAGCGCAGCGCCAGCATCAGGGTGGCATTGTGCACCCACAGCATCCCCAGACAGCCGGCCGCGAAAATCGCCAGGCCGCTCAGCAGTACCGGTTTACGTCCATAGCGGTCCGACAGCGGTCCCCAGAACAGCTGGCCCAGCGCGAAGCCGGCGAGGAACAGGCTCAGGCTGGCGCTAATGGAGGCGGCGGAGGTGTTGAGATCCTGCTGCATGGCGGCAAACGCCGGCAGGTACATATCGGTGGCCAGAAAGCCCAGCACGCTCAGGCCGGCCAGCCAGACTAAAAATCCTTTCCCGGGTTGTGACATAACGTTCTCATAGTTGGTGTACAGGTACGATGCCGCAGAGTGTAGGGAGTGCATTGTGGCTTGTGAAACGCTAATATTTGTCACATGCATTCAAAAATTTTGCAGGCAGAAAATGTGGTCTGAATACTCTCTGGAAGTGGTTGATGCCGTCGCCCGTAACGGCAGCTTCAGCGCGGCCGCGCAGGAGCTTCACCGGGTGCCTTCCGCGGTCAGCTATACCGTGCGTCAGCTCGAAGAGTGGCTCGCCGTTCCCTTATTTGAGCGTCGCCATCGTGATGTGGAGTTGACCCCCGCCGGGGTCTGGTTTTTACAGGAAGGGCGCTCTGTTATCAAAAAAATGCAGATCACCCGCCAGCAGTGTCAGCAAATTGCGAACGGCTGGCGCGGACAGTTGTCGATCGCAGTGGATGATATTGTGAAACCGGCGCGGATGCGTCAGATGATCGTCGATTTCTATCGCCATTTTCCCGACGTCGAACTGATCGTCTTTCAGGAAGTATTCAATGGCGTATGGGATGCGCTGGCCGACGGCCGCGTTGAGCTGGCGATTGGCGCAACGCGATCTATTCCGGTCGGCGGTCGCTATGCGTTCCGCGATATGGGGATGCTGAGCTGGGACTGCGTGGTGGCGAGCGATCATCCGCTGGCGAAGATGGATGGACCCCTGAGCGACGACATCCTGCGTAACTGGCCGTCGCTGGTGCGGGAGGATACCTCGCGCTCGTTGCCTAAACGGACAACATGGTTGCTGGATAACCAGAAGAGGGTAGTCGTCCCTGACTGGGAATCATCAGCAACCTGTTTGTCGGCAGGACTCTGCGTCGGCATGGTGCCGAGCCATTTCGCCCGTCCATGGATAGATCGCGGCGAGTGGACTGCGCTGGCGCTGGAAAATCCGTTCCCGGATGCCGCCTGCTGCCTGACGTGGCAGCAGAACGATGCCTCACCGGCGCTGAACTGGATGCTTGACTATCTGGGGGACAGCGACACGCTGAATCGGGAGTGGCTGCGGGCGCCGGAGAGATCCGCGCCCGCCAGATGCCTTAACGACGATAATCGACAAACGGGCCATCCGCTACCGAGCGGCGCTCAACCAGACGAGGGTGCACTTCGATAGACTGCGACTCTTCACGCTTGTTGACGATACGATCCAACAGCATGTTAAATGCGGCCTCGCCCAGGGAATCTTTCGGCTGATGAATGGTGGTTAACGCCGGGCTGAAATAGCGGGCGTTGCGCACATTATCATAACCGATCAGCGAAATGTCCTGCGGCACCCGCAGTCCCATTTCATCCGCCGCGCAGATAGCGCCCATCGCCATGATATCGCCGCCGCAGAAGACCGCCGTCGGGCGGTGCTGCTGGTTTAGGATCTGCTGCATTGCGCGGTAGCCGGACTCCGGCTCGAAGTCGCCCTGCACAATCCAGTTTTCCGGCACGCTGATATGCGCCTCTTTCATCGCCTGCATGAAGCCGGCCAGTCGCCCCGCGCCGGTGTTGCGCTCCAGCGGGCCCGGGATCACGCCGATTTCGCGATGGCCGCGTTCAATCAGGTAGCGTCCGGCGATATAGCCGCCCTGGAAGGCGTTATCGATCACCGCATCGGTGAAGTCGGCTTTCGCCTCGCCCCAGTCCATCACCACCATCGGGATATGGCGGTACTCTTCCAGCATGCTCAATACCGAATCCGGATACTCGGAACACATCACCAGCAGACCGTCTACGCGCTTTTGTGCCATCATCGACAGATAGGCGCGCTGTTTTTCCAGATCGTTCCACGCGTTACCGAGGATCAGAGTATAGCCCTTCTGGAAGCAGCTCTTTTCAACGGACTCAATAATTTCAGCGAAATAGGCGGCTTCGCTACTGGTCGCCAGCAGGCCAATCGATTTGGTGTGATTGACTTTCAGGCTGCGCGCCACGGCGCTCGGCGAGTAGTGCAGCTCTTTGATCGCCGCCCATACCGCATTACGCGTCTCTTCGGCAACGAAACGGGTTTTGTTAATTACATGTGACACAGTTGTAGTGGAAACGTTTGCGCGTTTCGCTACATCTTTAATAGTTGCCATTACATCTCACTCCATGCCTTGACCTGATCGCCTGATCATCGATACGTAAACGTTTGCCTACACACACCCTGAATACAATTTTCAACATTGCATCACGTCGGGAAAACGACACAGAACGACAGGAAGGGGTCAATGGCCGATACGCTTTTAAATTAGCGTGGGATTTTGTCCGATCTTGGGGCAAAGTGGAAGAGCAAAAATGTGCATCGCCCTAAAATCCCGGAAGATTTTTGCGATTTTTTTGTGCAAAAAATGAGCAAGCTCACTTTTGGTGTGGGGATAACAAGAGGGAAAAATGATGGATACCAATTTAAAGTTTTCGCTGATCACCACGATTATTGCTCTCGGCGTGATTGTCGCTTTCAGCCTGACCGCCATACTGCACTAATGTTTCGCTGAGGGAGGAGCGCCGCTTCCTCCCCATATCCCGCCATTATTATCAATTCTGCAAAAATCTTTTGTCATTTCGTTCACTTTTGTTTTTTTGTGATTGATGTCATGCTTTTGACTTCTGATGTTACGCCGTCCTCTCTGACGGTCTGATGGAGTCATTGAATGAAAATCAACTTTCCTTTACTTGCGCTGGCGATCGGCGCCTTTGGCATCGGTACCACCGAGTTCTCCCCGATGGGATTGCTGCCGGTGATTGCGAAAGGTGTGGACGTCTCGATACCGGTAGCGGGAATGCTGATCAGTGCGTATGCCATCGGCGTCATGGTCGGCGCACCGCTGATGACGCTGCTATTGTCGCATCGCGCACGGCGCAATGCGCTGATTTTTCTGATGGGGATCTTCACCGTCGGCAACCTGTTGTCATCCATCGCGCCGGATTACACCACGCTGCTGCTGTCGCGGATTATTACCAGCCTCAACCACGGCGCTTTTTTCGGCCTGGGATCGGTGGTGGCGGCCAGCGTCGTGCCAAAGCATAAGCAGGCCAGCGCGGTAGCCACTATGTTTATGGGCCTGACCATCGCCAACATTGGCGGCGTGCCGGCGGCCACCTGGCTTGGCGAAACCATCGGTTGGCGGATGTCCTTCCTTGCTACTGCGGGATTAGGCCTGCTGGCGATGGTTAGCCTGTGGTTCTCCCTGCCGAAGGGCAGCGCGGGGGAACGTCCTGATGTCAAAAAAGAGCTTTCTGTCCTGCTGCGCCCGCAGGTGCTCTCCGCGTTACTGACCACCGTGCTTGGCGCCGGGGCGATGTTTACGCTGTATACCTACATTTCGCCAGTGCTCAATACGCTGACCCACGCTTCATCGCTGTTTATAACCGCGATGCTGGTGCTGATTGGCGTCGGTTTTTCGCTAGGCAACTATCTGGGCGGCAAATTTGCTGACCGGTCGGTCTCCGGCACGCTGAAGGGCTTTCTGCTGCTGCTGATGGCGATCATGCTGGCGATCCCGCTGCTGGCGCAATCCCAGGCCGGGGCGGCCATCAGCATGATTGTCTGGGGCGCAGCAACCTTTGCGGTGGTTCCGCCGCTGCAGATGCGGGTTATGCGCGTAGCGCATGAGGCGCCGGGGCTCTCTTCTTCGGTGAATATCGGCGCGTTCAACCTCGGCAACGCGCTGGGCGCCGCCGCCGGTGGGGCGGTGATCTCTGGCGGACTGGGCTATGCGTTTGTGCCGGTGATGGGCGCGATTATCGCTGGTCTGGCGCTGCTGCTGGTCTGGTTTAGCGGGCGAGCGCAGCCGGAAGAGGCTTTCGCCAGCCAGTAATCATCGGCTGGGCAAGGGCAAAAAAACCGCAGCCGGGGAGACCCCGCTGCGGTTTGTCGTTTATGCCGCCAGGTTAGCCGCAACAAACTTCCAGTTAACCAGCGCCCAGAAGTGGTCCAGGTAGCTTGGACGGGCGTTGCGATAGTCGATGTAGTAGGCGTGTTCCCAAACGTCAACGGTCAGCAGCGGCTTCGCGTCGGTGGTCAGCGGGGTGCCGGCGTTGCTGGTGGAGACGATAGCCAGGCTGCCGTCGGCATTTTTGACCAGCCAGGTCCAGCCAGCGCCGAAGTTTTTCGCCGCGGCATCGGTAAATTTGGCTTTAAAATCCGCGAAGCTGCCGAAAGATTTGGCGATTGCGGCCGCCAGTTCGCCTTCCGGTTCGCCGCCGGCGTTAGGCGCCAGGCAGTTCCAGTAGAAGGTGTGGTTCCAGACCTGCGCTGCGTTGTTGAATACGCCGCCTTCAGACGTGCGGACGATCTCTTCGAGGGATTTGCCTTCGAACGCAGTGCCTTTGATCAGGTTGTTGAGGTTAGTGACATACGCCTGGTGGTGTTTACCGTAGTGATATTCCAGGGTTTCTGCGGAAATGTGCGGCGCCAGGGCGTCTTTTGCATATGGTAATGCAGGTAATTCAAACGACATTGCTACTCTCCTTATAACTTTTTGTTTTATCTCACATTGACAGGATGAGGTTTTCACCTGAATCGTGTTCTGACCGCCCGACGCTGTCGCGTCCCGGGCGTGTTATTGTATTGAGAATGTTAACATTTGCCGCAAGCAGTGAAAAGCCTTACAACGATAAAGGCTATTATCTCCGGTGCATGTGGTGAAGGCTTAACCGTTTTCTGCAGGAGTGGGCAATAAGCCGCCAAAATTGTTGCAACCATGTATAAGGAGATGCCCTCTACGGATTTGCGAACTCGCATGGCGATTAACTACTCTGCTTCGCCGCTGTCACGCAATGCGCTGGACAAAAAATAAAACTTTAATATCAGACGATTAATAAAAATATGCGCTCAGGCAATCGTCGCTATGCCAATAATTCATTGTCTATTTTTAAATTTGTATGACAAATATAGCCGCCAGCAGTAATTTCCCCAGGATGACGACGATGGCAAAAACAGATGAGGTGGTGAGCGCGAAAATGATCCCGGTGGTGCAGGGGATTGTTGACTGGATCGAAGCACATATTTTCGACACCCTGTCGGTGAGCGCGATTGCGAAAAAGTCCGGCTACTCACACTGGTACTTCCAGCGACAATTCGCCATGGTAACGGGCTGCACGCTGGCGAGCTACGTCAGCCGACGAAAGATGACGATTGCGACAATCTATTTAACGCAGACGCAGGCGTCGATACAGAGTATTTCTCAGTGCCTGGGATACGAGGGACAAGCCGCTTTCTGCCGGACCTTTCACCGTCACTTTGGCATGTCGCCGACCCGCTATCGTCGTGATACGCCGGGCAAAGAGAGCAATCTGCAATATCCCTTGCGGGTGGGGATGGAGATCGAGCAGGAGAGGCGGTCTGCCGCCGCAGCGGCAGACCGGGATCAGCGAATGGTTTTCGGCGTCATGACGCGACGAGCGCCGACATAATGGCGAACCCAGTAATCCTCGCTCAGGGAGGTGATTTGAATATCACGACCTGTGCGCGGCGACTGAATGAATTTTCCGTTGCCGACGTAGACGCCGACATGGTCGGCAGCGCCCCGTCCGCGGGTGCGGAAGAAGACTAAATCGCCGCTCTGCAGTTCATCACGATCCACCGGACGCGCATCGCGCAGGTGGTACATTTCGTTGGCCGTACGCGGGATGTGGATCTTTACCAGGTCCTTATAGGCGTAATAGACCAGCCCGCTGCAGTCAAACCCGGTGCGCGGCGAGGTGCCGCCCCAGCGATAGGGTTTACCCAACTGGCCCATCAGTTTGTTCATCGCGGTACTTTGCGCTTTTTGCACCCGGACCTTGTGGGCGTCGGCGATCGTTAAATTCGCTTCGCTGGCCTCGGGCTTACAGCGTTTTTTATAGCCCTTGCGCACCACGCATTTGCTTTTGACGCTGTTTAGCGCCAGGGTCGGCTCGGCGCTGGCGGCGACCGTTTTCGCGCACTGCTTTTTATAACCTTTACGCAGCACGCATTTTTTCGTCGCGCCGGCGGCCTGACGATGAAGTGCGGTTTGGCTTGCTGCGGTAGTGCGGGTAGGGAGCCGGGTGCGCGAGGACTTTTTACTGGTGGTTTTAGCGGTGGTTTTAGTTTTTTGACTGGTTGCTTTTTTCTTGCGCTCTGAGCCACTTTTCGCGGGCAACGCTTTTGGCGAAGCGGAGGCGTGCGTATGCCCTGATGCCTGAGCCAGTGGCGTGAATGAGATAGACGTGAACAGTAATGCACAGAGCGATATCGCGATTTTGTTTAGCCGCGCCACTGAGCAATCCCCTGATTAATTACAGACATGTACAAATGCCTGACGATGAATGACAAACCGGAATGATTCTAAAGCATAAAAAGCCGGAAAGTTAATATTCTTTTGTATCAAAAATGTCGATTGGTTAACGATTGCAAGAAAACGCGTCAGACATTGACCGCCTCGCACAGAAAATGCGCAATGAGTGCCCGCCTGCGATCGCAAAGTGATATTTTTAAGGCAACTTCGCGCAACAGAAGATAAAATATGAATAGTGAAAAAAATGTTATTATCCGTCCTGCCTACAGGACGCTACAATGACAAGTTACTGCCGTAGAAAGAAGTTTAAGGAAGCACGACAATGAGCTCGACTTTAGAAAAGATCCAACGCCAAATCGCTGAAAACCCGATCCTGTTGTACATGAAAGGGTCGCCGAAGCTGCCAAGCTGCGGTTTCTCTGCCCAGGCCGTTCAGGCGCTGTCCGCCTGTGGCGAACGTTTTGCTTACGTTGATATTCTGCAGAACCCGGATATCCGCGCCGAGCTGCCTAAATACGCCAACTGGCCGACTTTCCCGCAGCTGTGGGTAGACGGTGAACTGGTGGGCGGCTGCGATATCGTCATCGAAATGTACCAGCGCGGTGAACTGCAGCAGCTGATCAAAGAGACGGCGGCAAAGTACCATACCGACGAGCCAAAAGCGGAGTAATTCCCGCCATCAGTAAAAAAGCGACTTCCTGGAAGTCGCTTTTTTTATCACTCCGGGGTGGCTACGGGCAGCGGCCAGCCGCCCAGACGCTTCCAGCGGTTCACGATCTCGCAAAACAGCTGCGCCGTCTGCTCGGTATCATACAGGGCGGAGTGAGCCTGCGCGCCGTCGAACGGCATACCCGCGGCAATACAGGCTTTCGACAGCACCGTCTGGCCCAGCGCCAGCCCGCTTAGCGCGGCGGTGTCGAAGGTAACAAACGGATGGAAAGGGTTGCGTTTAAGTCCCGCGCGTTCGGCGGCGGTCATGGTGAAGCTGTGGTCAAAGGTGGCATTGTGCGCCACCATGATTGCCCGGCTGCAGTCGCTCTCTTTCATCCCTTTGCGCACCATTTTGAAGATGGCATGCAGGGCATCGTATTCGCTGACGGCCCCGCGCTGCGGGTCATGCGGGTTAATCCCGTTAAAAGCCAGCGCTTCGGGCTGCAGATTGGCGCCCTCGAAAGGTTCAACATGGAAATGCAGCGTTTCATCGGGCATCAGCCAGCCGTGCTCATCCATCTTCAACGTAATGGCGGCGATCTCCAGCAGGGCGTCGGTTTTGGCGTTAAATCCTGCGGTTTCAACATCGATCACCACCGGATAAAAACCGCGGAAACGGTCGCACAGACCATTCAGTTGAGCGTTCTCGGACATCAGATTCTCTTAGCTGGAAAAAAGTAGCGCGCATTATGGCAAATTTTGCCGCGGCTTGCAGCAGGCAGGGGTGAAAACAACGGGCGCCGTAGCGCCCGGGCGAGCCATGGCATTAAATATGCCAGCGTGGGGAAGCGTTAGTTGCCCAGACCTTTGCCGGCATCTTTCTCTTCAATGAGCTCGATTTTGTAACCGTCCGGATCTTCCACGAAGGCGATGACGGTGGTGCCGCCTTTTACCGGCCCGGCTTCACGGGTGACGTTGCCCCCGTTCTGACGGATCCGTTCGCAGGCTTCGGCGGCGTTATCGACGCTCAGCGCGATATGGCCGTAGGCGGTGCCCAGCTCATAGCTGTCCACGCCCCAGTTGTAGGTCAGTTCGATCACCGCGGTTTCGCTCTCTTCGCCGTAGCCGACAAAGGCGAGGGAGTACTTGTACTCCGGGTTTTCGCTGGTGCGCAGCAGCTTCATGCCCAACACGTTGGTATAGAAGTCGATAGAACGTTGCAGGTCGCCAACGCGCAGCATGGTGTGGAGTAAGCGCATAATGTCCCCTATGCAGTTTATTTGATAGATCAGAACGTTGAGTATAGCGGCGATACGTCGCCGCTATCAATGGAGGGATTACAGAGTCGGGTAATCGGTGTAGCCTTCCGCGCCGCCGCCGTAGAAGGATTCCGGGCGTTGCGGGTTAAGCGGCGCTTTTTTCTGCAGGCGAGCCACCAGATCCGGGTTGGCGATGTAATCGCGGCCAAATGCCACGGCATCAATCAGCCCTTTATTGATAAGATCGTTGGCTTTTTCTACTGTGTAAGCGCCAGCGCCAATGATCACCCCCGGGAAGCGGTCGCGGACTTTCTGACGGAAAGCTTCACTGTAAGGTTTGCCGCCCGCCCAGTCCGGCTCGGACATGTGCAGATAGGCGATACCGCGTTTCGCCAGCTCGCTAATCAGATACAGCGCGTCTTCTTCTTCGTTCGGGCCATTATCCACATTCTGGAAGCTGCCAATCGGCGACACGCGGATGCCAATGCGCTCGGCGCTCCACTCTTGACTCACGGCGTCAACCACTTCCAGCACCAGACGGGCACGGTTCTCCACGCTGCCGCCGTACTGATCGGTACGCTGGTTCGCCGATGGCGAGAGGAACTGGTGCAGCAGATAGCCGTGGGCTGAGTGCAGCTCAACCAGATCGAAGCCGGCGTCACGGGCATTGCCGACCGCCTGACGGAAATCGTTGACGATCCCTGGGATCTCTGCGGTTTCCAGGGCGCGGGGCAGTTGAGGTGTCGACGCGAATGGCGTGGCCGTTTTCGTCACGCAGTGAGGTACGGGTGCCCGCGCTCAGCGCGGAAGGCGCTACCGGGGCGGCGCCGCCAGGCTGCAGGCTACTATGGGAAATTCGGCCTGTGTGCCACAGCTGGACGGCGATATGACCATTTTCGGCATGAACGCCGGCGGTGATTTTCTGCCAGGCGGCAATCTGCTCCGGGCTGTGCAGCCCAGGCGCGCCGGCGTAGCCTTTGGCCTGCGCGGAGATCTGCGTCGCTTCGGTGATGATCAGCCCGGAACTGGCGCGCTGGCGGTAGTATTCGCCCATCAGCGGAGTAGGGATATCGCCCGGCTCAATGCTGCGCAGACGCGTCAACGGCGCCATAAATACGCGATTAGGGACGGTGACCGCACCGACTTTCAGTGGGCTGAATAATTTTGCTTCCGACATAGTGACTCCTGAGTAGACCGGTCGTCTAGTAACTGATGAAATAAAAACGCCTGTTATACCGCAGGCGCCGCAATAATCTGTTTGGCGTGGGCAAGGGCGCTTTCCAGCGGCGTTGCGCTACGCGTAATTTTGGCCTGCAGGTTGGCCCCGAGCCACAGGGAATACAGCACCTGCGACAGGGTCATGGCCTCGCCGTCAAATGCGAGACTGCCTTCCTGACGTCCTTTCTCCAGCGCGTCGCCCAGCAGGGCGATAATCTGGCTGGCTCCGCGATCCATGGCGGCGCGCATATCTTCCGACAGATCGCAAACCTCCGCGGATAGCTTGACAGTAAGACACCCGCTAATAATCCCCTGCTGGCAGAACTGATTCAGCGTGTGCTGATAGTAGGCCAGCAGGCGATCGCGATAGTTACCGTCGCCATGATCGAAGTGGTCGACCAGGCGCTGCAGATATCCGGTGTAGTGATGTTCAAGCAGCGCGACGCCGAAGGCTTCCTTAGAGCGAAAGTAGTGGTAGAAGGAGCCCTTGGGCACCTCCGCCGTCTTCAGAAGTTCGCTCAAGCCCATTCCGGTAAAACCGCGATGCATGCAAAGCTGCTCGCCGGTGGCCAGGATATGTTCTCGGGTATCGCAATCGCTGTGTCTGTTCATGCTGCACACTGTAGTAGACCGATTGGTCTAATGCAAGCGTCGGCGGAAAAATGTTAGCTGGCGCAGCACGTAGTGAACAAAATTTGCGTCGGCGCGGGGAAACGTCTTCAATGAAAGGAGACGAGGGGACAGGAGGCGTGTGGTGGCAGAGCAGTTAGAATTTTTCCCGGTGCAGAGCCCGTGCCGGGGAATATGTCAGACCGATGAGCGCGGCTACTGTCGCGGCTGTTTCCGCAGCCGTGAGGAACGTTTTAACTGGCAAAGGATGAGCGATGCGCAGAAACAGGAGGTTTTGCGTCTTTGCCGCCAACGGCTGCTGCGCAAAATACGCGCGAACAGGCCGGAGCCGGCGGAAGAACCGCAGCAACCCTCACTGTTTTAAGCCAAAAATTACGTATACTCAGAGCACTTTTTTATTGAGGAAGCGGTTATGGTTCAGCGTATTGCTATGGCTCCCCAGGGGCCGGAATTTTCACGTTTTGTGATGGGCTACTGGCGTCTGATGGACTGGAAAATGTCGCCTGGCGAGCTGGTCAGCTTTATTGAGCAGCATCTCGATTTAGGCGTAACCACCGTCGATCACGCCGATATCTATGGCGATTATCAGTGTGAGGCTGCCTTTGGCGAAGCGCTGAAGCGAGCGCCGCATCTGCGTAGCCGGATGGAAATCGTCAGCAAATGCGGTATCGCCACCCGGGCGCGCGCTGAGAACACCATTGGCCACTACATTACCGACCGCGATCACATCGTGCTCAGCGCCGAGCAATCGCTGCGTAATCTGGCGACGGACCATCTCGACTTGCTGCTGATCCACCGGCCGGACCCACTGATGGACGCCGACGAGGTAGCCGAAGCTTTTCTCGCGCTGCATCATAGCGGTAAAGTGCGCCATTTTGGCGTCTCGAACTTTACCCCCGCCCAGTTCACCTTGCTGCAGTCACGTCTGCCGTTTACCCTGGCCACCAACCAGGTCGAAATTTCACCGGTGCATCAGCCGCTGCTGCTCGACGGTACTCTCGATCAGCTGCAGCAACTGCGTATTCGTCCGATGGCGTGGTCTTGTCTTGGCGGTGGTCGCCTGTTTAACGCTGAGACACGCAAC
>NZ_JH414798.1:807272-811691 GCF_000238715.1 Klebsiella sp. 4_1_44FAA
TTCCAGGCGCTGCGCGATGAGCTGGCGCAGGTGGCGCACGAGCTTAACGCCGACAGCATCGAACAGGTAGTTTATGCCTGGGTGCTGCGTCTGCCGTCGCAGCCGCTGCCGATTATTGGCTCGGGCAAAATCGAGCGCGTGCGCTCGGCGATTGTGGCTGAAAAACTCAGCATGACCCGTCAGCAGTGGTTCCGCATCCGTAAAGCCGCGCTCGGGTACGACGTACCGTAACGGGCATTTCCCCTCCGGAAAGGCGTTCCTGGTTTACACTTAACAGGGAGACAGCCATCCGGAGGTGTTATGCAACGATGTATTCTCGCGATCTTATCCCTCGCATTTTGCGCTGGCGCACAGGCCGTTAGTGAAGATGTGCAACTTAATCTCGTGACCACCCAGGGCGTCGGTCAGACCATCGGCAGCGTCAAAATCACCGAAACCGACCGCGGACTCGAGTTCGCCCCCACTCTGCGGGCGCTACCGCCGGGCAAGCACGGGTTTCATATTCATGCCGAAGGCAGCTGCCAGCCGGCGATGAAAGAAGGTAAAGCCGTGGCCGCCGGGGCGGCGGGCGGACATTACGATCCGCAGCATACCGGCAAACACGAAGGGCCGTTGGGGGCCGGGCATCTTGGCGACCTGCCCCTGCTGGTGGTCAACGATGCGGGCGTAGCCGACCAGCCGATTATTGCTCCGCGCCTGAAAACGCTGGCGGAGGTGAAAGGGAAAGCGCTGATGGTCCACGTAGGCGGGGATAACATGGCCGACAGTCCGCAGCCGCTGGGCGGCGGCGGCGAACGGTTTGCCTGCGGGGTGATTAAGTAGTTCCTTCGCCAATTGTGCCGGCCACCGGGGCCTGTTCCAGCTGCGACAGGGCGCAGTACAGTCGCCAAATCGCGGCGGCCAGTTCCCGCGCCGCCGGCTGATGATGGTGGTTCAGGGCGTCGCAGATCCGCTGCAGCTCCTGCAGGGTGGAGGCCAGCGGACGCTGCTGCACGCCGCGCTCGCTCATCACATCGCGTAACAGGTTGATGCACAGGTCGCGCACCTGGGCGAGAGGATCGGAGCGGGTTTCCCATTCGCGAAGCTGCCAAACGACGTGCGAGCAATTGAGCAGCACGACGCCCCAACGCAACAGCCAGCGGCGCGCCAGGGCATCCTTACTCTGGCTGAGCTGACTGACGTGGTGATAGACCAGCGATTCAAATTCATGCTCACTGTGCTGAGGATGACGGCTGAGCTGATCGACAAAGTGACGCCGTAACGCTCTGATATGGCGTCGCCCTTTGCGGGCGTCAGAGCCCGGACTCAGTACCGCAAAGGCCAGCCAGGCAAAGCCTACCCCGACAATCTTGCTCAAATTATCATTGAAAAAGGCCGCATAATCGTACACCGGCGGGTTGGTGACGGCGATAAACGAGCCCATAAAGACGATAAGCTGTCCCCACAGGCCGGCGTATTTGGGCCACTGCAGTTTGAGTAACTGCATGGTGGTCAGGAGCGGGAACAGGAACAGCAGAAACTGCCACAGGTCGGTTACCTGCACCATCAGGCCGAACTTCACCACGAAACTGAATAGCGACAGCAGGACCAGAGTCTGCATCAGCAATGTCAGCGAGCGAAACGGCGAGGCGGATACGGAGTAGAGCACGCAGCAGATGGAGGCCAGGGTCAGGGCCGCCGCGCAGCTGGTCCACTGGGTACTGATCCCCCATGCGCCAATCGCCACCAGCGCGCAAAAGGTACGGACACCGTTGAGCAACGCCTCCGCCTGATCGGTATGGCGGGCTAACGGCGGGGCGGCGGGCACATTGAACTCGGCGATCGCCGAGGCATTTTCAACGCGGCGGATCCAGCGGCTGCTCTCCAGGTAAATGCGACAGAAATAGCGCAATCGCGCCCAGAAAGCGATGTGGCGGTAATCGGCATCCTGCCGCGGCGCCAGCGGCGCCAGGATCCGCGCAACGTGATAGCTGTCGGCATGAGGGGTGGCGAGCTCGGCGAGCAGCGACTCCAGTACCTGGCGAGTGTTCGCCGGCGCGTCAGGCCAGTTCAGCAGCATCCGTCGCAGACTGGAGATGACGCTGGTCATTCTGAGCTGCTGATGCAGGAGGTAGTTCAGCAGAGGATTCTGCCGACGGAAACGGTAGTGGCTCCAGAAGGCCTGGATACGCAGCAGGTTCATGGTCAGGATCTGGCCAATCACGCTCTCATGGGCGGTGCGAATGGCATCCGTCGTCTCCGGCACCCACAGCAGGCTGGCGTGCTCCAGCAGCCGGGCGTGCATGGTTTTCAGGGCCGTCAGCAGATTGCTGCCGTCGGAGGTGCTTGGCAGGATCATCATCATTAGCCCGCCGCAGAGGATCCCGACGATGACTTCGCAGACGCGCGACTGGGCGATGACCCACAGCTCGTAGCTGTCGCTGATGTTAATCACCGGAAAGGCGATGATGGCGCAGGTATAGCCCGCCAGCTGAAAGGCGTAGGCGACGTTGTTGGTGAACAGGGCGCAGGCCCAGGTGCAGAGCGCCAGCCAGCCGGAGATACTGAACAGAAACAGCCAGGGATCGTTGAGTGTATGACCGGCAAGCAGCAGGGCGGCGCAGGCGCCGAGCAGGCTGCCTGCGATGCGGCCAAAACTTTTACTGATCACGCCGCCGACGGTGGGAAAGCTGACCACCGCCGCGGACGTCATCGCCCAGTAGGGCTCATCAAGATCCAGCGCATAGGCGATACTCAGCGCAAGACACATCGCGATGCCGTTGCGCAATGCGTACCGCCACTGCGGCCGGGTGGCTTTAACCCAGGGGAGTGCGCGCCACGACAGGGTCTTCAGGTTCATTACTGCCCGCCAATTGAGACAGTGCAGGTGGTATCGGAGACCAGGGTGACATCGGCCGGCAGCGTATCAAAGGCAATTCGCACCGGAACGCGTTGGGCGAGACGAACCCAGGGGATATTTGGTTTGATGTTGGCCACCAGCCCGGTTCCCTGTTCCACGCTCTGGTCGACAATCGCGCGGCCGATGCTCGCGACATGGCCCTTTAGCGTCTGCTGATTGCTATAGAGAATAATTTGTGCCGGATCGCCGATGCGAATGTGGCGCAGTTTGGTCTCTTCGAAGTAGCCCAGTACGTAAAACGAATGGCTGTCCACCAGGGCAAAGACCGGATGGCCGGTGGTAGCGTAATCACCGACGCGGGTGGAAAGGTTGGTCACCCAGCCATCCACCGGCGCTTTGACAACCGTCTGGCTGAGCTGCCACTGCGCATGTTTCAGCGCCGCTTCGGTTACGCCGACCCCCGCTCTGGCGGCAGCCAGGGTGGTGGTGGCGGTATTCAGGGCGGTATTGACGTTCTCAAGGTCTTCAGCCGAGATGGCATTTTGCGACAGGCTTCGGCGACGGCGAGCCTCGCTGGCGGCCTTGCTTTGCTCCGCCTGCGCTTTCGCCACCTCCGCCTGGGCTTTCGCCAGCTGCGCCTGGGCGTTCAGCACCGCGATGCGATAGGGGGTGTCGTCGATGGTAAACAATACTTCCCCGGCTTTGACCCGTTGGTTATCGGTTACGTTCAACTGCAGAATACTGCCGGAGACCTGAGGGGTGATCCCAACCTGCTCGGCGCGCACTTTGCCGTCGCGGGTCCAGGGTGACTGAGTGTAGAAATTCCATAACAACCATGCGGCAATCAGGGCGACGGCCGCGACCAGCAGCGTTGACAGATATTTTAATCTTTTCATAACAGGGAGATCACCAGGCAATGAGCAATACCAGGGCCAGACAGACCGAGAGCGCGAACAGGGAGAGATCCATTAGTAGCGGGTGCCAGATGTCGCCCGCATACATCCAGTCACGCAGCTGGCGATGTAAAAACAACCAGATAAAGAAACCCAACAAGACGGCTTTGAACAGCGGAGGGAAATAGACGGATGCGCCGAACACCAGGTCCTGCAGCGGCAATCCGGATGCGTTAAGACTCAGTTTCACAAGCAAAAATCCTTTGCCATTACAGGGGTAACCTCAGGACGTGCTACTCTTTAACAGTGTAAATCATTGTTTTGGTTTTTGTTGAATCAAGTAATTCATTTGTTTTGATAATTCAAATGCTGCACACTATTCTAAAATCAGTATAATAACTTAGCAAGCTAATTATAAGGAGATGAAATTGGAATCGCCACTTGGTTCTGATCTGGCACGTTTAGTTCGCGTTTGGCGCGCGCTAATCGACCATCGCCTGAAACCTCTGGAGTTAACGCAGACCCACTGGGTCACGCTGCATAACATCCACCAGCTGCCGCCTGAGCAGTCGCAGATCCAGCTGGCGAAAGCTATCGGTATTGAACAGCCGTCGCTGGTGCGCACGCTCGATCAGCTGGAGGAGAAAGGGCTCATTTCTCGCCAGACCTGCGCAAGCGATCGGCGGG
>NZ_JH414798.1:812168-825422 GCF_000238715.1 Klebsiella sp. 4_1_44FAA
CCGGGCCTTTTTTTCACCCTCCCTGCCGATGCCAGACGATCACCTGGTTACGTCCGTTATTCTTTGCTTCATACATGGCTTCGTCCGCGCGCTGAACGCACGCTTCCGCTGTCACGCTATTGTCGTAGGTGGTATACACCCCCATGCTGATGGTCATTCGCTCCGGTAAATGGCTCTCCCCGGCACTGACCGCCAGGCGGATACGCTCGGCGATCGCTTGCGCTTCTTTTTCACCGGTGTTGACCAGCAGCAGAGCAAATTCCTCACCGCCGATGCGTGCGGCGGCGTCATCTACCCGCGAATGGCTTTCCAGCACCGAGGCGGCGAACTGGATCACTTTGTCGCCGGCGACATGGCCGTAGCTATCGTTGATGCGTTTGAAATGGTCGAGGTCGCTGATGAGCACCGACAGCGGATGCTGGGCATTCACCTTCGCCAGCTGTTGGTTAAGAGTGTCGTAGAAAAAGCTGCGGTTGTAGAGGCGGGTCAACGGGTCGCGGATCGAATTCTGATACGAATGGACATATTTGTGGTTAGACTCGCGATAGAGGATAAAGACGTCAACCAGTAGCACCAGAATCAGGAACAAGGTGCATAGCGTTTCGAAAAAACGCGCCTGGTACCAGGTCTGATCCAGCTCCCCTGCGGTGGAGAGCAGCTGGAAAAGCGTGAACAAATAAGCGCTGCAAAAAAAAGCGCCGCTGAACCAAAAAATATTACGCAGTTTACTCAAGCTAATTAATAAAATCAGCGTGATGAACCAAACTGCCATCAGCAGCCAGCCGATAATACTTTGCCACAACGGGGTAAAGGTATGGCTCAGATCGTCGATAAAATTGACGCTCAGCCACGGCGAATGGCTGGAGTATAGCCATGATAAAACAATAATGGTCAACGTAAAAAGTATACATGCTGTAAATGTAAGAACGTGTGCTTTCCACGAATGCATGATGCGCTGGCGAAAATAGTACAAAATAATAGATGACATGAATAACACAGCCATCATTATATTGCGGAAGAAATAATAGATAACGGCGTCATTTTGATTAACGACCGGGGCCGGATTGCAGGTAAGCCAGTCCGGATAGCTGCTGAGCGTGCCAAGCATCAGCAGCGCTGAGCAGGCAAACCCGAAAGAGACTGGAGTAAGGTACAGACGCCGCTTGCTGCTCCAGTATTTCATGCCCATAAAACAGGCAATGGTAATATGAAAAACCATCAGGAAACTGGTCAGCAGCGGAAATAATATTGAGGAAGTACTACTGAAGCTGGTATGAAAAAAAGCAGTCATCCCGGAAATGCCAATCCCGGCCAGTAAACAAATGCAAATATAAAGGATTAGACGTTTAACGATATGATGCACATGTTCGGGCATAGGCAATATTCCATATAAAAGGCAACGGCAGCGACGATGAGTCGCCAGGGCTAATTTACGTTTTTGAGGGTAATTGGGGCGGGCAGATAAGATATTGCGCAGGCGCAATGATTCATGGAATATTAAAATAAAGATGTCTGATGGTTACTACGAATTTATTACGGCGAAATAAACGTGGCTGAAAAATACGATGCGGCGCAACCGGCCGCATCGTAAGGGAAATTATCGCGGAGAGACGGTGACCTGGCTGCCGCTGCCGGCAATGGCCACGCGCTGACCAACGGAGAACGGAGTGCTGCCCTGTTTCTGCACTACCATAATGGTATTGCCATCGTCCTTACGGATTTCCAGTTCAACGCCCTGCGTTTTATTCATCGCGCCCTGAACGCCCTGACCGGCTACGCCGCCCGCGACCGCACCTGCCGCCGTAGCCAGAGAGCGTCCGGTACCGCCGCCGATGGTGTTTCCAAGGAACCCGCCCAGTACCGCACCGCCAATGGCCCCGATGGCATTGCTATCGTCGCCGCTCTGGATCTGTACGGCGCGCGTATGCACGATAGTACCGTAAGTCACGCTCTGCACCTGTTTGGCTTCAGATGCGGAATAAACGTCGCCGGACAGGCCGCTGCTGCTCACGCAGCCTGCGAGCGTAAAACCAATCATCGATACAGCCAAAACACGTAAAATCATTTATGAATCTCCTGTTCACCGAAGGTGTTCAATTGAACGTCCATACGGTTAATTATATGGCATTTAGTCGTCGGCGGGCATAGGTTCTCCCTGGACTATACAAAAAATAATAAACACTGGTGCTTCAACCTCAACTAAACGCCGGTTCTTTACGATGTTCTCTGATTTGTCGCTCTATTGTTAAAAAGTATTAGTACAACATAGCATTAGCCGACACTTTATGATGGAGTGAGGGCATACAAGGGTCATGGAATGAAGGAAAACGTATGAGATCGGGTCGCTTTATTGGCGTTATGTCTGGTACCAGCCTGGATGGTATCGATGTCGTTTTGGCCACCATTACTGAAAACATGGTGGCGCAGCAGGCTAGTCTCACCTGGCCCATTCCACACGCGATAAAAGAAGAGATTCTGGCGATTTGCCAGGGGCAGTCGCTGACCCTTTCGCAGCTAGGTCGTCTGGACACCCGTCTGGGACGGCTGTTTGCCGATGCCGTACTGGCGCTGATGCGCCAGGAAAGTCTCAAACCCACCGACGTCATCGCCATCGGCTGCCATGGACAGACCGTATGGCATGAACCGCAGGGAGAGGCTCCGCATACCCTGCAAATTGGTGATAACAACCAGATCGCCGCCCACACCGGGATAACCGTAGTGGGGGATTTTCGTCGCCGGGATATGGCGCTAGGCGGGCAGGGAGCGCCGCTGGTGCCGGCTTTTCATCATGCGCTGCTGGCCCACCCCGTTGAGCGACGTATGGTGCTCAATATCGGCGGGATCGCTAATGTGTCGCTGCTGGCGCCAGGGCAGCCGGTGCGCGGCTATGATACCGGGCCGGGAAATATGTTGCTGGACGCCTGGATCTGGCGCCAGAAGGGCAAACCGTACGACAAGGACGCCCAATGGGCTAGCGAAGGTAAAGTGCTGCTGCCGCTGCTGCAGGACATGCTGAGCGATCCGTGGTTTGCCTTGCCGGCGCCGAAAAGCACCGGTCGGGAATATTTCAATTACGGCTGGCTGGAGCAGCATATGGCCCGCTATCCGGGGCTACGCGGGGAGGATGTTCAGGCTACGCTTGCGGAATTGACCGCCGTCACCATCAGTGAGCAGGTATTGTTAAGCGGCGGCTGCGAGCGTTTGTTAGTGTGCGGCGGCGGCGCGCGTAACCCCTTGTTAATGGCGCGCCTGGCGGCGCTGCTGCCGGGAACCGAGGTCTCCACCACCGATGAGGCGGGGATCAGCGGCGATGATATGGAAGCGCTGGCCTTTGCCTGGCTGGCCTGGCGAACGCTGGCTGGTCTGCCGGGCAATCTGCCCTCCGTGACCGGCGCCAGCGAAGCCTCGGTGCTGGGCGCCATTTTTCCGGCTAACCCGCCGCAGAATCGGAGTTAACTGAAATCTTAAATACGACGCGACCGGTAAACTGGACAAGTTAAGCGGAGGGCGGAGTGCCCGCCGTGACCGGGAAAGTCGAAGGCAAACGAATGAAAAAAATTCTTATCGCAGTTGTACCTTTTATGCTGGCGGGCTGTAGCTACTACAACCAGTTTGTCGAGCGGATGCAGACGGACACGCTGGAGTATCAATGCGACCAGAAACCATTGACGGTCCATCGCAATAACGCACGCCAGCAGGTCAGTTTTATCTATGATAATCAGCAACTGAACCTGTCTGAGGGGCTGTCGGCTTCCGGGGCGCGCTACACCGACGGCGTCTATGTGTTCTGGTCAAAAGGCGATACCGCCACCGTCTATAAGCGCGACCGCATCGTCCTTGATAACTGTCAGCTGCAGACGGCCAAACGTTGAGATTTCTGTCCGGGGGGCGCACAATAACGCCACCTTATGACTACATCCTCAATGGCCATGTCTGATAACGACGAACTCCAGCAAATTGCGCATTTGCGCCGTGAATACACCCGTGGCGGTTTGCGTCGCCACGATCTTCCTGCTGAACCCCTGCCGCTGTTTGAACGCTGGCTGCGTCAGGCCTGCGATGCGAAACTTGCCGACCCGACGGCCATGGTGGTCGCCACCGTCGATGAGCGCGGCCAGCCCTACCAGCGCATTGTGCTGCTGAAGCACTACGACGAAAAAGGGTTGGTGTTTTATACCAACCTCGGCAGCCGCAAAGCGCATCAAATTGAAAACAACCCGCAGGTCAGCCTGCTTTTCCCGTGGCATATGCTGGAGCGCCAGGTGATGGTAATCGGCAAAGCGGAGCGTCTGTCGACGCTGGAAGTGGTCAAATATTTCCACAGCCGTCCGCGCGACAGCCAGATTGGCGCCTGGGTCTCGAAGCAGTCGAGCCGGATCTCAGCCCGCGGCATCCTCGAAAGCAAATTCCTCGAGCTGAAGCAGAAGTTCCAGCAGGGTGAAGTGCCGTTGCCGAGCTTCTGGGGCGGATTCCGCGTCAGCATTGAGCAGATGGAGTTCTGGCAGGGGGGAGAACACCGTCTGCACGATCGCTTTTTATACCAGCGCGATAGCGGCGCCTGGAAAATAGACCGTCTGGCGCCGTAAACGCCGAAATTAGTTATCGAAGCGCTGGCGCTGAAAGGGCCGGCGCTTTATTCTATGTACTTTTCGCATCTGGCGAAAAGTCGTGTACCGGCAGAGGTGCAGTCGTTTATACATGGAGAATTTGATGGCAAGCAGTAACTTGATTAAACAATTGCAAGAGCGGGGGCTGGTAGCCCAGGTGACGGACGAGGAAGCGTTAGCAGAGCGACTGGCGCAAGGCCCGATCGCGCTCTATTGCGGCTTCGATCCTACCGCTGACAGCTTGCATTTGGGGCATCTTGTTCCATTGTTATGCCTGAAACGCTTCCAGCAGGCAGGTCATAAACCTGTGGCGCTGGTGGGCGGCGCAACCGGTCTGATTGGCGACCCAAGCTTCAAAGCCGCTGAGCGTAAACTAAACACCGAGGATACCGTGCAGGAGTGGGTGGATAAAATCCGCAAACAGGTGGCTCCGTTCCTTGATTTTGACTGCGGCGACAACTCGGCGATCGCGGCGAATAACTATGACTGGTTTGGCAGCATGAACGTGCTGACCTTCCTGCGCGATATCGGTAAACACTTCTCTGTTAACCAGATGATCAACAAAGAAGCGGTGAAGCAGCGTCTGAATCGTGACGATCAGGGTATCTCCTTTACCGAGTTCTCTTACAATCTGCTACAGGGTTACGACTTTGCCTGCCTGAACAAGCTGCACGGCGTGGCGCTGCAGATTGGCGGCTCTGACCAGTGGGGCAACATCACCTCCGGCATCGATCTGACCCGTCGTCTGCATCAGAACCAGGTGTTTGGCCTGACCGTACCGCTGATCACCAAAGCGGACGGCACCAAATTCGGTAAAACCGAAGGCGGCGCCGTGTGGCTGGATCCGAAGAAAACCAGTCCGTACAAATTCTACCAGTTCTGGATCAACACCGCGGATGCTGATGTCTATCGCTTCCTCAAATTCTTCACCTTTATGGACATTGCGGAGATCAATGCCCTGGAAGAAGAAGACAAAAACAGCGGTAAAGCGCCGCGCGCCCAGTACGTGCTGGCAGAGCAGGTGACGCGCCTTGTCCACGGCGAAGAAGGCCTGGAAGCGGCGAAGCGCATTACCGAAAGCCTGTTCAACGGTAACCTGAGCGACCTGAGCGAAGCAGACTTCGAACAGCTGGCCCAGGATGGCGTGCCGATGATCGAAATGGAAAAAGGCGCCGATCTGCTGCAGGCGCTGGTTGATTCCGAGCTGCAGCCGTCCCGCGGTCAGGCGCGTAAAACCGTTGCCTCTAACGCGGTGACCATCAACGGCGAAAAACAGGCCGACCCGGAATATGTTTTCGCCGACAGCGATCGCCTGTTTGGCCGCTACACCTTGCTGCGTCGCGGTAAGAAAAATTACTGCCTGGTCTGCTGGAAATAAAAAAATACTGCCAGGGCGTGGGAAACCACGCCCTTTTTCTTTTTAGGGTTGTGGTAAGAAAATGAAGAACATCCTCGCCATTCAGTCTCACGTTGTGTTTGGCCATGCCGGCAACAGTGCCGCCGAATTTCCGATGCGCCGTCTGGGCGCCAATGTCTGGCCCCTGAATACCGTACAGTTCTCTAACCATACGCAGTACGGCAAATGGACCGGCTGCGTCATGCCGCCTTCGCATTTGACGGAGATTGTTCAGGGGATTGCCGATATCGACAAGCTGCAGACCTGCGATGCGGTACTGAGCGGCTATCTTGGCTCCGCTGAGCAGGGAGAGCATATCCTCGGTATCGTGCGTCAGGTTAAGGCGGCCAATCCGGCGGCGAAATATTTTTGCGATCCGGTGATGGGTCACCCGGAGAAGGGCTGCATCGTCGCGCCGGGCGTGGCGGAGTTCCACGTGCGCTATGCGCTGCCGGCCAGCGATATTATTGCCCCGAATCTGGTTGAGCTGGAGATCCTGTGCGGTCATCCGGTCGCCAGCGTCAGCGAGGCAGTGGCCGCCGCGCGGGAGCTGATTGCCCAGGGGCCGGAAGTGGTATTAGTTAAGCATCTTGCCCGTGCGGGTCTGAGTATGGATCGTTTTGAGATGCTGCTGGTGACGGCCGAAGAAGCCTGGCATATTAGTCGGCCGCTGGTGGATTTCGGCCTGCGTCAGCCGGTGGGCGTCGGCGATGTGACCAGCGGTCTGCTGTTGGTAAAATTGCTGCAGGGGGCAAGTCTGCGCGATGCGCTGGAACACGTCACCGCCGCGGTGTACGAGATTATGCTCGCCACCAAAAATATGCAGGAATACGAACTGCAGGTAGTAGCGGCGCAGGATCGCATCGCCGTACCGGAGCACTGCTTCAGCGCCACCCGGCTGTAACTCTCAGGGCCTGCCCGACGGTCCGCCGGGCAGGTTCAGGCCTTATTTTAAGCCTTCAGCCGCCAGTGCGGCCGCCACCGCCGGACGCGCTGCCACCTGCGTCATCCAGTTGCCGATATGACCATAGGCAGCCATATCCAGTTTTATAGCATAGGCCCAGCGCAGCACCGTAAACAGATAACCATCGGCAATGGTGAAGCGATGGCCGGTCAGCCACTGTTTGTCTGCCAGCGCTGCATCAACGTATTGCAGCTTTTTCTCAAGCAGCCCCCGCGCGACAGGCTTATAGTCCTCCGGGGTATCCGGGCGGAACAGCGGGGTAAAGCTTTTATGCAGCTCGGTGGCCACATAGTTCAGCCATTCGAGAGTCTGATAGCGCGCAATCGAGCCCACCGGCGCCAGCAGATGACGATCCGGCACCTGGTCTGCGATGTACTGCATGATGGCTACGCCCTCTGTGAGCAGGATATCATCATCCAGCAGCAGCGCCGGCACCTGACCTTTCGGGTTGATCAGCAGATAGTCTTCCCCGTTTTCCAGCCGTTTTTGGGCCAGATCCACGCTCTGCAGGGTAAAATCCAGACCGCTTTCGCGCAGGGCAATATGCGAGGCAAGGGAACAGGCGCCGGGTTTGTAGAACAGTTTCATGCGTGACTCCTCGTGGCTGCAGTTTTCTGTATGTTAGTCCTGCCAAGGGGTAAAAAAAAAGCCGCTAAACTAACGTTAGCGGCTTAAAAATAATTAGTTTTCCCTGCGGCGTCAGGCAGCCGCGGTTTCGCGTGCTTTAATGTCCGCGCTGTCGTCCTGAGTCATACGATTCAGTTTCGGCGCGGTCAGCAGCATCAGGGCGGCGATAACCGCGGTGACGATACCAATCTGCAGGAATACGTGACCGTACACTTCCAGCGACACCAGCGGATCGGTGACATTCTCCGGGACTGCCATCAGGTTAGCGATTTTCCCGGCGATGATCGCCGCGCCTGCCGTGGTGAGGAACCAGCTGCCCATGATGAAGCCCATCAGACGCTGAGGAACCAGCTGAGCGACCATCGCCAGGCCGAGGCCGGAAATCATCAGTTCACCGATAGACTGCAGCGCGTAGCTCAGAATCAGCCAGTTGACCGAGACGATACCGGCGTCGCTGGCGAACTTCGCCCCTAAAGACAGGACGAGGAATGCGCCAGAGCACAGTACCATACCGATAGCAAATTTGTGCGGCATCGGCAGGCGGTCACCCATCTTGTTGTAGATGGCGGCCAGAATCGGGCTACCAATCATGATCCAGAACGGGTTCAGCGCCTGATACTGTTCCGGTTCAAAGGCGAGACCGAGGATCGAGTGCTCCACGTTACGGATGGCGAAGAAGTTCAGCGAGGTCGGCATCTGGCTGTACAACACGAAGAAGACAATCGCTTCTACCATCAGCAGGAAAGCGACGATCATTTTACGACGCGGAGCGCCTTTCAGGCCTATGGTTTCTTTGGCGAAAATCACGACGATACCCAGTGCGACGACGCCCAGCACCATACGTGCGATACCCTGGTTATGCAGCAGCCAGGTGGCGATAGCGACCAGCACCACCACGCCAGCGATGGTCGCCAGCAGTTTACCCATGTGTACCGGGGCAAAGTCCGGTTTAGAGCCGTACTGTTTAACCCATTTCTGACAGAAGGCGAAGTTAATAATGGTGATCACCATCCCCACCACGCTGAGGGCAAACGCTACGCTCCAGCCAAAACGTGCGGCCAGCCACGGGGTTGCCAGCATAGAGAAGAACGAACCGATGTTGATGGACATGTAGTACATGGTAAATGCACCGTCCAGACGTGGGTCGTTTTTGTCATAGCAGGTAGAAAGCAGGGAGGACGGGTTGGCTTTAAACAGGCCGTTACCGACGGCGATGGTCGCCATACCCATATAGACGATAGCGGCGTCATGGCCGGACCAGGCCACCAGCGCATAGCCAATCGCCAGCACGATAGCGCCCAGCATGATGACACGCTTGGTACCCAGCACTTTATCACCCAGCCAGCCGCCAATGGCGACGAGGCCATAAACCAGCGCGCTAAAGGAGGAGAACAGAGTAATGGAATCCGCTTCCGACATACCCAGCTGTTTTACCAGGTAAACGGCCATGATCCCTTGCAGGCCGTAGTAACCAAAACGCTCCCACAACTCGATCGAGAAAATGAGATAGAACGCGCGTGGTTGTTTGAAAGCGTTCAGACTCACGCTTTCTGCTGGTTTATTGTTTGCAGTAGACACATATACCTCTTTTTTACATCCCATATTTACTGGGGGGTGTTCGGGGCGCAATCTCGTTGGACCGCCGCCTTTATAGTTATTCTTGGAGGGAAAACGGCAAGTAATGTTCACTATCCTGGCGCATCAGGCAAGGCTTTTGTAATAATCTGTTACACATAATCAGGGTGGTATAATGCTCCGGACATATGAATGTTATACAGCGTTAAATTTTACCGTTTCGATATCGTTGGTATTTTTATCTTTCGGCTTCGCCGGTTTGCCGGGAAAAGGCGATATATTCTACTGATCTGGCGTAAGCATAGTGATATGGTCCATTATCTTAAAAAATCATGGGTCATTATCCTGACAATCTTTACTCATCCGTTGTATTGCCTGACATTTATTTCCATTCCAGTAACATTCAATCAACATAAAGTTGCGAGCATGATCTGGATCACAAATGCATAGAAATTTTGCGCTGATAAAAAATGAATGAACTAGTTGTTTGTTATATAACCGGATAATCATCCATAATCATGATGATTATGTGGTGTTAATGGCCGGTGAAATAGATGAATGCGGGCCATAACCCAGAGTTAAGCTATGACCGCAATAGAGACGAGACAGTCAGGCGTAGACTTTATCTTTGTATTCGCAAAGATCTTCAATCAGGCAGGAGCCGCAGCGCGGCTTGCGGGCAATACAGGTATAACGCCCATGCAGGATCAGCCAGTGATGGCAGTCGACCTTAAACTCGGCGGGGACCACCTTCAGAAGCTTCTCTTCCACCTGTTCAACATTCTTGCCCGGGGCGAACTGCGTCCGATTGCAGACGCGGAAGATGTGCGTGTCCACGGCGATGGTCGGCCAGCCAAAGGCGGTATTCAGCACCACGTTGGCGGTTTTACGGCCCACGCCGGGCAGCGCCTCCAGCGCTGCTCTGTCTTCCGGCACCTCGCCATTGTGCTGCTCCAACAGGATGCGGCAGGTTTTGATGACGTTTTCCGCTTTGCTGTTAAACAGGCCGATAGTCTTGATATACGATTTTACCCCATCCACCCCCAGGGCCAGCATCGCTGCGGGCGTATTGGCCACCGGATAGAGTTTGGCTGTCGCTTTGTTGACGCTGACATCGGTGGCCTGTGCAGAAAGCAGGACGGCAATCAGCAGCTCGAATGGCGAACTGAAATGCAGTTCGGTGGTGGGGTGGGGATCGTTTTCCCGCAGCCTGGTAAGGATCGCCAGGCGTTTGGCTTTGTTCATATTATGCTTTCCCTGTCACGTCGGACGGGGCGACAGAGACGGCCCGGGCCGCTTGCGCCTTCCGCTGTTTGCTACGTTCATCGATAAGGTATTTAATCGCCAGCATCATGCCGAGGCCAATAAAGGCGCCTGGCGGCAGCATAGCCAGCAGGAAAGGGGTGTCGGTGTGGAAAACCTCGATGCGCAGAACCTTCGCCCAGCTGCCAAGCAGACTGTCGGCGCCGTCAAACAGGGTGCCGTTGCCAAGGATCTCGCGCAGGGAGCCCAGCACAAACATCGCGCAGGTAGCGCCCATGCCGATCGAGAAACCGTCCAGTGCCGACAGCGCTGGCCCTTTTTTGGCGGCAAAGGCTTCGGCGCGGCCGACCACGATGCAGTTGGTCACGATAAGCGGGATGAAAATCCCCAGCGACTGATAGAGGCCGAAGGCATAGGCGTTGATCAGCATCTGCACGACGCTCACCACCGAGGCGATAATCATTACGTAGATGGGGATCCGGATCTCCGCCGGCGTCCAGCGGCGCAGGCTGGAGATGGTCAGGTTGGTCAGGGTTAACACCAGGGTGGTGGCCAAACCCAGCCCGAGGGCGTTGGTGGCGGTCGAGGTGACCGCCAGCAGAGGACACATACCTAACAGCTGAACCAGGGCGGAGTTATTTTTCCACAGGCCCTGGACGATGACGTCTTTAACTTCGCTCATGGTTATTCTCCACAGGCGGTGAATTCAGGAAGTTGCGCAGGCAGCGTTTGTGCATATAAGCCTGCGCGCTTAACGGCATTGACCACCGCCCGGGGGGTGATGGTGGCGCCGGTGAACTGGTCAAAATCGCCGCCATCCTTTTTGACCGCCCAGTGGCTATCGCCCTGGCCGTGGATGACTTTCCCGGCAAAATGGGTAATCCAGTCCGACAGGCGAAGTTCGATTTTATCACCCAGGCCCGGCGTTTCATGATGCTCAGTTACGCGGGTGCCGAGGACCGTGCCGCTAAAATCGGCGGCAACCAGCAGCTGTATTGCTCCGGAGTAGCCGTCCGGCGCAGTGGCTTCCATCACCGCGCCGATCGGTCGATCGTTATTTTTGGCGATCCACACTTTATGCTGGCCTTTGCCCAGCGCCGGGGCGCTGACCAGATAGCAACTCTTAAGCAGATCGTTATTATAGCGGTCGGCAGGTAAAACCTGGTCGAATAACGCCTTTTGCTGCAGGGCCGCCTGCTGGTCGATGGTGCTTTTGGTCAGCTCATTGATCGCCGCCGTCAGCCCGGTGGAACCGGCGGCAAACAGCGCCAGCGTGACGCCGTGTTTACGCATCGTTTTTAACATCATTGCTCTCTCAACGGTGGCCATATACGCGCGGGCGCGTGTAGTAATCGATCAGCGGCACGGTAATATTCGCCAGCAGAACGGCAAACGCCACGCCGTCCGGATAACCACCGAAGCTGCGGATGAGCCAGACCAGCAGGCCAGCGAGGGCGCCAAAGATCAGACGGCCGCGGTTGGTTGTTGAGGCCGTCACCGGATCGGTCAGGATAAAGAAGGCGCCAAGCATGGTCGCCCCGGAGAGCAAATGCATCTGCGGTGAGGCCAGGCTCTGCGGCGAAAAAATCCAGCCGAGGGTGGCGCACAGGCCGAGGCTAACAAGGAAGCTGACCGGGATATGCCAGCGGATCGCCTTCTGCCACAGCAGGAAAAGGCCGCCTGCCAGCCAGGCGATATTCATCCACTGCCAGCCCAGACCTGCCAGCACGCCGCCGTAGACCGGCAATTGCAGCACCTGCTGAACGCTATGTCCGGCATGTAGGGAGGTTTTAAAGGTATCCAGCGGGGTGGCCTGGCTGACGCCGTCGATACCCAGCCGCAGACTGGCCATGTCGCCTCCGGCGGCGGTATGACCGGTGAAGATCATCTGCAGCGCGTCGCTGAATGCCGGGATATGGGCGGCTATCTCATAGGAAGGCAGCCAGGAGGTCATCTGCACCGGGAACGAAATCAGCAGCACGACATAGCCGATCATTGCCGGGTTGAAGGGGTTATGGCCCAGGCCTCCGTACAACTGCTTGGCAATGACTACGGCAAAGGCAGTGCCGAGCACCACCATCCACCACGGGGCCAGTGGCGGAATACTCACCGCCAGCAGCAGGCCGGTGAGCAGGGCGGAATTATCTTTCAGCGTGGCAGCAACAGGCTGTTTACGCAGTTTGAGAATAGCGGCTTCGGTCGCCCAGGCCGTCAGGGCGGCGAGGACAATCTGCAGTACGGTGCCCCAGCCGAAAAACCAGGTCTGGACCACAATGCCAGGCACAGCGGCGAGCAGCACCAGCAGCATAATACGCGAGGTCTGCCGCTGGTTATGGGTATAGGGGGAGCTTGCGATTCTGAAAACCATTTATTCCTCGTTAACTGCCTGCTGTGTTGCTTTACGCGCCTGAACGCGGGCGATAGCCGCGGCGACGGCCGCTTTGCGCGGGTCGTCATTGGCTGCGGCTGACGCGAGATCCTGTTGTGCGGCCTGCTGTTCGGCTTTACGCGCTTTAGCGCGGGCGATGGCGGCTTCCACCGCCGCCTTGCGCGGGTCGACCGGTTCGGCGGCCGGGGCGTCCACCGGCGCGGCCTGCTGTTCGGCTTTACGCGCTTTGGCGCGGGCGAGTGGCGGCTTCCACCGCCGCCTTGCGCGGGTCGACCGGTTCGGCGGCCGGGGCGTCCACCGGCGCGGCCTGCTGTTCGGCTTTACGCGCTTTGGCGCGGGCGAGTAGCGGCTTCCACCGCCGCCCTTGGCGCGGGTCGACCGGTTTGACGGCCGGGGCTTCCACCGGCGCGGCCTGCTGTTCGGCTTTACGCGC
>NZ_JH414798.1:825659-842082 GCF_000238715.1 Klebsiella sp. 4_1_44FAA
CTCGGCGCTGGGGCAGAAGCCGGCATCGTTCAATAGATGGCGCACCGGCGTGCCAAGACGCGCCCAGACATTGCCCGGTCTGGTTACCGCTTCGCCGGTGAGGGTGACCACGCGCTCGGTTAACGGCTCACCGTCAATCACCGCGCGTTTCACCGCATAAGCCGTACCGACGTTCTGCATCAGCACGCCAATGTCCGATGAACGACCGCCGTGCGGTACCTGTTTGCCGGTAAGAATTTGGGTGAGCTGCTTGGCGCCACCGGAGGGATATTTGGTGGGGATCACGCGCAGCGAAATGCCATGGGCGTCGCAGAGCACCGCCCGCAGCATTGAGATGGCCTGCGGCTTATTGTCTTCAATGCCGATCAGCACTTCTTCAGGCTGCAGTATATGAGCGAGGATGCGGATACCCTCGACAATCTGCGCCGCGCAGTCCTGCATCAGGCGGTCATCCGCCGTGATATAGGGCTCGCACTCGGCGGCGTTAATGATCAGCGTTTTAATTTTATCTCCGCCACCGCGCAGTTTACTGCCGGTGGGGAAGCCTGCGCCGCCGAGGCCAGCAACGCCAAACTGGTGGATACGCTCGATCAGCGCTTCACGCGTGCGGGTCTGATAGTCGCTCCAGCCATCGCGCTCGATCCAGCGGTCTTCGCCGTCGGCGTCAATGATCACGCTCATCTCCGCCAGCGCCGACGGGTGCGCGGTAGTGTGCGGAGCGATGGCGGCAATGGTGCCGGAAGTCGGGGCGTGAACGGGCAGCATTCTTCCCCAGCCGCGGGTCAGCGGCTGGCCGCGCAGCACCCGGTCGCCCACTTTAACGCACAGTTCGCCCTCGGCGCCAATGTGCTGCTTCAACGGGATAACAAAGCGCTGCGGCAGGGAAACCTGACGCAGCGGGGTGCCGTTAGACTGGGTTTTCATTTCAGGCGGGTGAATACCGCCGTTGAAATCCCAGACCTTGTCTTTTCGGAAAGCGGAAAATAGCTTAAACATGTTGTTCCACAGGAATATTTCGCACCGGGATCGTATGCAGATCCCATTTCCAGGTCTCCGGGGTGGTGGCCACCGGAACGAGTGAAATGCACTGGGTCGGGCAGGGGGCGACGCACAAATTGCAGCCGGTGCACAGGTCGCTCATCACGGTATGCATGGCGCGGGTCGCCCCAACGATGGCATCCACCGGACAGGCCTGGATACACTTGGTACAGCCAATGCAGTTCGGCTCGTCAATTACCGCGAGCATGCGGGCCGGCTCCGCTTCCTGTGCATCGCCGTCGACAGGCTGCGGGTCGACGTTCAGCAAGGCGGCGATTTTTAACATCACCCCTTCGCCACCCGGCGCGCAGCGGTTTATTTTCTCACCCTGCACGCCGACTGCTTCCGCATAGGGGCGACACCCAGGGTACCCGCACTGCCCACACTGGCTCTGCGGCAATAGCTCATCAATTTTTTCCACCACCGGGTCGTCCTGCACCGCGAAACGACGCGAGGCGTATCCCAGTATTAAGCCGAAAATCAGCCCTAACAGGCTGATGGCGATCACGGCTATCCAGACTGCGCTCATTACAACTTCACCAAACCACTAAAGCCCATGAAGGCCAGAGACATTAAACCGGCGGTAATCAGCGCGATGGCATTACCGCGAAACGGCGCGGGGACATCGGCTACCACCAGCCGTTCACGGATCGCCGCGAACAGCACCATTACCAGCGAGAAGCCGACGGCGGCGGCAAAGCCGTACAGCGCCGACTGCAGGAAATTGTGGCCCAGATTAATATTCAGCAGCGCTACCCCGAGTACGGCACAGTTGGTGGTGATCAGCGGTAGAAAGATCCCCAGCAGGCGATAGAGCGCCGGGCTGGTTTTACGCACCACCATCTCAGTAAACTGAACCACCACGGCGATAACCAGAATAAAGGCCAGGGTACGCAAATAAACCAAATTTAGCGGGATAAGGATCCAGGTATCAATCAGCCAGGCGCAAATAGAGGCCAGGGTCATCACGAAGGTGGTAGCGAGCCCCATCCCCATTGCGGTTTCCAGCTTTTTGGAAACCCCCATAAACGGGCACAGACCAAGAAACTTCACCAGAACGAAGTTATTGACCAGGACTGTACCAATAAAGAGCAGTAAATAATCAGCCATCATGCGACCTGAAACGAAAAAAAGCCGCTTATTATCGAATAAAACGATACCAGCGACAACAGGTTAAGTGTGGGGGTATTACGGATTAACAAAAGTCCGTTTTACCCGCTGCGAACGGCGAAAATAGGGCGCCAGCAGCGCAGCGGCCAGCAGCGGAAACAGCAGCTGACGCAGGGCAAGCACATCCGAGACCGGCGAGAAGGCAAAAGCCTTTATCGCCAGCAGCAGGGTGATGAGCAGCCAGATAATATAGTGTTTCGGCACCACCGAGCGCCGCTTGAAAAAGGCGATAGTCAGCCAGAGCGTGTAATACCACATGGCGAGGGCAAACAGCAGCGAGGCGACCCACAGCGCCATATGGCCCGCGCTCATGGCGCGCAGTAGGGTATAGGTCTGCGGCGACATCAGCGCATTGGCAAAAAACAGCAGCGATAACGAGGCGCTCAGCAGCGCCACCAGCAACCAGGCCAGCGGAGCCAGCAGCCATCCGCCGATGCGCTCTGCAGATTGAGACGTCATGTTTCTCCCCTATTCAACGCCAGTGAATAAAATCAGGCCGGGAAGTATAAGCAACTGGCGTGAAGGATGACAGCCTTACTGCACGAATCGCCAAACGGATTTAGGAACCTGGCCCACATCGAACAATTTACCACCGGAGACCAGCTCTGCGCGACGATGATCGGCGGCGCGATACATATTCACGATCTCCTGGGTGTCAGTCAGGGAGTAGTTAAGGTGATCAAATAGTTTTTCAAGGCTTTCCAGCGAACTGATTTTGCGAAATTTTAATAAGTAGTCCAGCACGGTCATTTTCGTATCCATTTTATAATCGGAATTATTGCGTTGAATATTATCAGCATTCACTAAACCTACTCTCAACCAACGGCGCCTTCTGCTGGGGCCGCGTGGAATGAATCAGGTTATATAAACCCATGACAAGGGGCAAAGCCAGCCTTGAAGAGCAGGGAGAAGTTTAAGAATATTCTAAAATCAGACCGGGCGCCGAATGGCGCCCGCAGGAGAAGATTAGCGCTGTTCGCCGTGACTGGCAATAACAGATTTGTACCAATAAAAACTCTTCTTTCGTTTCCGCGCCAGATTTTGCTGGTGATCGACATAGACAAAACCATATTGCTTTTGATAGCCGTTGAGCCAGCTCAGCAGATCGATAAATGACCAGGGGTAATAGCCGCGCACATCTGCCCCCAGCGCCAGCGCTTTTTCGAGGGCGCCAATATGGCTGCTGAGATAATCAATCCGCGGGTCGTCGACCACTTCCCCGTCAATAATCGGGTCCTTCGCGCCGAGGCCATTCTCGGTGATATATATCGGAATATCGCCATAGCGCGCCTTAATCATCATAATGCCGTCAGTTAGCCCCTGCGGCCAGATTTCCCAGCCCCATTCGGTATATGTACTCTGGGGATTACGCACGAAATAGAATAATCCCTCCACGCCAGGCTCGCCGCCGGTAGCGATCTCAGGCGGCTGGGCAGATACCGTTTCCCGGCGATAGTAATTCAGACCGATAAAGTCGCAGCGGTTGTCACGGAGCAGCGCGTCGTCGCCTGGAGCAAAGCGAGGTACCCCCCACAGCGCCTGGGTCTGCGCCAGCAGGTCGGCAGGATAGGTGCCTTTCAGCACCGGATCGTACAGCCAGTGAGTATGGATGGCGTCAGCCAGTTCGGTGGCCTTAATGTCCGCCTCGCTGTCGGTGAGCGGGGTATGCGGTTGCAGTACGTTGACGAAGCCAATCTCGCCGGCCACAGCCATCTCGCGAAAGGCCTTCACCGCCAGCGCATGGGCGATAAACACGTGGTGGCAGGCCTGAATGGCACGCGCCGGATCGCGGACCGCCGGGGGATGGAGGCCGTTAATGTAGCCGTGCCCAATGAAGACAATGGTTTCGTTGAAGGTAGCCCACAGCTTCACCCGTGAACCAAAGCGCGCATAGCACAGGCGGGCGTACTCGGCGAAGGCCTCGGCGGTAGTGCGCGCTTCCCAGCCGCCCTCATCCTGCAGGGCCTGCGGCAGATCCCAGTGATAGAGGGTGATCATCGGCTCAATATTGTGCGCCAGCAGTTCGTCGATCAGATCGCTGTAAAACTGGACTCCCGCTTCATTCACCTTACCGCGCCCGGCGGGCAGCAGGCGGGGCCAGGAGATGGAGAATCGATAGCTTTGCAAGCCCATTTCGGCCATTAACGCCACGTCTTCGCGAAAACGGTGATAGTGGTCGACGGCAATATCGCCGGTGGTGCCTTCAAAGGTGGTACCCGGCAGATGAGAGTAGATATCCCAGATTGACGGTCCTTTACCGTCGGCGTCGTGTCCTCCCTCAACCTGATACGCTGCGGTAGCGGCACCCCATAAGAAATTGTGCGGAAAAGCGGCCATGAAAAAGCTCCCTGTCTGATGATAAAGGGAGTGTAATAAAAGCGCGAGCATACGTGCAACCGGTTTCTGAAACCGGTTGCACAGTTGCGAGGCGGGTCACTGTTTTAACGCGGAGCTACTTCGTGTGCACCACATCCGCTGGCGGTGGGGACTGATAGTTATCTATATGGTGTGCGATAACCAAAAGCAGTGCCGAAATACCAAAAACAACCCAGCCAATAAGTTCTACAATACGGGTAAAAACAGTTGTCATAACACTTCAATATCCTTTGAACACAGCGTGAAATGTTACTCGATGGTCAGCAGATCACAAGGGGTATCTGTCTGATTTCTCACACTTGCATGTAAGTCGCAAAGTAAGGAATGATAAGTTTTGCTCACGGTTTGTAAAATTATTCTCATTAACCTGGTGTTGATATCAGTTGCATAAGCGAGGCGGTAAGATGAGCGATGCGATCCGGGTGGGGCTGGTGGGGTTCGGTTACGCCAGCAAAACGTTTCATGCGCCGTTGATCGGCGGCACGCCGGGTATGGCGCTGAAGGCGGTCGCCAGCAGCGACGCCGATAAGGTCCATGCCGATTGGCCTGGCGTGAAGGTAATGAGTGCGCCGGGGGATCTGCTGGACGACCCGGATATCGATCTGGTGGTCATCGCCACCCCGAACGACACCCACTTTCCGCTGGCGAAAGCGGCGCTGGAGGCGGGAAAGCATGTTGTGGTGGATAAACCCTTTACCGTGACACTGTCACAAGCTCGCGAGCTGGAAAGCCTGGCGAAGCACTGCGGTCGGATACTTTCGGTGTTTCATAACCGGCGCTGGGACAGCGATTTCTTAACGGTCAGCGCGTTGATCAACGAAGGTCAGCTGGGGGAGGTGTGTTACTTCGAGTCGCATTTCGATCGCTTCCGACCACAGGTGCGCCAGCGCTGGCGTGAGCAGGCGGGTCCTGGCAGCGGCATATGGTATGACCTCGCGCCGCATCTGCTCGACCAGGTCGTGGTGCTGTTTGGCCTGCCGGTAAGCATCACGGTGGACCTCGCGCAGCTTCGGCCCGGCGCGCAATCCACCGACTATTTTCACGCCGTGCTGGCCTATCCGCAGCGGCGGGTAGTACTGCATGGTACGTTACTCGCCGCCGCGGAGAGCGCGCGCTTTATCGTCCACGGCTCGCGGGCCAGCTATATTAAGTACGGCCTTGACCCGCAGGAGGAGCGGCTAAAAAACGGTGAACGGCTGCCGCAGGAGGACTGGGGATATGATATGCGCGACGGTACCCTGACCCGCGCCGAAGGGGATGAACGTAGTCAGGAGAAATGGCTGACGCTACCGGGTAATTATCCCGCCTACTATGCCGCTATCCGCGACGCGCTTAACGGCGTAGGGGAAAACCCGGTCCCGGCCAGCGAGGCGATTCAGATAATGACCCTGATTGAGTTGGGTATCGAGTCGGCCAGACATCGCGCCACGCTCAGCCTGGTCTGAGGAGGAGCCCGGCAGCACGGCTGCCGGGCCGGTTATCAGCCTTTGGCAACCCGCTGAATGAGGGCGGCTTTTTCCTGTTCGCCGAGGAACGCCAGGGTCAGGCCGTTGATCTGCGCCTGACGGATCTGCTCCCGGCTCAGCCCTGCCGCCGGCGCCGCCACGGTATACTCGTGAATGATGTCCACACCCTGGACCGCCGGATCGTCGGTGTTGAGGCTCGCCAGCACGCCGTGCTCAAGGAACTGCTTCAGCGGATGCTGGGCCAGGGAGGCCACGGTGCTGGTTTGCACGTTCGAGGTTAGGCAGGATTCAATCCCGATGCGGTGCTCGGCCAGGTAGTCCATCAGGGCTGGATCCTCTACCGCTTTAACCCCATGGCCGATGCGCTCCGCGCCCAGCTCACGAATGGCCTGCCAGATACTTTCCGGGCCGGCCGCTTCGCCCGCGTGGACGGTGATATGCCACCCGGCGTCGCGGGCCTGGTTAAAATGGTTGCGGAACAACGTACCCGGGAAGCCTAGCTCATCGCCGGCGAGGTCGAGGGCAGTGATGCCCTCGCGGTGGGCGAGCAGCGCCGCCAGCTCTTCCTGACAGGCGGCTTCGCCGAAGGTGCGGCTCAGAATACCGATCAGCCGGGCGTCGACCTGGAAATCGCGGCATCCCTCTTGAACCCCGGCAATTACCGCCTCTACCACGCCGTTGACCGGCAGCCGGTGGGTCATCGCCATATAGCGGGGAGAGAAGCGCAGCTCAACGTAGTGCAGGCCATTTCGTGCCGCGTCTTCGACGTTCTCATACGCCACGCGGCGACAGGCTTCCAGCGAGGCCAGGACCTTTACCCCCCAGTCGAGCTTGGCGAGGAAACTAACCAGATCGGGCTCAAGGCTGGTGACCTGGACATGAGGACGCAGCGTGTCGAGGGTGGTTGCGGGAAGAGCGATATTAAATTCGCGGCCAAGATCGAGGATGGTTTGGGCCCGGATGTTACCGTCAAGATGACGATGAATGTCGGTTAATGGCAATGAGGAATCAATCATGGTCGCACTCTTTTTTTAGTTAAAGTGCACGTCATTATACAACATGAACATAACTGTTTAAAAGCATTGAAAAAATGTATGCGATACAAATAGCTGGCAGCAATCAGGTCAGTGTTACGGTCTTTTTGACTGGCCCCTTTAAAACGCAGAACGAATATCATGATTGACGCGATCCTGACCAGATCAGAAATGCACACGCGCTGACCGCGGCGCCCGCAAGGCAGACCGCCTGCCATCCCCAGTGGGAATAAAGCTGTGTGGCAACGATAGCCCCTGTCGCGCTGCCCAGCGAATAAAAACACATGTAAGCCCCAACCAGGCGGCTTGCCGCTGCAGGCCTGGCGGCAATGATCAGGCTCTGGCTGGAGACATGAACGGCCTGTACCGCAAAGTCCAGCGCAATGACGCCAGCTATCAGCCAAAGCAGAGAGGTTTCGGCATAGCCGATAGGAAGCCATGAGATGGTCAGCAGCGCCAGCGCCAGGCCGGTAGTGCGCTGAGCCCATCCCTGGTCAGCCCACTTGCCCGCTCTGGCGGCGGCCAGCATGCCAGCGAAGCCGGCTAAGCCAAACATCCCCGTCTGGGTGTGCGAGAGGGAAAGGGCGGTGAGCGGCATGACCATGGTCGTCCATAGCATGCTGAAAGCGGCGAAGATAAATAGCGCCAGGATCCCGCGCTTTCTCAGTTGCGGCTCGGTGAGGTACAGCTGAAACACGGACTTCAATAAGGAAAGGTAAGTGGGCTTTTGCGGCTGCGGCTGCTGCGGGGGCGAAGGCATGATTTTCCAGACGATCCCGGCAATCATCAACATCAGACAGGCAGCCGTGAGATACACGGCTCGCCAGCCGGCGATATCGGCTATCGCGCCTGAGATAAACCGAGATAACAGGATACCTGAAACAATGCCGCTGGTCAGGGTACCCACCGCCTGGCCTCGTTTCTGCGGCGTCGCCAGTATTGCCACCCAGGCCACCAGCACCTGCACCACCACGGCCATCAGGCCGACGATCAGCATGGCGCCAAGCAGCGTTGCTATATTGGGGGATAACCCTGCCGCGACTAACGCCGCTACTGAAAGCAACAGTTGACTCATCACCACGTATTTACGGTTCAACCAGTCCCCGAGCGGAACCAGGAACAGCAGGCCAATGGCATAGCCCGCCTGCGTAGCGGTGATGACGCTGCCAATCATGCCTGGCGACACCTTCAGGCTGACCGCCATCGAGTCGAGTAAAGGCTGTGCTGAATAAACATTGGCTACTGCCAGCGCGCAGGTTAGTGAAAACAACGCCGTTATCCCTGTGGTCAGCATCGTGTCAGGGACTGACGCAGTTTGGATCCTTTGGCCGGTACATCTACTTGCCTTACATTTCATAAGAGACCCTCTGTCTGGTTGCTTTTTAAAACTAGTGTACCTATAGAATTAGCCTTGCTGGTTTTTTTTTGCAACTGGTAAAGGTGAGGATTAAGCTAGATCAGTAGATAAATTGATAAGGAGCGCGCAGATGGCAAAGCAGGAATCACTTAGAACCAGTGAATGTCCGGTGGCGAGAACGTTGGAATCAATTGGTGAACGCTGGTGCCTGATGATTATCCGCGAAGCATTTGACGATGTGCGGAGATTCAGCGAGTTTCAAAAAAATTTGGGGCTGGCCAAAAATATCCTTGCCTCGCGGCTGAAGCATCTGGTTGATATCGGTATTTTCGAGATTTTACCGGCATCGGATGGCAGCGCATACAAGGAATATGTCCTGACTGAAAAGGGGCGCTCCGTGTTTCCCATTGTTGTGGCGCTGCGGCAATGGGGAGAGCGTTATATGTTTGAGCAAGGGGAAACCTATTCGGTCCTGCTGGATAACGCGCACGGCCAGCCCCTTCAGTATCTGGATGTGCGTTCCGCTCAGGGGGATAAACTGCAACCAGGCGACTGTCATCGCCGGCGCATTGTGTCAGATACCCGCGCCGAATAATGGCGTGAAGAATTTGCAGGATACCAGCGAGAATACGAGCGTACTGCTAAAGGGTCATGGAACAATCCTGACGTGTTTTTTTGCGAACTGCTTTTGATGCCAAAGCTCCGGACGCGTGAAAGTGACCCACCGCCAACCGCAGGAGGCGGTGCATAACCATTTACAATTATATTTTATTTGAATGTATTCATGTTACATATTAAATTCTGCTTACTTTATCGACGATGAGGCAAGGATGCGGATGTGGAGAGCGTAATCCATAACAATATTGAGGGTTTTCTGCTGTTGTTATTAAGCATGTGGCCGATTCTGCTGGTGGTATTCATTGGCGTCGCAATTTCATTCTATACCATGCTGTTACGCAAGACGGCGCTGGCCTGCCTGCTTTTCGCCCTCGCCATCGGCGCCGCAGGCTGGAGTCTCGCTTAGCCGCTGGCCTCAGGGTTTATCCAGCAGGCTCATACTGGAGGTGGCGGCGCCATCATTCAGATTGGCGGGCGAATGCCAGTCGCGACCCGCCAGCGCACTGTCGCTCTGTCCGCTGCCAACGCCTTGCTGCGTCGACAGCGATGAACCTTCCAGTGTTTCATCCGCCCCTGACCGATCGGGCAGGGAACTGGTATAGCCGCCATTATTCGAGTACGTATCCATGCCGTTGACTTCGTTAGGCACCGTGTCGGTAGTCGTACCGTCATCGTTAATGCAAAACGAGCCGCCAATGCCGTTTGGCTGACAGTCTGCAGCAAAAGCCGGACTGGCCAGCGCGGTCAGTAGCAATAACGGTAAGCCGATTTCCTTCATTCTTATCTCCCAGGGCCGTGTGGTCTGCCAGACATTCTGTACTATAGCGGCGGCAGTAGCGCGGTAAGTAACAAAACTGTGTAATTTTGTAATGACCGGTGGACGGTTTGTCGTTCGGCCAGGAAAGAGCGTGCGTTAAGCGTGGCATAGCGGCTCGGCAGAAAGCGGTAATCAATTGTTAATTCTACGTAAAGGTTAATGAAAATTTAAGGGAACGCCGCTATGTTGGCAGCATCATACTTTCCATAAAGGATATGCCATGCGCGATAAATATTCCGGCCTGCAGATTGGGATTCACTGGCTGGTTTTTTTGCTGGTAGTAGTAGCCTATGCGGCGATGGAGCTGCGCGGGTTTTTTCCCCGCAGTGAACGGCCATTGATTAATATGGTGCATGTTTCCTGCGGGATCACCATTTTCGTGCTGATGGTGGCGCGTCTGCTGGTGCGGCTGAAATCGCCGGCGCCGCCGATCGTACCGAAACCATCGCCGATGATGACCGGTTTCGCCCATCTTGGTCACCTGGCGATCTATTTGCTGTTCATTGCCTTGCCGTTGATCGGCATGGTGATGATGTACTGGCGCGGTAACCCCTGGTATGCCTTTGGTCTGACCATGCCGTATGCCCCGCAGAGCGATTTTGAGCGGGTGGATACCCTGAAGGCGATCCATGAATGGTTGGCCAATGCCGGGTACTTTGTGATTGGCCTGCATGCTCTCGCCGCGCTGCTCCATCATTACTGGTGGAAGGATAATACTCTGCTGCGAATGATGCCTCGTAAGCGCTAAATCATCCTCTTTCACTTCCTGACCCCGTCCCGCGACGGGGTTTTTTTTGCCTTCACCGCTAATAGAATATAGTATACCCCCCTATATGATACGGAGGCGTAATCGTGCCACATTCACCTGAAGATAAAAAACGGGCGCTCAGCCGCGTAAGACGCATCCGCGGCCAGGTCGAAGCCCTTGAGCGCGCGCTGGAGTCCGGCGAGCCCTGTATGACTATTCTGCAGCAGATCGCCTCGATTCGCGGGGCGGCGAACGGCCTGATGGGCGAAATGGTGGAGATCCACCTGCAGGACGAGCTGGTCAGCGGCGACACCACCCCTGAGCAGCGGGCCGCGAGAATGGCAGAGGTCGGTCATCTGCTACGATCCTATTTAAAATAACATCACGACGAGGAAGAGACAGTTATGAAATCACGCGCAGCAGTGGCCTTCGGCCCCGGTCAGCCGTTAAAAATCGTTGAGATTGACGTCGCGCCGCCGAAAAAAGGCGAAGTTCTGGTGAAAATCACCCACACCGGGGTGTGTCATACCGATGCCTTCACCCTCTCCGGTGACGATCCGGAAGGTGTCTTCCCGGCGGTGCTGGGCCATGAGGGCGGCGGGATTGTCGTGGAAGTAGGCGAGGGCGTCACCAGCCTTAAGCCGGGCGATCACGTCATTCCGCTGTATACCGCCGAATGTGGCGAGTGCAAATTCTGTAAGTCGGGTAAAACCAACCTCTGTCAGGCGGTGCGTGCCACCCAGGGTAAAGGACTGATGCCGGACGGCACCACTCGTTTCTCGTACAATGGCGAACCGATCTATCACTATATGGGCACCAGCACCTTCAGCGAATATACGGTTTGCGCCGAGATTTCGCTGGCGAAAGTCAATCCGCAGGCGCCTTTGGATAAAGTGTGCCTGCTGGGCTGCGGCGTAACCACCGGTATCGGCGCGGTGCATAACACGGCGAAGGTCAAGGCCGGGGATAGCGTCGTGGTCTTTGGTCTGGGCGGCATTGGTCTGGCGGTGATCCAGGGCGCGGTGCAGGCGCAGGCCGGGCGTATTCTGGCGGTTGATACCAACCCGGATAAGTTCACTCTCGCTAAAGAGATGGGCGCGACCGATTTTATCAATCCGAACGACTACGATAAGCCGATTCAGGATGTGATTGTTGAGCTGACCGACGGCGGGGTGGATTTCAGCTTCGAGTGCATCGGCAATGTTAATGTGATGCGCGCGGCGCTGGAGTGCTGCCATAAAGGCTGGGGTGAGAGCGTGATCATCGGTGTAGCCGGCGCCGGGCAGGAGATCAAGACCCGTCCGTTCCAGCTGGTGACCGGCCGCGTATGGCGCGGTTCCGCCTTCGGCGGCGTAAAAGGGCGCAGTCAGCTGCCGGGCATGGTGGAAGACGCCATGGCGGGTAAAATTCGCCTCGATCCGTTTATTACCCATCGCCTGCCGCTGGAGCAGATTAACGAGGCCTTTGATCTGATGCATGAAGGTAAATCGATTCGCACCGTGATCCACTTTGGCGACCAGTAATCCCCGACGCTGAAGGCGAATCGTCACCCATAAAAAAGGGCCCGGATGGGCCCTTTTGTGTATGTCGATCAGTGATGGTCTGGGAGCGCGTAGGCGATGATGTAATCGCCGCGATCCGGTGACTGGCGGGCGCCGCCGGCATTGATAATGATATACTGCTTACCGGTTTTCGGTGAGACGTAGGTCATCGGGCCGGACTGGCTGCCGACCGGCAGACGCGATTTCCAGATCTCTTTGCCGTTCGCGGTATCAAAGGCGCGCAGGTAGAAATCCTGGGTGCCGGCGAAGAACAGCAGTCCGGACTGCGTTGCCAGCGATGCGCCAAGGGTCGGCATGCCGATTGGAATTAGCATGTGCATACGTATGCCCAGCGGCCCGGTGTCTTCTACGGTGCCAACCGGCACCTGCCACACCAGTTTCCCGGTTTTCAGATCCACCGCGGACATGGTGCCGAACGGCGGCTTCTGGCACGGAATGCCCAGCGGCGACAGGAAACGTTCGCGCATCGCGCCAAACGGCGTGCCTTCCATCGGCACGATGCCCATCTCGATCCCGCTGGCGTCTTTCGCCACCTTCGCGCGCGGCACCATATAGTTGGCCAGGCCCAGACGCATATCGTTGACAAACATCAGGCTGTTGTTTGGATCCAGCGAAACACTGCCCCAGTTCATGCCGCCGAGTGAGCCCGGGAACTGCAGGGAACGGTCTTCACCTGGCGGGGTAAAGACGCCCTGATGGCGCATCTCTTTGAACTGAATACGGCACAGCAGCAGGTCGATCGGTGTCGCTCCCCACATATCGGACTCGGTCAACGTCTGGTTGCCGATCATCGGCATCCCTACCGAGTAAGGTTGCGTCGGCGAGTAGCGTTCACCTTTGACGTTGCCCGCCGGCACCGGACGCTCTTCCACTTTGGCCACCGGCTCGCCGGTCTCGCGGTTGAGCATAAAGATCATGCCCTGCTTGCTGGTCTGCACCAGCACCGGGGTGGTGCCGCCCTTGCCGTCAGGCAGATCGTACAGCAGCGGCTGAGACGGCAGGTCAAAGTCCCACAGATCGTGGTGTGTGGTCTGGAAGTGCCAGCGCACCTGGCCGGTGGTGGCATCCACAGCCACGATAGAGGAGCTGTATTTATCGTCCAGCGCGGTACGTTCGCCGCCAAAGAAATCTGGCGTGGCGTTGCCGGTGGGCAGATAGATCAGATTCAGCTTCGCGTCGTAGGACATCGCCGACCAGACGTTTGGCGTACCGCGCGTGTAGGTCTGGCCTTCCGGCGGAACACCGGTCAGCGCTGGATTGCCCGGATCCCACGCCCATGCCAGTTTGCCGGTGTGGACATCAAACGCGCGGACCACGCCCGGCGGTTCGCCAGTGGAGTAGTTATCCGCGACGCGGCCGCCCACCACCACCACATTGCCCGCCACCAGCGGGGTGGAGGTCTGCTGATAGTAACCCGCTTTCACTTCACCCATGCCGACGCTGAGGTCGACAATACCGCGATCGCCGAAGTTTTCGCACAGTTTGCCGGTATCGGCATCAATGGCGATCAGGCGGGCGTCGATGGTCGGCAGGAACAGACGACGGGAACAGGCGGCCGGCTGCGTGCCTGCCGCTGGCGCGGTTTGCGCCTGGCTATCTTCGTAATAGCCTAAGCCGCGGCAGCGCTGCCAGTTGGGTGAAGAGGATTTGGAGTCATAGCGCCATTTCTCTTTTCCGCTGTCCACATCCAGCGCCAGCACTTTACTGTAAGGGGTACAGACATAGAGAGTATCGCCAATCTGCAGCGGGGTGTTCTGATCTTCTGCGCCCGAGCCGTTGCTCTGTGGGATATCGCCAGTATGCGCTACCCAGGCAACCTGCAGCTGGTTGACGTTTTGTTTGTTGATTTGGTCGAGGGCGGCGAAACGGTCGCCGTGGGTGGTGTTACCCCAGTGCGCCCAGTTTTTCTGCTGTTCGCCTGGCGCGACGGGCTTGACTGGTACCGCTTCAGTCGCGCTGACCAGCGGTGCGGATTTGAACATCCAGCCAAAGCTCACCGCCAGCGCCACGGCGAGAACGGCGGCGACGCCATAGGCCGGGCCTTTTTTCGCCGGTGGGCTGGCGAGGAAAGGCCAGACCAGGGCGGCCAGGAAGGCCAGTACGCCGAGCGCAAACAGGCGCGAGAAGAGCGGCCAGTAGCTCCAGCCAGCGTCACTAATCGCCCAGATCACCGAGGCGATAAACGCCACGGCGTATAACAGAATACCGCCGCGGCGGTTGCGGAAAATCAACACCGCCGCGATGACCATGACCACGCCCATCAGCGCGAAGTACAGTGTTCCGCCGACGAGGGCCAGTTTTGCCCCAAGAATACCCACAGCCAGACCGATGATGAGCATCAGTCCGGCGAGAAGCCACTGCAGGATCCGGGGGAATCCGCGCGGCGCGTTGCCAGTTGCCATGTAATCTCCTTAACCACACCAGCCACCTCACTGCGAACCAAATGAAACATGTTGCTTTTGAATCATTTTTGAATGAAGTGGTTTTAACCTTCATAAAACTGTATTTGTTGCTTGATTAGATTTCGAGTGAACCATTTGGTGAAATCGAGACATGATAGATCTGTTAAAGAAGTTTGCGCAAATGTTAATAAATAATTTCGCACTAAATGATTATTTTGCCGAATATGTCTAACGTCATGGGGAGCGGCGTCGGCGCGTTTGCAGGTTCCCCGGCCGCTGCGGGCCGGGGAGAAAGGGGGGTCAGGCAGGCATGGACTTACGGATAGCGCTGAGCAGCGTCTGCGTACCCGGGGTCAGTGTCGCATCGACGCGGGTTAAAATGCCGATGGGCTCTCCGGCGCCCTGGGTGGCGATCGGCAGGGCGGTTAGCACGCCACGGCGAAGATCGTCTTTTACCGCCCCGGAAGGGACAAACCAGACATAGTCAAAATCCACCGTCAGCTGGCGCGACAGGGAGGCGGAGAGGGTCTCGATGCAGCCGGCGGGCATCTTACAGCCCTGGCTCTGGAGCAGCGCTTCGGCGTTTTGCCGCGGCACGGTGCCTTTAGGTGAGACCACCACCGGCCACTCCATCACCCGACTAAGGGTCACCGTCTCCTGAAGCAGGGGATGTCCCGGGCGAACCACCAGCTTCAGGGATTCAAGGAACAACAGTTCGTAATGCAGCCCGCTCATCAGCTCCGGGTCGGACATACGTCCAATGCCGATGTCGATCTCCCCGGATTTTAAGCCGGCGAGCAGCATGGTGTTGTTCATAGTGGCGACCTGCAGCGTGATATCTTTTTGCTGCTTGTGAAACTGGCCGATCACCGTCGGCAGGATCCCCAGCGCGGCGGTGGGTAGCGCGCCGATACGCACGATGTCGTTATTCAGGCCCTCTTTGCGGTTCAGCGCCTGGCCGGCCGAATTAAGGGCGTCAAGCACCTTAACGGCATGCGTCAGAAACTGTTCGCCGACCAGGGTTAGCTGCGCCCCAAGACGACCCCGCTCGAACAGCCGGGTACCGGTCAGCTGTTCTAGCTCGTTAAGCGTTTTCGAGAGTGCTGGCTGGCTCAGATTTAATGTTTCAGCCGCGCGCCCCAGCGTTCCCTGTTGAGCGACGGCCACGAAGGTGTGTAGATGGCGCAAGCGAATGCGCTGACTGAAGAGACCTTTTTTTTCCATAGTAAGATGATGTTAAAAACACAGCGGTGAAAGAGACAAGCGGACTTGTTTAAATTTGATAACCAGATAGCAAAATATTATTAACATTTGAGTTGGTTACATGACAAGATCTTTCCCTGTGGTTGAAAACGCCTTCGCCCCGCAGAAACGGGGCGAAGGTGGTGGTCACCGCGACGGCTAAATATCGAAAAAGACGGTTTCGTTCTCGCCCTGCAGATGAATGTCAAAACGATAGACCACTTCCGTACCGCGAACCTCGCGCTCGGCGATTAAGGTTTTGCGTCTCACCTCCCACTCGATGAGATTCAGCACCGGGTCGCTGGCGTTGGCCTCGTGTTCATCGGCAAAGTACATCCGCGTATTCAGGCCAATATTGATCCCCCGCGCCACCACCCACAGGTTGACGTGCGGCGCCATCAGGCGGCCATCGCGACCGACCACCGGGCCCGGCTTGATGGTTTCAAAGCGCCAAATGCCGGAGGTGAAATCAGAGCAGGTACGCCCCCAGCCGCGGAAGGCCGGGTCGACGGCTTTCTGCTGTTGACGATCGTCAGGATGGTTATAGCGACCCGCGGCGTTGGCCTGCCAGATCTCCAGCAGCACATCGCGGA
>NZ_JH414798.1:842293-846567 GCF_000238715.1 Klebsiella sp. 4_1_44FAA
TTTTCTCAAAAATATGAAAGCCTGCGGCGTCCGGTGCCAGGCCGATATGAACATAGGGTCCCGCCGTCTGCGAGGCGGTTTCAGGCAGATACTCTTTCATCGGGCGGCCCCCTGAGTGCGATTTTCAAACAGCGTGGCGCGGTGGCCGCGCAGAACAAGGTCGAAGCGGTAGGCCAGACAATCCAGCGGTACGGCGGCGTGCATGTCCAGCTCGGCGATCAGCGTGCGCACGGCGTCGTCATTCTTAATAGTCCTGACGATCGGGCACTGCTTAATCAGCGGGTCGCCTTCAAAATACATCTGGGTGATCAGGCGCTGGGCCCAGGCGTCGCCCGAGAGAGAAAAATGGATATGCGCCGGACGCCAGTCGCTGGCCTGGTTGCGCCAGGGGTAGGGGCCGGGTTTGATGGTGCGAAAACAGTAATAGCCGTTTTCATCGGTAAGCACCCGGCCGCAGCCGCCAAAGTTCGGGTCAATCGGCGCCAGATACTGATCTTTTTTATGCCGGTAGCGACCGCCAGCATTGGCTTGCCAGACTTCCACCAGCGTATTTTTCATCGGTCGGCCGAATCCATCGCGCACGTAACCGTGGACGATGATCCGCTCGCCGATCGGCAGGCCTTCTTTGGCATAGTTCAGGATTAGGTCATTATCCAGAGGGCCCAGGTCGTCGCGGCTAAATACCGGGCCGGTGATCTCTGACAGCGAGTTCTGCAGAGAGATGAGGGCGTTTTTTGGCGAGCGCAGGACGCTGGTTTTATAGCCCGGCGCGTAAGCGGGCGGGTGGCTACTGTAATCGCGATGGACAACCTCACGTGGGGACCATTTGTCGTTCATAGGGTACTCCGTGTAGACGGTAGAGGGGCATATTGTTGTAATGTCGCCAGAAGCAGTGTGTGTAAATGCATTGTTAATTTAAAGTGAAATTACCGGCTGTTTTTCATAACTATGGGTTATGTTTTGCGCAATGACCTGGGCCGGCGGCAGGTTATCGCCATCACAGTTTGTAAATTCTTCCCCCCGCCGCGAGGCAGCTTTCCTACACTCCAGGAAGTATTCACTGGAGGTAACACATCATGGCGAACACCATCACGGCTGATGAGATTCGGGAGCACTTTTCACAGGCCATGTCGGCCATGTACCAGCAGGAAGTTCCGCAGTACGGAACGCTGCTGGAGCTGGTGGCTGACGTCAACCTGGCGGTACTGGAAAATAATCCGCAGCTGCATGAACAGCTCGCTAACGCTGACGAGCTGGCGCGCTTAAACGTGGAGCGCCACGGCGCGATTCGCGTGGGCACAGCGGAAGAACTGGCGACGCTCCGTCGCATGTTTGCCATCATGGGGATGTATCCCGTTAGCTATTACGATCTCTCGCAGGCCGGCGTGCCGGTCCACTCCACGGCGTTTCGTCCCATCGACGATGCCGCGCTGGCGCGCAATCCATTTCGGATTTTCACCTCGCTGCTGCGCCTGGAGCTGATTGAAAATCGCGCCCTGCGCGAGCGGGCCGAGGCGATCCTCGCGCGGCGCAAAATCTTCACCCCCCGCTGCCTGGCGCTGATTGCGCAGTATGAAGCAGAGGGCGAATTCACCTCTGCCGACGCGCGCGAGTTTGTCCAGGAGGCGCTGGAGACGTTCCGCTGGCACCGGCAAGCCACCGTCGATGAGGAGACTTACCATGCTCTGCATCGCGAGCACCGCCTGATTGCCGATGTGGTCTGTTTCCCGGGGTGTCATATCAACCATCTCACGCCGCGGACGCTGGATATTGACCGCGTCCAGTCCCTGATGCCGGAGTGCGGTATTGAACCCAAAGCGTTGATTGAAGGGCCACCGCGCCGGGAGGTCCCGATCCTCCTGCGGCAGACCAGCTTTAAGGCGCTTGAGGAGCCGGTGATGTTCGCCGGAGAACACCGAGGCACCCATAGCGCCCGCTTTGGCGAAATTGAGCAGCGGGGCGTGGCGCTGACGCCGAAAGGGCGCGCGCTATACGATCGGCTGCTGCAGGCGGCAGGAACCGGGAAAGACAATCTCAGCCACCAGCAGCATCTACAGGAGGTGTTTAGCGAATTTCCCGACAGCGAATTTCTGCTCCGTCAGCAGGGGCTGGCCTGGTTTCGCTACCGCCTGACGCCCACGGGTGAGGCACATCGCCAGGCGTTTCGCCCGGGCGACGATCCGCAGCCGCTGATTGAGCGCGGGTGGGTGGTCGCCCAGCCGATTATTTATGAAGACTTTTTACCGGTCAGCGCGGCGGGCATTTTTCAGTCCAATCTGGGCAACGAGACCCAGGCGCGCAGCCACGGGAACGCCAGTCGCGAGGCGTTTGAGGCAGCTCTGGGCTGCCCGGTGCAGGATGAGTTTGAACTATACCGACAGGCGGAGGAGCGCAGCAAACGACGTTGCGGTCTGCTGTAAAATCAGTACCCTGCTGGCATCAGCCTTACAGGGAGCAGGTTATGCAACATCCGTCGAAACCGTTGGCGAAAACCCGTCAGGGAACGCTTGCCGGGAGCGCAGAACAGGGGATTCATATCTGGCGCGGCATTCCGTACGCCGCGCCGCCCGTGGGCCCGCTGCGCTGGCGCGCGCCGCAGCCAGCCGCCCGCTGGCAGGGGGTACGTCCAGCCGAGACCTTTTCCGCCGCCAGCTGGCAGGACATTGACTACTGCCGCGAGCTCGGCGGCGGCGATCCTGGCGCCTTCAGCGAAGACTGCTTATATCTCAACGTCTGGGCCCCGGCCAGCGCAGCGCAGCCGCTGCCGGTGATGGTCTGGCTGCACGGCGGCGGGTTTACCATCGGCGCCGGCAGCCTGCCGCCTTACGATGGCAAAGCGCTTGCCAGCCGCGACGTGGTGGTGGTGACAGTTAACTACCGGCTGGGCCATCTCGGTTTTTTCGCCCATCCGGCGCTGGAAGAAGAGGCGGGCGAACGTCTCTATAATTTCGCGTTGCTCGATCAGATTGCCGCTCTGCAGTGGGTTCAGGAGAATATCCACGCCTTCGGCGGGGATGCCGCCAACGTCACGCTGTTTGGCGAATCCGCCGGGGCGCGCAGCGTGCTGTCGCTAATGGCCTCCCCGAAAGCGAAAGGGCTGTTTCATAAAGCGATTATTCAGAGCGGGTATACGCTACCCGATCTGCCGCGGGAAAAAGCACTGGAAAAAGGGCGCCTGCTGGCGGAACACTTCGCCTTACCGCAAGGCAGCGCTGAGGAATTGCGGGCGATCCCCGCGGAGGCCTTCTTGTCGCTCACCGCGCCGCTGAATACCGGGCCAGCGCCTATTGCCGGAGACGCGGTGCTGCCGCAGCCGATGCTGGAGACCTTCTTTGCCGGCCGCCAGCATCCGATACCGGTGATGATCGGCTCCAATAGCGATGAAGCCAGCGTGATGGCCGTGTTCGGCGTCGATATTGCCGGGCAGATCCAGAAGCTGCGCCGAGAGCGCCGTCTGGGGCTGGGGCTGATCAAACTCCTCTATCCCGGCGTGAAGGGCGATGAAGCGCTGGGGCGGGAAGTATGCCGCGACATGGCCTTCACCACCCTTGGTTATGTAGTGATGCAGGCGCAACAGCGCGTGGGTCAGCCGTGCTGGCGCTACTGGTTTGATTATGTCGCGGAAGCGGAGCATGACGCCTACCCGCATGGGGCCTGGCATGGCAACGAGGTGCCCTACGTGTTTGATAACCTGCGGTTGACCGATCCGGTGCGGCAGTACGCCAGCGAAGCGGATCTGGCCTTCGCCGCTCAGGTCGCTGACTACTGGGCGCAGTTTGCCCGCCTCGCCAGCGGCGAGCAGACGCTTTCCGGCGCGGTGCGCTGGCCGGCGTGCCTGCGCGGGCGGGATCGCCTGTTGCGCATTGGCTTGCATAAGCGCGGCGGGTTTAAAGTGGAGAACCGCTTTATGCGCGCCAGACTGGCGCTGTTTCGCCGGGTGATGAAGCATCACGTGACGCTGGAATAAATCCCATAATGCGCAACTGTCGCCACCGACCGGTGGCGACGTTATCTCACATGACCACCACCGGCTTGATCACCTTGCCGGACGCCGAGTCGGCGAAGGCCTGGTTGATATCGGCCAACGGATAGCGGGCGATAAGCTTATCGATAGGGAATTTTCCCTGTTTATAGAGTTGCACCAACAGCGGAATAAACAGCGCCGGCACGGCGTCGCCTTCAATCACCCCGACCAGCGATTTTCCCTCCGCCATCAGGTCGTTCTGCACGTTAAGGGTGATATCTCCGGTAAAGCCCAACAATCGACCACCGTT
>NZ_JH414798.1:846637-871391 GCF_000238715.1 Klebsiella sp. 4_1_44FAA
TTTCCACCGCGTAGTGGGCGCCTTTACCGGTGATTTGTTTAATCACGGCGACGGCATCCTGTTCCTTGCCGTTGATCTGATGGGTGGCGCCCAGTTCGCCCGCCAGGGCGAGGCGGCTGGCATGGATATCCACCGCGATAATCTGTGAACAGCCGGTTAATTTCGCTGCCATGATGGCGCTGAGCCCCACCGCGCCGCAGCCAAACACCACCAGCGATTCGCCGACCACCGGTTTCAGGCGGTTGAGCACCGTCCCGCTACCGGTCTGGATACCGCAGCCCAGCGGGCCGAGCAGGGTGAGATCAACCTCCGGGTCGACCACGACCGCGTTGCTGGCGCGGGTGACCACATACTGGCTGAAAGACGACTGGCCAAAGAACAGGGACAGATCCTGGTCTCCCAGCCGGTAGGGGGTGGTGCCATCCTCGCGTCGGCCGCCAAAATTAAGCGTATTAAAATCTTCGCAAGCCGAAGGGTGGTTGCTTAAACAATTTTCGCAGTGGTGGCAGGCGGCGTAGCTGAGCACCACGTGGTCTCCTACCCTGATGCCGCTAACCGCCTCGCCGACGCTGGCAACGATCCCAGCGCCTTCATGGCCGAGGATCGCCGGCATAGGCACCACCCCGGGGTTGTCGCGCATCACGGCGTCGGTATGGCAGACGCCGGTGGCGACAATTTTCACTAATATCTCGCCCTTCCCCGGCGGGGCGACCTCGACGTCTTTGATGACAAAAGGCTGCTGGTAGCCCAGCGTGACGGCTGCTTTCACTTGCATGGCATGACTCCTGAATGAATTCCCTGGAGAGCGTGGCGGGACAGCCCGAACGGCTCTCCCCTGTTGGCCGCTAACGTGAAGAAAGATAGCGGTTATCGGGGAAAAGTTAGCACCAGGCGCGATGGAAATTTGCGCGAATCGTGCCTAAAAAACGCGCGCGGCGAGGAGCGATACATGGGGCGAATATTCAGCCCTGGAGAATAGATTTCCCTTGAATAGTCAGGGGTAAAAAGCGGCAGGCAGCGTGTATGCCCTGGCTACACGTCAGAGGAAATGAAAAAAACAGGCTGTTCCTCTGGACAGGGCTTTTTTACCTTTTTTCTGCTGGCAACAATTGGATTATTAATCGTTTTTGTCTAGAGTGGGCGGAAATTATCACGCAGCGTGATGACGCGTTGCGAATCAATTCACCCGTGCAGAAGGACGCTTTCTCAGGCATGAACCGCAGACGTTTTCTTAAATCTTCCATGGCTGTTGCCGCCGTATGCGGAACGTCAGGAGTCGCTTCCTTATTCAGTCAGGCCGCTTTTGCCGAAGACGCGGGCATTGCCGACGGGCAAACGCGTCGTTTTGATTATGCTGTTCTGCAGGCGATGGCTCACGATCTGGCGCGCCAGCCGTGGGGCGGCGCCCCGCGCGATCTGCCGCCGACGCTCGCCAATCTCACCCCGCAGGCCTATAACAGCATCCAGTACGATGCCAACCACTCGCTGTGGAACAATATTGAAGAGCGTAAGCTGGACATCCAGTTTTTCCACGTCGGGATGGGGTTCCGTCGCCGCGTGCGGATGTTCTCTTTAGACGCCAGCACCCAGCAGGCGCGCGAGATCCACTTCCGTCCGGAGCTGTTTAAGTACAATGACGCCGGTGTGGATACCCGTCAGCTGGAAGGACAGTCTGACCTCGGCTTCGCCGGGTTCCGGGTGTTTAAAGCGCCGGAGCTGGCGCGCCGCGATATCGTGGCGTTCCTCGGCGCCAGCTACTTCCGCGCGGTAGACAGCACCTATCAGTATGGCTTGTCGGCCCGCGGTCTGGCGGTGGATACCTTTACCGATACCCCGGAAGAGTTTCCCGACTTTACGTCGTTCTGGTTCGAAACGGTCAAAGGGGACGCCACGGTGTTTACCGTTTACGCGCTGCTGGACAGCCCGAGCATCACTGGCGCCTACAAGTTCACCATCCACTGCCAGGATACCCAGGTTATCATGGACGTGGAAAACCACCTGTACGCCCGCAAGGATATCAAACAGCTGGGTATCGCGCCGATGACCAGTATGTTCAGCTGCGGCAATAATGAGCGGCGGATGTGCGACACCATCCATCCGCAAATCCACGACTCCGATCGGCTGTCAATGTGGTTGGGCAACGGGGAATGGGTCTGCCGGCCGCTGAATAACCCGCAGAAGCTGCAGTTCAATGCCTTCCAGGACAAGAACCCGCGCGGCTTTGGTCTGTTGCAGCTGGACCGTGATTTCTCCCACTACCAGGATGTGATGGGCTGGTATAACAAGCGTCCCAGCCTGTGGGTTGAGCCGCGTAACCAGTGGGGCAAAGGGGCGGTCAGCCTGATGGAGATCCCAACTACCGGCGAAACGCTGGATAATATCGTCTGCTTCTGGCAGCCGGAAAAGGCGGTGAAGGCGGGCGACGAACTGGACTTCCGCTACCGTCTTTACTGGAGCGCGCAGCCGCCGGTGAGCACTCCGCTGGCGCGCGTTCTGGCCACCCGCACCGGGATGGGGGGCTTCCCCGAGGGATGGGCGCCGGGTGAGCACTACCCGGATAAGTGGGCGCGTCGTTTTGCCATCGACTTTGTCGGCGGCGATTTGAAGGCGGCCGCGCCGCGCGGTATTGAACCGGTGATCACCCTCTCCAGCGGGGAAGCGAAGCAGATTGAGATCCTCTACGTCGAGCCGTTCGATGGCTACCGGATCCTTTTCGACTGGTATCCGACCACCGACTCAACCGACCCGGTGGAGATGCGTCTGTTCCTGCGCTGTCAGGGAGAAGCCATCAGCGAAACCTGGCTCTATCAGTATTTCCCGCCGGCAGCAGATAAACGCAACTACGTTGACGATCGGATCATGAAATAACCCTGAGTCACCCGACGCCCGCAGGCAGTCCCTGCGGGCCAGAAGAGAGCGCTATGACCGCAGATATCCCAGCAGTACCTGAGTCGATCCCGGTAACCGACGCGCTGACGCTAATCGCCATTGATGAGCGCTACGTTAGCGACCTGCACCAGCTGGTGGTCAAAAACCAGCGCTGGCTACAGCAGTCGCTCAGTTGGCCCGCCGAGGTGCGCAGCGAAGACGAGACCCGCCGCCATGTGCAGGGTAACGTGATGCTGCATCAGCGGGATTACGCCAAAATGTTTTTGCTGTTTCTCGATAAGCAGCTAGTCGGGGTCCTGTCGTTCAATCAGATCGAGCCGCAGAATAAAACGGCCTATATTGGCTACTGGATCGATGAAGAGCACCAGGGGCAAGGGCTGCTTTCCCGTTCATTACAGGCCTTTATCCGCCATTATGCCGCCAGCGGGCTGGTGCGCCGGTTTGTGATCAAATGCCGGGTGGCGAACACCCGCAGCAACCAGGTAGCGTTGCGCAACGGGTTTGTTCTGGAAGGCTGTCTCCGACAAGCCGAGTATCTGAACGGTAGCTATGACGATCAGAATATCTACGCCCGCATTATTGACCGCGATGAGGCATTAAAGCGCGCCTAACAGCGGCGTGCGGGTGATGTGCTGCTGGCCGTCAAGCGTTTTCGGGCCGCGCAGATGAATGGCCTCTCCCTCCTGTGCGGCAATCTGCACCTCGTCATTGATGGAGACCTGGTGCTCAACGATCACATCGCCGATGATGACTGTCCGCCCCTGGATCAGCACATCGTCGTCGAGCAGAATCGGACCACCTCGCAGCTGCGCCTCGCCGCCGACCATCGCCCGATGCTTCAGCAGGCAGTTGCCTTCAATCACCGCATTCTCTGCCACCTGCGAACTGTAGCGTACGGTGGGAATGGCATCCTCTCCGCGACCGGCGATCAGGCGCGCGTGCCCGTATACCCGGGCGTTATCGCATACCCAGACGTCGTTTTCTTCGTTCCCTTCAAGTCTTGCCTGGTCAAACACTTCCGCCCGATGTTCGACAAACGCATGCTCAACGAAGGCATCGCCGTAGATTTGCGCCTGGTGGAGAATGCGCGAGGCGCTGACGGTGGCTCGCTGATAGATCTGCAGGACTTTGTCGCGATCGGCGGTTAACCCGCGCGCGGCAATCACCTGGCAGTGGGGGAGAAGACGCGCCTCGTCGGCAAGGCGACAATAACCGCGCACCTGGCTCTGCATAACCGTGACGTTGTCACTGATCTGCGCGTGATGGCTGATCTGCGAGGCGTGAATGCAGGCCCGTCCGCCGATGGTGGCCTCATGGCTGACCACGCAGAACCCGGTTAAGCGGGCGTCGTCACGGATGCGCGCCCCGGCGAAGACCACGCTGTTGACATCGTAGATCCAGCACTCCCCCTGCTGGCTGAGAGCGCATTCCTCATCCACCCAGCCGCCTTCGCTGCCCGCTTTAACGTCAGCGAAATCAATAAGCGCCACTATCTGGCGCAGGGTGACGCTTTGTTTGCCATGCTCTTCCTCATAACAATACTGCCGGGTCTGTTCGCTGAGACGGTATTTACGCATGGCCGATCCTTATTACTTATGGTTAACATAAACATAGCAAAGATCGCCATAGCGCGCGGGATAAGGTTCCTTTAGAATGCAACTTCAAATTAAATTGATATCATCAATAAAATGAATAAAACGCAAACGCCGCGGCAGGTGCTAAACCTGCCGGCGGGTTATTTTGGCATGGTGCTCGGCACCATCGGAATGGGCTTCGCCTGGCGTTACGCCAGCACCCTCTGGCCGGTCAGCCGCAGCATTGGTGATGGGCTGGTGACGCTGGCGATGGCGATGTGGGTCCTGCTCAGCATGGCGTTTATCAGCCGGGCGATCCGCTTTCCGGCGAGCGTGCTGCGGGAGATGCGTCATCCGGTGAGCAGCAGCTTCGTCAGCCTGTTTCCGGCCACCACGCTGTTGGTGGCGATTGGTTTGGCTCCCTGGTGCCGGCCGCTGGCGATCGGGCTGTTTGTGCCGGGCGTGGCGCTGCAGCTCGCCTATGCCGCCTGGCAAAGCGGTGGGCTATGGCGGGGGAACCATCCTCGCGAGGCCACCACGCCGGGGTTGTATCTGCCGACAGTAGCCAATAATTTTATCAGCGCGATGGCCTGCGGCGCGCTGGGATTTTCCGATGCCGGACTGGTGTTCCTCGGCGCCGGGGTCTTCTCCTGGCTGAGCCTCGAGCCGGCGATCCTCCAGCGTCTGCGCAGCGCAGGCGAGCTGCCGACGCCGCTGCGCACCTCGCTGGGGATCCAGCTGGCGCCTGCGCTGGTGGCCTGCAGCGCCTGGCTCAGCGTCAACGGCGGGGAGGCCGATACCTTCGCTAAGCTGCTGTTTGGTTACGGCCTGCTGCAGCTACTGTTTATGCTCCGTCTGATGCCCTGGTATCTTCGTCAGCCGTTCAATGCTTCTTTCTGGAGCTTTTCGTTCGGCATTTCCGCGCTGGCCACCACCGGTCTGCATCTCGGCCAGGCCAGGGGAGACGGCTTTTTTCATCATCTGGCGATGCCGCTATTTATTTTTAGCAATCTGGTTGTCGGCCTGCTGCTGCTGCGTACAGCGTTGCTGTTGGTCAGCGGGAAACTGTTGCTCCAGGTCGACCGGGAAACACTCCTGAATAAGAAGGAAGGATCATGACAAAGCGTGACGCGGATTATTTTAGTCAAAAATACAGCCTGACCCGCACCCATTCCGAGGTGCTGCATGCCGCGACGATTGTGCCGCCGGGGCGGGCGCTGGATCTGGGCTGCGGCAACGGGCGTAACAGCCTTTATCTGGCGGCGAACGGCTTCGCGGTGACGGCGTGGGATAAAAATCCGATGAGCGTCAACAATCTGGAAAGTATTCGCGCCGCCGAGCGACTGGATAATCTGCAAACGGCGGTGAAAGACCTCAACAGCCTGAGCTTTGACGGCGAGTATGACCTGATCCTCTCCACCGTAGTGATGATGTTCCTCGAGCCTGACACCATCCCGGGCCTGATCGCCAATATGCAGCGCTGCACCGCCGCCGGCGGCTATAACCTGATTGTGGCGGCGATGGATACCGAAGACTATCCCTGCACCGTCGGCTTCCCGTTTGCCTTTAAACCTGATGAGCTTCGTGATTATTACCAGGGCTGGGAGCTGCTGAAATACAATGAGGACGTCGGCGAGCTGCATCGCACCGACGCCAACGGCAATCGCATCAAATTGCGCTTCGCCACCCTGTTGGCGCGCAAGCCTGCCTGATTCGCCGCGGCGTGGGAAGCTGAGCATGGCCCGCGCCGCATTCCCCGCCAGAGCCTGGGCAAGACAGAGACCCGTTGCGGCGAAAATGAGCCTGGAAAACCGCGCGATACCCCTTTTAAGTGATTATTTATTAACGTAATGTTCAGGCAATCAATATTTATAAATCTTCCTTGACGAAGCCCTTTTTTTGTCACAAAACTAGTGGGTCCTATTTGCTATAACGTCTGCCGAAAAAAAACTGCATTTACAGGGATCTCTCTATGCGTACTCGCGTTTTACTGAAAGTCGCCGCTCTGGCGGGAATATTGGCGTTGACCGGCTGTGCGGCGAAAGTGGCGCAACCGGATCAGTATTCGGGCTTCTTAAAAGATTATTCCAGTTTGAAAGAAACGACCTCTGCCTCCGGCAAGCCGGAGCTGCGCTGGATCGATCCGAACTTCAATCCGGCCAACTATGACAATATTGTTTATCACCCGGTGACCTACTATCCGGTACCGAAGCCGACCACCCAGGTAGGGGAGAAGGCGCTGCAGGATATTCTTAACTACACCAATAAAGAGCTGAAACAGGCTATTTCCGAGCGTAAACCGCTGGCCACTACCGCCGGCAAGCGCAGCCTCATCTTCCGCGGGGCGATCACCGGGGTGGACTCCAGCAAAGAGGGGCTGCAGTTCTATGAAGTGATCCCGGTTGCTATGATTGTCGCCGGCACCCAGGCCGCCACCGGCCATCGTACCATGGACACCAATCTGTACTTTGAGGCGGAGGTCATTGACGCCAGCACCAATAAGCCGGTCATCAAGGTCGTACGTAAAGGGGAAGGCAAAACCCTGGCGAATGAGAATACACCGCTGACCGTCGATACCCTGAAGCAGGTTATCGATGATATGGCGGTCGACGCCGTTAAATTCGATCCCTCTCAGCGTTAATCGTGCCAGCGCCGTCTGACGACGGCGCTGTTTTTCTTCAGCCTCCTCAGGCCAGCCTTCGGCGCAGCAATAGCTGTTCCGGTTTGGCAAACATCACCATGTTACCCAGCAGGATCAGCGCCAGCCCGATCACGGCGCTGCTGTGCCAGACATACCCTTCATAGACGGTGGAAATGGATAAGGCGACCAGCGGAAACAGCAGCGTACTGTAGGCGGCTTTGCTGGCGCCGATGCGCCCCACGAGAGTGAAATAGGCGCCAAAGGCGATGACCGAGCCGAACAGCGCCAGGTAAAGCAGGGCGCCCAGATAGCTGACGGTCCATTCTGGCATAAAATTATCGCCGCGCAGCAGAGCGATCGCCCCCATCACCAGCGTGCCGTAGAGCATCGCCCAGCTGTTGGTGGTCAGCGTTTCCAGCCCGCGGCGCTGGTGGCGAATACTGAACATATTGCCGAGCGAAAAACCGTAGGTACCCAGGGCGCTCAGCCCGATCCCCCACAGCAGCGAGGCGTTCAGTCCGTTGGCCAGCAGGTCGTCCCAGAACAGGATGACGATACCGGCGAGACCCAGCGCGGCGGCGGCCCAGAAGCGGCCCGGCGGCTGCTGGCGGAAAAAGAGAAAGCTGTTGATGGCGTTAAACAGTACCGCCATCGAAAAGATCACCGATTCCAGACCGGTATTGATCCAGGCGGCGGCGGTATAAAAACACCAGAAATTAAAGCAGAAGACGCAGCAGCCCTGCAGCAGGCAGCAGAGATGATCTTTCGCGCCCAGCGGCCGCAGGCGTCGTGTGACGAGCAGAATCGCCAGCATCGTGACGCTGGCTACGGCGAAACGCCAGAAAATCGATACCGGCGCGGCCACCGGTCCCTGTTGTAAAAAAATCGCGATCCACGTTGTACCCCAGATCACGACAACGAGTGCATAGAGTAATGCGTTCACCCTGGTTCTCCTCTACCTGTTGATGGGAGGAGTATGCCGGCTGCCGCCTGCTGCGGCTTTCACCGGTTTGTTGTCGGCTTGCAAATTCTTGCGCTTATTTGCCATCCGCTGGCGGTGAGGACTGGAAACCGCGCCGTAGTCTCCCTAGACTAGGGCTTTTACAGACAATGTGTGAAGACGATGGGTTACGGGACATTTGAAACATTACGGCGACAGAACGCGGTGCTGAAGGGAACCGTGGAGCTGAATTCCGGTATTCAACTGGCCGCCTGGTATAACAATTGCGATACCGTGACGGTGCGCAGCGACCATCATACTTTAAGTCTGTACGTGGCTGATGGCTACGAAAGCTATCAAAAGACGCCGCACGGCTGGAAAAATGGCGGCGGCCCGGATCGTTTTTGTCTGATGCCGAAAGGCGATGAAAGCGTATGGGATATCCGCGGCGATCTGTCGTTTGTGCATCTTTACTGTACCGATGCGCACCTGCGTCGCGTCGGCGAGGAGGTGTGGGACCGCAGCCCGGCGAACTTCACCCTGCAGGAAAAGACCTTCGCCAGCGATGATAAAATCACCGCAGTGTATCGTCAGTTTTTGCTGGCTAACGACTGGCGGCAGCCGGCGAACCAGCTGACCCTCAGCGCTGCCAGCAGCTTACTGCTTACCCATCTGATCCAGCACTATTCCACCGTGCAGTGGCGTTTGCCGACGGTCACCGGCGGGCTGGCGCCAGGCGTAAAGCGTCACGTACTGGCCTGGATCGATGCTCATCTCGATCAGCCCTTGACCCTGGCCGACCTGGCGCAGCAGGCGGGTCTGAGTGAGTTTCATTTTGCTCGTATGTTTCGTCAGTCGCTAAATATGGCTCCGCATCAGTACGTCATGCAGCAGCGAATGGCGAAGGCGCAAAACCTGATCTGCCATAGCGCGCTGCCGTTAACCGAGATAGCGCTGGCCTGTGGTTTTAGCTCCCCCAGCCATTTCAGCCATCGGGTCAAAGCCGCCACCGGGCTGACGCCCTCCCAGCTACGGGCGGCGCAGCGCGGATAGCACGCCGTAACTCACCCCGCCGAGCACCACGCCCCAGAAGGCGGAGCCAATTCCCGCCAGCGTCACCCCGCTGGCGGTGACCAGGAAGGTTAGCACCGCCGCATCGCGTTCACTGGCCTGATGCACTGCCTGAAAAAGACTCCCGCCGATGGTGCCGAGCAGCGCCAGACCCGCCAGCATCTGGATCCACGCCGGCGGCAGGGCCGACATCAGGGCGGTGATTGACCCGCCGAACAGACCGGCCAGCAGATAAAAACCGCCCGCAGCTATGGCCGCCAGCCAGCGCTGGTTCGGATCCGGGTGCGCCTCCGGGCTCTGGCAAATCGCAGCGGTGATCGCCGCGATGCAGATGGAATAAACCCCAAACGGCGCCAGCAGTAGTGCCAACCCACCGCAAACGACGATCAGTGCGGAGACCGGTACGGTATAGCCTGATGCCTGCAGGGTGGCGAACCCCGGAGCGTTCTGCGAGGCCATGGTGACGAGGAAGAACGGCAGACCGACGCTGAGCAAAAGCGCCGGAGTAAACTGCGGGGCGACCCATTCCGGCGTCACAAATGCCAGCGGCACGGCGGCGCTAGCCACATCCCCGGACGCCGCCGCAATCAGCGCTCCAATCACCAGCGCGGCCACCACGGCGAAGCGGGGCCACAGCGCTTTACACAGCAGCCAGGCGGCGAGCATCCCGCCGCACAGCGGCAGATGATCCTGTAAGCCGGCGAAGGCCTGCAAACCAAACCGTAGCAGGATCCCAGCCAGCATCGCGGCGGCCAGCGAATGGGGAATGATCTTCATCAGCCGGGCAAACAGGCCGGTGGCGCCGCAGATAACGATCAGCGCGTTGGCGAAAATAAAGATCCCCACGGCCTCGGCGAGGGTCACCCCCTGCAGGCCGCTAACTAACAGCGCAGCGCCCGGCGTTGACCAGGCGGTGAGCACAGGAACTTTCCGCCAGGCGCTCAGCGCGAGAGTACTGATGCCCATGGCGAGGCCAAGAGCCGTCATCCAGCCGGCGATCTGCCCGGGGGTAGCGCCGGCCGCGGCGGCGGCCTGCCAGATGATGGCGGCGGAGCTGGCGTACCCCACCAACACGGCGACGAAGCCAGCGAACAGAGTGGGAAGCGGAAGACTAAACGAGCGCATAGATGATTCTCATGTGCGTTATAACATCCATTCAATGTATCATTGTGCGTTATAACGCACAAGCGGTGGTTCGCGCAGCTACCCTGGGAGAAAAACTCGCCGCCAGTGGCGTACGATGCCGTTAAACGTCCTGAAAAAATCAGACAAATGGCGGTATACTTTGCGCAGTAAAAACAGGAGGAAGGATGAATATTGCGCAACATCTGGCGGCAACGCTTAAAACCCTGCGCCAGCAGCGAGGCTGGAGCCTGTCGCGACTGGCGGAAGAGACCGGGGTGTCGAAAGCCATGCTCGGGCAGATTGAGCGGAATGAATCAAGTCCAACGGTGGCGACGCTGTGGAAGATTGCCACCGGGCTGAACGTACCGTTTTCGGCGTTCATCGTCCCGGACGCCAGCGCCGCGCCCTCCGCGTTTGATCCGCAGCAGCAGGCGATGGTGGTGACGCCAGTATTCCCGTGGGATCCCGAGCTGCGCTTTGACCATTTTTCGATAACCCTTGCCCCCGGCGCGCTGAGCGAATCAACGCCGCATGAGAAAGGGGTGATTGAGCATGTGGTAGTGATAAGTGGTACGCTGGATTTGTGCTTACAAGGGGAGTGGCACTCGCTGCAGGCGGGTGAGGGTAGGCGTTTCGCCGGCGACGCGACGCATGCGTATCGTAACCGCGGCGCCCAGGCGGCCCATTTCCATTCTCTTATCCATTATCCAAAAGAAAAAACCGCGAGCGAACCCGCGGCCAGACAAGATGACTGATGATAACCACTCACAACGTGACGAGGAAAATCCGGAATACGTGATGACAGTACTCTTCGCCGTGATTTGAGGGAAATATCTTTTCCGTCAATACTTTGTTGAAAAGTGAAAATTCGTCGTCCAGCGACGGCGGAAAAGGTTTTCGTCTGCGCCCGGTTCTGACTACAATAGCCGCCATTTCGACCCCCTTATACTGGATAACAACACGCGTATGCGCCTGCACAATCATCGTCTTGAACTTCTTAGTCCTGCCCGCGACGCCGGTATCGCTCGCGAAGCGATCCTTCACGGCGCCGATGCCGTTTACATCGGTGGACCTGGCTTTGGCGCCCGCCACAACGCCAGCAACAGTCTGAGCGATATCGCCGGGCTGGTGCCTTTCGCTCATCGCTTTGGCGCAAAGGTATTTGTGACGCTGAACACCATTCTGCATGAGGATGAACTGGAGCCGGCGCAGCGGCTGATTACCGATCTCTACGACGCAGGCGTCGATGCGCTGATCGTGCAGGATATGGGGATCATGGAGCTGGATCTGCCGCCGATTGAGCTGCACGCCAGCACCCAGTGCGATATTCGCAGTGTGGAAAAAGCGAAGTTTCTCTCCGACGCCGGCTTCAGTCAGATCGTGCTGGCGCGCGAACTGAACCTCAGTCAAATCAAAGCCATTTACGACCACACTGACGCCACTATCGAATTCTTTATCCATGGCGCGCTGTGCGTGGCCTATTCCGGGCAGTGTTACATTTCGCACGCCCAGACCGGACGCAGCGCCAACCGCGGCGACTGCTCGCAGGCTTGCCGCTTGCCGTATACCCTGAAGGACGATCAGGGGCGGGTGGTGGCCTATGAGAAACATCTCCTGTCGATGAAGGATAACGATCAGACCGCCAACCTGGCGGCGCTGATCGACGCTGGCGTACGCTCCTTCAAAATTGAAGGCCGTTACAAAGACATGAGTTATGTGAAAAACATCACTGCGCACTACCGTCAGATGCTGGATGCCATTATTGAAGATCGCGGCGACCTGGCGCGCGCCTCGGCTGGACGCACCGAGCATTTCTTTATCCCGTCCACGGATAAAACCTTCCACCGCGGCAGCACTGACTACTTTGTTAATGCCCGCAAAGGCGATATCGGCGCCTTTGATTCGCCGAAATTTATCGGCCTGCCGGTGGGTGAAGTTCTGAAGGTAGGCAAAGACCATCTCGACGTTGAAGTCAGTGAACCGTTAACCAACGGCGATGGTCTCAACGTGATGATTAAGCGCGAAGTGGTGGGCTTCCGTGCTAATACCGTGGAAAAAACCGGCGAAAACCGTTATCGGGTATGGCCGAACGAGATGCCAGCGGATCTGCATAAAGTGCGCCCCCATCAGCCGCTCAACCGCAACCTCGATCATAACTGGCAACAGGCGCTGCTAAAGACCTCCAGCGAACGCCGCATCGCGGTAGATGTGACGTTGAGCGGCTGGCAGGAGCAGCTGGTTCTCACCATGACCTGTGAAGATGGCGTCAGCGTGACCCACACCCTTGACGGGGAGTTCGCCGAAGCTAACCAGGCGGAGAAAGCGCTGGCCAACCTGCGTGACGGTGTCACAAAACTGGGGCAAACCATTTACTATGCGCGCGAGGTGCAGGTTAATCTGCCGCCGCTGTTTGTGCCCAACAGCCTGCTCAACCAGCTGCGTCGGGAAACTGCGGAGATGCTGGATGAAGCGCGCCTCAACGCCTGGCAGCGCGGCACCCGCAAGCCGGTCTCCGTACCGCCGCCGGTCTACCCTGAGACCCATCTCTCCTTCCTCGCCAACGTCTATAACCACAAGGCGCGGGCGTTCTACCAGCGCTATGGCGTACAGCTGATCGACGCCGCCTATGAAGCGCACGAAGAGAAGGGCGATGTGCCGGTGATGATCACTAAGCATTGTTTGCGGTTCGCCTTCAACCTCTGCCCGAAGCAGGCGAAAGGCTCCATCAAGAGCTGGAAAGCCACGCCGATGCAGCTGATCCATGGCGATGAGGTCCTGACCCTGAAGTTTGACTGCCGTCCGTGCGAAATGCACGTGGTCGGCAAGATCAAAAACCATATCCTCAAAATGCCGCACCCGGGCAGCATTGTGGCCTCCGTCAGCCCGGACGATCTGATGAAGACGCTGCCGAAGCGCAAAGGGGCCTGATTCGAGTCGATGCTATTGGCAGGATGCCCGCGGTTTACGGTCGTCCTGCCAGCGGTGATGTTCGCGCAGGTCTGCGGCGGCCTCCTCGTGCTGGCTGCGAAGCTCATCGCTATCCGCTTCGTGCAGCAGCTGCTGTTCGAGACTTTGCACCGGAAAGTACTCGTGTCCCTGACGATGGGCCAACAGATGCCCGGAAAATAATGCGCACAGCAACAGCAGGGCGCTTATGCTTCTCTTTAACATACCTTTTCTCGACGGAACAATGGCGTGGACATACTATGTCAGGCGCAATGCAGGCTTTTTTTCGGGCATCTCAAAGAACGGCAAGAGTTTGTCAACGATGGCTGACGAAGGATGAAAAAAGGCCTGACGCGGAAGCCAGGCCAGAGTGTTACGCTTTCGGCGGCAGCGGTTTCCCGCTGTGCTCGCTCCCTTTTGGCGGCTGCTTGCCGTTGTGCTGCGGCTGTTTACCGTCGTGCTGCGGCTGTTTGCCGTCTCGTTGTGGCTGTTTGCTGTTGTATTGCGCTTGCTTACCTTCGTGTTGGCCGTTTTTCACCGGCGGTTTACCCTGATGCTGCGCGCCTTTTTCCGGCGGCGGCGGCGGGTTGTCGGCAGCAAAAGCCCATGACGACATTCCCAGCGTCATTACGGCGGAGAGTAAAGCTAACTTCTTCATAGCAATATCCTTTCTTCAGATGTATCGCCGTATTTCATCAGGCAAAAGTGAAGATAAGATGGAGAAGTCCCTTTTCGGACCTCTCTGCATCCCACTCAGACTTTTAGCCCTGCGGCGGTCATCAGCAGGCGAAACAGCAGGCTTATGGCGGCCAGCGTCAGTACGCTACCTCCCCAGAGCGCGATCAGCCACAGCAGACGTTTAGGCCAGGCAGTACGCATCAGTGATATCCCTCCCCAGGCTGAACTTTGCCGCGGAACACGTAATAGCTCCAGCAGGTGTAGCCAAGAATGACCGGAATAATCAGCAGGGCGCCCACCAGCATAAAGCCCTGGCTTTGCGGGGGAGCGGCAGCCTGCCACAGCGTGATGGCCGGCGGGATAATATGCGGCCAGATGCTGATCCCTAGTCCGCTGAAGCCGAGAAAGACCAGGCCCAGCGTCAGCGTGAAGGGCGAAACATGGCGGTCGCGCTGATGCAGCGTGCTCCACAGCCAGCCGCTAACGAGGATCACCAGCAGCGGTACCGGCAGCAGGAAATAGAGATTCGGCAGGCTGAACCAGCGGGCAGCAATCGCCGGGTGCGCCAGCGGAGTCCACAGGCTGATGACGGCAAACACCGCCAGCAGGGCACCCAGCAACTGCCGCGATGCGCTGCGCATTCTCTGCTGCAGCGCACCTTCACTTTTCATCACCAGCCAGGTGGCGCCGAGCAGCGCATAGGCCACGCACAGTCCGAGTCCGCAGAACAGGCTGAACGGGGTCAGCCAGTCAAACATGCCGCCGCTGAAGGCGCGACCGCTGACGGTGAAACCGTTGATCACCGCCCCGACCACCACGCCCTGGCTGAAGGTTGCCAGCAGGGAGCCGCCAAAAAAGGCGCGATCCCAGAATGGCCGGTGCGACGGCGTAGCCTGGAAGCGAAACTCAAAGGCGACGCCGCGAAAAATCAGGCCGATCAGCATCAGGGTCAGGGGGATCGACAGGGCGTCGATGATCACCGCGTAGGCGAGGGGAAAGGCGCCAAACAGGCCGGCGCCGCCGAGCACCAGCCAGGTTTCATTGCCATCCCATACCGGCGCGACGCTGTTGACCATTACGTCGCGATCCCCGCCGCCCCGCACCGTGCTGAACAGCAGGCCGATGCCCAGATCAAAGCCATCCATGACGATGTACATCAGCGTGGCAAAGACGATAATCACGAACCAGATCACCGATAATTCGATACCCATTAGCGGGACTCCTTCTGCAGATAACCTTCAGTGGCGGCGGACAGCGGGCGGGCGGGCGTACCGGTTGTCGCCGGGAGCATCTCCTGCGGCCCCTTGCGGATCAGGCGCAGCATATAGCTGTAGCCGACGCCGAAGACGGCGCTGTACACTACGATAAAGGTCAATAAACTGACCGACATATGCAGATCGCCATGAGCGGAAACGGCATCGGCGGTGCGCTGAACGCCATACACCACCCAGGGTTGGCGGCCCACCTCGGTGGTCACCCAGCCGGCGAGAATAGCGATCAGGCCGGATGGCCCCATCCACAGGGCAAAACGCAGAAACGGCCGCGAGTGGTATAGCCGGTCGCCGCGACGCAGCCACAGGGCCAGCACGCCCAGCAGCAGCATCAACATGCCCAGCCCGGCCATCAGGCGAAATGACCAGAACACCACAGTAGAATTCGGGCGCTCCTCAGGAGCGAACTCTTTCAACGCCGGCACCTGTTTATCAAGACTGTGGGTGAGGATCAGACTGCCCAGGGCCGGTATCTCAAGCCCGTAGCGGGTGCGCTCCTGGTCCATATCGGGCCAGCCAAACAGCAGCAACGGCGTTGGCTCACCCGGCGGATTTTCCCAGTGCCCCTCAATGGCGGCGATTTTCGCCGGCTGGTGCTTCAGGGTATTCAGGCCATGCATATCGCCGATCAGCGCCTGGACGGGGGCGACCAGCAGCGTCATCCATAGCGCCATCGAGAACATCTTACGGATCGCCGGCGACTGATTGCCGCGCAGCAGATGCCAGGCCGCCGAGGCGCCGACAAACAGCGCGCTACTGAGAAATGCCGCTACTGTCATATGCAATAATCGGTAGGGGAACGACGGATTAAAGATCACCGCCAGCCAGTCGACGGGCACGACCTGGCCATCAACGATCTCAAACCCCTGCGGGGTCTGCATCCAGCTGTTAGAGGAGAGGATCCAGAAGGTGGAGATGATAGTACCCAGCGCCACCATGCAGGTGGCGAAAAAGTGCAGCCCCGGCCCCACGCGGTTCCAGCCGAAAAGCATCACCCCGAGGAAGCCCGCTTCCAGAAAAAATGCCGTCAGGACTTCATAGGTCAGCAGAGGGCCGGTTATGCTGCCTGCAAACTGTGAGAAACCGCTCCAGTTGGTGCCGAACTGGTAGGCCATCACCAGCCCGGAAACGACCCCCATACCGAAGTTGACGGCGAAAATCTTCGACCAGAAATGGTACAGCGAGCGCCAGACGGGATTTTTTGTTTTTAGCCATAAGCCTTCGAGCACCGCCAGATAGCTGGCCAGCCCAATAGTAATGGCGGGGAAGATAATATGAAATGAGACCGTAAAAGCGAATTGAACTCGCGCCAGATGGAATGCATCAAGACCGAACATGCAGGACTCCACAACAAAATTGATTCAGCGCAATTTTAGGTGGGGTGACGACTGAGGGGCAGAGGCAGTCACGCCATTTTTTATCATAACAGTTGGCCGCTGTTATGATTTTTCAGCTGTTGCCAGGGCGAGAAAATATCCTTGCGCAACCTTGATTAATCCCTGAGGAAGGTGATTAGGCGCTATTCCGCTGTCTGTCATATTATTGCTAACGGCTGGCTACGCGGCCCTGCCGCCGGTATGGCGTAGTCACCTGGTCGGCATAATATATCCTTACCACCCGCCGTAGCTCATATTTTGGCTTACGAAATCCGCCACGGATTTTTACTCTGATTTATTATCACTCATTAGTATGAGAATAAGTAAAAACGCTGAGCCGGTTAATCGTAAATTAAATAATAATAAATTGTCGGCTCCGCGGCTAATTTGTACTGTATGAGCTCGGGAATAAATAAAAGGGAATGCCAATGTCTGAAAAAGGATTACAGAGTCTGTGCATTACGCTTGGCGTAATGATTATCTTCTGGTTTGTTTTAATCTCGCTATTCTGGGTGGTGATATTTTAAACCCATCCCGTGCTATCACGGCGACGCGGCCGCCGCTGCAGATATAACAATTACAGGAAACTATGATTTTTTTATAACTGATATATGATAATGGGACGTTATCGTACGGGGACGGCCGCAATGAAAAAGTATCAACAGTTGGCGCAGCAACTGACCGAGCAGATCGCCCTTGGCGTCTGGTTGCCTGGCGATCGGCTGCCGTCGCTGCGCGAGCAGGTGATCAGCAGCGGCATGAGCTTTATGACCGTCAGCCATGCCTATCAGCTGCTGGAAAGCCAGGGGCGCATCGTCGCCCGTCCGCAGTCGGGTTATTATTTTGCCCCCCAGCCGGTGAAGCTCCGCCAGCCGGCGCCGCCTGCCCAGGTCACTCGCGATGAAGCCGTCGATATCAATACCTATATCTTTGAGGTGCTCCAGGCCAGCCGCCAGGCGTCGATGCTGCCCTTTGCCTCGGCCTTTCCGGACCCGCGTCTCTTCCCGCTGCAGCAGCTCAACCGCTCGCTGGCGCAGGTGAGTAAAACCGCCACCGCCATGAGCGTCATTGAGAATCTGCCGCCGGGCAATGCAGAACTCCGGCATGCCATTGCCCGTCGCTATGCCCTGCAGGGGATGAACGTCTCGCCGGACGAGATCGTCATCACCGCCGGGGCGCTGGAGGCGCTTAACCTCAGCCTGCAGGCGGTGACCGAGCCGGGAGACTGGGTGGTGGTGGAAAACCCCTGCTTCTACGGCGCCCTGCAGGCGCTGGAGAGGCTGCGTTTGAAAGCATTGTCGGTAGCCACTGACGTCAGGGAAGGCATTGATCTGACGGCGCTGGAGGCGGCCCTGCAAAACTATCCGGTGAAGGCCTGTTGGCTGATGACCAACGGCCAGAATCCGCTCGGCTTCACCCTCAGCGCTGAAAAAAAAGCGGCGCTGGTGGCGCTGCTGGCGCGCTATAACGTGATGTTGATCGAAGATGATGTCTACAGCGAGCTCTATTTTGGCCGCGAAAAGCCGTTACCGGCGAAGTTCTGGGATCGCCAGGAGATGACGCTGCACTGCAGCTCGTTCTCAAAATGTCTGGTACCCGGCTTTCGTATCGGCTGGGTGGCGGCCGGCAAACAGGCGCGGCGGATCCAGCAGCTCCAGCTGATGAGTACGCTTTCCACAAGTTCGCCGATGCAGTTAGCCTTGGTGGATTACCTGTCCACCAAGCGCTATGACGCCCACCTGCGCCGTCTACGTCGTCAGCTGGCGGAGCGTAAACAGCAGGCCTGGCAGGCGCTGCTGCGCCATCTGCCGCCGGAGGTCATCGTCCACCACAGCGACAGCGGCTACTTTCTGTGGATCGAACTACCGGAAGGGGCCGACGCTAGCGCACTTAGCGCCCGGGCGCTGGCGTCGCACATCAGTATTGCCCCAGGGAAAATGTTCTCCACCTCCGACAGCTGGACCTCGTTTTTCCGTTTTAATACCGCCTGGGGCTGGGGGGAACGCGAAGAGCAGGGGGTGAAGCGCCTGGGGGAACTTATTCGCGAACAGCTTGTCTGACCCTGTCGTTTATTTTTCTCATCATAAACATTCTGCGAAAATAAGCGAAAGAGGATTTTTATCGAGGCCGGTCATTATTTTACCGGCGCTCACCATAGGAAATATGCATACCCCTCCTCATTCCCTAACTCGTTGTCTATAATCCATAAAGTCCTGCTTGTGTTGGCGATTTTTACGTAATGCGTCCCGGGTCACAACCTGAATAAATTCCCCTGGGGGCGTTAATCCGCTGACTACCCTTATTTCAGGAGATATTTTTACGGCACGGCTGCCGCTAATTCCTTTGTGACAGGAGTAACACCTGATGAGCAAAAAAATTGCCCGTTGCAGCCTTTATGTGCTGGGTATGGCTTGTTTGACCGTTCAGGCGGCAGAGCCGCTCACCTCGCTGGATAAACCGGAAGGGCGGCTCGATATTATTGCCTGGCCGGGATATATCGAACGCGGTCAGACCGACAAACAGTACGACTGGGTGAGTCAGTTCGAAAAGGACACCGGTTGCCAGGTTAATGTCAAAACCGCTGCCACCTCTGACGAGATGGTCAGTCTGATGGCCAAAGGCGGCTACGATCTGGTCACCGCCTCGGGTGATGCTTCGCTGCGCCTGATCATGGGCAAACGCGTGCAGCCGATCAACACGGCGCTGATTGCCGGCTGGGGCTCCCTTGATCCGCGTATTGCGAAGGGGGCGTGGTTTAACGTCGGCGGTAAAGTCTATGGCACGCCGTATCAGTGGGGGCCGAACCTGCTGATGTACAACACCCGCGTATTCCCGACGCCGCCGGACAGCTGGCGCGTGGTGTTCGTCAAGCAGGATCTACCGGATGGTAAAACCAACCAGGGGCGGGTGCAGGCCTATGATGGCCCGATCTATATCGCCGACGCCGCGCTGTTTGTCAAAGCCACCCAGCCGCAGCTGGGGATCGAAGACCCCTATCAACTGACCGAAACCCAGTACAACGCGGTGCTGAAAGTCCTGCGCGACCAGCAACCGCTGATCCATCGCTACTGGCATGACGCCACCGTACAGATGAACGACTTCAAAAACGAAGGGGTAGCCGCCTCCAGTTCGTGGCCCTATCAAGCCAACGGCCTGAAGGCGGAAGGCCAGCCGGTCGCCACCGTGTTCCCGAAGGAGGGGGTAACCGGCTGGGCGGATACCACCATGCTGCACAGCGAGGCGAAGCACCCGGTCTGCGCCTATAAATGGATGAACTGGTCGCTCACGCCGAAGGTGCAGGGCGATGTGGCGGCCTGGTTCGGTTCGCTGCCGGTGGTGCCTGAGGGCTGTAAAGCCAGCGCGCTGCTCGGTGATAAAGGCTGTGAGACCAACGGCTATGAGCAGTTTAACCGCATTCACTTCTGGAAAACGCCGGTTGCGGAAGGCGGGAAATACGTGCCCTATAGCCGCTGGACTCAGGACTATATTGCGATAATGGGCGGCCGCTAAGAATCGGAGGCAAACAATGACGTACGCGGTCGAGTTCCAGAATGTATCGCGCCTGTATGGCGATGTGCGGGCGGTGGATGGGGTTAGCATTGGCATACGCGATGGAGAATTTTTCTCGATGCTGGGTCCGTCCGGCTCGGGTAAAACCACCTGCCTGCGGCTGATTGCCGGTTTTGAGCAGCTCTCCGGCGGAACCATCCATATCTTTGGTCAGCCGGCCAGCGAACTGCCGCCCTGGCAGCGGGATGTGAATACCGTGTTCCAGGACTACGCGCTATTTCCCCACATGTCGATCCTTGACAACGTAGCTTACGGCCTGATGGTCAAAGGCATGGCGAAGAAAGCGCGCCATGCCCGCGCCCAGGAGGCGCTGGAGAAGGTGGCCCTTGGCTTTGCTCATCATCGCAAGCCCTCCCAGCTCTCCGGCGGCCAGCGGCAGCGGGTCGCGATTGCCCGGGCGCTGGTGAACCAGCCGCGGGTGCTGCTGCTCGATGAGCCGCTGGGCGCCCTGGATTTGAAACTACGCGAGCAGATGCAGGTGGAGCTGAAAAAGCTGCAGCAGTCGCTGGGGATCACCTTCATCTTCGTGACCCACGACCAGAGCGAAGCGCTGTCGATGTCGGATCGCGTGGCGGTGTTTAACAACGGGCGCATTGAGCAGGTGGATGCCCCGCAGGATCTCTATCTGCACCCCAGGACCGCGTTTGTGGCCGGTTTTGTCGGCACCGCCAACGTTTTTGCAGCCGAGGCGGCCCGACGATTGTGCGGGATGGCGGGCAGCTGGTCGCTGCGTCCGGAGCATGTTCGCCTGCAGGGCGGTGGCGAGGTGCAGGTGCAGGGTGTGGTGCAGGCGGTGCAGTATCAGGGAGCGGCGACGCGGATCGAGCTCCGCCTCGCGGATGGCGACAAACTGCTGGTCAGCCAGGCCAACATCGATGGCGCGGCGGCGGCCAACGTTCCGCGAACCGGGCAAATAGTACAGGCGTCATGGTCGCGTTCGGCGATGACTCCGCTGGAAAGCGGAGGCTGAGATGACCATGGCAATAATTCCTGCGCAGACCGGGCGCATATCGGGGATCTTCTGGCGCCGACCGGCGCTGGGCCTGTTTTTACTGCTGCTCGGGCCGCTGATGTGGTTTGGCATCGTCTATCTGGGATCGCTGCTGACCCTGCTGTGGCAGAGCATTTATACCTTTGACGACTTCACCATGTCGGTGACCAGCGACTTCACGCTGGCTAACCTGCGGGCGCTGTTCAACCCTGCCAACTACGACATTATTGTGCGGACCCTGGTGATGGCGCTGTGCGTCACGCTGGCCAGCGCGCTGCTGGCGCTGCCGATGGCCTGGTATATGGCGCGCTATACCAGCGGAAAAATGAAGGCCTTCTTTTATATCGCGGTCATGCTGCCAATGTGGGCCAGCTATATCGTCAAAGCCTATGCGTGGGTGCTGCTGCTGGCGAAAGATGGCGTGGCGCAGTGGTTCCTCGGTCATCTTGGGCTGGAGGGGGCGCTGAACGCGCTGTTGAGCGTCCCGGCGGTCGGTGGCAATACCTTGTCCACCTCCGGCCTTGGACGCTTTCTGGTGTTCGTCTACATCTGGCTGCCGTTTATGATCCTGCCGGTGCAGGCGGCGCTGGAGCGTATTCCGGGATCGTTGCTACAGGCCTCGGCCGATCTCGGCGCGGCCCCGCGGCAGACCTTTCGCTACGTGGTGCTGCCGCTGGCCATTCCCGGCATCGCCGCTGGGTCGATCTTCACCTTTTCGCTGACGCTAGGCGACTTTATCGTGCCGCAGCTGGTGGGCCCGCCGGGATACTTTATCGGCAATATGGTTTACTCGCAGCAGGGGGCGATCGGCAATATGCCGATGGCGGCGGCGTTTACCCTGGTGCCTATCGTCTTGATTGCCCTCTATCTGGCGTTCGTGAAACGTCTGGGAGCCTTCGATGCACTCTGAACGCGCGCCCTGGTATCTGCGACTGGCGACCTGGGGCGGGGTGATATTCCTCCACTTTCCGCTGCTGATTATCGCCATCTATGCTTTTAATACGGAAGATGCAGCTTTTAGCTTTCCGCCGCAGGGGCTGACGCTGCGCTGGTTCAGCGAGGCGGCCGGGCGCAGCGACATTCTGCAGGCAGTGACACTGTCACTTAAGATCGCCGCCCTGTCGACCGCCATTGCCTTAGTGCTTGGCACGCTGGCTGCAGGAGCCCTGTGGCGCAGCGCCTTTTTTGGCAAAAATGCGGTGTCGCTACTGCTGCTGCTGCCTATCGCCCTGCCGGGGATCATTACCGGCCTGGCGCTCCTGACGGCGTTCAAAGCGGTCGGCCTTGAGCCTGGCCTGCTGACGATCGTGGTGGGGCACGCGACCTTCTGCGTGGTGGTGGTGTTTAACAACGTCATCGCCCGCTTCCGCCGGACTTCGTGGAGTATGGTGGAAGCCTCGATGGATTTAGGCGCTACCGGTTGGCAGACCTTTCGTTACGTAGTGCTGCCCAATCTGGGGTCGGCGCTGCTGGCGGGGGGAATGCTGGCATTCGCTCTGTCGTTTGATGAAATTATCGTTACCACTTTTACCGCGGGGCATGAACGCACCTTGCCGCTGTGGTTGCTGAATCAGCTGGGGCGGCCGCGAGATGTGCCCGTCACCAACGTTGTCGCGCTGTTGGTGATGCTGGTAACGACGATACCAATCTTAGGGGCCTGGTGGCTCACCCGCGACGGCGATAGCGACGCCGGAAACGGGAAATAAAACCATGAAACAGGATAATGCTATGCAACACAACCTATTGATAAACGGTAATTTAGTGGCAGGTGAAGGCGAGAAGGTACCGGTATATAACCCTGCAACCGGCGAAGTGATCCTGGAGATTGCCGAAGCGACAGCGGCCCAGGTCGATGCCGCCGTTGAGGCGGCGGACCGGGCATTCGATGCCTGGAGTCAGACGACGCCGAAGACGCGTGCGGAATGCCTCCTGAAGCTGGCGGACGCCATCTCGGCGCAGGCTGAAACCCTGGCGCAGCTGGAGTCGCTGAACTGCGGCAAGCCGCTGCACTGCGTGATTAATGATGAAATGCCGGCCATCGTCGACGTCTTCCGCTTCTTCGCCGGCGCCGCTCGCTGCCTGCCGGGGATGGCGGCCGGAGAGTATCTCGAAGGGCATACCTCAATGATCCGCCGCGATCCGGTGGGCGTGGTGGCCTCCATCGCGCCGTGGAACTATCCGCTGATGATGGCGGCCTGGAAGCTGGCCCCGGCGCTGGCGGCGGGCAACTGCGTAGTGATAAAACCCTCGGAGATCACCCCGCTGACGGCGCTGAAGCTGGCGGAGCTGGCAAAAGATATCTTCCCGGAGGGGGTTATCAACGTGCTGTTTGGCCGCGGTAAAACGGTGGGCGACCCCTTGACCGCCCACGTTAAAGTGCGAATGGTCTCCCTGACCGGATCGATTGCCACCGGGGCCCATATCATCGGCCATACCGCCTCGTCGATTAAACGCACCCACATGGAGCTGGGCGGTAAGGCGCCAGTGATCGTTTTTGACGATGCGGACATCGATGCGGTGGTGGATGGGGTGCGGACCTTCGGTTTTTACAACGCCGGCCAGGACTGCACGGCCGCCTGCCGGATCTACGCCCAGCAGGGTATCTATGACCAGCTGGTGGAGAAACTTGGGGCGGCGGTGGCCAGCCTGAAAATGGGGGCGCCGGAGGACGCTGCCACCGAACTGGGTCCGCTGAGCTCGCTGGCCCATCTTGAGCGCGTTAGCGCGGCGGTGGAAGCCGCCAGGGCGCTGCCGCACATTAAAGTGGTCACCGGCGGCAGTCGGGCTGACGGCGCGGGCTATTACTTCCAGCCGACGCTGCTCGCCGGCGCCCGGCAGGAAGACGCTATTGTCCAGCGCGAAGTGTTTGGTCCGGTAGTCAGCGTGACGCCTTTCAGCGATGAAGCGCAGGCCCTGAGCTGGGCGAATGACTCTCAGTATGGCCTGGCCTCCTCGGTATGGACGAAAGATGTCGGTCGCGCCCATCGTCTTAGCGCCAGGCTGCAGTACGGCTGCACCTGGGTCAATACCCACTTTATGCTGGTCAGCGAAATGCCGCACGGTGGCCAGAAGCTGTCAGGCTACGGCAAGGACATGTCGATGTATGGCCTTGAGGATTATACCGTGGTCCGCCATGTGATGGTTAAGCATAGCTAAAGGATTGACCATTTAGCGCCAGGCGACTATTGCGCGATGGGTGTGTTAGGCCGCTAATAGTCACAATGGCAAAAATTGTCAAAACTCAACCCAGGGGATATGAGATTATTCTGATGCCCCTTCAAGAGCTAAGCCATCATGAGTGCCGGAGATAAGCGCCGGATGGGGTCCGCCAGTCACCCTGGGCGCACAGCGCCCGGCGGGTGGGGCGGCAACATCGCGGTTCGCGACCGAATTGCGGCCCCTGTCTGTCGGCAGGGGCTTTTTTGTGCTCGCAGAAGAGCGAAGAGATGAGCCGGCCAGTCGCGCCGGGATAACGAGAATACCGCTTTAACTACTTTCAGCGCTTGGTTTTTTTGCTGGGCAGGCTGGCGCTGCGCCGGTCACGAATGTAGGAAATAAGATTATACACCGCCGCGACCAGCAGGATTAGCGCGATGACCAGCGTGATGATTCCGGACATATCCACCTCGAAATTCACAGCGCGAACTGCGCTAAAGCATTACCAATGGTTATGAATGTAAGT
>NZ_JH414798.1:871661-887217 GCF_000238715.1 Klebsiella sp. 4_1_44FAA
GCTATTTCTGGCTCTTATCCGTGATGACGGAGATGAAGAGGTTATGTTACAACGGCTTGCCATCGCCATTTATCTTCTTACGATGACGGCCCGCGCGATATATTGCGCCTGTGGCGAAGGCGGCGATCCTTTTCCCCTTGCCGACGGCGAAATATTTTCCTTATTAGCGAAATTAACTCCCCTGAACAGAAAGTATTTCACGGCTAGAGATAAGCTTTTAATATTTACGGTTATCGCATGATATTTGTTCTGAATATTTTATAGCCCTGAGGCAGAGGCAAATACCGGATGCCGCCCGGTAGCGCGCCCCGGGTTTGACTTTCCGCCGCCGCTCATGCGATCATTTAGGGCATATTAGGTTTTGACGTTGATGTCGCTGTGAAAATTTTTGCTTTTATTCTGCTGGCTATCGGCGCTGTGGCGCTGAGCTATGGTAATGCCCCGGCGAAACGAATCCAAAGCTGTGAGAAGATGGGCGTAGGGCAGGCCGTCTGCGCCGCCGCCGAATGGGATAGTGAAAAAGTCAATGTACTGCCGCGCTATAACCCCAGTCTTAATAAGGTAATAGCTGCCGCGCAGTTAGCCCCCGCCGCCCGACAGCAAGATAACAACTCTGTTGTTCGCGCGTAAAAAAGCAGCCTTCGGGGCTGCTTTTTTAGGTTTCGTTGCTGAATTAAATGATTAAAACCAGCCAAATCTTACGGACAGCAGGCTGATAAGCGCGAACGCGGCGCAGACATTAATCATAACGACGGTTTTACTGGAGACATCCATAGCGCCACCCTAATGAGGAAGTCCTAAAGGTATAGTACGGCGCCAGCGGTTGCGCTATCAGATTAAGACGAATCAGGCTTTATTCTGAATATTCAGCCCGTTTCTGATTTTGTTATACAGGTATCTCTGAATCACGACGTCATGGCAGATAATCATCCCACCATGGAACGCCCCTCAGGGAAGGAAAAAGTAAGAATGACGTTATATCAAAAAATGTTGGTGTTTTACGCCATTATGGGCGTGATATGCGCCGTGATTAGCTGGTTTTTAACCAAAGAGAGCCGGATGATCCGCCTGCTGGCGGCCCTGCTGATCGGCGCCACCTGGCCGTTCAGCTTCCCGATGGCGCTGCTCGTCTCGCTGTTTTAACCCTCAGGCGCTAGACGGCAGAAAAGGGTAGCACAAAGGATAAGGTTACTGTATAAAAAACCAGTAACCTTATCATGGAGGCATACAGGTGAACGGTTTTTATTCGTCCGTCGCTGGCGCCACGCTGCGCTGGCACGATTTCCCGGGAGATGGCCTTCCGGTGGTGTTTATCCACGGCCTTGGCTGCGCGTCATCCTACGATTATCCCCGCATTGCCAGCGATCCCGCGCTCCGCGAACGGCGCAAAATACTCATCGATCTGCCGGGCTTCGGCTATAGCGATAAACCGCGCGTGTTTAGTTACAACATACATGAGCAGGCTTTAGTTTTGGAGCAGTTCCTCAGCCATCTGCGCCTGCAGCGCTTCGCGCTGTTCGGGCATAGCATGGGAGGGAGCATCGCCATCGAAGAGGCGGGGCTACTGGGCGAGCGGGTGACCACGCTGCTGGTCTCGGAACCCAATCTGTTCGCCGGCGGCGGCGAGTACAGCAGGCGCATTGCGGCGCAGTCAGAGTCAGCCTTTGTCGCTGACGGCTATGCCAGGCTGCTGGCGGAGGAGCGCTCGCCGTGGGCGGGTTGTTTACAAAACAGCGCCCCCTGGGCCGTCTGGCGGGCCGCCAGCAGCCTGATATGCGGCAGCGACACGCCCTGGTTTACCCAGCTATGCCAGCTGCGCTGCCAGAAAATGCTGATCGTCGGAGAGCGGTCGCTCCCTTATGCGGATAGCGACCTCGTTCAGGCACAAGGGATCCCGGTCGGCATCGTGCCCCATGCCGGACACTCGATGGCGTGGGAAAACCCGCAGGGGCTGGCGCAGCTTATCGCCAGCCATAGTTAAGAGGCGCTGGGCCTCAGAAGGGAAGCTCGCGGGGCTGGGTCTGGATCGTTATCCAGCGCAGCTCGGTGAATTCCGCGATCCCGGCCCGGCCGCCAAAGCGGCCATAGCCGGAGGCTTTGCAGCCGCCAAACGGCATTTGCGCCTCATCATGCACCGTTGGGCCATTGATATGGCAAATCCCGGTATGCAGACGTTGCGCTACGTTCCACGCTCTGGCGCTGTCGCGGCTGTAGACCGCAGCGGAAAGACCGTACTCGCTGTCGTTGGCCACCGCCAGCGCCTCCTCTTCGCTATGAACGCGAATAATCGCTTTCACCGGACCGAAGGACTCTTCACGCCACAGCCGCATCTCGCGGGTCACGCCGTCCAGCAGGGTCGGGCTCATATGGGTATCGTTGGCTTTACCACCGGTCAGCAGGCGAGCGCCTTTCGCTAACGCATCGTCTATGAGCGCGTTGCAGCGGGCGATGGTGTTCATATCGACAACCGGGCCAGTGAGGGCGGCAGGCAGGGCGGCGGCGCGCCTGGCCAGCAGCGGGATAAACGCCTCCGCTACGGCATTGTCGACAATAATGCGCTCGGTGGACATGCAGATCTGCCCGGCGTTGGCGAAGGCGCCAAAAACAGCGCCCGCTGCCGCTTGCTCAATATCAGCATCGTCCAGCACCAGCAGGGGCGCTTTTCCACCGAGCTCGAGCACCGCTGGTTTCAGATACTGTCCGCAGGTGCGGGCGATAATGCGCCCCACCGGTGTGGAGCCGGTAAAGTTAACGCGCCGCACCGCCGGGTGGGCGATCAGCGATTCCACCAGCGCCGGCGCATCTTCAGGCGCACAGGTAAGATAGTTCACCACGCCCGGCGGGAAGCCCGCCGCGTCAAGGGCGTCGATAATCAGTCCCTGAGTGGCGGGGGAAAGTTCGGCGCCCTTAAGGATCACCGTGTTGCCACAGGCCAGCGGCGTCGCCAGGGCCCGGGTGGCCAGAATCAGCGGCGCGTTCCACGGCGCCATGCCCAGCACCACTCCCGCCCCCTGGCGGACGCCCATCGCCAGGTTACCCGGCACGTTGGACGGAATTATTTGCCCTTCAATCTGGGTGGTCAGCGCCGCCGCTTCACGCAGAATATCTGCCGCCAGATGAACGTTAAATCCGGCCCAGTGCGCGGTCGCGCCGGTCTCCGCCGCCATGGCGGCGATAAATTTCGCCTCCCGCAACAGCATCTGTTCCGCCGCCTCGAGCAGTAAGCGACGTCGTTCCGCCGGCGCAGTATCGCGCCACAGCGGAAAGGCGCAGGCCGCGGCTTCGACGCAGCGTTTGCCGTCGGCGAGGCTGGCGGCAGCGGCCACCGAGGCTGCCTCATCGTGGGCCGGGTGGCGTCGGGTAAAGGTGCGGCGGCCTTCGGCATCGTGCCACTGGCCGTTAATGTACAGATTGCAGGTGATTGTCATGGTGGAAACCTCTTGTTCTGCGGTTCCCCCAGTGTACCGGGCGGCACTGACGGGAAGCGTGAGCCGGGCGGTTATCGCACATTTTTTTGCAGGAATTTTGTGTGGCTCACAACATCCCGAAGCCCTCTGGCGTAAAAAGCAGCGCAACGTCGATTAAACCAGCAAATTCCACGCGTTTTGCATAAGGTGATAGCCATTGATTATTTGCCGCCGTCAGGCGGCTGTGCTGTTATTACTGTTCTTATAATCAATAATCAGGACTTATAACCATGTCTACAGGGAAAACCACGCTGGCGCTGCTGCTGAGCGCACTGCTGCCGGCCGGCGCCGCCTGGGCCGCAGGCAATGACACTCTGGTCTACTGCTCAGAAGCCTCTCCGGAGTCCTTCAATCCGCAGATCGCCAGCTCCGGTCCGTCGTTCGTCGCCAGCTCGCAGGTACTGTATAACCGTCTGGTGAGCTTTGACCCGGTGAAAAATACGCCGATCCCGTCGCTGGCCACCGAGTGGCACGTCTCTGAGGATGGCAAAACCTGGACCTTTACTCTGCGTCAGGGGGTGAAGTTCAACAGCAACAAATTCTTCAAACCGACCCGCGATTTTAACGCCGACGACGTTCTGTTCTCCGTGCTGCGCCAGATGGATCCTCAGCATCCTTATCACAAGGTGTCGCAGGGGAACTATGAATACTTCCACGACGTGGGCCTCGATAAGCTGATTAAATCGGTGAAAAAGGTGGATGATTACCATGTCCAGTTCGAGCTCAACGAGCCGAACGCGGCGTTTCTTGCCGACTGGGGCATGGACTTCGCCTCTATTCTGTCGGCAGAGTATGGTGAGGCGATGCTGAAGAAAGGAACGCCGGAAAACGTTGATAACTGGCCTGTCGGTACCGGGCCGTATGCGCTGCAGCAGTATAAAGTGGATTCGCAAATCCGCTATATTGCCAATCCCCACTACTGGGAAGGCGAGGTACCGACCAAGCACCTGATCTTCTCCATTACGCCGAACGTCGAGACTCGTCTGGCGAAACTGCAGACCAACGAGTGCCAGATTATTCCCGCGCCGTCGCCGGTACAGTTCCCGGTGATTAAGGGCAATAAAGATCTGGCGCTGCATGCGGTTGAGGCGCTGAACGTCGGCTATCTGGCGTTTAACACCGAGAAAAAACCGTTTGATAATGTGCTGGTGCGCCAGGCGTTAAACTACGCTACCGACAAGCAGGCGATCGTCAAGGCGGTATTCCTCGATTCCGGCAGCGTGGCGAAATCACCGATCCCGTCGACGATGCTCGGGTATAAGAAAGATCTCCCGGACTATGACTACGATCCGCAGAAAGCCAAAGCGCTGCTCAAGCAGGCTGGTCTGGAGCAAGGCGCGGAAGTGACCCTGTGGTCAATGCCGGTCCAGCGCCCCTACAACCCAAACTCAAAACGCATTGCCGAAATGATCCAAAACGACTGGGCGAAAGTGGGGGTGAAAGCCAAAATTGTCAGCTATGAATGGGGCGAATACCTTGCCGGTATGCGTAAAGGGGAGCACGACAGCGCCCTGTATGGCTGGATGTCGGACAACGGCGATCCGGACAACTTTGCTGGCACATTGCTCAGCTGTGATAATATCCAGACTGGCTCCAACGCCGCCCGCTGGTGTGATAAATCCTATGACGCGCTGGTAAAGAAAGCGCTGTTGGTGAGCGATCCGCAGGCGCGGGCCAAACTCTACGAACAGGCGCAGGAGATCTTTTATCAGCAGGCGCCATGGATCACCCTGGCGACCGGGAAAACCTTCTATGCGACGCGCAGCAACGTCAGCGGCTACACCGTCAGCATGATGGGGAGCGATTTTTCCAAAGCGAAGCTGAATTAAGCGAAAGGAGAACAGGATGGCACATCTGGATGAGGTTATCGTCAAAGTCGATGACACCCTGGCCGAGGGCGTTATCGCGCATATGAATGAGCTGCTAATCGCCCTGAGTGATGATGCGCAACTCAGTCGTGAGGAACGCTATATCCAACAGCAGCGTCTGCGCACCGCCATCGCCCATCATGGGCGACAGCATCAGGAAGAGCAGGACGCGCGCCGCGAGCAGTTGACCAAAGGCGGCGCGATCCTCTGAAGATGCGCTCAGAACTGGCGTCTGGCCACCAGCCAGGCGCCCACCACCAGCATCACCGGCCCGCATAACGGTCCGATCAGCGCCCGCACCGGCACGCCGTGGGCGCGAACTAAATCCATGATCAACCCGCCCACCAGCTGGCTGGCCACCAGTACCGCAATGGTCGTCGCCGCGCCAACGTTTTGATAACCGCTGATGCTGGCGAAGACGAAAAAGGACCCCAGCAGGCCGGGGATCAGCGTCCACCACTTCACGCTCAGGGCCAGCTCCTGAAAGCCGGCGACGCCCTGGCGCAGCAGTAACATCGTCACGAAGATAACGATCCCGACCAGCGAATTGAGCAGCATAGCGATAAGGATCGTCGACGCCGACTGGGTGATGCGCACCATCAGAGTGTTCTGCACTACCAGGCCAACGCCGGCGGCGATCAGGCAGGCGAGAGTGAGCGACGCGTTCATGCTTTGCCGTCCGGGTCCTGACGCGCATCCAGCTGCAGCTGCATAAAGGTCAGATCCAGCCAGCGGCCAAATTTGGTGCCCACCTGCGGCATCTGCCCGGTGGTGATAAAGCCCAGCGTTTCATGCAGATGCAGCGAAGCGTGATTCTGCGACTCGATGCCGGCGACCATCACATGTTTATTCAGCCGTCGCGCTTCGGCGATCAAGGCGACCAGCAGCTTGCGGCCCAGCCCTTTCCCCTGATGTTCGGGATGAACGTACACCGAATGCTCCACGGTATGGCGAAAGCCGTCAAACGCCCGCCAGTCGCCAAACGAGGAATAACCGGTAATGACGCCGTCTTCCTCGCTCACCAGTACCGGAAATCCAGCCAGCTGGCGGGCTTCAAACCAGGCGATGCGGTTGTCGGTATCCACAGTTTTATCATTCCAGATGGCGGCGGTATGGACGACGGCATGGTTATAGATCTCGGCGATCGCCGCGCAGTCGTCTTTAATGGCAGGGCGAATGGACATAGCAAACCTCAATTTTTCGTACACTATAGTAGTACAATATTATTACAATAATGAACGCCACGCTGTCATCCGTTTTCAGCATAATTTTAACGGCTAACCCGGGAATAACGCGTCTCGGTGGATGGTTGTGTAATAGGGGGGCGCACACTATAGTGTTACGTTATGAATACTATAGAAGACAACCTCAATCAGCGCATCAGCGCGCGCATCCGCATCGAGCGCGAGTCCCGCGGCTGGTCGCTGAACGACCTTGCCGAACGGGCCGGCGCCTCGCGGGCGATGATCCATAAAATCGAGCGTGGCGAAAGCAGCCCGACCGCCTCAATGCTGGGCCGCCTTTCCGGCGCCTTCGGCATCAGTATGTCGACCCTGATCGCCCGCGCGGAAATGCAGGAGGGCAAGCTGCTGCGCTTTGCCAGCCAGCCGGTATGGCGCGACCCGCAAAGCCACTATCTCCGCCGCCACGTTTCGCCGCGCAGCGATTTGCCGATCGATCTGGTGCAGATTGAGCTGCCGCCCGGTAGCGATGTGCCGATGCCCGCCGCGTCCTATGCGCTTGCCCGCCAGCTAATCTGGCTGCAACAGGGCGAGCTGGTGTTTGTCGAAGGCAATACCCGCCATGAGATGCAGGCGGGGGATTGTCTGGAGCTTGGCCCGCCCAACGATTGTCGCTTTATTAATGAATCCGCAGAGACCTGCGTCTATCTGGTGGTTCGCCTTAATCAATCGCCATCCGGCTCTTAATGGTAAAGCACGTTGCGCATAAAGCAGCTAGCCTCAGTACAGTCTGCTAACAAGAGGAGTTTGCTATGACAGATCAACCGCAACGCCATCGCCGCTGGGTACTGGCTTCCCGCCCCCATGGTGAACCGACGGCAGAGAATTTCCGCCTGGAAGAGAGCGAAGTGCCGACGCCAGGCCCGGGTCAAGTGCTGCTGCGTACCGTTTATTTATCGCTCGACCCGTATATGCGCGGGCGCATGAGCGACGCGCCGTCCTATTCGCCGCCGGTGGCCATTGGCGCGGTGATGGTGGGAGGGACCGTGAGTCGCGTGGTCAGCTCAAATCATGCCGATTATCAACCAGGCGACTGGGTGCTGGGCTACAGCGGCTGGCAGGATTATGAACTCTCCGACGGCAGCGGACTGGTGAAGCTGGGTGACAATCCGCAACACCCGTCCTGGTCGCTGGGAGTTCTGGGGATGCCCGGCTTCACCGCCTACATGGGTTTGCTGGACATCGGCCAGCCAAAGGCGGGCGAAACGCTGGTGGTCGCCGCGGCGACCGGGCCGGTTGGCGCCACGGTTGGACAGATCGGCAAAATTAAGGGCTGCCGCACCGTCGGCATCGCTGGCGGCGCGGAAAAATGCCGCTATGCGGTTGAGACGTTAGGCTTTGATCTCTGCCTTGACCATCGTGCGGATGATTTTGCCGAACAGCTGGCCCAGGCCTGCCCGCAGGGTATTGACGTTTATTATGAAAACGTCGGCGGCAAGGTTTTTGACGCGGTGCTGCCGCTGTTGAATACCGCAGCGCGGGTACCCGTCTGCGGGCTGGTGAGCGGCTATAACGCCACCGGGCTGCCGGACGGGCCAGATCGTTTGCCGCTGCTGATGGCGACCATCCTCAAAAAGCGCATCCGGATGCAGGGCTTTATTATCGGCCAGGATTACGGGCATCGGATCGCCGAATTCCAGCAGCAGATGGGGCGCTGGGTGCAGGAGGGGAAAATTAAATATCGCGAACAGCTGATCGACGGTCTGGACCAGGCGCCGCAGGCGCTGATCGGTCTGTTAAAAGGCGAGAACTTCGGTAAGGTAGTGATCCGCGTCGCGGCGGACGACTAGCCTGGCGGGCTTCGACTGAACAGGCCCCTTTTTCCGCCAGGGTAAAGGGGCCTGGCATAGAGGTCAGGCGTAGAAGGCTAACCGCTGGGCGAGCAGATCGACAAAGGCTTCGCGGTCCACATCCAGCATCAGGGTGGTATTGGGCCGATTACCGGTCAGATGGTAGTAATCGACCACCGTCATCCCCTGGGTATATTTGCCTTCCGTTTCTACGCCAACCCAGCGTTCGATCGTGGTAAAGATCTCCGGCTTGAGGAGCCAGGCGATGGTGCAGGGATCGTGCAGCGGCGCGCCGTCGAAGCCCCACTTTTCATCTTTGTGGTAGGCCATAAAGAAGTCGAGCAGTTCGGCGACGATGGTCGACACCGGGTTGCCAATCTGGCGGAATCGCTCGATATCGGCGGGAAGGATTTGCGCCTTATGGGTGACGTCAAGGCCCGCCATCACCACCGGGATCCCGGACTGAAAGACCATTTCCGCGGCCTGCGGATCAACGTAAATATTAAACTCCGCCGCCGGCTGCCAGTTGCCCAGCCCCATGGCGCCCCCCATGATCACGATGCGGGCGATCTTCGCGTGCAGCTCCGGATGGCTGGCGAGCAGCAACGCCACGTTAGTCTGCGGCCCGGTGGCCACCAGGGTCACCGGCTCCTGGCTTTCCCGCAGCACGCTGGCCATCAGCTCGACGGCGGTGCAGTTCTGCGGCGCAAAGGCTGGCTCAGGCAGGCTCGGGCCATCCAGTCCGCTCTCGCCGTGCACGTTATCGGCGATGATCAGATCGCGCATCAACGGCTTCCACGCGCCGCCGGCAACCGGAATGTCCTGCCGGTTCAGCAGCGTCAACATACGCAGCACGTTGCGCAGGGTCTTCTCCGGGGTCTGGTTGCCCGCGGAAGCGGTGACGGCTTTCACCTCCAGCTCCGGCGAGGCGAGGGCGAGGACCAGGGCGATCGCGTCATCATGTCCCGGATCGCAATCAATCATAATCGGCAGTGCCATAGCAGCTCCTTGTTGGCGATGTTCTGTGACCAGACTAACGCTGCGAGTCGGGGCAGACGAGATGGTGTGCAGAATAGTGTGATGGAGACCACGATTGCTGCGAGGCAACGCGTATCGTTACGCGACCGTCCGTAAACATGGTGCCTCGTTTTGCGGTGGCGCAAGATGGCGCCCGGCGCGGCGCGATATAATAGAAAAATTGCTAATCCTTACGGATATTAATGGTTTGCTTTTCGGCGGGCGGGTTCTTATCCTTAAGAAAACTCAAGAGGTTATTACGATGAAAGATGTAGTAGATAAATGCAGCACCAAAGGCTGCGCCATTGATGTCGGGACGATCATTGATAACGAGGACTGCGTCTACCGGGCCGAGAAGGCGTTCCCAAGCCGCGAAGAAGCGGAATCCACCGTAGCCGCCGTGCGCGAACGTGCTGCCGCCGCAGCGCCGGCCAGTGAACCGCCGCAGGTCGATTACACCATCGTCGCCGCTGGCGACGCGGTGAAACTCGACCTCTCCATCGCCTTCTCCTGCCAGGCAGAAAAGATCATTTTCGAGTTATCCCTGCGAAATCTGCTTTAATTCGCTCCTGTAGCGGAAGCGCGATGCTCTGGCGGGCAGACGCCTTCCGCTGATGCAGCACGCTGCCCGCCCGGCGACCTGAGCCGGGTGAGCGCGGTTAGTCTTGAAAGACGACGTTTCCGCCAACCATGGTCATCACCACGCGGCTGGCGCCAATCTCCTCATGGGCTACGGCGAAGATATCGCGGTCCAGCACCTGAAAATCAGCGACTTTGCCGACCTCTATCGATCCGCGTACCGCTTCTTTCCCTTCCTGATAGGCCGCATTGATGGTGTACATCCGCACGCCGTCCGCCACGCTAATTGCCAGTTCCGGGCGAATAACCTTGCCGCTGGAAGATGATTTGCGGGTGACCGCTGCCTGAACCATTTTGCGCCAGTTCACCAGCGCCATAATGCCATCTGACCCGCCGGCGATGATGACCCCAAGGTCGATGATATCCCGTAGCCCTTTGCAGATTTCCCCCTTGATGCCACAGTAGCGGGCGCGCTGTTCATAGTCATATGCCGGGCCGCCGGGTGAGGGTTGTTCGGAAAGCAGAATGCCGTATTTTGCCGCCGTCACGAAATCTTGCCGATCGCCCATTGAGCCGTGCAGCACATAATGCCGTCGGCTCTCCCCCGGATAGCGCTGAATCGCCTGCACGAAGCTGTTAATCGTGACTTTAACCGCCTTATCGCCGACCGCATGGACTGCCACCTGAAAACCGCGCTGGTGAGCCAGCAGAATCATCTGCTGTAGCGCCTCAACTTGTGCTTCCTCGGTCGCCTCGGGGCCACCAAACACCGAGCGTCCGCGATATCCCGGCCGGTCGGCGTAATCCTGATTCATCCACGCTGTGTGCGATGTGGGAACGCCATCGCAGAACAGTTTTATGGTCCGACAGTCCAGCCAGTCCCGGTCGGTGAACTGGGAGAAATCAAAGCTATCCAGATCGCGCTTCAGGGTGGCGTAGGACTGAACGCCCCGCTCGGCGGAGTAAAAGGCGATGGATACCCGGGCGGTGAGTTTTCCTTCATCCTGCAGTTCACGGTAGGCGGCGATGGCGCGATCCCCCGCAGCGCCCACCTCGCGCGTGTTTTCCCCCGGACCCATGGCGCCTTCCGTGTAGCTGGCATACCCTTCGCTGTTCATCAGGCGCTGGGCTGCCAGAAGGTTCTCTTTGAGGGCCGCTACGGTCAGACGGGGCATCGTGCCGGATGCGAGATGCAGGGCGGGCAGGTCGATGAAATTGCCGTCCCAGTTCGCCACTGGCCGTTCGCCCCAGATGTCCGCCGAGGGGATCAGGGAGGCTGGCGTCAAGACCGGAGAGGGCCAGCGCCCGGCTGTTGACGATGCAGGAGTGACCGTCCCACAGGGCGAGCAGGGTGGGATGATCGGCCGTGACGTCGTCAATATCCCAGCGCGTCAGAGAGCGCTGCTCGGCCGCGCACTCCTTGATTGCGTTTGGATCCAGACCGCAGACACGAATCCATGCCCCGGCGGGAGTGCGGGCTGCCTGGTCGCGCAGTCTTTCCCGCAGTACTGCCAGGGAACGCACGTCCTGGCAGTTCAGGCAATGCCAGCTGTCAGCGAGCCAGCCGATATGGATATGTGAGTCATGCGCGGCGGGTAAAATGAGTTTGCCGCCAAGGTCAATGACCTGCGTCTGGGGACCAATATGCTGCTGAATCTCCTGGTCTTCACCAACGTTAATAATCCATCCCTGCTTCACCGCGATGGCGCGCTTAAAACTAAAATGTGCGTCCACCGTGGCGACCTTGCCGTTAATCAATACGCAGTCCGCATAAACGACATTATCCATTTATCCCTCCCTGTCTGATAAAAGTGCCGATCAATATAAATAGTAACCATGGTGATTATGTGGTGGCTATCTGACTACGAAGGGGGGGAGTGTCAAGCGCGGGTGGTTGGCGGGTGTCCGCCTGGCGGTGGAATAGACGGTAAGGAAAAGCGCTTCGCCCGCCGATCGCGAGAGCCATCGGCGGGGAAGGGGCGCGTTATTCGAAGCGCCAGGCGAGGTTCAGGCCGATGCCGTAGTTACGTCCCGGGGCAGGCTCGTAGTAACGCCCGTTAGACTCGTTAACGATGACAGACCCGACGTACTCCCGGTCGAACAGGTTGTCGATGCGACCGAACAGATCCATATCCATCCTGCCGTAGCTCCATTTATAGCCAGTCGTCAGGCCAACCACCGTCCAGGAGGGCGCTTTGGCGGTGTTTTCGTCATTGGCCATGATATCGCTCATATAGCGAATATCGCTCCCGGCGTACCAACCTTGCTCCGGCTGATAGCCAAAGGAGGCGTAGCCCATATTGCGCGCGATCCCCGGAATGCGATTGCCATTGCAGCTGGCGTCGTCGCAGACGTTAGTGCGATAGGTCGCGTCCAGCCAGGTCCAGGCCGCCTTCAGACGCCAGCTCTCGCCAAACTGCTGATCCAGCCCCAGCTCCATCCCCTGACGGCGGGTCTTGCCGGCGTTTTTATAACTGGTGCGCCCGCCGCTGCTGCTGTCGACCACAATCTCATTATCGGTATTGGTCTGGAACAGGGCGGCGGTGAACAGCCCGTTGCCGATCCGCGTCTTGCTGCCGATCTCCACCGTGTCGTTGGTGGAGGGTTTCAGGCCGAAGTTGAGGCCGCTCTGGTTATCGGAGCGGTAGGAGAGTTCGTTAATGGTTGGCGTCTCGAAGCCGCGGCCGGCGGAAAGATAGACGTTCCACGCGTCGGTCAGGGCATATTTCAGCGAGCCCGCGGGCAGCCATTTATGATAGCTGGCATCACCGCTGTCATCGCCATTGCCTGGGGTGATGTAGTAGTCGTTCGAGTCGAACCATACCGAGCTGTAGCGAACCCCGGCATCGAGCGAGAGTTTGTCAGTGAGCTGCCACTGGGTCTGCAGGTAGGGGTCGACGTTCCACATCAGGTTGCGTTCGTTACGGCGCAGCGCGCCCTGTTCGCCATACTGTGGCGCGCCGTTGAACATCACAAAGTTTTCATACCCTTTGCGCCGCTCGCTCATGTTTTCGTAGTCGAGACCGGCGGTGAGCGTGACGGGCACCAGCAGCTCTCCGCGATGGGTCAGCCGGGTATCGATCCCCTGGTAGTGACGGGTAAGGTCGATCACCCCGCCGGCATGGCTCGGCTTCAGCTGCGGCGCGCGCGGGATTGACTGGAACTGGGTGGTTTCACGTTCTCCAGCGTACATCATAACGCTGAGATCGTCCTGGGCACTGAGCTGGCGCTCATAGCGCAGGCCGGCCTGGGTCTGTCGGGTATTCTTGCGGGTATTATACTGGTCGCCGCGCGGCGACTGGCGCGGGTTATCGCGCCATTCATCGGCGGTCAGGCCACCGGCGTCATTGGCTTTGATATCCACGCTATTCAGCAGCAGAGTCAGCTTACTGACGTCGTTGATGCGCACCCCCAGCCGGGCGTTCGCCAGATTTTTGCGCGCGCCGCTGTGATCGCGATAGCCATGGGTGGTGAAGCGATTGGTTGAGACCGTGTAATCCACATCGCCTGCGTGGCTGCCGTCGCCAACGGCGCCAGTGGCTTTCATCCCGTAGTGCCAGGTGCCGAAGCTGCCATAGTAGCTGCTGGCTTCCACGGTGGGCGGCTGGGTGCCGGTCTGGCTGGTGACGTTGATCACCCCGCCGGACGAGTTACCGTACAGGGCAGAGAAGGGGCCGCGCAGCACCTCAATGGTGTCAACGCTGCCGATATCAATATTTGAGGTCTGCCCCTGGCCGTCGGGCATGGTGGCCGGAATGCCATCCACATAGATGCGTAGTCCGCGCACGCCATAGGTTGAGCGCGAGCCAAAGCCGCGAATCGACAGCTGCAGATCCTGGGCATAGTTTTGCCGGTTCTGCACCTGCAGGCCCGGCACGGCGCCCAGCGATTCAGAGAGATTGACGCGCGGCGCGGCCTGGCGCATCTCATCCCCATTCACCACGCTGACGGCGGCGGGGGTATCCAGTTCAGAAACCGTGGTTGGCGCGGCGGTCACCACCATGGTTTGTTCATCAGCGGCCTGGGCTGCGGCAATGAGCGGCAAGAGCAGGGCCGGGAGGGCGGCGTGACGCACGGACAGGATTTTCATTGATAATACTCAAAGACGAACCAAATGGAACATATGTATATATGTTACCTCGTTTGTAAAATATTTGAAAATTATTAACTGCTACTGGTTAACGGATAGTGCTCGCCAGGCATAAATTTACCGCACAACAACAATTAGCGCTCCACTTTGAGATAAATAATGATTACTATTCGCATTCAAAAACAAGGGTAAAGCCAGGACTTTACCGCCGGAAGCGATGTCGGGTCAGCACATACTGGTTTATCAAAGGGAGTCGTCATGTCATTACGTCATTTTGCCGCGCCGCGTCTGCGCCATTCACTGCTCGTCACTTCTCTGCTGCTGGCAGGCAGCTTTAGCGCCCACGCCGCGGAAGAGATGCTGCGCAAGGCCGTCGGAAAAGGGGCCTACGAAATGGCCTACAGCCAGCAGGAGAATGCGCTGTGGGTCGCCACATCACAGAGTCGTTCGCTGGACAAAGGCGGGGTGGTTTACCGTCTTGACCCCACCACCCTCGACGTGACGCAGATTATTCACAACGATCTGAAGCCGTTCGGCGCCACTATCAACCATGCCACCGGCACGCTGTGGTTTGGCAATACCGTCGACAGCACTGTCACCGCTATTGACGCCAAAACCGGCGCCGTGAAGGGGCGCCTGGTGCTGGACGAGCGTCAGCGCAGCGAAACCGTGCGTCCGCTGCAGCCGCGCGAGCTGGCGGTCAATGAGCAGACCAACACGGTCTACATTACCGGTCTGGGCAAAGAGAGTGTGATTTGGGTGGTAGATGGCGCAACCCTGAAGCTGAAAACGACCATTACCGGCACCGGGGCAATGGCGACGGGTCTGGCGATCGATCCGCAGGCTAAGCGTCTGTATACCACCAACGCCGATGGCGAACTGCTGACCATCGACAGCGAGAGCAACACGATTGCGTCGCGCAAAAAATTGCAGGATGACGGCAAAGCGCATTTCTATCTTAACCTGAGTCTCGATACCGCCGGCCATCGTGCCTTTATTACCGACAGCAAGCAGCCGGAAGTGCTGGTGGTCGATACCCGCGACGGCAAGGTGCTGGAGAAAATCGCCGCGCCGGAGTCGCTGGCGGTACTGTTTAACCCGGCGCGCAACGAAGCCTATGTGACGCATCGTAAGGCCGGGGAAGTCAGCGTTATCGACGGCAAGAGCTACAAGGTGGTGAAGACCTTTAAAACGCCGACTCACCCCAACAGCCTGGCGCTCTCCGAGGACGGAAAAACGCTGTACGTTAGCGTGAAACAGGCTTCCAGCCGTGAGAAAGAAGCCACCGCGCCGGACGATGTGATCCGCATCGCCCTGTAAGACCTCAGCGCGACGAAACCGGAAAACGGTGGTCGCGCTCCGCATGCCGCCGGGCCAGGCCCGGCGACTCACCCTCTGTTACAAACGCCTATTGGCCTGACAAACCAGATGGTTATACACTTAACCCTTTCCCGCCACGTGCGGGCAGTGGTAATCAGTGGAGATAAAATGAAAAAGCCATTCA
>NZ_JH414798.1:887478-891770 GCF_000238715.1 Klebsiella sp. 4_1_44FAA
GCAGGTTGTTCGTCAAACTACGTTATGACCACGAAGAGCGGTCAAACTATCGTTACCCACGGCAAGCCGCAGCTGGATAAAGAAACGGGGATGACCAGCTATATCGATGAGTCAGGTAATAAGCGGGAAATTAACAGCAGCGATGTGTCGCAGCTGGTTGAAGATAATTAAGTTCTGACCTCCCGGTTTGCCCGCGATGGACAAACCGGGAGTCCTGCCAGTTACTTCCTCAGCGTCGGCGCCGTGCTGTGAATCTCATGCACGCGTTTACGCACACCAAACCAGCCAGCCACCAGCAATACCGCCAGCAGCGGAATTGATCCTATGGTGTAGGTACCGTTCGGATAATCGAAGGCCATCAGCACCAGCACGCTGAACAGGAACAGCAGCGTCAGCCAGGAGGTGAACGGCGCCCCCGGCATTCTGAAGCTGACCTTTGCCGCTTTCCCTTCCTTGATCGCTTTGCGCAGACGCATCTGACACACCACGATAAAGCCCCAGGAGGCAATGATCCCCAGCGAGGCGACGTTGAGTACGATCTCAAATACCTGAGATGGCACCAGATAGTTGAGGAAAACCCCGACTACATATACCCCCAGCGTCGCCAGGATCCCGGCGTAAGGGACGTGATGACGGCTCATCTTCGACATAAACTTCGGCGCGGAGCCTCCCATCGACATCGAGCGCAGAATACGCCCGGTACTGTAGAGACCCGAGTTAAGGCTGGAGAGGGCCGCGGTTAACACCACGATGTTCATCACGCTGCCGATATATGGCACGCCCAGCTTTGAGAAGAAGGTAACGAACGGGCTCTGTCCGGCCTGGTAGGCGTTCCACGGCAGAAGCAGCACCAGCAACACCACCGAACCGACATAGAACAGACCGATACGCCAGATCACGCTGTTGATGGCCTTCGGCACCATTGTCTCCGGATCCTTACACTCTCCGGCCGCGGTCCCCACCAGCTCGATGGAGGCGAAGGCGAAGACCACCCCCTGCACCAGCACCAGCGCCGGCAGGAGGCCGTGCGGGAAGAAGCCGCCGTTATCGGTGATCAGATGGAAGCCGGTGGCATTGCCGTCCAGCGGCTTACCGGAGCCGAGGAAAATGGTGCCGACCACGAGAAAGGCGACGATCGCCAGCACCTTAACCAGCGCGAACCAGAACTCCATTTCGGCGAACCACTTCACGCCGATCATATTCATGGTGCCGACGATAGCCAGCGCGCCGAGGGCGAAGACCCACTGCGGCACATCGCCAAACGCGCCCCAGTAGTGCATATACAGCGCCACGGCGGTGATATCGACAATCCCGGTCATCGCCCAGTTAACGAAGTACATCCAGCCGGCCACGTAAGCGGCTTTTTCACCGAGGAACTCCCTGGCATAAGAGACGAAGCTGCCGCTCGAGGGGCGGTGGAGGACCAGTTCGCCGAGGGCGCGAAGAATAAAGAAGGAGAAGATGCCGCAGACCAGATAGACCAGGGCGAGCGCTGGCCCTGCCATTTGTAAACGTGCCCCGGCGCCGAGGAACAAACCGGTACCGATGGCGCCGCCGATGGCGATCATCTGTACCTGACGGTTGCCCATCGCTTTGTGATAACCCGCTTCATGTGAGTTAAGCCAGTGGCGTTTTGCAGCATGATGCTCCGCTGCATTTTCGTGTTTCGTATTCATTGATGTATCAGTTTCCTGTCAATGCCCATGTTTGCAGCCGGAATGGAGGACGGCTGGCACATTATGCTGGCTTTCTCATCATTCTGACGTAGGAGATAAGCTCAGACATGGCGCTGAATCCTACACGTAACCTAATAGTTACGCACCTAAAACATTTACCGAGAGTATTTGACAGATTTATCAATGAGATCAGCGTCGCAGAGTTTCCAGTAACAGCGTGAAAGCGCTGGTATGCTGGCGCCGGCTGGGGTAATAGAGATGGTAGCCGGGGAAGGCGGGGGTCCACTCCGCCAGCACCCGCACCAGCCGGCCGCTGGCTAAGGCCTCCGCCACGCAGTCATCCGGAACGTAGGCCAGCCCGAGGCCCGCCTCCGCCGCGTCGATGCGCTGTGGCAGGCTGTTGAGGATCAGCTGTCCCTCCACCCGCACCTGAATCTCCCGGTCATCGCGGGCAAATTCCCAGGCGTAAAGTCCCCCTCGTGTCGGCAGGCGCAGATTGATGCAGCGATGTTGGGCAAGATCCCAGGGCGTTTGCGGCGTACCGGCCCGCTGCAGATAGGCCGGCGAACCCACCACCGCCATCCGCATATCCGGGGCGATGCGCACGGCAATCATGTCTTTTGCCACCTGTTCGCCGAGACGCACCCCGGCGTCGAAGCGGTCACCCACGATATCCGTGAGCCCATTATCAACAGTGATTTCGATGTTAATATCAGGATATTGCAGCATAAATGGCTTTAGCGCCGGCCAGAGTACCGCGCTGGCGGCATGCTCCCCGGCGGTAATGCGCAGGTTGCCCGCCGGGCGTTCTCGGGTGTCGCGCAATGCAGCCAGGGCCTGCTCGATCTCTTCCAGATGCGGACCGAGGCGCTGAATCAGTCGCTCGCCCGCTTCGGTCGGCACCACGCTGCGGGTGGTGCGGGTCAACAGCCGGACATCGAGCCGCGTTTCGAGATGGCGCATGGCATGGCTGAGCGCCGACTGCGACACGCCAAGCTGGGCCGCCGCGCGGGTAAAGCTGCGTTCACGCGCCACCACCATAAAGGAGAGCAGATCGTTTACGTTCTCTTTTAGCATAATCTTTCCGGATTGATGAATACTGCTCACAGGTACGCAGAGTGTATGCCCGGCCTGAGGATTGTGCCAGCCTGATGGCCGGACGCAGTGGAGCAGAATGGTTATGGCGGATGATTTATTCCTCTATGCAGGGCAGGTATTGTAGTAGGCCCAAAAAACGCCAGCGCCAGGTGAACCGACATTCGCTGGCGTGGCATGACTGGGGGATGGCAGCCCGAAAGATGATCAAAGAGTATCGCCAGGCAGAGTCTGGTAACCGGGGAGAAACAAAGATGAATATCAACGTGGTCGGCACCAGCGGCTCAGGCAAATCCACTTTGGCCCGGCGCCTGGCGCACCGGCTGGAATTACCCTGGATCGAGCTCGATCGCCTGTACTGGCGGCCGAACTGGCAGGGCGCGCCGGATGAGGCATTTTTCGCCGCCATTGCCGCCGCGACGGCCACGCCGGGTTGGGTGCTGGATGGCAATTACAATCGCAGCCGCAGCGTTAAATGGCGTGCGGTGGATTTGGTGATCTGGGTAGATTATGGTTTCTGGCGCACGCTGCGCCAGGCGGTATGGCGGGCGGCGAGCCGGGCGTGGCGACATCAGGAGCTGTGGCCGGGCACGGGCAACTGCGAGAGCTTTCGCCGTTCGTTCTGCAGCCGGGAATCCATCATCCTCTGGACGCTGAAAACCTGGCGGCAGCATCGCCGACGCTATCTGGCCGATATGCAGGATCCGCAATATCGTCATATTCGCTTCGTCCGGGTGCGCAATCCGCGGCAGGCCGAGGCGCTGCTCCGCGAGCTGGAAGCGCAGCGTTCAGCCGGGCATATCTAATTTTCAGCAGTACACATGTGAATTAATTGTTTCTCAATAGTTAGCAGAGATTTTAATAATGCAGGCACGTACTTTCATATGAGCCTGCGAAATGTCTTATCGAATCAGTATTCTGGATAAAAGTCCGCTTGCCGCCGGGGAAACCGCCGCGCAGGCGCTGGCGCGTACATTAACGCTGGCGCAACACGCCGAAGCCTGGGGCTACCACCGCTTCTGGGTCGCTGAACACCACAATACCGATCAGCTGGCGAGCCCCTCGCCGGAGCTGGTTATCGCCTGGCTGCTGGGCCACACCCGGCGGATCCGTCTTGGGTCCGGCGGCGTCATGCTCCAGCACTATAGCCCCTATAAGGTCGCGGAAAACTTTAACCTGCTGGCCGCCCTCGCGCCGGGCCGCATCGATCTCGGGGTCGGCAAGGCGCCTGGCGGCCTGCCGCTCTCCACCCGCGCCCTGCAGCAGGGCCTGCATCAAGAGGAGAAAGGGACCTTTGCCGATCAGCTGGCGCAGCTGGATAACTGGCTGTCGCTGACTGAGCCCGGGGGAGAGGAGAGCCTACGCGCCACGCCGATCCCGCCGCGCCGGGCAGACGGTTTTCTCCTCGGCGCCAGCCTGGAGAGTGCTGAACTGGCCGCCCGCCTTGACTGGAACTTTGTCTTTGCCGCCCATCTCAATGGCGACAGCGCGCTGCGCCGTGCCGTGTTCAACCGCTGGCGC
>NZ_JH414798.1:892055-932899 GCF_000238715.1 Klebsiella sp. 4_1_44FAA
AGCAGGTCGAGGTGTGGGGCGTCGAGCTGGAGAACGGCCAGCGGGTGACCGTCGGCAGTGAGGCGCAGGCCGTCGCTTTTGCCCGCCAGGCCGGCAGCCGACCGACGCGCATTGCCCGCCGTGAATCTTCGCTGATCTCCGGTACTCCCGAACAGGTTAAAGCCCGGCTTGACGCGCTGCAGGCGGAAGAACAGTTGGATGAACTCATCATTGATACCCCCATTAGCGACGGGCCAGCGCGCCTGCACTCTCTGCGCCTGCTGGCGCAGGCTCACTACGGCAAGGAGGTGCTGAATGTCCTTTGAACAACAACTGATTAGCTGGCGGCGCGAGCTGCACCAGAACCCGGAGCTCTCCCTGCAGGAGGTGGCCACCACCGCGCGGATCCGTGACTGGCTGCAGAGCGGCGGGCTGACCCTGCTGCCCTACGATCTGAAAACCGGGCTGGTCGCCGAAGTCGGCAGCGGCGACAAGGTGATTGCCCTGCGGGCGGACATCGACGCGTTGCCCATCGAGGAGGCGACCGGTCTGCCTTACCGCTCGCAGAATCAAGGGGTAATGCATGCCTGCGGCCACGATATTCACACCAGCGTGATGCTGGGGGCGGCGCTGCTGCTGAAGGAGCGGGAAGCGGAACTCCCGGGGCGGGTGCGGATCCTGTTTCAGCCGGCGGAGGAAAATTTTGGCGGCGCGAAAACCCTGATCCGCGCCGGGGCGCTGGAGGAGGTGTCGGCGATCTTCGGCATGCACAATGAGCCCGGCCTGCCGGTGGGCGAATTTGCCACCCGCGGCGGCGCGTTCTACGCCAACGTCGACCGCTTCGTCTTCAAAGTGACCGGGAAGGGGGCGCATGCCGCCCGCCCACATGAAGGAAGGGATGCGATCCTGCTGGCCAGCCAGCTGGTGACGGTGCTGCAGAGCGTGGCCAGCCGGGAAGTGAACACCCTCGACTCGGTGGTGCTCAGCGTGACGCGGATCCAGGGAGGCAATACCTGGAACGTGCTGCCGGAGAGCGTCGAGCTGGAGGGGACGCTGCGCACCCACAGCAGTGAAGTGCAGCAGCGGGTCAAGGCCCGGGTCAGCGAGATTGCCGCCGGTTTCGCCAGCGCCTTTGGCGCGCAGATTGACGTCTTCTGGTACGCCGGCCCGACGGCGCTGGTCAACGACGCCCGCTGGGCCGATTTCGCCAGCGAGGTGGCAGCCCAGGCCGGGTATCGCACCCACCATGCCGATCTGCATCTCGGTGGCGAAGATTTTGCGGTCTATCTTCAGCATATTCCCGGGGCGTTCGTCAGCATCGGCAGCGCCAGCGAATATGGTTTGCACCATCCGGCATTTAATCCGGATGAACGGCTGATTGCGCCCGCGGCGCACTATTTCGCCCGTCTCGCGGAAGAAGCGTTACAACACATTTAACGAATGACAGGGGAAGGGGTAGCTATGTCTGAAAATCGACAATTGCGTCTGGGAACCATATTGCATGGCGCATCGGGAAATATGTCCGCCTGGCGTCATCCGGCGGCCCAGGCGGACGCCAGTATTAATTTTGATTTCGTCACCCAGACGGCGCTAAAAGCAGAAGCGGGGAAGCTGGATTTTATTTTTGTCGCCGACGGTTTATATATTAACGAAAAATCGATTCCCCATTTTTTAAATCGCTTCGAACCCTTAACGGTACTTTCCGCGCTGGCCGCGATCACCCGGCGACTGGGGCTGGTGGGGACCTTATCGACTTCGTACAGCGAGCCGTTTACCACCGCCCGCCAGTTCGCCAGCCTTGACCATTTAAGCCAGGGACGGGCGGGGTGGAACGTGGTCACTTCCCCGCTGGAGGGGTCGGCGAAAAACTTCTCCCGGGCCCAACATCCGGATCATGCGCTGCGCTATCGCATTGCCGATGAATACCTGCAGGTGGTGAAAGGCTTATGGGATTCATGGGAAGAAGATGCCTTTGTGCGCAATAAGGAGACTGGCCAGTTCTTTGATAAAAATAAACTGCATACGCTCGATCACCACGGCGATTTCTTTAAAGTCGCCGGGCCGCTGAATATTGCCCGCACGCCGCAGGGCCGACCGATTATTTTCCAGGCCGGCGCGTCGGATGACGGCAAAAAATTAGCCGCACGCCACGCCGATGCCATTTTTACCCATCAGGACTCGCTGGCCGAGGCGCAGGCATTTTATCGGGATGTCAAAAGCCAACTCGCCGCATATCAGCGCAGCCCGGACCAACTGCATATTTTCCAGGGCGTCAGCGTCATCGTCGGGGATGACGCCGAGGACGCGGAGCGGCAGTACCAGACCACCGCGGCGTTGGTCTCCATCGAGGATGCGCTGAATTATCTCGGGCGCTATTTCGAACACCATGACTTTTCGCAGTACCCGCTTGATGAACCGTTCCCGGATATTGGCGACCTCGGACAAAACAGCTTCCGCAGCACCACCGACGAGATTAAACGTCACGCCCGCGAGCGGGGGTTAACCCTGCGCCAGGTGGCTCTGGAGGCAGCCAGCCCGCGTCCGCGCTTTACCGGCACCGCCAGCGATGTCGCTGATGGCCTGCAACTGTGGTTCGAGCAGCACGCGGCGGACGGCTTCATTATTCAGGGCGGCACGCCGGAAACCTTCCCGCGCTTTGTGGATGAGGTGGTTCCGCTGTTACAGGCGCGCGGACTGTTCCGTCGCGACTATCCGGGCACCACCCTGCGGGAAAGTCTGGGTCTGGCGCTACCCGCTAATCAATTCCAAAAATAATAAAAGAGAATCACGCTATGCAGAAAACAACACTCTTGCTGGCCGTCGCGTTGGTATTTAGCGCCTCATCGTGGGGTCAGGACGTCAAGATCAATGGCACCGGAGTGAGCCTGGAGGCCAACAAAACGCCGATTCACACAGCGAAAAATCCGCAGGCCATTGCCCTGTTGCCGCAAGATCTGCATCTGGCGGTGCCGGGGAAATTCACCGTCGCGGTGGCGGCCCTGAACTCTCCGCCGCTGACGGTCTTTGCCGATGACAACAAAACCCTGCTCGGCAGCGAGGCGGATATCGCCCGGCTGGTGGCGGAGAGCCTCGGGCTGGAAGTAAACGTGGTTCCCACTTCATGGGAAGACTGGCCGCTGGGGGTCACCTCCGGCAAATATGATGCCGCGATCAGCAATATTACCGTCACCAAAGAGCGGAAAGAGAAGTTCGATTTCGCCACCTACCGCAAAGACTCGCTGGGCTTCTACGTCAAAAGCACCAGCCCGCTGAGCAAGATTGACAAAGCGGAAGATATCGCCGGGCTAAAGATTATTGTCGGCTCCGGCACCAACCAGGAGGCGATCCTGCTGGCGTGGAACGCGGAGAACGTCAAGAAGGGGCTGAAGCCGTTTATCCCGGTCTACACCAAGGATGATGCCGCCCAGACGCTGGCCCTGCAGACCGGACGAGCCGACGCCTTCTTCGGCCCCAACGTGATTGGCGCGTGGAAGGCGGCGCTGACCGGCAAAACCAAACTGGTGGGCAGCGTCGATGGCGGCTGGCCAAAAGCGGCGCACATCGCGGTAACGCTGAAAAAAGACAGCGGGCTGGTGAATGCCGTCCAGGCGGCGCTGAACGGGGCTATCGCCAGCGGGGACTACGCCAAAGTGCTTAACCGCTGGGGCGAAGGGGTGGAAAGCATTCCGCAATCGGAAATCAATCCGCCCGGACTGGGCGACTGACAGGAGGCGCGATGAGCGAAGCATTCCGCGATATTTCTCCGGAGGCTCCGGAGCTGCAGCCGATTATTAGCGGGCTGTTTGCCGAATATGCCGCCCGCTACGGCGACTATTTTTCCCGCGATGTGGAAGTGGAGTTAAGTGAGTGGTATGTGCCGCCGCAGGGGCTGTTTATTGTCCTTGAGCGTGAGGGCGAAATTATCGCCACCGGCGCGTATAAGCCGAAGGATCGCCACACCGCAGAGATCAAACGTATCTGGACGCACCGCCGTCTGCGCCAGCAGGGGCTGGCGGCGAAGGTGGTCCAGGAGCTGGAACGACGGGCGGTGCTGGCCGGGTACAGCCATATCTACCTGACGACCGGTTTCCGTCAGCCGGAGGCGGTAAAGCTCTATCTCAGCCAGGGGTATGAGGCGCAGTTTGACCTCACGAGAGACCCGGAAGAGTACAGTCAGCCGCCGTACGATGGCCGGCTGCGGTTCACTAAAGCGCTGGCGGTGAGCGCCTACAGCCACAGCGCCTGAGGAGGCATTATGCATTCATCTGAAACGATCAAAGTGGTGCCGGCGCGCTATCCGCTGCGGGTGGTCGGGGCTCTGGTCGCCCTGCTGGTGCTGGCGGTGGTGATCCAGTCGGTGGCCTTTAACCCGCGCTGGGAGTGGGGCGTCTTCGCCCGCTGGTTCTTCGACCCGGTGATCCTCGAGGGGCTGGGGCAAACTCTGCTCCTGACCCTGCTCGGCACGGTGTTAAGCGTGATCTTCGGCGGCCTGCTGGCGCTGGCCCGTTTGTCCTCATCGTGGCTGCTCAGCAGTCTCGCCTGGGGCTATATCTGGCTGTTTCGCTCGCTGCCGCTGATTGTGGTGCTGATCATTCTCTATAACTTTTCCTATCTCTACGACACCCTGTCGCTGGGGATCCCGTTTACCGGCGTGACCTGGGCCAGCTATCAGACCATTAACGTGCTGGGGCAATTCTCCACGGCGGTGGTGGGCCTGACCCTGGTGCAGAGCGCCTATACCGCGGAGATTATTCGCGGCGGCTTTCTCGGCGTCGACCACGGGCAGTATGAAGCCGCCGCCGCACTGGGGCTACCCGCCTGGCGGCGCACGCTGCGCATTATTCTGCCGCAGGCGCTGCGCACCATCCTGCCATCCGGCTTCAACGAGATCATCAGTCTGGCCAAGGGAACGGCGATGGTGTACGTCCTGGCGATGCCGGAACTGTTCTACACCATCCAGATGATCTACAACCGTACCCAGGAGGTGATCCCGCTGTTGATGGTCGGCGCCGCCTGGTATCTGGCGATCACCAGCGTCCTCTCCGCCATTCAGTATCTGGTGGAACGGGGCCTGGCGCGCAGCGAGCGCCGCTCGGCGGTAAACAGCGCCCGCAGCAGCCGTCTGAATCAACCCGCACGTCAACCACAGCCGCAGGAGGCCGTTCATGCCCAGCTCTCATAATGGCCATATCTCTATCACCGGGGTCAGCAAATACTATGGCCGCCACAAGGCGCTGGACGATGTGTCGCTGGAGATCCCCCCGGGCACGGTGACGGTGATCCTCGGCCCTTCCGGCTCGGGCAAGTCCACGCTGCTGCGCACCATAAATCACCTCGAACGGGTCGATGAGGGATTTATTCAGATTGACGGCGACTATATCGGTTATCGCCGCAAAGGCGACAAGCTGTATGAGATGAAAGAAAAGGAGATCCTCCGCCAGCGGATCAACGTCGGCTACGTGTTCCAGAACTTTAACCTGTTTCCGCACCTGACGGTGCTGGAGAACCTGATAGAGGCGCCGATCGCCCACCAGCAGGTCACGCGCAAAGAGGCCATTGCCCGTGCCTATGAACTGCTGGACGTCGTCGGACTGCGCAATAAAGCCGACGCCTGGTCGCGGCATCTCTCCGGCGGCCAGCAGCAGCGTATCGCCATTGCCCGGGCGCTGGCGCTGAACCCGCGGGTGATCCTGTTTGATGAGCCCACTTCGGCGCTGGATCCGGAGCTGGTGGGCGAGGTGCTGGATGTGATCAAAAAGCTGGCACGATCGGGCACCACCCTGGTGGTGGTCACCCATGAGATTGGCTTTGCCCGCGAGGTGGCCGACCAGGTGGTGTTTATGGTCGACGGCAGGATCGTCGAGCAGGGCAGCAGCGACGAGGTGCTCAACCATCCGCAGCATCCGCGTACCCGGCAGTTTTTATCCAGGGTGCTGCCGTCATGAACAGAGCGCTAATGACCCTTGTTCTCAGCGCTTTTGCCATGAGCGCTCACGCGGCGCTGGATCTGCGCGCCAATGAGCAGCCATTGCCGGTCACCCGCGACCCGCAGGCGATAGCGAAAATTCCGCCGGGCTATCGCTTCGTCGAGCCGGGGACGCTAACGGTGGCGATCTCGGCGCTCAATTCGCCGCCGCTGGCCCTGCTGGCTAGCGACAACCGCACGCGGATCGGCAGCGACCCGGATATAGCCCGCCTGCTGGCCGGAAGCCTTGGCCTGAAGCTCAGGCTGGTGCCCACCGCGTGGGAGGACTGGCCGCTGGGCATCGCCTCCGGCCGCTACGATGTGGCGCTGATCAATATCGCGGTGACCGAGAAGCGCAAAGAGAAGTTCGATTTTGCGACTTACCGGGTGGACTCCCTGGCCTTCTCGGTGAAATCCACCAGCGATATCGCCGCGGTAAACGGACCCGCCGATCTCGCGGGGCGCAAAGTGATCGTCGGGTCCGGCACCAATCAGGAGCGGATCCTGCTGGGCTGGAACGAGGACAACCGCGCCGCCGGACGGCCGCAGGCCCAGCCGGTCTACCTGACCGATGATGCCTCCGGCAACCTCTATATCCAGTCCGGGCGGGCGGATATCTTTTTCGGCCCGCAGTCGGTGGCAGCCTATAAAGCGGCGCTTAACGGCCAGACCCGGGTGGTGGGCCTGGGGCCGAAAAAAGCGTGGGTGGCGACAACCACCAAAAAAGGCAACGGCCTGGTCTTTGCCCTGCAGGCAGCCCTCGACGGGGCGATTGCCCGCGGTGAATATCAGCAGGTGCTGGCGCGTTGGGGGGAGCAGGGCGAAGCGGTGGCGCAGTCGGTGGTCAACCCGCCGGGGATAACCTACTAAAAAACCGCTGTTTCGCCGGAGTACGATGCGAAACAGCGGAGGCGAATGCTCGCCAGGGTCATCAATCAAACGGTGCGCGGAGTGAGCGTCAAGCGATCCAGCGGTCCAACGATAAACAGATAAGAGAACAGGCCCAGCACGCCCATGGAACCGACGTAGAGGATGGCGTAATCAAACGAGTGGGTGTCGGCGAGGATCACCCCGATGACCAGCGGGGTAATGATGCTCGCCAGGTTGCCGCACATATTGAACACGCCGCCGGCAATACCGAGCATCTCTTTCGGCGAGGTGTCGCTCAGCACGCACCAGCCGAGATTCCCGAAACCTTTGGCAAAGAACGCCAGGCTCATGGCGGCGATCACCACCACTTCCGAAGAGGTGTAGTTGGCGACGACAATGACGCAGGAGAGCAGCATGCCGCAGATCACCGGGAGCTTACGGGCGGTGGTCAGACTGTAACCGCGTTTCAGCAGCCAGTCCGAAAATACGCCGCCCAACAGGCCGCCGATAAATCCGGCTATCGCCGGGATACTGGCGACAAACCCGACCTTAAGGATTGACATGCCTTTGGCCTGGTAGAGATAAGTCGGAAACCAGGTGAGGAAGAACCAGGTAATCGATGTGACGCAGAACTGACCGATATATACCCCGATCATCATACGATTGACGCAGACACTTTTAATCTGCGCGAGAGTTAATTTTTGCGGCGTTTTTTGGCTACCTAATTCCGGTACGCCGCCGCCTTCACGAATATAATCGAGCTCCTGTGGGTTAATTTTAGGGTGATGTGAAGGATCCTTAACTTTTAATAGCCAGAATATTCCCAGTACCACCCCAATAGCGCCAATATAATAAAAGACATAGTGCCAGCTTAAATTATGCAGAATGATGGTCATCAGCGGCGTAATTATTCCCAGCGAAATATACTGCGCGGCCTGATAGACCGAGGTGACAAATCCACGCTCTTTATTGGGGAACCACTGGACGCTCAGGCGACTGTTGGCCGGAAAAGCGGGCGCTTCAATGGCGCCCATCATCAGACGCAGGATCACCAGCACTACCAGCGGACTGGCAAACAGATAAATAGTGCCCTGAAACATAGTGACGACCGACCAGCCAATCAGTGCGCAGCCGTAGACCAACCGCGAACCATATTTATCCAGCAGCCAGCCGCCGGGTATTTGCATAATAACATAGGAAATACCAAACACCGAAAAGGCCAGGCCCATTGCTTCAGGGTCAAAACCTAACTCTTTACTCATAATCGGCGCGACAACAGACAAGGTGGCCCGGTCTGCATAATTAAATACGGTCGCAAGAAATAAAAAAACTAATATACCGTAACGCACGTTGCTGCGTTTTATTTGCTGTTGCATGTTATTCAACTCCTTTGCAGGGTTGTGAAGACACGTCATCTTTCATGCTGCGTTGATGCTTGCTGACGGATTTCGTGTATTGCGAGTACAACGGGGCAGAGGTTTATCCCCGGTGGCGCTGCGCTTATCGGGGCTAGCGGTCCTCAGTGGTCTGCGGACCGGTAGCCCGGATAAGGCGTGGACGCCGTCATCCGGGAAAAGACATTACGGGCGTGTTCCAAACTCGCAGCTTTGCTGGGTCCAGCGGCGGGCCTGCTCGCTGAGGGTGAAGCCCAGACCATGGCGTTCGGAAACCCACATCCGGCCATCGCGCAGTTCTAACTGCTCGTTAAACAGCGGGTTCAGCCACTCGAAGTGCTCCAGCCACGGTTCCAGCGGGTAGGCGGCGGCGAGATGCAGGTGCACTTCCATGGCAAAGTGCGGGGCCAGTTTGCGGCCGTGCTTCGCGGCCAGATCCATTATTTTCAGGAACGGGGAGATCCCGCCGACGCGCGGGGCGTCCGGTTGCACGAAGTCGCTGGCGTTGCCGAGGATCAATTGCTCATGTTCGCGGAAGCTGGTCAGCATCTCGCCGGTGGCAATCGGCGTATCCAGCGCGGCGGCCAGCTGCGCGTGTCCTTCAACGTCATAGGCATCCAGCGGCTCCTCAATCCAGATCAGATTGAACGGCTCCATTTTGCGTCCCATGCGGATGGCGGTTTCGCGATCCCACTGCTGGTTGGCATCGACCATCAGCGGGAAGTCATCGCCCAGCAATTCGCGCACTGCCGTCAGACGACGGATATCCTCGGCAGTATTAGGCTGACCGACTTTCAGTTTAATCCCGCCGATGCCGTTTTCACGGGAGATAGCCACGTTTTTCAACACCTGATCCAGTGGGGTATGCAGGAAGCCGCCGGAAGTGTTGTAGCACTGCACAGAATCACGATGTGAACCCAGCAGTTTGGCCAGCGGTAGACCGGCGCGTTTGGCTTTCATATCCCACAGGGCAATATCGATAGGGGAGATAGCTTGTACCGCCATTCCGCTACGGCCGACGGAAGCCCCGGCCCACAACAGTTTGGTGTAGATCTTGTCGATGTCGTTTGGATCTTCGCCAAGCAGATTATCAGCTATCTCTTTGGCGTGAGCGTAAATGCCCTGGCCGCCCGCACGTTTCGAGTAGCTAAAGCCGACGCCGGTGAATCCATCCCGGGAGTGAATTTCCGCGATGATAATCGCCACTTCGGTCAGCGGTTTTTGGCGACCAGTCAGCACTTTGGCATCGCTGACGGGAGTGGCCAACGGCAGAAAAGCCAGCGACAGCTTGACGTGTTCAATGCGGTCACCGGTTTCTGCGGCGGTTTTGACGCCGAAAGCTTTGGCGTAGGTTACGGACTCGGAATTGGCGCTTGAGGTCATAATGGTGTCCTTTTTGGTAATAAAATGATTGCGCTATCATTTGTAATGGTGAAATGATTTTGACGCTACATTAGTGGTTTTAATTTGTACAAACGATCACAATTGGCCGTTATAAAGGTGTAAATTATGTTGTCCAAGTCACGATCCAAAACAGTTTGTGAAAAGTGACAAGCAAAAATGATAGCGATAACATTTGGTATTGCAGGTCTTTGATTCTGTTAGGGGAGACGCGGCGGGCGCTGGCAATTGCGTGGGGCATCATCAATAATGCCCACAGGAAACGACTTAACACAGGGGCTTAGCCGTGAAAAGCAAAAAACCGACGCGGGCGCCGACGCTGGAGGATGTGGCCCGCAGCGCCGGGTTGTCGCCGATGACGGTCAGTCGGGCGCTGAATACGCCCCAACTGGTCAGGCCAAAAACGGTAGAGAAAGTGATGCAGGCGGTGCAGTCTACGGGCTATATCCCCAATGCGCTGGCCGGCGGCCTCGCCTCCAGGCGCAGCAAGCTGGTGGCGGTCGTGGTACCGCAAATCAATAACAATATGTTTGTCGATACCATCCAGGCGCTGAGCGATACCCTGGCGGCGCGCGGCTACCATATGCTGCTGTGCGTAGCGGGCTATGACCGGCAGACCGAAGCCGAGCTGGTCTCCACCTTGCTTTCGCGGCGCCCTGATGGCGTTGTGTTAACCGGCATCCAGCATGCACCGCTGTTAAAGAAAACGATTCTTAACGCCGCCACGCCGGTGGTGGAAATCTGGGATCTCACCCCGACGCCGCTGGATATGCTGGTCGGTTTTTCCCATGAAAAAGTTGGCGAAACCATTGGCGAGTACGTGCTGGAGAAAGGCTACCAGCGACCAGGCCTGCTGTGGGCGGGCGATGCGCGCGCGATGTTGCGTAAGCAGGGGCTCTGTGCCCGACTGGCTAAAAAAGGGCTGGACGATGCGCCTCAGGTTGAAGTGCCGCTCCCGGCGTCGCTGGCGCTGGGGCGACGCGGTCTGGCGGAGCTGCTGGCCGCCGGCGAGTTTGATGTGATCATCTGCAGCTCAGACACCCTCGCCCAGGGGGCGATTATGGAAGCCGAAAGCCGGGGGCTACGCGTACCGCAGGATCTGGCGGTGATCGGTTTTGGCGATCTGGATTTCGCCGCCAGCAATCGTCCAGCCATCACCACCGTCAGCGTCGATCGCCATGCCATCGGTGAACGGGCAGCCACGCTGCTGGCTGACCGCATCGAAGGGGGAGAAGAAAGCGGGGTGATTATAGATATCGGCTTTCAGCTGGTGGCACGAGAATCGGCGTAGGCCAGGCTTTTCAGGGCATGGTGTGCCGGGTGGGTGAGCGGCAAATTTCTGCCTACACTTAGGCTTTACCCTGGAGGCAGACCATGATAACCGTTTATGGCGTGCCGGGATGGGGCTCGACGATTAGCGAGCTGATGCTCTCCCTGGCCGATATTCCCTACGAGGTGGTTGACGTGGAGGGCTTTGACCAGCCCGGTCCGGCGCGCGAGCGTCTGCGGCAGATTAATCCGCTGTGCCAGGTGCCCACCCTGAGGCTGGCCGACGGGAGCATCATGACCGAAACCGCCGCCATCGCGCTGATGATCCTCGACCAGCGTCCCGATCTGGCCCCCGCGCCGGGGACGCCACAGCGTCCGCAGTTTCAGCGCCTGCTGGTCTGGCTGGTGGCCAATGTCTATCCTACCTTTACCTATGCCGATTATCCGGAACGCTGGGCGCCCGCCGCCGCGGAGCAGCTGGTGGAGAATTGTCGCCAGTACCGGAAAAATCTCTATCTCTGGTTCGAACAGCAGCTGGCCGCCGGGCCGTGGGCGCTGGGCGCGTCGGTAACGTTGCTGGATTGCTATATCGCGGCGATGTACCGCTGGGGACCCCGCCAGGCGTGGTTTGACGACCACGCGCCAAAATTCGCCGCCATCGCCCGGGCGGTCTGTCAGCGACCGGAGCTGGCCGCGGCGCTACGCCGTAACAAGCTGATTTAACGCACGCGATGCCAACCATAACGGCCATTCTGTGGTAGCGTTATGGCTCTCATCACAAGGAGTCTTTGCTATGCCGCATGTTGATATTAAATGCTTTCCCCGTGAACTGACTGATGAACAAAAAACCGCGCTGGCCGCCGACATTACCGAGGTGCTGATCCGCCATCTGAACAGTAAAGAGGGCGCGGTCAGCGTCGCACTCACTCAGGTTGAGCCGGACGCGTGGCAGGCGGTGTGGGACAGCGAGATCGCCCCACAGATGGCGCAGTTGATTAAGAAGCCGGGTTATAGCATGTAGTTGCCACTGGCGGGCATGATGTCCGCCAGTGACACTCGGTCAGAACCAAATCTCCGTCTGCACGCCGAAGTTCCATATCCCACCGGCGGTAAAGCCTTTGCTGCCGAAATCGTCGAGAACGGTTTATTCGTCGAGGGAGTTTGCCCGCACATGACGGCCGCTGGCGACAAAATTGCCGGTGCCCAGATGTTGCAGGGTATTGAGCTTATCGTCGTCGAATTGCCAGCGTCCGGTGACGAACGCGCGCTCATCGGCGGCGGCAGAGACCACCTCCCCGAACAGGGTGTCGTACTGGGTCTGGGCCGCCGTCGCCGGCAGCAACCGGCACTCCATCCATGCCAGACATTTCTCCTCGATCAGCGGCAGCCCCAGCTCCGGACCGGTTACTACCGGGATCCCCCAGGCATTGAATTTGTCCTCATCGCGGCCGCTGACGCTGCCGACGGCGTAGGTCCAGCTGGCGGCTGCGACGCCGGGAACCACAATGCCGAAGGTGCCATTGCGCTCGATGATCTCCCGCGTCCAGGTGCTTTTATCCACCACGATAGCCACCCGCGGCGGGGCGAATTCCACCGGCATTGACCAGGCGGCGGCCATAACGTTGCGCCGGTCGGACGGGGCATCGTAGCTGGTGATCAAAATGGTTGGGCCGTGGTTGAGCAGGCGGCTGGCGTACTGCAGTTCAACGTGGCGAAAGCGGCTCATAGGCGTTCCTTGAATAATGGGTCGGTTGGCAGGTAACACGTTAAGCCGCAATGAAAATGTAATCAATACGTCATCTCGTCTGACTATAGTCGCCAGCACTAAGTCCCAAAGAGGATCACAATATGTTGGCTCCCCTGATGCTATCCCAGGTGAGCGTGCCCCGTCGGATGTCGACCGCCGGGCTGGTCTCGCTGTCCCGAAAGGGAGGGCGATGATGCGCACGCTGACCCCTATCACCCTGCAGGAGGTCTCTTTCGCCTTCGCAGAGACCCCTATTCTTGACCGCTTCACGTTGCATATCGAACCCGGCCGCATCGTGGCGCTACTGGGCCCTTCCGGCTGCGGCAAAAGCACGCTGCTGCGTCTGCTGGCCGGGCTGAGCGTGCCGGCCAGCGGCGAAATCCGCTTTGGCGACAGGCTGGTCGCCCGCGCAGGATGGGGATTGCCCCCGGAGCAGCGCGATATCGGCATGGTTTTTCAGGATTATGCCCTCTGGCCGCATATGAGCGTGGCGCAGAACGTCGCCTTTCCGCTGCGCATGCGCGGCGTCTCCCGCAGCGAACGCGAGCGCCGGGTCAGCGAGGCGCTGGCGCGGGTAGGCCTCAATGGCTTTGCCGAACGTAAGCCTTCAGGCCTCTCCGGCGGTCAGCAGCAACGGGTGGCGCTGGCGCGGGCGATCGTCGCCGCGCCGCGGGTGCTGCTGTTTGATGAACCGCTCTCCAACCTGGACAGCGAACTGCGCGAATCGCTGTGTGGCGAAATGAGCCGCCTGCTGCGACAGCTCGGCATCACCGCCCTGTATGTCACCCATGACCGACGTGAAGCCGAGCTGTTAGCCGACCAGATTGTCTATTTATCCGCGGGCCGCGTGGCCGCTGTCCGCGCCGTTACGCCAACCTCAGGGGAAGTTGCATGAACACCGTTATGACCGTTAAGAAAGGAGTGGTACTCGCGATGGCTCTCTCCGCCATGATGCTCTCCAGCGCCCATGCGCTGACCGTTTACACCGCCGGACCCGGCTCGCTGGCGAAAAGCCTGGCCAGCGGTTTTGAACAACAGACCGGGGTGAAGGTGACCGTTTTTCAGGCCACCACCGGCAAAGTGATGGCCCGACTGGAGGCCGAGCAGGCCAACCCGCAGGCGGATGTGCTGATCTCCGCCTCGTGGGATACCGCCGAAGATCTGCACCAGCGGGGCTGGTTGTTGCCTTTTGCGAGCGCCAACGCCGACCAGGTACCGGCGAACCTGAAATCGGCGGACTATATCGCCCAGGGCGTCTCCGCCCTGGGTATTGTCTGGAACAGTAAAAGCGGCACCCCGGAACCGAAAGAGTGGCGGGATCTCACCCAGCCGGCGTTTAAAGACAAGGTGACAACCCCCGACCCGGCGCTCTCCGGCGCGTCGCTGGATTTGCTGATCGGGCTGCAAAACAGCATGGGCGACCAGGCCTGGCAACTGTTTGACGATCTGAAAAAGAACGGCATGGTAGTCAGCGGACCCAACGCCCAGGCGGTGACGCCGGTGATGCAGGGAGCGAAAGCGGCGGTGTTTGGCGCGGTGGATTATGTCTCCTACGGCAATATTCAGCAGGGCGAGTCGCTGAAGGTGATCTTCCCGGCCAGCGGAACGGTGATTGCCCCGCGCCCGATGATGATCCTCAAAACCAGCCAGCATCCCGGCGAGGCCAAAGCCTTTATCGATTACGTGCTGTCGCCGGAAGGTCAGGCGAAGGTCGCCGACGCCTGGCTGATGCCCGCCCGCCGCGACGTGGCGGCTAAACGTCCGCTACTGGACGCGCTGAAGGTGCTACCCACCACCAGCGAGGGCAGCAGCGAGCGGGGCGCCGTGCTCGCCCGCTTCAGTCAGCTGTACGCGCAGTAATTGATCCCGTTTCTCCGGCGCTGGCCGCCGGAGGACCCTCAGCTTCAGGAACCGGTTGTGAAACAAACATTCCTTTCCGGCGCGACCCTTGCCGCCCTGGTGATGCTGGTCGCGTTACCGTTAGTGTTTATTCTGCTGCAGGCGATTTTTCCCCATTTTAGCGCCGGTTCGCTCGGGGACGCCTTTGGCGGCATCCCGGCGCTGCTGGCCGATCCTCAGCTGCCGGCGATGCTCGGCGGTACGCTGTGGATCGCCGCCGGCGTGGCGCTGGTCAGCGTAATGATTGGCCTGCCGCTCGGCATCCTGCGCGGTATGTTTTCGCTGCCGCTGCCCCGGCTGTGGGATCTCCTGTTTTTGATCCCCTTTCTGACGCCGCCCTATATCTCGGCGCTCTCCTGGATGCTGGCCCTGCAAAGCCAGGGCTATCTGCAGCAGCTGACCGGCTGGCAGCTGAACGATCTGCTGTTCAGCCGCAGCGGGATCGTGCTGGTGATGACCTTTAATATATTTCCGGTGGTCTACTTTGCCGTCTCCCGCAGCCTGCTGGCGAGCGGGACCCGGCTGGCGGTGGTCGCCCGCGTCCATGGCGCCAGCGCCTGGCGCGCCTTCTGGCACGTGACGCTACCGATGCTCTCTCCGGCGCTGGCGGCGGGGATGCTGCTGGCGTTTACCCTCGCCATCGAGGAGTTTGGCGTACCGGCGGCGCTGGGCAGCCGGGCGGGAGTGGTGATGCTGACGGTCGGTATTGAGAAAAAGCTGGCCGACTGGCCGGTGGATCTCCCTGGCGCCGCGCTATTGTCGCTGCTGCTGATGGCGGTGGCGTTGTTCGCCTGGTGGCTGCAAAGGCGGCTGGTGGGGGAGAAAGAGGTCACCAGCATCACCGGTAAGCCGGGGGAGAACCACGGGGCATCGCTGGGCTGGATGACGCTGCCCGCCGTGCTGGCGATGGCGGCCGTCGGCGGCCTGGCGGTCGGCGTCCCCGCCGTCTCGATGATGCTCACCAGCGTGATGGGCACGCTCTCCGGTGGCGTGAGTGTTGAGAATGTCACACTGCGTCATTTCGCGGCGCTGTTTGACCAGCAGGGAGATGCCCTGTCGGCCCTCGGCACCAGCCTGTCGCTGGCCCTGGGTTCGGCGCTAATCGTCGGCGCGCTGGGCCTGCTGGCCGCCTGGCTGGTGATGGTGCAGAAGATTAAAGGGCGCGGGATGGTGGACGCGCTGTCGCTGATGCCGGCGGCGCTGCCGGGCGTGGTGGTGGGGGTCGGTTTGATCCTGCTGTGGAATCAGCCCTTCTGGCCGCGCTCGCCCTATAACACGCTGTGGATGCTGCTGCTCTCCTATTGCTGCCTGCTGTTGCCCTGGCCGGTGCGCTATGTCGGCAGCGCGCTGCGCCAGCTGGGCCCGAACCTTGAGCCCGCCGCCAGGGTGCATGGGGCGTCGCCACTGCAGGCGCTGCGGTTGATTGTCCTGCCGCTGGTCTTTCCGGCGCTGCTGGCGGCGATGCTGATGGTGTTCGCGGTGGCCTCCCGGGAGCTGGTGACCTCGCTGCTGCTCTCTCCGGCCGGTACGCAAACCGTGGCGGTGTTTATCTGGCGCCAGTTCGAACAGGGTTCCGTCGGTCAGGGCATGGCGATGGCCAGCCTGACGTTGTTGACCGGTCTGGTCCTGATGCTGACGGCGCTGGCGCTGATGCAGCGCCGCACGTGCGGTTAACGCTAAGCGCACAAAAAAGACGGTCGGCGCGGAAAAATAGGCTATAAATATCGGACACCTACAGCTGGAGGCCCTGATGAGTCCCTTTTTACGCGCCTATTTTTCCCGTCTGAGCTGGACGGGTGAGCCTGATGTTTCCATTGATACCCTGCGGGAACTGCATCTGCAGCATAACAGCGCCATCCCCTTTGAAAACCTCGACGTCCTGCTGCCGCGTGAAATCCACCTTGACGATGGGGCGCTGGAAGAGAAGCTGATCGCCGCCCGCCGCGGGGGGTATTGTTTTGAACAGAATGGCCTGCTGGAGCGCGCGCTGCGCGAGATAGGCTTTAACGTCCGCAGCCTGCTGGGCCGCGTGGTGCTGGCCAACCCGCCGCAGATGCCGCCGCGTACTCACCGTCTGTTGCTGGTGGAGGTGGCGGGGGAGCGCTGGATCGCCGACGTCGGCTTCGGCGGCCAGACGCTGACCGCGCCGATCAAACTGCTGGCCGATATCCCACAGCAAACGCCGCACGGCAGCTATCGTCTGGTGCATGAAGGGGATGAGTGGACGCTGCAGTTCAACCATCACGAACACTGGCAGTCGATGTACCATTTCGATTTAGGCCGCCAGTATGCGTCTGATTATGTGATGGGCAATTTCTGGTCGGCGCACTGGCCGCAGTCCCACTTCCGTCACCATCTGCTGATGTGTCGTCATCTCCCGGACGGCGGCAAAATGACCCTCACCAACTTCCACTTTACCCACTGGGAGAATAACCATGTGGTGGAGAAGGTCGATTTTGCCGATGTCTCCGCGCTGTATGAAGCGCTGCAGACCCGTTTCGGCCTGGGGGTGGACGATCCTAAACATGGCTTCAGCGAAGCGGCGCTGGCGGCGGTGATGGCGGCGTTCGATACCCATCCGGAAGCCGGGAAGTAAATCTCCTCATGCCCGGCGGCGCTGCGCCTGCGCGGGCCTACGGGGTTTGAGCCTGTGAGAGGCCCCTGTAGGCCGGGCAAGGCGTAGCCGCCACCCGGCGATACAGGTACCGTGCCTGATATCTTGCCCGGCGGGCGCTGCGCTTGCGCGGGCCTGCGAGGTTTGAGCCTGTGAGAGGACCCTGTAGGCCGGGTAAGGCGACAGCCGCCACCCGGCGAAATTACAGGTACCGTGCCTGATATCTTGCCCGGCGGCGCTGCGCCTGCGCGGGCCTGCGAGGTTTGAGCCTGTGAGAGGCCCTGTAGGCCGGATAAGGCGTAGCCGCCATCCGGCATAAAGCCTGGAGTCAGGTACGATAAATACCCGGATTTGGCGCGAAGGCCTCGTCCGGGCTACCGGTAAGGATGAATGGTAAACGCCGCCAGCGCTCAGCGCCGGGAGCGTACCACCTGGTAACGCCGGGTGAAATACTCCACCGGCGCGCTCCAGACGTGAACCAGGCGGGTGAAGGGGAAGATCAGAAAGATGGTCATTCCGAGCACCAGGTGGACGCGGTAAATCCATGCGACACCGTCCAGATGCGCCGAGGCGCCGCCGTGGAAGGTGACCACCGCCTGCGCCCAGTCCACCAGCTTGAGCATTTCGCTGCCGTCCGGATGCTGGGCGGAGAAGGGGATGGTCGTCAGCCCCAGCGCGCACTGAATCAGCAGAATGCACAGGATCAAAATATCCGCGGTCGTGGAGGTGGCGCGAATTCGCGGGTTGGTCAGGCGGCGCATCAGCAGGCCGATACCGCCTACCAGGGTCAGCACGCCGCATACGCCGCCAAGGATCATGGCCATCAGCTGCTTCTGGGACATCGGCAGGAACCACGAGTAGACCCAGTGTGGGGTCAGCATGCCAAAGAGATGGCCAAAGAAGATGCCGAGAATGCCGATATGAAATAAGTTCGACCATAGCACCATCCCGCGCTTATCCAGCATCTGGCTGGATGAGGCGCGCCAGGTATACTGCCCGTAATCGTAGCGCAGCCAGCTGCCCACCAGAAAGACGGTTCCGCACAGGTAAGGGTAGATATCGTAAAAGAAGACATTCAGATACTGGATCATTTCGGGCCTCCGGCGCGGATGTCAACGTACTGCGGCGCCACATCCTGACTAAAGCGTCGTTGATAAGCTTGCATCGACGAGCTATCGCAAGCGGTCGCGTTATCTTCGATAAACTTCACCTGCTCTTCTTCCCACACGGCGTCCAGCGCCTGACGGGTATCGTCGCGCTTTTCTCCCGCCACCTGTTTTGTGACACTGTCACTGGTGAGCGGGCTTTTAGCCAGCGCCAGCAGGGCGTCAAACAGCTGGTAGTACGGGCAGGCTCGCTGCTTAAGACGGCCGCCGATCAGCGCCAGAATCGGCGCGATATTCTGCAGCCCCTCCCGAGCCTCCGCGGGAGGTAGAATACTGAGATACTCCAGATACAGCGGCAGATGGTCGGGCAGCTCGCGACAATCGATCTGCAGACCCGCCTGCTGATACTGATTCATCAGGTCGACCATCGCCTGGCCGCGGTCGCGGGATTCGGCATGCACATGTTCAAACAGCAGCAGCGAGGTGGCGCGCCCGCGCTCGAACACCTCGCACCATTCGGCCTGGCGATCCAACAGCGGAGCCGTCAACAGCTCACTGACAAACGGCGTCAGGGAAGGGACATCGGCCCTGACCAGCGCCAGGGCGTCGTCGCGGTTCTCCCACAGTAACTCGTCGGGGTACTCCAGCAGCAGACCGATCACTTTCAGGATCCGCATCACTCGCCCTCCCCATGCTTACGCACGCCGCTGACGTCGATGGCGTCGATCCGCCGGCTGTTAAACAGGTTGAATTTCGTATCTGATCCGTGGCAGCCATCGCCGAAGGTAAAGCCGCAGCCGTTACGTTCCGGAAAGGCATCCTCAGCCAGTTCGCGATGGCTGGTGGGGATCACGAAGCGGTCTTCGTAGTTGGCGATCGCCAGATAGCGATACATCTCTTCGACCTGCTCAACGCTGAGGCCCACCTCTTCAATGGCCCGGGTATCGGTGACGCCCTCGACGGTTTGCGAGCGCTTGTAGTGGCGCATCGCCATCATCCGTTTCAGCGCGCGCAAGACCGGTCCGGTATCGCCGGCGCTCAGCAGATTCGCCAGGTATTGCACCGGGATGCGCAGACTCTCAACCGCCGGCAGGATGTTGCCGTTGCTCGGTAAGCCGCCGGCGTCGGCAACCGACTGGATCGGCGACAGGGGCGGCACGTACCAGACCATCGGCAGGGTGCGATACTCCGGATGCAGCGGCAGGGCCAGCTTCCAGTCCATCGCCAGCTTATAGACCGGCGATTTCTGCGCCGCCTCAATGACGTTGTGCGGGATCCCTTGCTTTAGCGCTTCCTCGATGACCGCCGGATCGTTTGGATTAAGGAACACCTCGCACTGGCGCTCATAGAGGTCGGTTTCATGTTCGGTACTGGCCGCCTCTTCAATGCGGTCGGCGTCATACAGCAGTACGCCAAGATAGCGGATGCGCCCGACGCAGGTTTCTGAGCAGACCGTTGGCTGCCCGGACTCAATGCGCGGATAGCAGAAGATGCATTTTTCCGACTTACCGCTCTTCCAGTTAAAGTAGATTTTTTTGTACGGGCAGCCGCTGATGCACATCCGCCAGCCGCGGCATTTATCCTGATCGATCAGTACGATGCCATCTTCCTCACGCTTGTAGATGGCGCCGCTCGGGCAGGTGGCCACGCAGCTCGGGTTGAGGCAGTGCTCGCACAGGCGCGGGAGATACATCATGAAGGTATTTTCGAACTGGCCGTACATCTCCTTTTGCATGGCTTCGAAGTTACGGTCGCGGGCGCGTTTCTCGAATTCGCCGCCGAGCAGCTCCTCCCAGTTCGGGCCCCAGTTAATCTTATCCATACGCTCGCCGCTGATCAGCGAGCGCGGGCGGGCGGTCGGCAGATATTTGCCCTCCGGCGCGTTGTGCAGGTGCTGGTAGTCGTAGGTAAAGGGTTCGTAGTAATCGTCGATCGCCGGCAGCACCGGGTTGGCGAAAATCTTCGATAACACGCTGACCCGATTGCCGAGGCGGGGCGTCAGCTTACCGCTAATGCCGCGGATCCAGCCGCCTTGCCACTGATCCTGGTCCTCCCAGTTTTTGGGATAGCCAATGCCCGGTTTGGTCTCCACGTTATTGAACCACGCGTACTCCATGCCTTCGCGGCTGCTCCAGACGTTTTTACAGGTGACCGAGCAGGTGTGACAGCCGATGCATTTGTCCAGATTCAGCACCATTCCAACCTGAGAACGGATTTTCATTTTTTCGCCTCCTGTACCTGATCGCGACCTTCGTCATCCAGCCAGGCAATATTCTTCATTTTGCGGATCATGATGAACTCGTCGCGGTTCGATCCGACGGTGCCGTAGTAGTTAAAGCCATAGGCCAGCTGGGCGTAGCCGCCAATCATGTGCGTTGGCTTCGGACAGACGCGGGTTACCGAGTTATGAATGCCGCCGCGACGACCGGTCACTTCCGAACCCGGGATATTCATAATCCGTTCCTGAGCGTGGTACATCATGGTCATCCCCGGCGGCACCCGCTGGCTCACCACCGCCCGCGCGGTGAGAGCCCCGTTGGCGTTGAACGCTTCAATCCAGTCGTTATCTTCAATGCCCAGCTCTTTCGCGTCGGTTTCGCTAAGCCAGACGATCGGCCCGCCGCGCGACAGCGTCAGCATCAGCAGGTTTTCGCTATAGGTGGAGTGGATCCCCCACTTCTGGTGCGGCGTCAGGAAATTCAGCGCTTTTTCCGGAAAGCCGTTTGGCGGCACGGCCTTCATCTGGCTGACGCTGCGGGTATCAATGGGCGGGCGATAGGCTACCAGGCTTTCGCCGAAGGCGCGCATCCACGGATGGTCCTGATACAACTGCTGGCGGCCGGAGAGGGTGCGCCATGGGATCAGCTCATGCACGTTGGTATAACCGGCATTGTAGGAGACGTGCTCGCTTTCCAGTCCCGACCACGTCGGGCTGGAGATAATTTTGCGCGGCTGCGCCTGAATATCGCGAAAGCGGATCTTCTCATCCTCTTTATTGAGCGCCAGATGGGTATGATCGCGGCCGGTAAACTCTCCCAGCGCCTGCCAGGCTTTCACCGCCACCTGGCCGTTGGTTTCCGGGGCGAGGCTAAGAATAACTTCGGAGGCGTCAATGGCGCTGTCGATCCGCGGCCGGCCTTTGGCCGGACCGTCGGGCTTGACGTAGTTAAGCTTGCCGAGGAAATCGACTTCGCTTTGCGTATTCCACGAAATGCCTTTCCCGCCGTTGCCAAGCTTATCGAGCAGCGGGCCGAGAGAGGTGAAGCGTTCCCAGGTGGCAGGATAGTCGCGTTCCACCAGGGCAATCGACGGTGCGGTTTTCCCGGGGTTCAGATCGCATTCGCCCTTGCGCCAGTCAAGCACCTCGAACGGCTGCGACAGTTCGCCGGGGGAATCATGCTGCAGCGGGACCAGCACCACATCGGTCTCTTTGCCAAGATGGCCGACGCAGACCTGCGAGAAGGATTTAGCGATATCCTTGTAGATCTCCCAGTCGCTTTTCGCCTCCCAGGCCGGGTCGACGGCGGCGGAGAGCGGGTGGATAAACGGGTGCATGTCCGAGGTGTTCATATCGTCTTTTTCATACCAGGTGGCGGTCGGCAGGACAATATCGGAGAAGAGACAGGTACTGGACATGCGGAAATCCAGCGTCACCAGCAGGTCGAGTTTGCCCTCAATCGCCGCGGTCTGCCACTCGACTTCCTCAGGTTTTACCTCATCGCTGGCGCCCAGTTCATCACCCTGAATACCGCTGTCGGTCCCGAGCAGGTATTTCAACATGTACTCATGCCCCTTACCGGACGATCCCAGCAGGTTTGAGCGCCAGATAAACAGGTTGCGCGGATGGTTTTTGCCGCTATCCGGCTGCTCGGCGGCAAAGCGAATATCGCCTGATTTTAACGACTGGACGGTGAACTCCGCGGGGGAGAGCCCGGCGGCCTCGGCCTGCTGCTTAATGGTCAGCGGGTTGACGTTGAGCTGGGGCGCAGAGGGTAACCAGCCCATCCGTTCCGCACGGACGTTGAAGTCGATAAGGCTGCCGCTAAATTTGCTGGCGTCGGCCAGCGGCGACAGCAGCTCCTGCGCGGTCAGTTTTTCGTAGCGCCACTGGCTGGCGTGGTTGTAGAAATAAGAGGTACTGTTCATCTGCCGCGGCGGACGACTCCAGTCCAGGGCGAACGCCAGCGGCAGCCAGCCGGTCTGCGGGCGCAGTTTCTCCTGACCGACATAGTGCGACCAGCCGCCGCCGCTCTGGCCGACGCAGCCGCAAAATACCAGCAGATTAATCATCCCGCGGTAGTTCATATCCATGTGGTACCAGTGGTTCACCCCGGCGCCGAGGATAATCATTGAGCGGCCGTGGGTCTTATGCGCCGTATCGGCAAACTCGCGGGCGATTTGTTCGATATGTTGACGCGGTACGCCGGTGATCTGCTCCGCCCATGCCGGGGTATAGGCTTTGACCTCGGCGAAATCCTTCGCCGCATTGACATCGTCAAGCCCGCGATCCAGACCGTAGTTGGCCAGAATCAGGTCATAGACGCTGACCACCAGGCCGCTTTCGCCACTGGCCAGCGTCAGCTGTTTAGCCGGTAGCGGGTGAAGGGTCACCGGTGACTGCGCTACGCTGCGAAAATGCGGGTTTTCGTTGCCGCCAAAGTAGGGGAAGCCCACCGACACCACGCTGTCGCGAATATCCAGCAGCGACAGCTTAAGCTCGACATCTTTGCCGTCTGCCCGTTGTTCGAGATTCCATTTGCCTTTTTCGCCCCAGCGAAAGCCGATGGAGCCGTTCGGCGCCACCAGTTCGCCGTCGCTGTTATAAGCCACGGTTTTCCATTCCGGGTTATTACTTTCTCCGAGACCGTCAAGCAGGTCGGAAGCACGCAGCATACGGCCCGGCGTATAGCTGCCGTTGTCGCGCGGCTCGAGTATCACCAGCATCGGCATGTCGGTGTAGGTCCGGCAGTAGTTGAGAAAGTAATCGCTCGGGTTATCGAGGTGGAAGGCTTTGAGGATCACATGGCCCATGGCCATCGCCAGCGCGCTGTCGGTGCCTTGCTTCGGCGCCAGCCACTGGTCGCAGAGCTTAGCGACTTCCGAATAGTCCGGCGTGATGGCGATAGTTTTGGTGCCCTTGTAGCGCACTTCGGTAAAGAAGTGGGCGTCCGGGGTTCGGGTCTGCGGCACGTTGGAGCCCCAGGCAATAATGTAGCTGGAGTTGTACCAGTCGGCGGATTCCGGCACGTCGGTCTGTTCGCCCCAGGTCATCGGCGAGGCGGGGGGCAGATCGCAGTACCAGTCATAAAAGCTCAGGCAGGTGCCGCCAATCAACGATAAATAGCGAGTGCCCGCGGCGTAGGAGACCATCGACATCGCCGGGATCGGCGAGAAGCCGGCGACGCGGTCCGGGCCATAATGTTTGATGGTCCAGACGTTGGCGGCGGCGATGAGCTGGTTCAGCTCTTTCCAGCTGGAGCGGACAAAACCGCCTTTGCCGCGCGCCGCTTTATAGCTGCGGGTTTTTGCCGGATCCTGCATGATGCTATCCCATGCCAGGACCGGGTCGGGATGCTGCGCCAGGGCTTCGCGCCACAGCTCAATCAGTCGTTTACGCGCCAGCGGGTACTTCAGGCGGTTGGCGCTGTAGAGATACCAGGAGTAGCTGGCGCCGCGCGGGCAGCCGCGCGGTTCGTGATTTGGCAGATCCGGCCGGGTGCGCGGATAATCGGTCTGCTGGGTTTCCCAGGTAACGAGGCCGTTTTTGACGTAAATTTTCCAGCTGCAGGAGCCGGTGCAGTTCACACCGTGCGTGGAGCGGACAATTTTGTCGAACTGCCAGCGTTGACGGTAGCTATCTTCCCAGTCACGGTTGTTGTTGTAGACCTGGCCGTGGCCGTTGGCAAAGGTCTCGCCCTTCTGCTTAAAGTAGCGAAAGCGATCCAGAAGTTTACTCATGACATTTCTCCTGCTCCGATAATGTCCGGCATCGTGCCACCCGGCCGGATGAGCGAACGAACTCGTAAGGCCGGATAAGGCGTAAGCCGCTATCCGGCAGATAAATCGTTATGGTTAAGCGGATTTACGGCGGCCGTAGACCAGCCAGGTCACCAGCACGCAAACCACATAGAAGACAAAAAAGACTTTCATCGCGCCAACCGGTGAGCCGGTCATCGCCAGCGAGGTGCCGAAGGCTTTCGGAATAAAGAAGCCGCCGATGGCGCCGATCGCCGAGATAAAGCCCAGCGCGGCAGCGGTATCGGTCACCGCCTCGTGCTGCGCTTCTTCATCGCTGCCGCCGCGCTGTTTTACGCTGTCGATGGTGAGCTGGCGGAAGATGACGGCGATCATCTGGAAGGTGGAGCCGCTTCCCAGACCGGCGGTTAAAAAGAGCCCCATAAACACCACGTAGAAAGCGAGAAAGCTGCCGGAGCCGCTGCCTGGCAGGGTCAGAAACAGCAGGCCGGTAAACAGCGCCATCAGGACGAAGTTAACCAGCGTCACCCGCACGCCGCCGAGACGGTCGGAGATGATCCCGCCGAACGAGCGCGCCAGCGCGCCGATGAACGGTCCAAAGAAGGCGAGCTTGAGGATATCGACCGCGGGAAACTGGGTTTTCGCCAGCATGGCAAAGCCGGCGGAAAAGCCGATGAACGAGCCAAACGTCGCCAGATAGAGCAGGCTTAACAGCCACATATGCGGTCGCTTGAGCACGGGAAGCTGATCGCGAATCGAGGCCTTTGAACCGGCGATATCGTTCATGCCGAACCATGCCGCGACGGTGGCGAGCAGCAGCAGCGGTACCCAGACGAGCGCCACATTACTCAGGGTGATTGTCGAACCATCGGGCTGGGTGACGCCATGGACGCCGAGAAAGGTGAAGAGCGGCAGGAAGATGACCGCCGGGGCGACCATCTGCATCACGCTTACGCCCAGATTGCCAAGGCCGCCGTTGACTCCCAGCGCGCTGCCCTGTTTCGCTTTGGGGAAAAAGAAACTGATATTTCCCATGCTGTAAGCAAAATTCGCTCCGGCAAAACCGCACAGCAGCGCAATAATAATAAATACCCAGAACGGAGTAGTAATATTCTGGATTGCCACCCCTAACCAAATACAAGGCACGATCAGGATAACGGTACTTAATACGGTCCAGTAGCGCCCGCCAAAAAGGGGTACCATAAAGGAGTAGGGGACCCGTAATATCGCGCCGGAAAGTGAAGGCAGGGCGGTTAATAAAAAAAGCTGGTCGGTGGTGAAATGAAAACCGACCTTATTGAGATTGACCGCTACGGCGCTGAATAACATCCATACGCAGAAAGCAAGTAGCAGACAGGCCACTGATATCCATAGATTTCTTCGCGCAATGGCTTGGCCTTTATTTTCCCAGAACGCCTTGTTTTCAGGCCGCCAGTTGTTCAAAAGGTAATGATTATCTTTATCATTCTGCACCGACATATTGCCCTCTACTTGCCCGGAAAGGAGTAAATAAATAAGGTCAACAGCTGAATACAAGGGGATAGTGAATAACGCTTAATTTGCGTTATCTATGAAGCGTAGATAAAAAAAACGTGCTGACAGAGAGCACGTGGTAAGCGTAGCGGAATTAATTGTTACTAAATGTAAATATGCCTAAAACAACTCCAGCGTAATCATCTTATTTACATAGCGGCTAAACGCCGCCTCATCCAGGGCCTGCGCGTCCAGCGCATAAATCCCGTCGAGGCCGCACACCAGGGCGATAAAGCGCCAGGCGATATCCGCCGCAGGCTCAGCCGACCGAAATTCGCCGCTGGCGAGGCCCTGCTCGATGATGGCGACGGTCTCGGCATGCCACATATTCATGGTCAGCAGGTAGGCCGCTTTGATGTCCGGATCGCTGTCGGCCAGCACCTGGCCTTCGCGCCACAGGCGGATATAGGGTTCCAGTCGGCCATCCTCGCTGCCGATCATCGAGAACAAGCGCTCGCGCCAGCTGGCGTCCTCAGCCACCAGCGGCATGTCGAGCATCTCGCGGATCAGGCGGATGAAAACCTGCGCTTTCAGCTCGCCGATGGAGGTGAAGTGGTGGTGCAGCTGCCCGGCGGCCACCTGGGCTTCGCGGGCGATCTGCCGCACGGTCATGGCGGCAAAGCCGCCGCGCAGCGCCAGGCGCATGGCGGCCTGCATAATCCCTTCCCGTCTCGCATCACGTTGTAAATAGTGCATAAAACCCCGCTGTCATCTGGCTTTGGCCGAGTGTAACAAAAAGTTGGACATGTGTTCAACAATCCGGCAGGATCGCCATCCTGGACGTGTGTCCAATATTCAATATTGATTGAGGTACAAGCTATGTCACGGCAATGGATGACGCTGATGGCGATTTTGCTGGTTTATATTCCGGTGGCGATTGACGCTACGGTGTTGCATGTGGCCGCGCCGACCCTCAGCGTGGCGCTGGGTAGCAGCGGCAATGAGCTGTTGTGGATCATTGATATCTACTCATTAGTGATGGCCGGGATGGTGCTGCCGATGGGCGCCCTTGGCGATAAGATCGGCTTTAAGCGCCTGCTGCTGCTCGGCAGCGCCATTTTTGGCATCGCCTCGCTGTGCGCCGCGCTGTCGCCGACGGCCATGACGCTGATTGCCTCACGCGCTTTGCTGGCGGTGGGGGCGGCGATGATCGTCCCGGCGACGCTGGCCGGGATCCGCAGCACCTTTGCCGAGGCCAGCCAGCGCAATATGGCGCTGGGGCTGTGGGCAGCGGTCGGCTCCGGCGGCGCGGCCTTCGGCCCGCTGGTGGGCGGTATCCTGCTGGAGCATTTCTACTGGGGGTCGGTGTTCCTGATCAATGTGCCGATCGTGCTGGTGGTTATCGCGATTAACGCGAAAGTGGTGCCGCGCCAGCCCGCGCGCCGCGAACAGCCGCTCAATCTACTGCAGGCGCTCGTTTTGATTGCCGCGATCCTGATGCTGGTGTTTAGCGCGAAATCGGCGCTGAAGGGCCAGCTGGCGCTGTGGCTCACCGCGCTGGTGGCGCTCGGCGGGGCGGCGATGTTAACCTGGTTTATCCGCAAGCAGCTGTCGGCGGCCCGCCCGATGGTGGATATGCGACTGTTTACCCATCGTATTATTTTAAGCGGGGTGATGATGGCGATGACGGCCCTGATTACCCTGGTGGGCTTTGAGCTACTGATGGCTCAGGAGCTGCAGTTCGTGCATCAGAAAACACCGTTCGAGGCGGGGATGTTTATGCTGCCGGTGATGGTGGCCAGCGGCTTCAGCGGGCCGATTGCCGGACTGCTGGTCTCCCGGCTCGGGCTGCGCGAGGTGGCGACCGGCGGGATGTTGCTCAGCGCCTTCAGCTTTCTCGGCCTGGCGCTGACCGATTTCAGCACCCAGCAGTGGCTGGCCTGGGGGCTGATGACGCTGCTGGGCTTTAGCGTGGCCAGCGCGCTGCTGGCTTCCAGCGCCGCCATCATGGCGGCAGCGCCGAAGGAGAAAGCGGCCGCCGCCGGGGCGATTGAAACCATGGCCTATGAGCTGGGCGCCGGTCTTGGCATTGCGCTGTTCGGCCTGATCCTGACCCGTAGCTACAGCGCTTCTATAGTGCTGCCGTCTGGCCTGAGTGACGCCATGGCGCAGCAGGCGGCGTCATCGATTGGCGAGGCGGTGAGTCTGACCCAGGCGCTGCCCGCTGGGGTGGCGCAGGCGCTGATGGCAGCGGCAAAGACAGCATTTATTCAGGCTCACAGTCTGGTGCTGGCGACGGCGGGTGTATTGCTTCTGCTGCTGGCCGCCGGGATCTGGCGCAGCCTTGCCACTGTGGCGAAACCGCGGGCGGCGCTATAGCTGCAGCGACAGGTCCATCGCCGCGCGGCGCAGCGGGGCGAGGGCCTTCTCTTTTAACGCCGCGGCGCTGACCGTCGCGGCGGGCACCCCCACATTCAGCGCGGCCACCACCTGGCCATGACGTGACAGCACCGGTACCGCCAGCGAGCACAAGCCCACCTCGATCTGCCGATCGGCGAGGGCATAGCCCTGCATCCGCACCCGGGCGATCTCAGCACGTAATCCGGCCAAATCGCACAGGGTATGCGGTGTGTAGCGGATAAGCGCCGCACGTGACAATGTCACTTCGAGCTGTTCCTCCGGCAGCGCGCTCAGTAACACCCGCCCCATTGACGTGGCCCACGCCGGCAGGCGACTGCCGCGCCCCAGATCGATGCTCAGTAAATTATTGACCGCCGCGCGGGCGATATAGAGCACGTTATCCCCGTCGAGCGTGGCTGCCGAACAGGATTCGCCGAGCGCTTTGCCCAGACCATCCAGCGCCGTCTGTGCCACTTTCGCCAGCGGCGTGCCGGCCAGATAAGCGTGGCCGACCGCCAGCACCCGGGGCAGCAGCTCATAGTGGCGGCCATCGGGGCTGTGCACCATCCCCAGCGCGGCAAGGGTATACAAACAGCGGCGTACCGCCGCGCGGGAGATTTGCGTTTTCTGGCTGAGCTGGGAAATGGTTAGCCGCTGGCGTTGGGGGGTAAAGGCGTTCAGGACCGCCAGCCCGCGGGCCAGAGACAGCATAAAGTTGGGGTCGTGCTCGGCCTGCCTGGCGCTTAGCGTAGTGGGGATATTGTCGCTCATTGCATCCTTCTCCGTTGCAACGTAAGGCTCACGGGAGATCACTATACCGTGCGTGAAATGGGGCGCGCTGAATTGTGCCGGTTTTACCACAACGATCACATTATTAACTGCCCTTTAACAAACGTGCCGATAATCGCACAACATTTCGATTATCGCCGTTGACCATCCGCCAGGCTGAACCCTATTGTCAATGGCACAGACCTCCCCGTTATGGATGTGGGTACAAAAAGTTATATATCTCATCAGGAACAGAAAATGACTGCCACCGTAGAACAAATCGAGAGCTGGATTGTGGATGTCCCGACCATCCGGCCGCATAAATTGTCGATGACCACCATGGGCTGCCAGTCGCTGGTGATCGTGCGCCTTACCCGCTCCGATGGCATCTGCGGCATCGGCGAGGCCACCACCATCGGTGGGCTGAGCTATGGCGTTGAGAGTCCGGAGGCCATTTCGTCGGCGATCGCCCATTATCTGACGCCGCTGTTGAAAGGGCAGTCGGCCGATAACCTGAATGCGCTAACCGCCCGCATGAACAGCGCCATTAAAGGCAACACCTTTGCGAAGTCCGCCATCGAAACCGCGCTGCTCGACGCCCAGGGCAAAGCCTTAGGTCTGCCGGTGTCGGCGCTGCTCGGCGGCGCGCTGCACACGACGCTACCGGTACTGTGGACCTTAGCCAGCGGCGATACTGCGAAAGATATCGCCGAAGGGGAAAAACTGTTGGCCGAAGGCCGCCACCGGGCGTTCAAACTGAAGATCGGCGCGCGTGAACTCGCCACCGACCTGCGTCATACCCGCGCCATCGTGGAAGCGTTAGGCGACCGCGCCAGCATTCGCGTCGACGTTAACCAGGCCTGGGACGCCGCCACCGGCGCGAAAGGCTGTCGCGAGCTGGCGGCGATGGGCGTCGATCTTATCGAACAGCCGGTCAGCGCCCACGATAACGCCGCCCTGGTGCGCTTAAGCCAGCAAATCGAAACCGCGATCCTCGCGGATGAAGCCGTCGCGACTGCCTACGATGGTTATCAACTGGCGCAACAGGGCTTTACCGGCGCTTACGCGCTGAAAATCGCCAAGGCGGGCGGGCCGAACAGCGTGCTGGCGCTGGCCCGCGTCGCCCAGGCGGCGGGGATTGGCCTGTACGGCGGCACCATGCTGGAAGGGACCGTGGGGACCGTTGCTTCTCTGCACGCGTGGTCGACATTGCCGCTGCAGTGGGGCACCGAGATGTTCGGCCCGCTGTTGCTTAAGGACGATATCGTCAGCGTGCCGCTCACCTTTGCCGACGGTCAGGTGCTGTTACCGCAAACGCCGGGTCTTGGCGTCGAGCTGGATGAAGACAAACTGCGTTTTTATACCCGCCAGCCATAGCGGGGACAGGAGAAAAAAATGTTATTTAAAGTGGATATGACCGTCAATATTCCGCCTGGCTTTCCCGCCGCCGAGGCGGAGGAAATTAAACAACGCGAAAAAGCCTATTCGCAACAATTACAGCGGGAAGGCAAATGGCGACATATCTGGCGCGTCGCCGGCCTTTACGCCAATGTCAGTATTTTCGATGTTAAAGATGCCGAAGAGTTGCATCAAATATTAATGGGATTACCGCTCTATCCCTTTATGGCGATAAAAGTGGAAGCTCTGTGTCGTCATCCGTCATCAATTCGCGATGACGATCGCTAATAATAACAATATCTGACCTCACGCCGGTATTCCCGGCGTATACCCTGAAAAATATAAGAGAGAACCAGTATGAGTAATGTATTCGTACAACAGCCTGCTATTCAGAAATTATTACGCGACAGTGCCGGATTAGATGTTGCCGGCGGCGATGAACGTTTTAAGGCGATTGTCCATCGTCTGCTGGAAAATATCTGCACCCTCATCGACGACTATAACGTCACGGAAGAAGAGTTCTGGCACGCGGTAAACTATCTGCACGAGCTGGGGGGGCGTCAGGAGGCGGCGCTGCTGGCGGCGGGCCTGGGCCTGGAACATTTCCTCGACCTGCGCCAGGACGCCATCGACGCGGCGGCGCATCGGGAAACCGGCACTCCGCGCACCATTGAAGGGCCGCTGTACGTGGCCAATGCGCCGCTGGCCGACGGCCACGCCCGCATGGATGACGGTACCGACGCCGGGGAAGTGATGTGGCTGCACGGTCAGGTTAAAGATAACCAGGGCCAGCCGATAGCCAATGCCATTGTTGATATCTGGCACGCCAACACCCTCGGCAATTACTCGTTCTTCGATCAAAGCCAGAGCGAATACAACCTGCGCCGGCGGATCCGCACCGGCGCCGATGGCCGCTACAGTGTGCGCAGCATCATGCCCTCCGGCTACGGTTGCCCGCCGGATGGCCCAACCCAGAAGCTACTGGACCAGTTAGGCCGCCACGGCAACCGTCCGGCGCACATTCACTTCTTCGTCTCCGCCCCGGGGCATAAGCATCTGACCAGCCAGATTAACCTCAATGGCGATAAATACCTGTGGGACGATTTTGCCTTTGCCACCCGCGACGGCCTGATTGCTGACCCGGTAAAAGTGACCGACCGCGAGATCATCGCGCAGCGCCATCTTGAGGGAGAGCACACCGAGGTCTGTTTTGATTTCACTCTGTGTAAAGCGCTGAGCGCCGACGAAGAGCAGCGCGGCACCCGCCTGCGCGCTAAAGAGTAAGCGGCATTATCGGTCCGGGCACGCGACTGCCCGGGCCCGACATCGCACTCGAAAACGAAAAATTCACCCTGTTTCTTTCATCCTGAATTCTGCAGGAGGGACTGACTCATGCAAAAAACGCTCTCGACGCTCAAAGACAAAATCAATAATGCCTTAATTGTCGACCGGGAAAATCATATTTACCGCTGCCATCGCTCTATATTTACCGACCCGCAGCTGTTTGAATTTGAAATGAAGCATATTTTCGAAGGTAACTGGGTATTTCTTGCCCATGAAAGCCAAATTCCCGAGCCGGGTGATTATTATACCCTGACGCTGGGCCGTCAGCCGGTCATTATTACCCGCGATAAAAAGAATGAGCTGCATGCGTTAATTAACAGCTGTGCTCACCGCGGCGCCATGTTATGTCGCCGCAAAACCGGCAATAAAAATTCGTTCACCTGTCCGTTCCACGGCTGGACCTTTAGCAATAATGGCAAATTATTAAAAGCCAAAGACGAGAGCACTGGCGGTTATCCGCCGAGCTTTAAACAGGACGGTTCCCACGACCTGCAAAAGCTGCCGCGTTTTCAGTCCTATCGTGGTTTCTTATTTGGCAGCCTCAATGCCGACGTGCAGCCGCTGGAGGCCTATCTCGGAGAAACCAGCAAAATCATCGATCTGATCGTCGATCAGGCGCCGGAGGGGCTGGAAGTCCTCAAGGGCTCGTCGAGCTATGTGTATGAGGGCAACTGGAAACTGGGCGCGGAAAACGGTGCCGATGGCTATCACGTCAGCGTGGTGCACTGGAACTACGCCTCGACCATGTCACGCCGCAACTATGAAGCGGAAGGGACGCACGCGGTGGATGCCAACGGCTGGTCTAAAAGCCTCGGCGGGGGCTACGGATTCGATAATGGCCATATGCTGCTGTGGACCCGGGCGCTCAACCCGGAAGTGCGCCCGGTCTATGCCCACCGCGAGCGCCTGCAGGCGGAATTCGGCGAACTACGCGCCGACCAGATGGTCAACGAAACCCGCAACCTGTGTCTGTACCCCAATGTCTACCTGATGGATCAGTTCTCGACCCAAATCCGCGTGATCCGTCCCATTGCGGTGGATAAAACCGAAGTCACCATCTGGTGCTTCGGGCCGAAAGGGGAATCCGACCAGGCGCGGGCCCTGCGTATCCGCCAGTACGAGGATTTCTTTAACGTCAGCGGCATGGGGACGCCGGACGACCTCGAAGAGTTCAGCGCCTGCCAGCGCGGCTATCTCGGCGAAAATCTTCCGTGGAGCGATCTCAGCCGCGGCGCGCTGCACTGGGTCGACGGCGCGGATGAGCATGCGCAACATGCCGGCTTTTCGCCGCGGTTAAGCGGGGTGAAATCGGAGGACGAAGCGCTGTACATCGCCCATCACCACCACTGGCAGACGCTGATGCTGGCGGCCATTGAACAGGAACAGCAGCGTTTTGAACAGTCGATTACTCAGCGCGTGGAGGTGGCCTGATGCTTAACCTCGAACAGGTTCGCCAGTTTCTCTACTACGAAGCCCGTCTGCTGGACGATCGTCAGTGGGACGAATGGCTCAGCTGCTACAGCCCGCAGGTAGTCTACTGGATGCCGGCGTGGGGCGACGACGACCAGCTGACCCGCGACCCGCAAAAAGAGATTTCGCTTATCTACTATCCCAACCGCGAAGGGCTGGAGGATCGCGTCTACCGCATTAAAACCGAGCGCTCCGGGGCCAGCACGCCGGAGCCGAGGACCACCCACATTATCAGCAACGTTGAGCTACTGGGGGAAAATGACGAGGGGCTGGAGGTGCGTTACAGCTGGGTCACCTGGAGCTATCGCTATCAGCACACGGATGCTTATTTCGGCTCAACCTGCTGCACACTGACCGAGCAGGACGGCAGACCGCAGATCGTGCGCAAAACCGTGCGCCTGAACAACGACTATATCCGTCAGGTGATTGACGTTTACCACATTTAAGAGGCGCTTATGACCTTTTCTATTGCTCTTAATTTTGAGGACGGCGTAACCCGCTTTATTCAGTGCAACGCCGGAGAGAAAGTCCTGGATGCGGCCTATCGTCAGAAGGTGAATCTGCCGATGGACTGCTCGGACGGCGTGTGCGGCACCTGCAAATGCCACTGCGCCAGCGGGGAATATACCCTCGGCGAGGAGTATCTCGACGAGGCGTTAAACGACGAGGAAGCGCAGGCCCGCCAGGTGCTGACCTGTCAGATGGTGCCCACCAGCGACTGCGTGATTGATGTGCCGGTGGCCGCTGCCCAGTGCAAAACCGCCCTGGCGACGCTCGGGGCGCAGGTGCAGCAGGTCAATTTGCTGTCGGACTCCGCCATCGAGCTGGTGGTTGCTCTCGATGAGCCGCTGGCCTTCCTGCCGGGACAGTACGTCAATATCCAGGTGCCGGGTACGCCCCACGTCCGCGCCTATTCCTTTAGCTCGCTTGCCGGCGCGCGGGAGGGACGTTTTCTGATCCGCAATGTGCCCGGGGGGATGATGAGCCAGTGGCTGACGCAGCGGGCGCAGCCCGGCGATCGCCTGACCCTTAGCGGACCCATGGGCAGCTTCTATCTGCGCCACGGCGATCGTCCGCTGCTGATGCTGGCCGGCGGCACCGGGCTGGCGCCGCTGCTCTCCATGCTCCACACCCTGCAGACACAAGGTAGCCAGCGTCCGGTAACGTTACTGTACGGGGTAACCCGCGATGGCGATCTGGTGAAAACCGACGCGCTGGACACCTTTACTCAACAGCTGACGGGGTATCGCTGGCTGCCGGTGGTGGCGGATGAAAACAGCCCCTGTCCGCAGCGCGGCTTCGTCACCGACCATCTCGACGACGCGATGCTGAATAACGGCGACGTCGACATCTATCTTTGCGGCCCGCCGCCGATGGTCAATGCGGTCGCCACGGCGCTGCGCGACCGCGGGATCACCCCGGCGGGATTCTGGTATGAGAAATTTATCGCCAGCCAGAGCGCGGCGGCATAAGGAGGCAGTATGCGTTTTAGCGATAAAGTGGTCGCCATCACCGGCGCGGCCCAGGGCATTGGCCGCCAGACGGCGGAGCAGGCGGCCGCAGAAGGCGCGGCACTGCTGCTCATCGATCGCTCGTCCTATGTCCATGAGCTGGCGGCGACGCTGGCGCAATCCGGCTGTCCGGTGCTGGCGCTGGAGGCGGATCTGGAAGCGTGGGAAAGTACCGAGCGGGCGTTTGCCGCGGGCGTCGCGCTTTTTGGCCGCCTCGACGTGCTGATCAACAACGTTGGGGGCACCATCTGGGCGCGGCCCTTTGCCGAATACCAACCGGAGCAGATTGAGAAAGAGATCCGCCGCTCGCTGTTCCCCACGCTGTGGGGCTGCCGCGCGGCGCTGCCGTGGATGCTGAAGCAGGGCAAAGGCAGCATTGTCAATATCTCGTCGGTGGCGACGGCAGGGGTGAACCGGGTGCCTTACTCGGCGGCGAAAGGCGGCGTTAACGCGCTGACCCGGTCGATTGCTATGGAGTACAGCGGCAGCGGTATTCGGATTAACGCCGTGGCGCCGGGCGGGACCGAGGCGCCGCCGCGCCTGACGCCGCGTAACGAAGAGCAGCCGAGCGAGCAGGAGAAGGCGTGGTATCAACAGGTGGTCGATCAGACGGTGGCGAGCAGCCTTCAGCACCGCTACGGCACGCTGGCGGAACAGGCGAACGCGATCCTGTTTCTCGCCAGCGATGAGGCCAGCTATATCACCGGCGTCACGCTGCCAGTGGCCGGGGGCGATCTCGGCTAACGCCGGGTAGCATACCAGCAGAGCAGGGAGCCGAGACACACCATCCCGGCGCCCTGCCAGAATGACCACGACAGGGCCGCACTCAGCAGGATCGCCGCCAGCGCAGAGGAGAGTACCGGCGTAAAGTACGACGCCGCCGCCAGCAGGCTGACGTTGCCGTGCAGGATCCCCACGTTCCACGCCGCGTAGGCCAGGCCAAGGGCCACCGAAACGGTCAGCAGCTTGATGCTTACCGGCCAGCTAAAGATCATGGGCGGCTGCGGTGTGGCGAGAAACTTCAGCCACAGCGTCAGGGCGGTTAACAGGACGAACAGCGTAATGGCGTTTTTTCCGCGGGCATATTTGGCCGTCACCGTGCAGTAGGCAGCCCAGATAAACGCCCCGACAAAGGCCAGCAGATAGCTGAGCGGGCTGGAGATGACGTTGCTGATAATCTCGTCCAACTGCAGGCCGTGCTCACCGCCCAACACCCAGCCCACGCCGAGCAGGGCGAGAAGCAGGCCGGGGATCACCAGCCAGCTGCTTTTCTGGCCGTTAAACAGGATGGCGAACAAAATCGTCAGGCTGGGCCACAGGTAATTGACCATCCCCACCTCAATGGCCTGCTGGCGGCTGGCGGCATAGCCCAGCGACAGCGCGAGGCAGATTTCATAGCTGACGAACAGCACGCTGCCGGCCAGCAGATAGCGCCGCGGGATCTGGCGCAGATTGGGAAAACCGACGGTAAAAATGAGCAGCAGGCCGCTGAGGCTATAAATCATTGCCGCGCCGCCAACCGGTCCCAGTCCTTCGCTGACGCCGCGGATCAATCCGACCATCGTGCTCCATAAGATAATGGCGGCGAAGCCGATGGTCGTGGCTCTCTTTTTCTCCATGCTTTTCCTGATGGTTACGCAAATGCAGCCGGCATATATATCATTTTTTTATCGGCGAGGGGTGAAATTTTCCGCCGTTGCTAACCCTTAGGGATTAGCGAAAATGGCCAGGGCTGGCGATTAAGGGGGCGAAGGTTTTCCTCCTTGATTTGACGCAAATTTTCCCGGGATTTTGCTGTTAGTTTCCTCCGCGCGATGAATCAACATCCTGCATGGAGGAATGCAATGGACGTCAGCCGCAGAAAGTTCTTTAAGATCTGCGCAGGCGGTATGGCCGGAACTACCGCCGCCGCCCTGGGCTTTGCCCCTAAAATGGCGCTGGCTCAGGCACGCAATTTCAAATTGCTGCGTGCGAAAGAGATCCGCAACACCTGCACTTACTGCTCCGTGGGCTGCGGGCTATTAATGTATAGCCTCGGCGACGGTGCGAAAAACGCCAAAGAAGCGATCTACCATATCGAAGGGGACCCGGACCATCCGGTGAGCCGCGGCGCGCTGTGCCCGAAAGGGGCAGGCCTGCTGGACTATGTCCACAGCGAAAACCGTCTGCGTTATCCGCAATACCGCGCCCCGGGCTCGGATAAATGGCAGCGCATCTCCTGGGATGAAGCCTTTAACCGCATCGCCCGACTGATGAAAGCCGACCGCGACGCCAACTTTATTGAAAAGAATGAACAGGGCGTGACGGTTAACCGCTGGCTTTCCACCGGCATGCTGTGCGCCTCGGCGGCAAGCAATGAGACCGGCATGCTAACGCAAAAATTTGTGCGATCGCTGGGTATGCTGGCGGTAGACAACCAGGCGCGCGTCTGACACGGACCAACGGTAGCAAGTCTTGCTCCAACATTTGGTCGCGGTGCGATGACCAACCACTGGGTGGATATCAAAAACGCCAACGTCGTGGTGGTGATGGGCGGTAACGCCGCCGAAGCCCATCCGGTGGGTTTCCGCTGGGCGATGGAGGCGAAAAACAATAACGACGCCACGCTGATCGTCGTCGACCCGCGCTTTACGCGTACCGCGTCGGTGGCCGATATCTATGCGCCGATTCGTTCCGGTACCGACATTACCTTCCTGTCGGGCGTGCTGCTGTACCTGATCGAAAATAACAAGATCAATGCCGAGTACGTTAAGCATTACACCAATGCCAGCCTGCTGGTGCGGGATGATTTTGCCTTCGAAGAGGGGCTGTTCAGCGGCTACGATGCGGAAAAACGCCAGTACGATAAATCGTCCTGGAACTACCAGTTCGATGAAAACGGCTACGCCAAACGCGATGAAACGCTCAGCCATCCGCGCTGCGTGTGGAACCTGCTGAAGCAGCACGTTTCCCGTTACACGCCCGAGGTGGTCGAAAACATCTGCGGTACGCCGAAAGCGGACTTCCTTAAAGTGTGCGATGTGCTGGCCTCAACCAGCGCCGCGGACCGCACCACCACCTTCCTGTATGCCCTGGGCTGGACGCAGCACACCGTCGGCGCGCAGAACATCCGCACCATGGCGATGATCCAGCTGCTGCTCGGCAATATGGGGATGGCCGGCGGCGGCGTCAACGCCCTGCGCGGCCACTCTAATATTCAGGGGCTGACCGATTTGGGCCTGCTGTCGACCAGTCTGCCGGGCTATTTGACGCTGCCATCGGACAAACAGACCGATCTGCAAAGCTACCTCAGCGCCAACACGCCGAAGGCGACCCTGCCCGAGCAGGTGAACTACTGGAGCAACTACCCGAAATTCTTCGTTAGCCTGATGAAATCCTTCTACGGCGAGGCGGCGCAAAAAGAGAACGACTGGGGCTTTGAGTGGTTACCGAAGTGGGACCAGGCTTACGACGTTATCAAATACTTCAACATGATGGATAACGGCAACGTCACCGGCTATATCTGCCAGGGCTTTAACCCGGTTGCCTCCTTCCCGGACAAAAACAAAGTAGTTCGCAGCCTCAGCAAGCTGAAATATATGGTGGTTATCGACCCGCTGGTGACCGAAACCTCGACCTTCTGGCAGAACCACGGCGAGTCTAATGATGTCGACCCGTCGGCGATTCAGACCGAAGTCTTCCGTCTGCCGTCGACCTGCTTTGCCGAAGAGGACGGTTCGATCGCCAACTCCGGTCGCTGGCTGCAGTGGCACTGGAAAGGTCAGGATGCCCCAGGTGAAGCGCGCAATGATGGCGAAATCCTTGCCGGGATTTACCATCGCCTGCGCGAACTGTACCGCACCGAAGGCGGGAAGGGCGCGGAACCCCTGCTGAAGATGAGCTGGCGCTACAAGCAGCCGGACCATCCGGAATCGGAAGAAGTGGCAAAAGAGAACAACGGCTACGCGCTGGCGGATCTCTACGATCAAAATGGCACTCTGCTGGCGAAAAAAGGCCAACTGCTCAATAGCTTCGCGCTGCTGCGCGATGACGGCAGCACCGCGTCGTCTTGCTGGATCTATACCGGCAGCTGGACCGAGCAGGGTAACCAGATGGCGAATCGTGATAACGCCGATCCTTCGGGCCTGGGCAATACGCTGGGATGGGCCTGGGCGTGGCCGCTCAATCGTCGGGTGCTGTACAACCGCGCTTCGGCCGATATCAACGGCAAGCCCTGGGATGCGAAGCGGATGCTGATCCAGTGGAACGGCAGCAAGTGGGTCGGGAATGATATTCCGGACTTCAATACCGCGCCGCCAGGGAGCAACACCGGGCCGTTTATCATGCAGCAGGAGGGGCTGGGTCGCCTGTTTGCGCTCGATAAACTGGCGGAAGGGCCGTTCCCGGAGCACTACGAGCCGATGGAAACCCCGCTTGGCACTAACCCGCTGCACCCGAAGGTGGTCTCCAGCCCGGTGGTGCGGTTGTATGAAGAGGACGCCATTCGCTTAGGTAAGAAGGATAAATTCCCGTATGTCGGGACCACCTATCGTCTGACCGAGCATTTCCACACCTGGACCAAGCATGCGTTGCTCAATTCCATCGCGCAGCCGGAACAGTTTGTCGAAATCAGCGAAGGGCTGGCGAAAAGCAAAGGTATCGCTAACGGCGATTGGGTGAAAGTCAGCAGCAAGCGCGGCTTCATTCGCGCGGTTGCCGTGGTGACCCGCCGACTGCGCACGCTGAACGTCAACGGCCAGCAGGTGGAGACCGTCGGGATCCCGCTGCACTGGGGTTTTGAAGGCGTGGCCCGCAAAGGCTACATCGCCAACACCCTGACGCCTAACGTTGGCGATTCCAACTCGCAAACGCCGGAGTACAAGGCGTTCCTGGTCAACATCGAGAAAGCGTAAGGAGCGATTCAATGGCGATGGAAACCCAAGACATTATTAAACGCTCCGCGACCAACCCGATCACCCCCGCGCCGCGCGCGCGGGACTATAAAGCGGAAGTCGCCAAGCTTATCGATGTCTCCTCCTGCGTGGGCTGTAAAGCCTGCCAGGTGGCCTGTTCCGAGTGGAATGACATCCGCGATGACGTGGGGCACTGCGTCGGGGTGTACGACAACCCGGCGGATCTCAGCGCCAAATCCTGGACGGTAATGCGTTTTAGCGAGACCGAACAGAACGGCAAACTGGAGTGGCTTATCCGCAAGGATGGCTGTATGCACTGCGCAGAGCCGGGCTGCCTGAAGGCCTGCCCGTCCGCCGGGGCGATTATTCAGTACGCCAACGGCATCGTCGATTTCCAGCAGGAAAACTGCATCGGCTGCGGCTACTGCATTGCGGGGTGTCCGTTTAACGTCCCGCGCCTCAATAAAGAGGATAACCGGGTCTATAAATGCACCCTGTGCGTGGATCGGGTCAGCGTCGGCCAGGAACCGGCCTGCGTGAAAACCTGTCCTACCGGTGCTATCCACTTCGGTACGAAGAAAGAGATGCTGGAGGTGGCCGAGGAGCGGGTGGCTAAGCTTAAAAAACGCGGTTATGCCAACGCCGGGATTTACAACCCGCCGGGCGTCGGCGGAACCCACGTGATGTACGTCCTGCATCATGCCGACCAGCCGGAGCTGTATCACAAGCTGCCGAAGGAACCGCAGATCGATACCAGTATCAGTCTGTGGAAGGGGGCGCTGAAACCGCTGGCGGCGGCGGGCTTTATCGCCACCTTCGCCGGGCTGATTTACCACTACATCGGTATCGGGCCGAACAAGGAAGTTGACGACGACGAGGAGAAGCATGATGAGTAAATCGAAGATGATTGTGCGCACAACTTTTATCGATCGCGCCTGTCACTGGACGGTGGTTATCTGTTTTTTCCTCGTGGCGCTGTCGGGAATATCGTTCTTCTTTCCGACGCTACAGTGGCTAACGGAAACCTTCGGCACGCCGCAGATGGGGCGTATTCTGCACCCGTTCTTTGGGGTGCTGATTTTTGTCGCGCTGATGTTTATGTTCGTGCGCTTTGTCCACCATAACATCCCTGATAAACAGGATATTCCGTGGCTGAAAGGCATCGTCGAGGTGCTGAAAGGCAACGAGCATAAGGTGGCGCGCGTCGGTAAGTATAACGCCGGGCAGAAGATGATGTTCTGGACCATCATGAGCATGATATTTGTGCTGCTGGTGACCGGGGTGATTATCTGGCGCCCATATTTTGCGGAATATTTCCCGATGCAGGTGATTCGCTATAGCCTGCTGATTCATGCGACGTCGGCCATC
>NZ_JH414798.1:933327-939629 GCF_000238715.1 Klebsiella sp. 4_1_44FAA
CTGATTCATGCGACGTCGGCCATCATTCTGATCCACGCCATCCTTATCCATATGTATATGGCGTTCTGGGTGAAGGGGTCGATTAAGGGAATGATTGAAGGCAAGGTGAGCCGCCGCTGGGCGAAGAAACACCACCCGCGCTGGTATCGCGATGTCGAACGCCTGGAAGCGATGAAAGAGAGTCGTGAAGGGATGAAGTAAGCCTTCACGGCGCGAAACCCGCTCCGGAGATGTCGGAGCGGGTTCCCGGCAGTCAGCAGTTCGTGATAAGTGTATCGATTGAATCGATAACGCCCTGGCGCGCATGACTCAGATTGCAGACGAAATCCTGTGGCGGGATCCGTTTATTATTTAAGCTACTGATCATTGGCGTACAAGTAAAAAGCTGTCAAATTCTATATTTATCCTTGGTACGACATGCTGATGCCAGCGTGGTAACTGTTGTGGTCGAATTAAAGGAATAATGACTCTCGTGGCCAGGTCTGCATATTAATCATTCTGCACGATCATATAATATGGCAGGGTTTTATTTGTCTGAGCAGAACAATTTCGATAAACATTGAATTGTTCAAGCATCATAGCACCCTGAAAAATTCATCATCAGTAAGAGTGCCTCCTTTTGCAATAAATTCATTCATTGCGGCAATGAATTCCTTGTGCTGTCGCTGTTTATCCGCTTCTCGTAAATCCTTACCTGGCTGTTCTGACGCCTTCTGGACGGGTACGTCAGTGGGTCTTTTACGTAGCGTATTACTTTTCATCATAGGCTCCTTGCGGTTTGTTCTGTGATTATTTACTTTACCCACTAAAAAATAAATACCAGCAGTAAGTTTAATATTTATTTTGCGAGACAGCTTCCAGAGGGAAGTAACAGCCTGAAATATTCATGGTTATGGTAATAAACCTGGCGCTGGCATTAACCAGCGCGACGGGAAATAATCAAAACTTCTCTGGAATGAAGCGGAAAGGAAAATTAGTCTGTTTCATTTTGCCAATTTTGCGCTTCGGCAGCGTCACAGGCTCCACCGGTAAAGCTTCATAGGGGATCTGCGACAGCAGATGGGTGATGATATTTAGACGCACGCGCTTTTTATCCTCCGAGCGGGCGACGAACCACGGCGCCCAGGCGGTATCGGTGGCGGCGAACATGGCGTCGCGGGCAGCGGTATATTCATCCCAGCGGTTGAAAGACTTAATGTCCATCGGCGAGAGCTTCCAGATTTTACGCCCGTCGTCGATGCGATCCCGCAGACGGCGCTCCTGCTCCTGCGGAGAGACCTCCAGCCAGTACTTGAGCAGAATAATGCCCGATTCGACCATGCCGCGCTCCACCATCGGCGCGCCGTCGAGGAACTTCTGCACCTCCTCCGGCGTACAAAAGCCCATCACCCGTTCGACGCCGGCGCGGTTATACCAGCTGCGATCGAAAATCACGATTTCGCCGGCCGCCGGGAGATGCTTGATATAGCGCTGAAAGTAGAGCTGGCTTTTTTCGCGCTCGGTGGGCGAGGGTAAGGCGACGACCCGAAAGATACGCGGGCTGACGCGCTCGGTGATGGCCTTAATGGTGCCGCCTTTCCCGGCGCCGTCCCGGCCTTCAAAGACAATGCACACTTTCAGTCCTTTGTGCACTACCCAGCGCTGCAGTTTCACCAGCTCAACGTGGAGTTTGCGCAGCGCTTTCTCGTACGCTTTGTTGTCGAGCGGCGCGATTTTTGCCGCCGTGTCGACCGGATTACCGCTTTTCTTGTTGCCCATCGCCATGCTCCGTGTTGCCGAGGTATCCCTTTGAAGTGTAATCCTCCCCCGGCGAGGCGGTGGAAAATTATTCGCCGGGTTTTCCCGCCAGGATGACTTCCAGTCCCACCCGCTGCCCCCACGACAGCTCCAGGGTGTTACCGTCCGGGTCGGCAAAGAAAGCGAAATAGCCCACCGGATCGCCCAGCTGCTCCGGCTCCCGGCGTAAAACACCTTCCCGCCGTGCGAGGGCCACTTTCTCATCGATCTCGGCCTGGGTGGCGCAGGCGACGCCGAGATGGCCGAACGGTCCCAGCGGCGTATCGGCCGGATCGTCACTTTGCACCAGCACCAGGGCGAAAGGCCGGGTGCGGTCGCTGAGCCATGCCACTTTCCGCGCCGAGGGGAGGTCGGGCTCGCGCTGGTGAATGACGGTCATCGCGGTATAGCGGGTATAAAAATCGATGCTGCTGGCCAGACAGCGGACGGTAAAGGCGACATGAGTAAAACCGACATCAACACTATGCATGGATAATTCTCCCAAGGTGAACGATGTTTTGACTTTACAACCTCAAGTTAACTTGAGATCAATGAGGTGTTTATCTCTTTGAGCTCACTGATTTTGATAGGGGATTGTTACTGCGAAACCACGCCGCCGGTATGCCACGCGGCTGGGGAACATGAACGAATCAGGCTGTTGTATGGAGGAAACTGCCGTCGGGCGTTTTTAGCTGGTGTGTCGGGGCGGGATGGTAAATAATGCCGGCCGGCTCTCAATATCCCTATAAGATGTATGAAAAAACGATTTTTCACTGGCGCTGGGCACCTTTGGACTTGGCATGGCGGAGTTTGGCATTATGGGCGTGCTGCCGGATATGGCGCACGATGTCGGAATATCCATACCCGCCGCCGGCAATATGATTGCCTGGTATGCCTTCGGCGTGGTGATCGGCGCGCCGATCATGGCGCTGCTCTCCAGCCGGTTTTCCCTGAAATCGGTGATGCTGTTCCTGGCTGGCCTGTGTATTCTCGGCAATACCCTGTTTACCTTCTCCAGTAGCTACGCCATGCTGGCGCTTGGCCGGCTGGTTTCCGGGTTTCCCCACGGGGCGTTTTTTGGCGTCGGCGCGATTATCCTGTCGAAAATCGCGCCGCCGGGGAAGGTGACCGCCGCGGTGGCGGGGATGATTGGCGGCATGACGATCGCTAACCTGGTTGGCGTCCCGGGTGGCACCTGGCTTGGGCATCACTTCAGCTGGCGCTATACCTTTGCGCTTATCGCGGTATTTAACGTGGCGGTATTTCTGGCGATCTTCTGCTGGGTGCCCACGCTTTATGACCGGGCCAGCACGCGGCTGCGCGAGCAGTTCCGTTTTCTGGCCTCCCCGGCGCCGTGGCTGATTTTCGCCGCCACCATGTTCGGTAACGCCGGCGTGTTTGCCTGGTTCAGCTATATCAAGCCCTTTATGCTCAATGTATCCGGCTTTGCTGAAAGCAAGATGATGCTGATTATGATGCTGGCGGGGCTGGGAATGGTGGTCGGCAATCTGTTCAGCGGCAAAATTTCCGGGCGCTACAGCCCGCTGCGCATTGCGGCGATGACCGACGGGGTCATAGCCGTGACGCTGCTGCTGATCTTTGCCTTCGGTGAACACAAAGTCGCTTCGCTGGCGCTGGCATTTCTCTGCTGCGCGGGACTATTCGCCCTGTCAGCGCCGCTGCAGATCCTGCTGTTGCAGAACGCCAAAGGCGGCGAGATGCTGGGGGCGGCCGGGGGACAGATCGCCTTTAACCTCGGCAGCGCCATTGGCGCCTTCTGCGGCGGAATGATGATCGCCCAGGGCTTTGGCTGGAACAGCGTGGCGCTCCCCGCCGCCGCGCTGTCGTTTCTGGCGATGAGCGCCTTGCTCATCTATGGCTGCCATCAGCGGCGACAAGCTTATTAACGACGCCTACTCACGCCAGGGTTCGCCCAGGGTCAGCATCAGGCGGTTGGCCCAGGCGAAAAAGGCCGCGGACTGCAGCAGATCCAGCTGGGCCAGAGTATCTAAGCCCTGCTCATCAAGCGCCGCCAGATGATCGGCGTTTAATGCGGGTGGCGTCACCGATAGCGCGGCGGCGGCGTCGATTTCCGCCTGCCAGCGCGGCGATTGCCCGTCGCGCAGATCCTCTCCCGGCGTCACCGCCAGCAGCGTGTCGACGGCGGTCTCGTCCTTCGCCAGCTGCGCCGCTTTGCGGGCATGCACCGAGGCGCAGTAAATACAGCCGTTGATTTTACTGGCGACCGTGGCGGCCAGCTCGCGTTCGGCGCGCGGCAATCCTCCCGCGGTATAGAAAATGCCCTTATCGGTCAGGGTCCGCTGCTCCAGCACCGGCTGGTTGCGCGCCAGCAGGCGAAAGTAGGGGGAGTCGCTATGGCCATATTTGGCCAGAATCGCCTGTTCTTCAGCGTTGAATTCCGCCAGCGGTTTATCGGCCAGCCAGGGTTCCCAGTGCAGCTCGTCGCGGGTGAAGCGAACCGGGGCCGCTTTGCCGCTCTGCGCGTACGGGGTGGTATGCCAGTATCCGGCGACCAGCGGCGTATCTGCGCTGACGATGGGCTTATGGTTGAGCGCCCGCAGGCCCAGCAGCAGTCGGCTCTGGAAGCTGACAAAGGCTACCAGCTGCGCCAGGGTGACGATGCCCCGCAGGCTCCAGCCCGCGCTGGTTAAGGTGTGCAGCGCGCCGGGAGTGGCTTCAACGGGGGTGAAGGTGAGCAGGCGGGCAAAGGCCAGCGCCGGGACCAGACGATCGGTGGTCGGATCGGCGAGGCCGAAACCGGCATAGTGCGCCGCCAGCGCGTCCGCCTGGTGCAGTTTCGCCACCTTTGCGGCCACCGCGAAGCGTTCATCAAGAGGAAAGTCAGCGTCCTGCTGGCGGAACAGCACTTCATAACTTCCCTGGGCGTGACGGGTGGCGGCATCGCGGACGGCGCGAGCCTGAACGAGCGGGGAACCGGGGGCGATCTCCGCCAGTTCGGCCAGAATATCCTGACTCAGCGTCATGGGGACTCCTTATCTGATGTGGGGGGCAATATGCTGAGCGATCAGCTCAATGGAACGCAGCGTATCCCGGTGCGAAGGCTCGACCGAGTGCACCTGAAACGAAATATCGGTGGCGCGGGCCAGCACGCTGTCCTGCGCCAGGGAGGCAATAACATGCTCAGGATCGCCAACGTGGGCATCCAGCTGTTGCAGATAGTCGGTGACACTGTCACCTTCTATCGTATGACCCGCCGCCCGGTGCTGAGTTGCCTGCTTGCGCAGACCGGGCTCGGCGACCTGCAGGGCGTGGGCGAGACTGTCGGCGACGAAGGCGGTGCGCGAGGCGAGGATCCGCGGCGCAACGCCGTCCGGCAGCGCCGCCAGGTAGGCGTCGATGATCGGGTTCTGAATGGCGTCCAGCGGCAGGCGTGGCTCGCCGGGCGGCCGTGGCTGAGTGCGGGACAGCATCAACCCGTGTCCCGCCTGACCGGCGCGGATAGCGCCCTCCGCCGAGAAGGTGGCGATCCAGATACGCTCCGCCAGCTGCGGCGCCGGCGGATAGAGACGGTTGTCCGGGTGGCTCAGCGTGTCGCCGCGCCAGGCGCTATGGATCAGGTGCAGATGGTCGGCAAACGCCGCCCCGCGCTGCTCGCTGGTCAGGCCGAAGGGCAGAAACGAGGTTGGCGTGCCGCCGGAGCCAAAACCCACCTCCAGACGTCCGTCGGTGAGTAAATCCAGTACCGCTGCGTCTTCGGCGACGCGCAGCGGATTTTCCATCGGCAAGGTGATAATCGCTGTACCGAGGCGGATCCGGTCGGTCTGCGCCGCGACGTGGGCGAGAAACACCAGCGGTGAAGGCAGGCCGCCTTCCTGTTCATGAAAATGGTGCTGGGCAATCCATGCGCTGTCGAAGCCCAAACGCTCCGCGTGGCGGATCTGTTCGGCCGCCAGCCGGTAGCGCGTTTGCGCGGAGCCCTGATCGAGCAGACGGGTAAAAAAACCGAGGCGTTTTGGCATTATGCGTTCTCCGTGTGGGCCTGTGCTAAGCGGGGGGAAATCTGGGGAATGGCGGCGATCAGTTCGCGGGTGTAGGCCTGCTGCGGGGCGGCGAACAGGCGGTTTACGTCGCCATGCTCCACCACCTGGCCGGCGCGCAGCACCGTGACGCTGTCGGCGATCCGCCTGACCGTCGCCAGATCGTGGGTAATGAACAGGTAGCTCAGACCCAGCTGCTGCTGTAGCTGCTGCAGCAGGGCGAGGATCTGCGCCTGAACGGTGACGTCGAGCGCCGAGGTCGCTTCGTCAAGGACCAGTATCGCCGGCTCGAGGATCAGCGCCCGGGCAATCGCCACCCGCTGGCGCTGGCCGCCGGAAAGCTCCCGCGGCGTACGCGACAGCAGCTCGGGGGCCAGGGCCACCCGGGCGGCAACGCTCTCCACACGCTGGCGACGCGTCGCCGCGCTGAGGCGCTCAAAGTTTTTTAACGGCTCTTCGATAATCGCAAACAGCGTCTGGCGCGGGTCGAGCGAAGCGAAGGGGTTC
>NZ_JH414798.1:939983-946670 GCF_000238715.1 Klebsiella sp. 4_1_44FAA
AAACTGGATTTTCCGCCGCAGCTGACGCTGCGCCTCGCGGCTGAGATGTCCGGCGTCGATACCGTCGATGATGACCTGTCCGGCGTCGGCGCGCTCAAAGCCCAGCAGGATCCGCGCCAGGGTGGTTTTCCCGGAGCCGGATTCGCCCACCAGCGCATGGGTGCTGCCGCGTCTGACCTCAAAGCTGACGCTGTCGAGCGCCTGCAGCGCCTGTTTGCCCAGCGAGAAGCGTTTGCTGATCCCCTCCACGCGAATGGCCGGCGTGGCCAGCGGCCGGTGACGCGCCGCCGCCAGCCCCAACGGCGCATCCTGCAGGTCGTGGAGCAGCTGGCGGGTGTAAGGATGCTGTGGACGCTGGACAATCGTCTCGGTGGCGCCTTGTTCCTGAATCTCTCCCTGGCGAAACACCATGATCCGGTCGGCGCGTTCGGCGGCCAGCGCCAGATCGTGGGTGACAAACAGCACGGCGGTACCCGACTCGCGACGCAGGATATCGAGCAGGTCGAGAATGCGCTTCTGCACCGTGACGTCGAGGGCGCTGGTGGGCTCGTCGGCAATAATCAGATCCGGCTGCAGGGCAATGGCGATGGCTATCAGCACCCGCTGTTTCATCCCGCCAGACAGCTGATACGGATACTGGTCAAAACGCTGTTCCGGGTGGCTGAGACCGACTTTAGCGAGCAGGTTAAGAACCTGCTGTCGGCGCTCAGCGGCGGAGAGGGACTGATGCAGCCGCAGGATCTCTTCCACCTGCTGACCAATGGTTTTTACCGGGTTGAGCGAATTACCGGGATCCTGCGGGACCAGGCTGATGCTCACTCCGCGCAGGCGGTTCAGGCGTTTATCCGACCAGTCGCTAATCACTTCGCCATTGAGGACAATCCGCCCGGCATCCCGGCGGGCATTATCCGCCAGCAGGCCGATAATGGCCTGCGCGGTGGTGGTTTTCCCCGAGCCGGATTCTCCGACGAAGGCCAGCATTTCGCCGCGCTGGATGGAAAAGCTGATGTTGTGCACCACCTCGCGCCATTCGCCCCGCGAGCGGTAGCTGATGCGTAGATCTTCAACGGACAGAACGGTCATGGGCGTACTCCACTCCACTGGCGGCTAAGACGATTGGCGGCAAGGACCACGGCGACCACGGCGAGGCCGGGGAAGGTGGTCAGCCACCAGGCGGTTGACAGGTAATTGCGACCTTCGGCGATCAGTAGTCCCCACTCCGGGACCGGCGGCGGAGTGCCGTAGCCGAGGAAGCTGAGGGTGGCCAGGGCCAACATCGCCTGACCGAACTGCAGCGTCGCGAAAGCAAGCACCGCAGTGAGCGAGTTGGGCAGAATATGGCGCCAGAAGACGGCGAAAAAAGTGCCGCCGCTGCCCCGGGCCGCCTCGACGTAATCGCTGTGGCGCACGCGTACCACTTCTGCTCGCGCCAGGCGCGCGAAGCTGGCGATAGCCGCGACGCCAACCGCCACCGCCGCATTTACCGTGCCGAAACCCAGCAGAATAATCACCGTGAGCTGCAGCAGCAGGGAGGGGATAGCCAGCAGGACATCGACCAGGCGCATGATGGTGGATTCCACGCGTCCGGCCAGCGCCCCGGCGAGGGTGCCAAGGGCGGTACCCACCACCAGGCTGATGGCGACGGCGATCAGCGCCGCCGACAGGGAATGCACCGCGCCGTAAACCACCCGCGTCCACAGGTCGCGCCCCAGCTGGTCGGTACCCAGCCAGTAGTGCGCCTGCGGCGCCAGGCGCTGAGCGCCGGGGATCCCCTCCAGCGGGTTAGAGGAGGTAAACCACTGTGGGGCAATGGCCATTAACAGGGCGGCGATCATCACCGCCCACGCCAGCCACAGGCCAGGCTGCAGGCGCACTCTACGCCACTCCGGGCGGCGGCGAACCGCGATGGTATAGTCGACCAGGCTCATTTCGCACCTCCGGTCTGTAAATGGAGTCGGGGGTCCAGTCGCGGCATGACCAGGTCGACCAGCAGGTTGATCAGGACGAAACCGAGGGCGGAGATCATCACCACCGCCTGTAGTACGGCGATATCCTGGTTATTGACCGCCTGCTGGGTCAGCTGGCCGAGGCCGCTGCGGCCGAAGACGGTCTCGGTGATTAGCGCCCCGGCAATCAGTTCGCCGAGCAGCAGCCCGGCAATATTCAGCGCCGGTAGCAGAGCATTCCCCATCACATGGCGCCAGAGGACGCCCGTTTCGCTCATGCCCTTGGCGCGGGCGACCGCGACGAAGGGCTGAACCGCCACCTGATCCATGCTGCGCATCAGGATCTGCGCCAGCGGGGCGGAAATGGGCAGCGCGACGGCGATAACCGGTAAAATCAGTCCTTCCAGTGGGCCGGGGTTGATCACCGGGATCCAGCGCAACTGAAACGAGAAGAGCTGGATCAGGGCGATACCCAACCAAAAGGTAGGTAGAGAGATAAACAGCACCGGTAGCGACTGCAGAAAATTGCTCAGCCAGCGCAGCCCCGGCAGCCGCGAGGCGAAAGCGAGGGCGAACGCTAGCGCCACGGCCAGCAGGAAGGCCGGCAGCGCGAGGCTTAAGGTATCCGGCAGGTTGCTGGCAATCAGACTGCTGACCGCCAGACCCGCCTGCAGGGAATAGCCGAAGTCGCCGTGCAGCATCGCCAGCAGCGTGTGCAGGTACTGGCGCCACAGCGGGCTATCGGCGCCGTAGGCCAGCCGCATCTCCGCAATTTGCGCCGGGCTCAGGCCGAGGTCCGGGTTCTGAAACTTGATCAGCACCGCATCCCCCGGCAGGACCTGCAGCAGGAAAAAGGTGAGGGTAAAGGCCGCCCACAGGACCAGCAGCCCCTGGCCGAATCGTCGCAGAAGATAAGCGCTCATAACCGGCCTCTTAGTGCTTGTCCAGCCACGCGCCGTAGAACGACGGACGACCGACGGCCTCGAAGCTGACGCCTTTGACCCACGGCGCGCCGGCGAACACCTGCGGCTCTTCGAAAATAGGGATCACATAAGCGTTATCGATCAGATAGCGCTGGGCGTCACCGGTTAACTGCAAGCGCTGCTGCGGCTCAACCGCCGCGGAGATGCCGGTCAGCAGGTCATTGAGCTTATCATCGCGGAAGCGCTGCACTTTATCGCTGGAGCCGCCTTTCTGCAGCAGCGCATCGCGGTTGTTGGGGAAGAACATACTTTTCACCACATCCGGGTCGGCGCGGCCCACTTCTGAGACGGTGAGCGGGGTTTTCTGCGGGTCGAGGTTATCCAGCGTACGGCTACCGGCATCCCCGGCTTTGACCGTCAACGCCACACCCACCTGGCGCCACTGCTGGGCGATCAGCTGCAGCACTTCCTTATTTTGCGGCTGCGGCAGCGACTCATAGACGGTCAGCGCCAGCCGCTGACCGTCTTTGCTGCGAATACCGTCGGCGGCGGGCCTCCAGCCGGCGTCATCCAGCAACTGCCGGGCTTTGGCCTGGTCGAAGGTGAGTTTATCGCTGAGATTGACATAGCCGGCGGCAGAGCTGGCCAGCACGGAGGTGGCTTGCGGGTAGTTAGCGGAGAACAGCGTCTCCACCACCTGCCTGGCGTTGGTGGCATGGAGCAGGGCCTGACGCACCCGCAGGTCGGCGACCAGTGGGTTATCCGGGCGGAAGCTCAGGCTGTCGTTGACCCCGCGGGTAGGGGCAGCGTAGATCTTAAATCCCTGATCGGTAGCCTGCTTTTCATCGTAGGCCTGCACCTGGCGAATAAAGCCCGCCTGACCTGCCAGCAGCGCGCCGATACGCACGCTGTCTTCCGGCGTCACAATATAGGTGATGCCGTCGAGGTTAGCGGGCCCCTGCTGGGCAATGTTTTTCGGCCCCCACTGGTAATCCTTGCGCGCCACCAGCGTCAGCTCGCGGCCTGGTTTTTCATCCTGCACGACGAAGGGGCCGGAGCCGATAATATGTCGGGCATCGCCCAGCTCTTCAAAATTACGCTGCAGGGTGCTGAGAGATACCAGACCGGAGCCGATGGTGGCGGTTCCCTGCAGGAAGCCCGGCGACGGCTTGTTGAAGTAGAATTTTACCGTCAGCGGGTCGATCACTTCGCTGCGCTGGTAGTTATTGATGACCTCCGAGACGGGCAGACGATGGGCTTTATCTCCCAGACCATAGGTATCGAAGTTTTTGGCGACGGCGGCGGCGTCCAGCGGTGTGCCATCTGAGAAAGTGACCCCTTTGCGCAGGTGGAAGGTGTACTCGGTTTTATCGGCATTGCTGGTCCAGCTCTCGGCGATCCACGGCTCAATCTCCAGCGTTTTCGGGTTCTGCCAGGTGAGCTTGTCGGTTATCTGATTGAGAATCCCGCCATTTGGGTAAAAGCCGCCGGCGGGCGGATAGAGATTGGTGTGCGGTTGCTGCTCCAGATAAATTAAGGTGCCGCCTTTAACCGGCGTGTCGGCGGCCCAGACGGAAAAGGCGCCGGTGAGAAACAGCGCGGCCAGCGCGGGCAGGCGAAAATGACGATGCATGGTGAATTCCTTTGTTATCTATTGTGTTGCCATCATCGGGCGCGGCTAAAAACAAAGGAACCAAGGAATTGCGCTAAGCATTTGCGGAAATTGCATTTACTTCCCGGGTTGGGAAGCGAGAGGACGTGCCAGGGGGGATCGCCTCTCCCGGACGGGAGAGGCGCGGGTGATTAGCTACGCAGATCGATAACCATACGGCCGCGGATCTGACCTTGCTCCATCTCTTTGAAGATAGCGTTGATATCTTCCAGCGGACGCAGGGTGACTTTCGGCACCACTTTGCCTTCGGCGGCAAACTGGAAGGCTTCCACCAGATCCTGACGGGTGCCGACCAGCGAACCGACCACCTCGATGCCGTCCAGCACCAGACGCGGAATATCGAGGCTCATCGCCTCCGGCGGCAGGCCCACCGCAACCACGCGGCCACCGGCGCGAACGGCATCCACCGCCGAGTTAAAGGCCGCTTTAGCCACCGCGGTTACTACCGCAGCGTGGGCGCCGCCGGTTTTTTCCTGAATAACTTTCGCCGCATCTTCATTGCGGGAGTTGATGGTCAGGTCGGCGCCCATCGAGGCCGCCAGCTCCAGCTGTCCGTCGTTGACGTCGATAGCGATCACTTTGGCGTTAAACACATTCTTCGCATACTGCAGCGCGAGGTTACCCAGCCCGCCGAGGCCGTAGATGGCGATCCACTGGCCCGGTTTGATGTGGGAGACCTTGACCGCTTTGTAGGTGGTGACGCCCGCGCAGGTGATGCTGCTGGCGGCGGCGGAGTCGAGGCCGTCCGGAACTTTTACCGCGTAGTTGGCGGTGACGATGCACTCTTCCGCCATGCCGCCATCGACGGTATAGCCGGCGTTTTTCACCGAGCGGCAGAGCGTCTCGTTGCCGCTGTTACAGTAATCGCAGTGGCCGCAGCCTTCGAAGAACCACGCCACGCTGGCGCGGTCGCCCGGCTTCAGGGAGGTGACGCCCGGGCCGACTTTTTGTACCACCCCGATCCCTTCATGGCCGAGAATGACGCCGGTTTTATCGCCAAAATCGCCGTTTTTCACGTGCAGGTCAGTATGACACACGCCGCAGCATTCCATTTTCAACAGCGCTTCGCCGTATTCCAGCGGGCGCAGCGTTTTTTCCGTGACGTTAACCTGATGGTCGTGGGTAACAACAGCTGCCTTCATGCCTGTCTCCTTGTGGGGGAATTGATTAACTTAATTAATGCAATAGTACCCAATAAGGATTAGACGCTGAGCGGTAAAATACAAGGCGCTTAGTACAGAATGTGGCTTTTTGCTACAGAGATAGCACAAAATTCAGACAATATCGCTATATTTGGTAGGTAATAATATTGACGCTGAATGGTCATGTTTTTGTCATCACTCGAATCTATTGTTTTGCGCATCAATTTCTTATAACAACAGAGTGATACAACAATGCATCTGGTAAAAACCATCCTCACCGCCGGTCTGCTTTTGTCCGCCGCCGCCCAGGCCCACAATGTGCTGGAATTTCCCCAGCCGGAAAACAACCCGGAAGAATTTTACGCCGTCACTGAGATCCCGACGGGCGGGATCGTTAAGTACGAAACCGATGCTAAAACGGGGTTTATCGTCGCCGACCGCTTTCAGTCGATGCCGGTGGCCTACCCGGCGAACTACGGCTCGCTGACCCAGTCGCTGGCCGGGGATGGCGACCCGCTGGACGTGGTGTTTTATACCCGCGCGCCGATGGCCCCGGGCACGCTGATTAAGCTGCGGGCAATTGGTGTGCTGAAGATGGTAGACGGCGGTGAGAAAGACGACAAAATCATCGCCGTACCGGCCAGTAAAATTGACCCGACCTACGACGACATCAAGACCATCTCCGATCTGCCGAAAATAGAACAGCAGCGGCTGGAGGCCTTCTTCCGGGTCTATAAAGAACTGCCGGAGGGGCGTAAAAAGGTCGAGCTGGCCGGCTTTAATGACGCCGCGGCCGCGAAGCAGGAGATCAAATCGGCCTGGGAGGCCTGGAAGGCGAAGAACCCGCAATAATATTCATCGCGGGCGCTGTCCGGCGCCTGCGGCATTCGCTTTCACGATCCCTGTGGCGGCAAAATCACACGTCACACGACAACGCTTATCCCACCATATTGCATCTTGACGCAGGATGAAGGCGATGGTTGTATTGTACAACCATTTCATTT
>NZ_JH414798.1:946821-967839 GCF_000238715.1 Klebsiella sp. 4_1_44FAA
GTCAGTTGGTTAAGCAGGCGGGCAATCTCCTCTTGCCACTGTGCCTGCAGTGACGGCTTTTGATGTTTTGGCTTGCGGGCCATGTCGTCAGCCAGCCACTGCTCCAGGTCAATCAGCCGCGCCAGCAGCGCCTCCTCATCATCGTCAGCCCCGGCGGGTGTACTCTGCAAAGCGAGCCGACTGTCCGGGGCGGGCGCCACGGCCTGCAGACGGGCATAGACCTCCTCCAGGCTGTGCCACTCCGTTAGCCCGGCGCTGTCAATCAGCCAGAAGCGGTTACAGCTTTCGCTAATCAGCTGGCGGTCATGACTGACCAGCAGCACGCCGCCGGGGTAATCGCGCAGCGTCTGCGCCAGCGCCGCTTTACCCTCCATATCAAGATGGTTGGTGGGTTCATCCAGCAGCAGCAGACTGTAGCGCGCCAGCGACAGGCCAACGAACAGCAGCCGCGATCGCTCGCCGCCGCTGAGGGTGCTGACCTTCTGGCTATGTCTCGCCCAGCCAAACCCGGCGGCGATCAGCGCCCGTTTACGGGTGTCCGCCGACGGGGCAAACGGCGTCAGGGCCTCGAGCAGGCTGGCCTCGTCCGGCAACTGCGCCAGCGTCTGGTCATAGTAGCCGGGGTGCAGCCGGGGATGCAGGCGCAGCCCCGGGAGAGGCGATGCGTTGTTCATCTGCTGCCACAGCAGGCGCAGCAGGGACGATTTGCCGCCGCCATTACGTCCCATGATGGCCACGCGATCGCCGCTGCGCAGGCGCGCCACGCCGGTGGTGAAGAGGGATGGCTGACCCGGCGCGGGCGAGACGGGAAGGGTGTCCATCTCCAAAAGGCGGTCGGCCGGCAGGGCGTCCCCCTGTAACACCAGGCGCCACGGCGGGCCGACGCTGAGCTCGGTCTGCTCGTCTTTCAGGCGGGCGACCTGCTTCTCCATCTGTTTGGCTTTGCGGGCGAGATCTTCATTGTCATAGACCCGACCCCAGGTGGCCAGCCGCCGGGCGCTGGCGCTGACCCGGTCGATCTCTTTTTGCTCCGCCTTATGACGTAACGCGGCGCTTTCATCCTGCTCCGGCAGTGCCTGACGGGCAGCGCTGCAGGGCAAGGCGAAGCAATGTAGCGTCTGGTCACGAAGGATCCAACTCGCATTAGTTACAGCATCCAGTAAGGTGTTGTCGTGTGACACCAGTACGAAGCTCCCCTGCCAGGTTTGCAGGAAGCTTTCCAGCCACAGCAGGGTGGGCAGATCGAGATGGTTGCCCGGCTCATCCAACAAGAGCAGATCAGGCTGGCGGATCAGCGCCCGGGCCAGTAGCAGACGCGTGTGCTGGCCGCCGCTCAGGGTGGCGGTCTGCTGCTCCATCACCGCCGGGGTAAAGCCCATCTGCGCCAGCAGGCGTTCGGCCAGCCAGCGCTGCGCTTCCCGTACATCAGCGGGTAATGGGGCCAGCACCGCCTGCAGCAGCGACTGCGTATGCAGCGCCTCCGGCAGATGCTGTTCAACGCGGGCCATCAGACACTGACCGGCAAGCGAGACGCTGCCCGAGGTGGGCGCGAGGGTGCCGTCCAGCACCTGCAGCAGGGTGCTTTTGCCGCAACCGTTATGGCCGATGAGACCGATCCGGTCGCCTTTCTTCAGGGTGAAGGAGAGGGAGTTAAACAGCGGCCCAAAAGCCGTCTCCACGTGGAGCGCATGGGCAGTTAGTAATGTACTCATAGTCAACTTACTCAAGAGTTACAGGCATGCAAATGCCTCGTCAAAACTCGCTGACGATAACCCGGTAAGCCGGAGAGAAGGGATTGCGTGAAGGGTCTTCGCTCAAGCCATAGTTATCGCAGCACGATACCGATAACGCTTGAGCTGGCGCAATTGCCTAAGGCATGTGAAACAATAAACATTTCACAATACAGCATGGGGGGCCTCCTTTTTTATTCAGTAAGTGGATGGGTGATGGCAGTGTAGTGGGGAAAGGGAAAGCGCGCCAGTGACAAAACTGGCAGGGGGGACCCGCCAGCTGTCACCTGCGCCGCCTTTGTCTACGATGCCGGGTTGGCGCAGAGGGCTTATGTGTTTGCCAGAACATGGTTGCAGAACCATTTTTTTGCTGGCTCATTTACGGTGCCTCCACAGGGACGGTGGCGATCGGGCGGGCAATCATGATTGCCGTTTCACTGAGCGCATTCAGATCGCTTACCTGAGTACACTGGCGGGCCATGACCTGCGGATCGCCGTCCGGAAACCAGCCCTCATTGAATGACAGGGTGTAAAACTGGGTATGCCGCTTGACTTCACAGCGCCAGGCGCGGCCAAGATTGTTTCTGTCGATAAGCCAGCGGGGATCTTTCGCTTCAACAAAAATTTCATATTTAGAGGGTTGAGTGACATGTCGATCTGAATTCGTTTTGCTCCAGAAAATGGCAGTGTAAGAAATGTTGTGTTTACCGTACTGAATACTGGCATCTCGTCCGGGGGTGACCTCCGGATGGAGGAAAATAAATATCCCGGCGGCAATCAGTACCATCAGCGGTAATATAGGATGCTGTATCGGCCGCCAGGGGATTTTACGTACCGCCAACAGCCAGACCAGGGTAATAATAAACACGTAGAGCAGAGCGAAGAAAAATTTACTCGGTTCATAGATGACGACATCCACCAGATCGCCGGTGGCGGGCTGATACTGTTCCGCCCGCGGGGTGAGCATCCACATATCGCCGCCAAACAGGCACAGGCCGGCGATGATGGCGGACCCGCCCGTAAGCAATAAAATAACACGGATCAGAATAGCGATTGTTTTATTTGTGCCTGGGGTTAATTTTTGCATTTCACATTCCGTTGTAAGGGGAGAGGCAACTATTTTGCACAGCAAAGAGCGTGCGGCAAATGCTATCCGTTTTCTATTTTTACGATGAATGTATATAGGCGGAAAAAACGTTTCTGTGGCGGGAGGTATTATTCTGACGTTATTAATAACCGGGCCGCTATTTCGACCCGGTGACAGTGATTAAATCGAGGTGCGGCGATAATTGCGATATTCCGGTAACCAGAAATTATCGCTGATCGCTTGCAGCAGCGCTTCGGCGGAGGTTTTCACCGCCACGCCTTGCTCCTGGGCCACCTTGCCCACCGCGAAGGCAATCGCCCGTGAGACGGTCTGGATATCCTTCAGCTCCGGCAGCACCGGACCTTCGCCGTTGTTGACCAGCGGCGAGTGCTGCGCCAGGGTTTCGCTGGCAGCCATCAGCATCTCGTCTGTGACCCGCGACGCGCCGGAGGCGATCACCCCCAGTCCAATACCCGGGAAGATATAGGAGTTATTGCACTGGGCGATGGGATACTGCTTGCCTTTCACGGTAACCGGGGAGAATGGACTGCCGGTGGCGACCAGCGCCTCGCCGTCGGTCCAGCTCAGGATATTCTGCGGCGTCGCTTCCACCCGTGAGGTTGGGTTGGAGAGCGGCATCACGATCGGCCGCGGGCAGTGCTTGTGCATCTCGCGGATAATCTCTTCCGTGAACAGTCCCGGCTGACCCGAGACGCCGATCAGGATGTTCGGCTTCACGTTGCGCACTACGTCCAGCAGGGACAGCGCCTCGCTGGTGGTATCCCAGCTCTGCAGCTGCTCACGCTTTTGCACCAGCTTGTTCTGGAACGGTAGCAGATTAGGCATGCCGTCGGTTAACAGGCCGAAGCGGTCAACCATAAACACGCGCTGGCGGGCCTCTTCTTCACTGAGTCCTTCGCGGACGATCTGGGCGATAATCTGTTCAGCGATACCGCAGCCGGCCGAACCCGCGCCGAGAAAGACGATTTTTTGCTCGCTCAGCTGGCTACCGGCGCCGCGGCTGGCGGCGATCAGCGTCCCGACGGTCACCGCCGCGGTGCCCTGAATATCGTCGTTAAACGAGCAGATTTCATTGCGGTAGCGGTTGAGCAGCGGCATGGCGTTCTTTTGCGCAAAATCTTCAAACTGCAGCAGCACGTCCGGCCAGCGGGCCTTAATCGCCTGGATCACGTCGTCAACGAACTGATAGTACTCGTCGTCGGTAATGCGTGGGTGGCGCCAGCCCATATACAGCGGATCGTCGAGCAGCTGCTGGTTGTTTGTTCCGACGTCCAGCACGATTGGCAGGGTGTAAGCCGGGCTGATGCCGCCGCAGGTGGTGTACAGCGACAGTTTACCGATCGGGATCCCCATTCCGCCGATCCCCTGGTCGCCAAGGCCGAGAATGCGCTCGCCATCGGTGACCACAATCACTTTCACGTTGTGGTTCGGGACGTTTTGCAGGATGTCGTCAAGGTTATGGCGATTCTGGTAGGAGATAAAGACGCCGCGGGCGCGACGATAGATCTCGGAGAAACGTTCGCAGGCCGCGCCTACCGTCGGGGTATAGATAACCGGCATCATCTCTTCAAGGTGGTTGCCGATCAGGCGATAAAACAGGGTTTCGTTGGTGTCCTGGATGTTACGCAGATAAATATGTTTGTCGATTTCAGTTTTGAATCCCTGATACTGGATCCAGGCGCGTTCCGCTTGCTCTTCGATAGTTTCAACCACTTCCGGCAGCAGGCCGAGCAGATTGAAATTGCTGCGCTCTTCCATACTGAAGGCGCTTCCCTTGTTGAGCAGGGGGAATTCAAGCAGAACGGGACCCGCGTAGGGGATGTACAGGGAACGGTTTTTCTTATGGGTAAATTGCATCGCACTAACTCCTTGATCATGACCACAGTCCCGGCGCGGCGATAAGCGAAGGGCGGGTGGAAAGCAGCGGGCAGAGTATAGAGCAGAAGGTCTTCAAGCGGGTAAACAAGCAGTCAATTGCCATAAAAAAACACCATCCTGGCAACAGGACGGTGTTGTTTATCATCACTCAGGCTGAAAATTAACCACCGCGGCGTTTGCGGCCGGTAGCATGGATGTGGTTAATGGTGGTTTCTTCATCGCCTTCCAGCACCACTTTTTTCTGCCGGGAAAGCTTATAGTTCAGACCGAGAAGATGACGTGCCTGATGGTTCGATTTCATTCTGACTCCTTTATCCTGTTCTGGTTTCAAGGGCAAACCCGGTAATGACCGGATGAAATGTAACCCAAAGTCGGCCGCGCGTTTTTTGTGCGGCCACAGGTAGGGTGGTCCATTTTCTCGGTAATAGCAACCCTGGGGAGCCAGATTAAGAACAGTCCTCCTTGCGCGCCGCAGGGGTCACCACTTCATCTCACCGGTATTAACTTTGGCGCTTAACTCCAGCGAGCTGGTCTCCGCCAGGCCCGGCCACTGTGCCTCCATCGCCTTGATCACCCCGGCCGAATCCGAATGCGTCTTCAGCGCCTGCTCGAACTGCTGGAGATAAGTTTTTGTAAAGCGCACCGCGCTGTCTCCCTCCGGCGGGGTGCCGAGATAATGGCCCGGGATCACCCGCTGCGGGTGCAGGGCGATCATCTGGTCCAGCGTATTACGCCATTGCTGACGACTGGCCGGCGTCTGGGTGTCGGCGGTCCAGAGATGCATACCCCACGCCACGCCGGTGCCGCCGAGGATCGTTTTGTTCGCCCGGATCCAGACGAACGCCGCGTAGTCATGCGGCTGCATGATGGTCACTTTCTCGCCATCGATGGTAAAGCTGTTGGCCTCCAGCGCCTGCGGGACATACACCTGCGTCGGCGCGCCGTCTTTCATTTGCGGGCCCCAGTACGCCAGTTTGGCCGCTTTGGTGGCTGCAATATGTTTGACGACCTCCGGCGTGGCGACCACCTCCGCCTGCGGGAAGGCTTTTACCAGCGGCTCAAGACCAAAATAGAAATCCGGATCGCCAGAGGTGATCACAATCCGCGATAGCGGTTTGCCGTTTTTCTTGATCATCTCCACCAGCTTTTCCCCATCTTTGACGCTGAACTGCGCGTCGAAAAGTACCGCTTCATGCGGACCGGAAACGAGGGTCGAGTTGACGGCAAAAAGTCCTTTTTCCTGCGGGTTGTAAGTTTGCAGCGTCAGAGGCGCCGCGAAGACCGCGCCGCTGAACAGGGCGGTAGCAACAGCAAGGGCAGATAATTTCATGATTTATTCTCAGTAACAGGTGAATGCGTTCCATTGTACGGATTTCGCTATTTGATAAAATTCCTGAAACAAGAGATGCTGAGTTTCATAAAACGTGCAGATCAGGGGGAGTGATGGACAGGGTGATTGCTGCGCAGGTGTATCTGCGCATCTGCGAGCTGGGAAGTCTTAGCGCCGCGGCGCGGGCGCTGGGTATGTCGCGCCCGATGGTGAGCCGCTATCTGGAACAGATGGAGAGCTGGGCCGGCGCCCGGCTGATCCATCGCTCAACCCGGCGGCTGACGCTGACCCCGGCCGGGGAAAAGGTATTGCTCAAGACCCGCGGTTTGACGCGGATCGCCGATGAAATCGCCGGCGAGCGTCAGCGGGCCGATCCCAGCGGCACACTGCGCGTCGCCTGCGCGCACTTTACCGCCATGCAGCTGATCTCTCCGCTGCTGCCGGACTTTCTCGCCCGCTATCCACTACTGCGCCTGGAGCTGGATATCAATAACCATCCGGTCAGCCTGATCGGCGAGCGTATCGACGTGGCCATTCGCATTACCGACAACCCGGAGGCGGGGGCCATCGCTCGTCGCCTCGGAGTGTGCCGTTCGCTGCTCTGCGCCGCGCCGGGCTGGATGCGCCAGCATGGCCCATTGACGACGCCCGACGATCTGCAACGACATAACTGCCTGCTATACAGCCATTTCGCCAGCCAGCACTGGCAGTTCAGCGATGCGCAGGGGCGGGAAGCGTCGGTGGCGGTGAACGGTAATCTGAGCGCAGGGATATCTTCATTGCTGCTGGAGGCGGCGGTTGCCGGGTGCGGCATTGCGATGCTTCCCGAACTGGAGGCCCGGGGCGCGATTGCCAGCGGCACGCTGGAGGTGGTGCTTCCGGAGTGGACGCCGAAGGCGTTGAGCGTTTACGGCATCTATCTTTCCCGCGACTACCAACCTGACGGATTACCGCTATTTCTTGATGCGCTGCAGAGGCGTCTGGGAGAGGAGACTGGCCACGGCTGAGTCTTGGCGCTTCGCGCCCCGACAGCACCGGCGGAAGGCAATTCCGCCGGTAGGCTGACGTTGAGCTTTATTCGTTGCCCCACTGATTAAGGAAATTAGCGATATCGTCAATGCGGTCTTCGTTAATGGCCGCCTCGCGGGCCATTTCTCGCTGCGCCTCTTCGTCAATCTCTTCGTTATTAGTTAACCGCGCAATCAGCAGTTGGAAATAGCGCGCCAGCGCATCGCGTTCTTCATCCTTTACCGGCGCAGCCGCTTCGGTCTCGTATTCGTCCACGATGTCATAAAATTTCAGGGGGATGTCATTACTCATCTGTCGTCCTCAGGGGTGGCGTCGGGGCCAGGGTTAGCGCACAGCGGCGGGCGGACATCATAGCATGCGGCCAGAGTAGCGGAGTGGAGGAAAGAAAAAATTGCCGCAACCGGGAGGCGAGGGGCCAGTATATAGCCGCAAGGGTTGGCCGGGAAAATACCGGCGCGCGCTGGCGCGCGTCGGTATGCCGGGAGGCTTAGACCACACCATCCCCGCCGTCAGAACACCACACCTGTCCGGAGGTATATGAGCAGGCATCGGATGCCAGGGTGACATACAGCGGGGCGATCTCTACCGGTTGCCCCGGGCGCCCCATCGGCGTGTCTTTGCCAAACTGTTTCACCTTCTCGTCCGGCTGGCCGCCGCTGGATTGCAGCACCGTCCAGTAAGGGCCAGGCGCTACGGCGTTCACGCGAATGCCTCGTTTCGCCACCTGTTTAGCCAGCGATTTAGTGAAGATCGCGAGACAGGCTTTGGTCTGCGCATAATCGAGCAGGATCGGGCTGGGTTTATACGCCTGCACCGAGGTGGTATTGATAATCGCGCTTCCGGCCTGGAGGTGAGGCAGTGCGGCGCGGGTGATCCAGAACGGCGCGTAGACGTTGGTTTTGAAGGTAGCGTCGAAATCTTCGGTAGTGAGTTCCTCAAGGGTTTCACAGTATTGCTGACGCCCGGCGTTATTAACCAGGATGCTCAGACCTCCCAGCTGTTCCACCGCGTCGGCCACCAGCGACTGGCAGAAGGATTCGGAGCGAATATCACCCGGGAGGGCCACCGCGGTGCGCCCTTCGGCTTTGATCAGGGCGATAACTTCATCCGCATCCTTTTGCTCTTCGGGCAGATAGTTTATCGCGACGTCGGCGCCTTCGCGGGCAAAGGCGATCGCCACCGCACGGCCAATACCGGAGTCGCCGCCGGTAATTAACGCTTTCTTACCGGCCAGTCGCCCGGAGCCGGTGTAGCTGGTTTCACCGTGGTCCGGGGATGGCTCCATTTCCGCATCCAGACCCGGCGGGGTTTGTTCTTGCTCCGGGAACTCCGGACGTGGAGCCGTCTCTTCTGGCAACATGGAGGTGGGTAACTTCTTCATTGGCGGTTTTTCATCTTGCATAGTCATCTCCTTCAGACAGAACGGGCCAGCTCTAAGAATAGGTCAGCTTCTCCTGGCGACAGACCCTGGATGACTCGCAACATCGCAGTCAATGGCCAATCGTAGGCGTAACGGTATGCCTTAACCGACTGATCCTTGGCGTATTTCGGGGGATAGCGTTGCGTTATTATTGCTGACGTTAAATTAGGATTATTCCATCCTTAATCAAGGGCCAAGGGCTATTTTCGTAACGCGCATGATCTTTTTCTCAAGTTACGATGAAGGTGCTGCATGAATAAACGATGAAGATGTTCATTAGCAAACCATGGTCTATAAAGTAATACCTCTTTAGGGGTAATATTTCTGGATATTGTGTTCCGCGAGATAAAGAAATATTTATTCATTAAATTGTTTGCATTTTTTTACAAACGGCCGTTGGACGTTTCTGTTTTACCCGCCGGTGAACATAACCTACGTCAAATAAAGGAGTTGTGTGAGGTATATTTTATCTTACCGCTTCGTTAGTAAAGCTTTATTTTGTCCGTGCGCGGATGGGTATCTGAAATTAATTTGACTCCTGCAGGCATTCCTCTAGTGTTAGATATCGAGGGCGATGATTTGTAACAGGGTCATTTTCCATTTACCAACCGATATTGATCAAACCAAAGGTGAAAATTATGGCAGAGCATAGAGGCGGTTCAGGTAATTTTGCAGAAGATCGTGAGAAAGCATCCGAAGCCGGGCGTAAAGGCGGACAGCACAGCGGCGGGAACTTTAAAAATGATCCTGAACGTGCATCCGAAGCCGGTAAGAAGGGTGGTAAGAACAGTCATGGCGGCGGCCGTAAATCCGGTGACAGCTAGCGACTGATGAGCTGTGACGCCGACAAATCGGCGTTGAGACAAAACCTGTGGGCCAGATGGTCCGCAGGTTTCTGCATATTCAGGGTTTATTTCTCTATAATGACATTCATTATCCGCGATGCGGGGGAACTAAAAGGTGAAGAGGAAATCGCCGCATCACTAGCAATAAAAGACGGCCGCAGCGGCAATAAATTAGCCGGACGGTAAAGACAGAAAATAACGGAACGGGACAATACGCAACGCTACTTTCTTTTTTATGCTTAGGCAAAAGAAAGACATTTTCAGCGTAAGGTTTAGCGCCTGACGCTGCGGTCAGAGCGTCGATAAAATGGCCGCTCAATATTGTTCGGTCCTAAGGTAATAAAATGAAGTTGACGCCAGTGTTTATTAAGCGCTGTCATCTTGTCGCCGCCGTTATGTGGGTGGGTCTGGCGATACCCTCGTTGATCTGGTGGAAAGACAGCGTACTGTGGGTCATTCTCATCAGTATTTATGCCAATATTGTTGGCCATTTATCCGGATATAGCGCAGCGCGAGCTGACCAGGCGGCGGAAGAGAGTGAAGATTCCACGTCAAAATAAAAGGTTAATGATCAGAGGTGTATATGACGGATATTGAAAATTATCACAACTGGCTTCGCGATGCGCATGCCATGGAAAAACAGGCTGAGTCGCTGCTGGTGGCCACCATCAGACGCCTCGATAATGAACCGCAGTTACGCACCCGCCTTGAACAACATCTCTATGAAACCCGACGGCAATTGTCCGCCCTGCAGGATATCATCGCCCGCAACCATATTTCCCGCTCTGCGCTGAAGGATGCGATGAGCCGGGTGGCGGCGTTAGGACAGACCATTGGCATCATGCTGCCCGGTGATGAGGTTATTAAAGTGATTATCACTGCCTACGTTTTTGCCCATTTTGAGGTCGCCTGCTATACCGCTTTATTAACGGCGGCGAAAAGAGTAGGCGACCACAGCGCGATGCACACACTGGAGGGTATCCTGGCTGAAGAGAGAGGAATGGCTGATTGGCTGCTCCATTATCTGCCAGCGCTGACCGGGCAATATCTTATGGATACCGATATGCCTGGCGTTGAGGCCGAGCATTAAGCCGCCGGAGAACGCTATGGTCAAACGGCAAACCATCGCGCTCCTCGCCGCCGAGGAACAGGTTCCGCTGGTATTAACCGCCAGGCAGCAGGCGCTGGTGGACGCGGTAGCGAACAGGATGCTACCAGCGGAACGCAATCCCGTATCGCCTGTCGGCAAACCGCGCGCGAAGGCCAGGGCGGGGTCCGGATCGCGCTGAGGCGGCTGACAGGGACGGGCAGAACGCGAGGTGAGAGTGATGCAACGGGAGGAGTGGTTTCACAGAGCGGTCATCTATCAGGTTGACAGTTCGCTCTTTTATGATGCCAATGGCGATGGTTTTGGCGATCTCGCGGGCATTCGCCAAAAGCTACACTACATTCGCAGCCTGGGAGCGACGGTGCTTTGGCTAACTCCGTTCTATCTCACTCCTCTGCAGGATGATGGCTATGATATCAGCGATCATCTGCAGCCCGATCCGCGGTTCGGCACTATCGCTGACGTGATTGAGCTGATTGCCCGCGCCCGCGAGCTGGGACTGCGGGTGATCGTTGAGCTGGTGATCCAGCACACCTCCGCGCAGCACCCGTGGTTCCAGGCGGCGCGACGCGATCCCCGGTCGCCGTGGCGGCCGTATTATCTGTGGGCCGATCGGCCGCCGGAAAACGACGATCCTCCCATGTTTCCCGGCGTTGAGGAGAGCGTCTGGCGCTGGGACGAACAGGCTGGGCAATATTATCGCCACATGTTTTATCACCACGAGCCCGACCTGAATCTCGCCCATCCGCCGGTGATCGCTGAAATCGAAAACATTATCACCTTCTGGCTGCAGGCTGGGGTGTCTGGCTTTCGTCTCGATGCCGCGTCACATCTGGTCAAGCAGGCCGGAAAGGGCGACGAGACGCGCGGCTACCCGCTGCTGACCCATCTCCGGCAGGTTGTACAGCGCCTCAATCCCGATGCGATACTCCTGGGTGAAGTGGACGTCGCGGTAGAAGATTACCGTCATTATTTCGGCCAGGGCGATCGGCTGCAGATGGTGCTTAATTTCTGGCTTAACAAATACCTCTACCTCAGCCTGGCGCAGCAGCGCGCCGCGCCGGTGGTGAAGGCCCTGCAGGCGATGGTGACCCCGCCGGACGGGTGCTGCTTCGTCAACTGGCTGCGCAACCATGATGAACTGGATCTTGAGGGGATTGGCGAGCGCAACAAGCGCCAGGTTATCCGCACCTTTGCCCCTGATAAATCGATGTCCGTTTACCAGCGCGGGGTACGCCGAAGACTGGCGCCGATGCTGGACGGCGATACCCGACGCATAGCGTTAGCCCATGCTATCCTGCTGGCGCTGCCCGGCGTGCCGGTGATGCGCTATGGCGACGAGATTGGCATGGGTGATGATCTCTCCTTACCGGAGCGCTACGCGGTCAGAACGCCGATGCAGTGGTCGGCCGCGGCCAACGCCGGCTTTTCCCGGGCGGCGCGGGATGATTTGCCGGTAAAACCGGTGGCCAGCGGGCGGTTCCGCTACCAACGGATCAATGTTGAAACGGCGCTGCGCCATCCCAGGTCGCTGCTGCATCGGGTACGCAATATGGTATTGGCGCGCACGGAATATACTGAACCGGGATCCCTCCCTTTTACTCTCCTTACCCTAAAGCCCGACGCGGTGCTGGGCTTGCTCTATCGCAGCGAATCGCGGGAGGCACTGATGCTGGCCAACTGCAGCCAGCAGGCGGTAGAGGTCCTGCTCCCGCCGCTGGCCGAGGGCTACTGGAGCCCAATTCTGGAAGATAAGCTCTATCAGGATGGGCTGCACGGCGGGAATGATGCGCGCCTGGCACTCTCCGGGTATGGTTACCGTTGGTTCAGCCGCAGCCTGAGTTAGCGCCGTTTTCCGGAACGACGGAACAACGCCCGCAGCGCCATCGTCGCCACCGCTACCCCGACGCCGGCGGCGACTTTACCCGGGAGATCGGCGCTGATGGTGACTGCTTTACGCCGTGCGCCATCGTTAAAGGGGCCGTGGCCCGGATGATTGCCGCGCACCGGCGTGAACAGGTCGTCCTGTTGGTCTGACGACTTTGGCTGACCGGTAAACTGTCCCTCCCACGCTTTTTTCACCATCAGCCGATCGAGCAGGCGAGGGAAGAAGACCTGGCCGAGGATCGACTGGATGGTGCTTTTTCCGACCCACAGCTCGTTGACCGGGCGCTGGATGACGCTGTAAATAGCCTCGGCGGCGACTTCCGGCTGATAGACCGGGGGCACCGGCTGCATGGCCTGATCCATTTTGTTTCGCGCCCAGCCAAACTGGGCGGTGTTCATCCCCGGCAGTTGCACCATGGTCAACTGGATGTGGCTTTTCTCATGCATCAGTTCGGTTCGCACGGCATCGGTAAAGCCGCGGATCGCCGCTTTCGCTCCGCAGTAAGCCGACTGCAGTGGGATTGAACGCCAGGCCAGCGCCGAGCCGGCCTGAATAATCACCCCCCGATCCCGGGGGATCATGACCTCCAGCGCCGCGCGGGTGCCGTTCACGTACCCGAGATAGGTCACCTCCGTCACCCGGCGAAACTCCTCCTCGCTCATCTGACGAAAGGGCGCCAGCACGGTGGTCATGGCGTTGTTGATCCAGACGTCGATTGCCCCGAGGGTGGTTTCCACCTCGGAGGCGGCGCGCTGCAGCGCCCCGGCATCGACGACATCGGCGCTAATAGCCAGCGTTTTAATGCCAAACCGTTCACAGGCCTGTCGCGTCTCCTGTAAACCCGTTTCGTCTCGGGCGATCAGCGCCACGTGATATCCAGCGCGGGCGAAACGCAGCGCGGTAGCTTTGCCCGCTCCCGCGGTTCCACCGGTAATAACCATCACAGACATAGTGACCTCATTATGTTTTGGCTTTCACAATATTGACTGTACGGATCGGTTAATTATTTCTCACCAATGGCAATGACGAGGTGGGAAATATCCTGGAATAAGCGCAATGTGAATCAGGCGGCATCTCCTGGTTAGTTTCGGCAGATCCTACATACTTCGGCGAAGGCGTTCTATAATTTGTAGGATCCCTGACAACCAGCGAGGAGGAAAAATGTTAATGTTGAACGTTGTTAACGGTGAAAAAGAAGAGGATGACGCCACTCGCGCTCCGGAATCAGGTGATAAACAACCGGAGCGTGATAAATAGCGAAGCCGATACTATTCCTGCTCAGGAATAATGGATATCTGGCCGTTACGCTCGAGAATAGCGAATTTGATCGCTTTCAATTCATAAATGCCATGGTGCTGCCTGGCCGCCAGCAGGATATCATCGACAGAGATATTGACGAGCTTAATCTTCTCGTCGATGACAGCACCATTTTCCACCACGATAACCGGCGTACCATCGAGAAAATTTTCTGCCTGAGCAAATTTTTTCTTAATATAGCCGAACAAAATATCAATACTAACCAGGGTGACGATAGTCAGCATCGACCCGGTAACCGAATAGTCTGTGCTGAGCATCGCCTGCTGGGTGGCTTCGCTGATAATCAGCAACAGTATCAGGTCAAAGTTGGTTAATTGCATCAGGGTTCTTCTGCCGGCAATCTTAAAAATAATCAACAGGATCAGATAGATTGCTGCGGCTCTAAGGACCATTTCCATAGCGACTCCTACGGATAGACAAACTGCTGCCAGGTTACAGAATAGCGATCGTTAACTACCGCCTGCAGAGAGATATTACCGGCCGTTTTTGGGGTAACGGCTAACCACACAGATATCGGTGAAGGCGGGTTCGACCGCTGATAGACGAGATGTAATTTCCCGTCGGCGCTATACATTTTATCCGGCTGCGGACGGATATCACCGATCTGGTAGCGGGTTAATAACGGGGCGGCGAAGCTGATAATGGTGTCGCTGGCCGTATCCGATTTAATCTGAATATTAAGCTCGGTTTCACTCATCAGCCTGGCATAGCGCTGATAATCGACGCTTAATTCGCCTCCACTGGTTTCCCGGTGTGCTTCACTGAAATAACCGGAGGACCACAGGCCGCTTAACGCGGTAAGAATGATGAGACTCAAAACAATTATCCCATAGCGGCGGAAGCGATATTCAAAGCGTAAGGAGCGTTCATTCTCATCGACGATAGGACAAGGCTGTTGATTCTTAATCATTAATATTTTCCCCGCGTTTCGTTTCGCCAGGAGCGTAACGATAAGGACATTCTTATATTAGACGATATCAGAACAATTGACTTTGTAAAAATGGCCAGCCTCAGCCAGGCTTTATTCTCATCGTCAGCAAAAAACGGAGGCATGATGAAAAAACTAGCATTGGCCATGGCCTGTCTGTTTGCCGTAGGTGTCGCGCAGGCGGACGATAAGGGAGGGTTTACTCAGGATGCCGCGCCGCCGCCGCCGCACAAACTCGATGACGGCTATCGCGGCGTCGAGGATGGCCGGATCATGACCGTTGAGCAGGCGAAAACCATGCACGATGGCGCGACCGTTTCGCTGCGCGGCAATCTGCTCAAGCGGCAGGGAGATGACCGTTATCAGTTTCGTGATAAAAGCGGCACCATCACCGTTATTATCCCGGTCGCCGCGTTTAACGAACAACACGTAGAGCCAGACGATCTGGTCAATATCAACGGCAGTCTGGATCGCAAAATGACGCCGCCGGTCGTGCGAATCGATCGTCTGCTCAAGCAGTCGCCTAAGTAAGCGGAGCACGTCGATATGAGCACCTTTTCTCATTCGCAAGACGAAGAGCGCGGTAAGCCACCTGCCCGTGAGGCGCCCGGGGAGCAGGGCGAAGTTCCGCGTAAACGGGACGACAGCAAGGATGACAAATCCGATCCCTGGCATCCGCAGGATGGCCGATAGCGTCACCCTGCGTCACCAACGACACGAAAACCAGGGGAACGTGGGAGCCAGAGGCTGCGAAAAGACGCAGCTTCGGCATCACGCACTATACTTTTTGTTCGACATCACTACAGGAGGAATCAAATGGCGATTCATAAGAAAGGGCTAGCGCACTGGGAAGGCGACCTGAAGCATGGCAAAGGCACCGTGTCGACAGAAAGCGGGGCGCTGAGCCAGCAGCCCTACGGATTTAACACCCGTTTTGAGGGGGTGAAGGGCACCAACCCTGAGGAGCTGATCGGCGCTGCACATGCCGCCTGCTTTTCGATGGCCCTGTCGCTGATGCTCAGCGAAGAGGGATATACCGCAACGTCTATTGACACTACCGCAGTGGTCACCCTCAATAAAACCGACGGCGGCTTTGCGATTACCGATATCGCGCTGCAAAGCCAGATCGTCCTGCCGGACGTGTCTCCGGCGGCGTTCGATGAGATCATCCAGAAAGCGAAAGCAGGCTGCCCGGTATCGCAGGTGCTGAAGGCCAACATTACCCTCGATTACCAGCTGAATCCGTAAGCCGTCGTGCCCGCGTGCTGCGGGCACTCTTTCCGCAATATCTCTCCCAATGCTGTCCAACAGTGGTATCTTTTGTCCTTTAGTTGCACGTAAGGGATACCATCATGATCGGCATTCGCCGGATGATCGAGGCGCAGGTGCTCGGCCTGACCGGCATGGCGCTAAAAGAGATCGACTTTGAACGACCCAAAGGAGAGCCGGGGCTGTTTGGTCCCCAGTCGGCCATCTGGCAGGTGCACGGCGATTTTACCTCGATGCTCTGCGGCGGCATTAGCGCGCTGTTGCTGCAGATGCTGCATCCTCTGGCGCTGGCCGGCGTCTGGGATCACTCTCGTTTTCGCGAGGATATTTTGGGCCGCCTGCGCCGCACCAGCCAGTTTATTTCTGCCACCACTTTTGCCACTACCCCCGACGCCGAACGGCTAATCGCCAAAGTACAGGGGATCCATCAGCGGATCGCCGGGGTGGATAAGGACGGAACCCCGTATCAGGCGAGCGACCCGGCGCTGTTAACCTGGGTGCACGTCGCCGAGTGCAGTTGCTTTATGGCCTCCCACCTGCGCTACAAGCGGACGGTGGTCAGTCCCGAGCGCCAGGAGGACTATTTTCGTGAGTCGGCGGAAATCGCCCGGCGGCTGGGGGCTCGGGATATCCCTCAGACACCGCAGGAGGTGGCGGACTATCTCGAGGCGATGCGCCCGCGACTGCGCTGCGACGAACGTACCCGGGAGGTAGCCGAGGTGCTGCTCTCCACCCGTCTGCCGGGGCGGATGAGCCAGCCGGTCGGCCGGGTGATGATGAACGCAGGAATTGACCTTTTGCCGGAATGGGCGCAGGAGATGCTGGGATTGTCGCTCACGCCGCTGCAGCGGCGCACGACGCGCCTGATGGTGCATGGCGTGGCCCGCGTACTGCGCGCCTCGGTACGCAACGGCGCCTGGCATTGCGCCATGCGCTGGATGACGGAGGCGTGATTCAGTTCGCTTGGCCCAGGTGACCGGCAATCAGCGCCTGCAGACTGCCATCCGCCCGCCACTCGCTAAGCGCGTCGTTTACCGCGTGAAAACGGTCTACGTCCGCCCGGGCGACGCAGATGGCCTGCTGGATCTCGGTAAAATTATCCGCCAGTACCCGCACCCCGGCGTGCTGACGGGCTGTCGCCTCCAGCGGCTGGCGGATGCCGGCGACCATATCCCCTTCACCGGCGAGGAAGGCGTCGATTGCCTCCTGCGAAGAGGGAAGTCGATGCAGGCTGGCGTGCTGCAGATGGCGGGTTAGCCATAGATCGTATGCGGCGTTTTGTCCGACGTTAATGGTGGTTGCCGGGCGATCCATGTCGGCCACGCTCTGGCAGGGCGAATCAACGCTGACCAGCGCGGTACCCTGGATGGTGATATAGGGCGAGGTAAAGCGCAGGGTGGCTTCCCGCGCCGGATCGATGGCCAGAAAGGCAATATCCCAGTGCTCGCCACCGGCGTCAGCCACCACTTTACCCGCGGCAGGATAGGGAACGAATTCGGCGCTGACGCCCCAGCGCGTCGCCAGCCGATGGCTGAGCTCGACGGTGATGCCCGTGGGCTTTCCTGTCTCCCCGAGATGGGCCAGGACCGCATTGCCCAGATTAATGGCGAAACGCAGCCGGGATGGTTTGTTATGTGACATCGCTGACTCCTGTGGTGGCTAAGCTAAAGTGGCCCGACCTGTGGCCACCCTTCAAAAGATAGTTCATTGGCGCAAGGTTGCAGCGTTCCAACGGCACATACAGTAAATAGTCATTACCGACCGCCGCGATATCGTTAAACGGCAAGGCAATGGCTTTTATATTGTTAAGCATAAACTCAGTTTGTCAGTTTATTCTTCCCGCTCACAAAGGGAGAGAAATAATGACACAACATAATTTTGAAAATGATAATAAATATCATGAGCGTTCGGTGCAGGCGCGAAAGAGTACCCTTGTTAGCGTGGTGGTTAATATTTTCCTTTCTGCCTTACAGGTAGTCGTGGGAATATTTTCCGGCTCTCAGGGATTAATTGCCGACGGAATGCACTCTTTTTCCGATCTGGTCGCCGATGGCGTGGTATTGATGGCGAATAAAAAGAGCCGTCGACCGTCTGACCACGATCACCACTATGGCCACTGGCGCTATGAGAACGGCGCCTCCCTAATCATCGGCGCGATGCTGCTGCTCGTCGGGGGTGGCATGCTATGGTCCGCGGCGGGCCATCTCGCGCAACCGCAAACTATTCCGCCGGTGCACAGCGCGGCGCTGTGGATGGCGCTGGTGGCGCTGGCCGTCAAGGAGGGGCTGTTTCGCTATATGCTGGCGGCCGCCAGGCGGCTGAATTCGTCGCTGCTTATCGCCAATGCCTGGCATGCCCGCTCTGACGCCGCATCCTCCCTGGTGGTGGCCCTGGGGATTATCGGTAATCTGGCCGGGTTCGCCTGGTTCGACCCGCTCGCCGCGCTGGCGGTGGGGCTGCTGATTGCGCGTATGGGCTATCGTTTCGCCGTCAGGGCGCTGCATGATTTAATGGACCGTGCGGTTGATGAAGAGATGCAGCAGGCGATCGCCGATACGCTGCGAACCACGCCGGGCGTGGCGGGCCTCCACGATCTGAAAACCCGTAAGGCGGGGGATCTGGTGCTGGTGGATGTCCATCTCGAGGTGGCTGGCGAGATGTCGGTAGCCGAAGGACATCAGATTGCCCGTCACGCGCGGGAGCGGGTGCTGGCGCAGCATCCGGTGCTTAATGTGATGGTGCATCTCGATCCCTGCGAAGCGCAGGGGTTGACGAAAGCGGTCTGATACACCCGGTAGCCTAAGCGGAAAAATGAATTGGCTCAGCGGTTATTTTTTCTTCTGAGCCATTATTGCTGGCGCATTGATTGCCTGAAATATAAAAAAGGCCCATACTGAAAACGCCATTACCATCGCTAAATAATGGCGCAGATCTGCCCATCGCAGTTAACGATAAAATAAACCAATCGGCTCATAGATAATCTCTATTCTGTATTCAGAGATAATGACCAGAGCGGTAATTCAGGAAGTCAGACAATGATCATTCGGCCAGAACAACACTGGTTTCTTCGCCTATTTGACTGGCACGGCTCCGTGCTGTCGAAAATCATCTTTCGCCTGCTGCTAAATGTGCTGATGTCGATCATCGCCATTATCAGCTATCAATGGTACGAACAGCTGGGGATCCACTTAACCGTGGCGCCGTTCAGCCTGCTGGGGATTGCGATTGCGATTTTCCTCGGCTTTCGCAACAGCGCCAGCTACAGCCGCTTCGTCGAGGCGCGCAATCTGGTGGGGGACGGTGCTTATCGCCGAACGCACGCTGGTGCGTCAGCTGCGCAATATCCTGCCGGTGGAACACGATGCCCATCGCCGCATCGTCAGCTATCTGGTGGCCTTTAGCTGGAGCCTGAAGCACCAGCTGCGCAAAACCGATCCGACGGCTGACCTGCGGCGGTTGCTACCGGAGGAGAGGGTGACGGAGATCCTCGCCAGCTCAATGCCCACCAACCGGATCCTGCTGCTGGCCGGCAACGAAATTGGCCAGCTGCGGGAGGCGGGCAAGCTCAGCGACATCACTTACGGGCTGATGGACAACAAACTCGACGAGCTGGCGCACGTGCTGGGCGGTTGTGAAAGGCTGGCCACCACCCCGGTGCCTTTCGCCTATACCCTGATCCTGCAGCGTACCGTCTACCTGTTCTGTACGCTGCTGCCGTTCGCCCTGGTCGGCGATCTGCACTACATGACGCCGTTTGTCTCGGTCTTTATCTCTTACACCTTTTTATCGTGGGATTCGCTGGCGGAAGAGCTGGAAGATCCGTTCGGCACCGCAGCCAATGACCTGCCGTTGAACGCGATGTGCAATACCATCGAGCGCAATCTGCTCGACATGACCGGTCAGCATCCGCTGCCGGAGACGCTGCGTCCGGACCGTTACTTCAATCTGACCTGAGCCTGGCCCACCGGGCGGTTTCGCTGCCCGGTCATCACTTTCCGTAGCAATTTATCCGTCACAGCACCGCGGTGAAAACCGCAAAATTTGCAAATAAGTTAAATTTAACACCTGATAGATAACATCAATTATACAGAATTGTGGTGTATGTTATTATTCAGTTAACAAACGCAGTACCTACGCTTTCCCATCGTACTATCCTTGAGAAACAGCATTCTTTTCAGGTGACGCCATGCGATTCACGCTTCGTCGCCGGGGTTGTTGTACGCCTTTTTCGGCTAGCGACAGCCAGAACAGAGCAGCAGGAGTAAAGAGATGACCAATAAAAGACGCGCGGTTCCCGGTGTTCACCCCTATGACGGTCCGGCAGGCGGGTGGGGCGCGTTGAAGGCCACGGCCATCGCCGTGCGCACCCAGATGGATGCCTTTGAGGCGCCCGCCACGCTGCTGCGTACCAACCAGCCGGACGGTTTTGACTGCCCGGGCTGCGCCTGGCCGGATAAAGAACATAAATCGACCTTCCAGTTTTGCGAAAACGGCGCCAAAGCCGTGACCTGGGAGGCGACCACCAAACGGGTGACGCCCGCATTCCTCGCGGCAAATACCGTATCTTCCCTGCTGGCAAAAAGCGATTTTGAACTGGAGGGCTACGGCCGCTTAACCCATCCTTTGGTTTACGACCGGGACAGCGATACCCTGCGTCCGGTGGCGTGGGAGCAAGCCTTCGCCCGTATCGGCGAGATCCTCCGCGGCCTGCAGCCGGATGAGGTTGAATTCTACACCTCTGGCCGAGCCTCCAACGAAGCGGCGTGGCTGTTCCAGCTGTTTGCCCGCGAGTATGGCACTAACAACTTCCCCGATTGCTCCAACATGTGTCATGAATCCACCAGCGTGGGCCTGCCACAGTCGATCGGCATTGGTAAAGGCACCGTCTCTCTCGACGATTTTGACCAGACCGAGCTGGTGATCTCCATCGGCCATAATCCGGGCACCAACCACCCGCGGATGATGGGCACCCTGCATGAGCTATCCCGCCGCGGCGTGCCGATTATCGTTTTCAATCCGCTGCGTGAACGGGCGCTGGAGCGTTTTGCCGATCCGCAGAACGTAATGGAGATGGCGACCCGGCGCTCGACGCCGATCGCCTCGACCTACTACCAGGTACGGGCCGGCGGCGACGCGGCGGCGCTGAAAGGGATCGCCAAAGCGCTGCT
>NZ_JH414798.1:967988-973026 GCF_000238715.1 Klebsiella sp. 4_1_44FAA
TGCAGCTGGAGGAGGAGCAGGGCAATGTGCTCGACCACGCGTTTATTGCCCAACATACCCAGGGATTCACCGCCTTCGCCGATGACCTCCACGCCACCCGCTGGCAGGACATCGAACAGGAGTCTGGCCTGACGCGCGAATCCCTGAACCAGGTTGCGGCGGCTTACGCCAAATCCAGGGCCACCATCGTCACCTACGGTATGGGCATCACCCAGCATAACAAAGGCACCTCCAACGTGCGTCTGATTGCCGACCTACTGCTGATGCGCGGCAATATCGGCAAGCCGGGGGCCGGGATCTGTCCTTTGCGCGGTCACTCGAACGTCCAGGGTAACCGCACTGTCGGGATTAGCGAAAAACCCTCCGCGGCTTTCCTCGACAGCCTGCAGCGGGTGATGGGGATTACGCCGCCGCGGCATCATGGCCACGATGCGGTAAAAGCCCTGGAGGCCATGATCGCCGGCGAAGCCAAAGCGCTGATCTGCCTTGGGGGCAACTTCGCCGTGGCGATGCCGGACCACGAACGCGCCTTCCCGGCGATGCGCGGCCTTGAGCTCAGCGTTCACGTCGGCACCAAGCTCAACCGCTCACATCTCCTGACGGCGAAAGAGACCTTTATTCTGCCGTGTCTGGGCCGCACCGAGCTTGACCTGCAGGCCAGCGGCCGGCAGTCGATCACCGTCGAGGATTCGATGTCGATGGTGCATGCTTCGTCGGGCAAGCTTAAGCCCGCCTCGCCGATGCTGCGCTCGGAGCCGGCGATTGTCGCCGGTCTGGCGAAGGCCACCTTGCCCGCCAGCAAAGTGGACTGGCAGTACCTCGTGGAAGACTACGATCGCATTCGCGATCTGATCGAACAGACCATTCCTGGGTTCGAGGATTATAACCAGCGCATTCGCCATCCTGGAGGCTTCCGCATGCCGCTGCCGCCGACCGAGCGCATCTGGCCTACCGCCACCGGTAAAGCCATGTTCTCGGTATTTAAAGGGGTGCATGAGAACGTGGTGGTGGAGGGTGAGGACGTGATGCGCCTGGTGACGCTGCGCAGTCATGACCAGTACAACACCACCATCTACGCGATGGATGACCGCTACCGTGGCGTCTTTGGCCGCCGTGACGTGCTGTTTATGAACGAGCAGGATATGGCCGCCCAGGGTCTGGAGCATGGCGATCGGGTAGATATTCATACCGCGCTGCCAGACAGCGAGCTGACGCTGGAAGATATCACGGTGGTGGCCTACGGCATTGCGCCGGGCACCGTCGGCGCCTATTATCCGGAAGCCAACGTGCTGGTGCCGCTGAACTATCTCGATGAAGAGAGCGGCACCCCTTCGTATAAGTCGGTTCCCGTTCGCCTGACGCTGCGCTCGAAAGAGATCCGTCCGCTGGCCGGCGGGCGCTAAAAAGGTATAGCGCAGAGCGGCGTCGCGCCGTCCTGCGCCCCGCAGCACCTCGTGGTGTCCTCGCTTGAATTTATCGCTAGCGAAACTAACATTCTGGTAACCTGTGCGCGGCCCCGGGGGTGAACGGCGGGGTTCAAACGGGAAAGAGAATGGATATTAAGCAACTCAAGTATTTGATCGCGCTCGATCAGACGCGCCATTTTGGCCAGGCGGCGGCGGCCTGTCATATTACCCAGCCGACGCTCTCCATGCGCATTCGTAACCTGGAAGAGGAGCTGAACCTGACGCTGATCCAGCGCGGCCAGCGCTTTGAGGGGTTTACCCCGGAGGGAGAGCGGATCCTGGCCTGGGCGCGGGCGGTGCTGGCCGCTCATGACGGCCTGGCGGCAGAGGCGGCCATCTGTCGCGGGCAGATGGTCGGCCAGCTGCGGGTCGGTATGGTGCCGCTGGCGAGCCTCAATCCGATGCAGTTGATTAAACCCCTGGCGGAGAAATATCCGGCGCTGCAGTTCAGCCTGTTGTCGATGACCTCGGAGCAGATTATCGATGGCGTCAGCCGTAATCAGCTGGATCTGGGGATCTGTTATCTGCAGCATCTGGATGAAGGTCAGTTCAAGATTGCTCGCTTGCCGCAAACCCGGATGGGACTGCTGCACGATAAACGCCATTTCGACTTCAGCGCCGGGACGCCGGGATGGGAGACGCTGGCGACGCTGCCCCTCGGCTTTCTGACCAAGGGGATGTATTACCGGGAATCGATTGAAATCAGCTTTAAGGCCAAAGGGCTAACGCCAAGGTATGTCTTTGAAAGTGATTCGACGTTTCAGATTATCCAGGCGGTGCAGGCGGGGATCTGCTGCGCCATTATGCCGCTTAACAACGGCCTCGAAGCGCTAAGCGATAATCTTGAAATTCTGCCGATCGCCGAAACCCATGTTGATTCACAGCTGGCGCTGATTATGCGCCAGCAGGAACCAGTCTCGACCCTGGCGGAAAAATGCTTCGCCGAGGCGCAGGGGATATTTGGCTGAGGCCGGGCCGCCGACCTGGCGGCTTGTCACTAAAATGCCTAAACGCCCCTCTGATGGGAGAGTGTCAATATAGCCCCGGTGATGCTGGACCGTTGGTAAAAGTGGTATTGCGGCGCCGCTTAATGCTGTCCAGAAGTTACAAGCCTTAATGGCAATTTTTTATCCCTCCTGCAGTACACATCACAAATATTAACTATGGCAACAGCCGTCATTTAAGTTAACAACAACCGATATGTATTACTCCATAATGATATATTAGGCTGACTTCCTGGTTAGATTATGATGCATTAATGTCATGCCGGCATATGAATTCTTAAATGAATATGTCTGAAAACTAATAATATCACGGACTGTTTACATGTCATCTCATACCAACATTGTACAAGAAAAGGCTTTGCAACTGATGCAAAGCATTGGTCAAAATACCTACCTTAAGTCAATCATGAGCGGTATGATGCTCATATTGCCAGTAACGATCATGAGTTCTGTGGCGACTTTGGTTAAAGTGTTTCCGTTTGCTCCATATCAGGATTTTTTGTTACGACACAACTTAACTCGCTTCTTTGATATCCCGATTACCTTCACGAATAATTTTTTAGCCGTGATTGTCGCTTTCTCCGTTGCCTATACGCTAGCGAAAAATTTCGATGTTGATGGCTTCATGTCAGGCCTGATTTCAATGATCTCTTTCTTTATTTTAACGCCGTATGATCTCGGTGAAATAGGGCCGTTAGGGCAATCATTTTCAATCCCTGGCCAATGGCTGGGGCCCATGGGGCTGTTTACCGCCATTCTGGTGGCGATAATTTCAACACGAATATTCGTGGCGATAACTCGCAAGGGGTTGATTATCAAAATGCCAGAAAACGTTCCGGAATTTATCTCCAAATCGTTCTCTTCATTGATTCCAGGAATCGCCATCCTGACGCTGTTTACAATTATCTCCGCAGTCATTACCAGCGTTGGTTATGGGAGCATTCACGAAATTATTTATAAATTAATCCAGGTTCCGCTAACATCACTTGGATCCGGAATCTGGTCACTCATCTTTGTTGCTGTTGTTGCGCAATTGCTATGGTTTTTTGGGCTGCATGGCCACGCTATCACCCTCGGTATCGTAGCGCCGATCTGGTTTGCCATGGATGCCCAGCAGCTTGCTGCGTATGCTGCAGGGGTCGACTTACCCAACATCACCGGCTTTGCGTTCTTTATGACTTATGGCGCTGCTGGAGATTTATTGCCGCTGGCTATAATGCTCGCTTTTTTCGCGAAGAGCGCACGCTATAAAACGCTCGGTAAGATCGCCTTGCCGCCAGCTATCTTCACCATTGGCGAACCGATGGCTTATGGCGTGCCGCTGGTAATGAATTTTACTCTGGCGATTCCTTATATTTTTATCAATGGCATCATGCTCGGCATTGCATGGTATCTAACGGTCATTGGCGTATTGCCTCGCGTCGCTGGGGTGAGTACCCCGGCCGGCATGCCGATCATTATTTCTGGTTTTATGCAGGGGAGCTGGAAAATTGCCGCTTTCCAATTTATAGGACTTTTTGCGCGATTTGCAGGATGGTATTTCTTCTTCAAGACTGCCGATCTTGTCGCTTGCCGGGAAGAAAATCAGACGGATACCATTTGAATGCTCCTTAAAAAAATGCCAGCAACGCCAATTTAGCCATGGTGGGAAAGATGTTAAGTATCAATTACCAAACGGAAAACATTATTGTCGATCATCTGCCAATTATGGTGTGCTGGTCTACCAATTATCCTCAAAAGTCATTTTCGATAAAAGTGTATAAAGGTGCCGAACTGGTATCTCTTATCGCAAGAGAGGGTAATGATACAATTGTCACTCTCGATGCAATATCGTTACAAAGCTTTACTTCTTATACCATAGAAGTCCTTACCCACGGTGACAATGGTGAGAACAACGTTTTTAGAAACAGTTTCACAACCAGTAATCTTGGCCATTTTTCTGGCCGCTGGGTGAGCGGTGGGCATCACTTCACTAATGATATTCATTACTATCGCGGTAAACGTAATGTGGTGATGAGAAAAACAATTTATCTCGACGAAGACCTCCTCGATGCCTATATCAGTATTGTTGGTCTTGGTTTTTATAAATTGTATATCAACGGTAAAGAGGTCACACGCGGTGAGCTCAATACTGACTGGACAAATTATGCTAAAATTATTTATTATGATACTTACAATATAAAGCCGTTTATTAATCAGCCGAAAAATGAAGTCATTGTTGAGCTAGGGAAGGTGCGAATAAGCAGGTCATTTCTTCCCAAGCTGACTCGCTGATTAAAATTTCGCGGATCTGGGCCGATTTTTTTCCCGCAAACACATCGAATCAGCCTATTTAGGCTATTTTTTTCCACCATTTCTGGCGTTATTTCCGGTTTTTACTGAGATCTCTCCCACTGACGTATCATTTGGTCCACCCGAAACAGGTTGGCCAGGGTGAATAACATCGCCAGTTGGTTATCGTTTTTCAGCAGCCCCTTGTATCTGGCTTTCACGAAGCCGAACTGCCGCTTGATGATGCGAAACGGGTGCTCCACCTTGGCACGGATGCTGGCTTTCATGTATTCGATG
>NZ_JH414798.1:973470-991945 GCF_000238715.1 Klebsiella sp. 4_1_44FAA
CAGAGGGAGTAATCGGGCAACAGGCGCATGAGGCGATTTCGTACAGGGCATCTTCCATGGCACCGTCGCTCAGGTTGTACCAATGCTGCATGCAGTGAATACGCAGCATGGTCTCCAGCGGATAGGGCCGTCGGCCATTGCCCGCCTTGGGATAAAACGGCTCGATGACAGCGGTCATATTCTGCCATGGCAGAATCTGCTCCATGCGGGAGAGGAAAATCTCTTTTCGGGTCTGACGGCGCTTAGTGCTGAATTCACTATCGGCGAAGGTGAGTTGATGGCTCATGATGTCCCTCTGGGATGCGCTCCGGATGAATATGATGATCTCATATCAGGAACTTGTTCGCACCTTCCCTAGCCGATGGCTGGTTTAATCCAGCGCCGCTTAAATTATTTGGTAAATATAACCTGAGAGAGACCTTAACCATCGGTGAACCACAGGTCATCGCTGACATTTATATGAAGTTTGCAGACCGCGAAATGATCATCGGTAGTGATGCCGACTGGCAATATTGCGAAGGCGCTTATACCTTCAATAATATCTATTTGGGCGAGCGCCTGGATATGAAACTGTTTCGCGGAGACAACACCACCGATTTGCTGATGCCTGACTGGAAAAATGTGGTGCTGAGCAACGGGCCTGAAGGCCGTCTGGTCTCGAGTTTTATTCCGAAAATTAACCATACGTTGTCCCTCGGGGCAGAGCATATCCACGTCGTAGACGAAGAGACATTCATTATTGATTTCGGTGCCATCGTCACCGGATTTATCGATTTATCCATTACCGCGTCTGAGAATCAACGTGTGGAACTGCTCTATAGCGAAGACGTTGATGAAAACTACGAACTAAACACTGACTCCACCCTTGCGGGATTTGTCGGCAAACAGGTTACTGAAGGTGTGATTATTGACGGCGGAATTGGAGCACCGGCGAGGGCGGAGCAGAAGGATGCCTTTGAATGCCGCAGTGGGAAGAATCATTTTATCAATGCCTTTACCTGTCATTCGTTTCGCTATGTGCAGTTAAGCGGTATTAATATTGAACAATTAAACAACGTTCAGGCGCTTTCAGTACATACTGTACTAAGGGAAAACGGGGGCTTTTACTGCTCAGATCCTTACATAAATAAGCTCTTTGAGGTTGCTAAAAGAACCAAACTGAATAACATTCATTCGGTCTTCGGGGATTGTGCCCGCGAACGTTTCGCCTATGGCGGAGACATTGTCGCGTTGGCCCGGTCGCAAGTGTATCAGTTTGACTCTGCCGCTATTTATAAGAAAACTATCTATGATTTTATCAATGATATTCGTCCCTGTGGTGGTGTGACGGAAACTGCGCCATTTATGGGAATTAAGACTAATGGAGTCGGCGGGGAAACGGGCCCCCTGGGCTGGCAACTAGTATTACCTTATTTGATAGCCATTCACTATCGACATTATGGCAATGTCAATCTGCTGGCCGAAAGCTTGCCATTTCTTGAGAAGCAGATCCTCTCCCTGGAAATGCGCGACTTTGATGACCTGGTGACCTGCTGCCTGGGTGACTGGGGAAGCCGCGTTCATGATATGCGTAATTACAAAAATGGCTCGCCAGCTCTCCATTTCACCAGTGCTTGTTTCTATTATTATCATTTGTTAATTATCGCAAAAATATGTGATGATCTTGGCTTTAAAGAAAAATGGCTAAAATATATTGGCAAGGCCAATAAAATTAGAGAGAAAATTTTATCACTCTATAAGAATACGGATGGCAGCTTTGCCGATCGCAGTCAGACCAGCTTTGTTTTTGCAATCTACTTCGATTTGTGTGATGATATCGAGAGTTCATTGAATGCATTGATCGATCTCATCAAAAAAGAGCAAAATGTTATCACTTGTGGGATTTTTGGCCAAAGTTTTGCCTATGAAATATTTCATCGCTATGGTCATAATGAATTAATCCTTGAATGGTTAAGAGTCGAAGCCGGATTCAAGAAAATGCTTAAAAATGATGCCAGCACATTGAAGGAATTTTTCGGTGATAACCTGAATGGTTCGAATAATCACGCGATGTTCAGTTCTTATTCCAGTTGGCTGTTTCAGGCTTTGGGCGGCATTACCGTCGCTGAGGAGGCGGTTGGTGCTGATGTTATTTTAATCAGTCCATCCTTTACTGACACGATTAACTTTGTGGATTGCTGGCATCAAACCATCAGAGGGCGTATTGAGTGTCGCTGGCGGCGCTATAAAAAAGGCATTGAATTAGTCATCAAAGTGCCATTTAACCTCAAAAAATGCACCCTTAAATTACCAAAAGTGTATCAACTTAATAAACAATTACCTGCGCCGATAGACTGTGATACCTATCATCACTTTTATGACATTACCGATGCAGGTGAGATAAAAGTACTATTGTAATGATAGTGCATACCCAAACGTTCGCTCCAGTTAGGTACTTTTATGTTACACCATGATATTCATGAAAAGCTACTGGCTTATACCGATAGAGAACTCGAACTGCTTCGCGCTAACTATCAACTGTGTCATAAATTCAAAAGCCATATGGAGCGAAGGTTTTTCAAAGACAACTACATTCATATTGAAAAGCAGACCCGATTTACTAAAATTCCGTTGCATTCTCATGGCTTTATCGAGCTTATTTATATATATCAGGGTAAAATGCATCAGAAGATTAATGAAGAAAGTCTCACTTTAGGTAAGGGGGAGATCCTGCTTATCAACCAGTTTGCCAGACACGAAATTGAAGCCGCAGGGCAGAATGATATTATCATCAATTTTATTATTAAGACCGAATTTTTCGGTCGACTCATGTCACTTTTTGACGAAAATAACATCATTTCCCGTTTTATCCTTTCAGCAATTAATGGCAGAAAAAAACATGGAGAGCATATTCACTTTAAAGTGGGGGAAATCGACGCAATTCAAAACATTATGCATGTCATCATTAGCGAGATCTACAGTAATAACCACTTAAAAGAGATACGCGTCAATTTCCTGGTGGGACTGTTGATGACCGAACTGCTCTCGAATGTGCAAGCCAGCGATTACCATATCAACGGCAGTTACAATGAATCACTTGCCATGGCCGTGTTGAGATATATTGATACCGATTATAAAACTGCCAGCCTGAAAGAGATCTCCTGTCGTTTAAATCAGCCTAATTATAAGGTGAGTAAACTGATAAAAGACTTCACTGGCAAGAACTTTAGCGATTTGTTGGTTGAAAAACGCCTGGATGTGTTGATCCATCTCCTTAAGCATACTAATCACTCTATTATTGATGTTATTAATATGACGGGTTATGAAAACGCCTCACATTGTTATAAGGTATTTAAAGAGAAATATAATATGAGTATTAAGGAGTATCGTGATCTGAACTCCTGAATAGTAAATTGGCTCACAGCGTTCATGCTATTGCATGTTTTTGTAATAAGTAAAATCGGCAACAACCGATATATAAAAAGGCAAGCTGGGTTATAACACGGGTGGCATTCTTTAAATAAAATCAGATAAGCAATAAAAATAATAATTTTATTTATTTTATATCTCTTACCCGATGGAGTCTGAAGAATGAACCCCAGAATTATTATTTCAGGTGTTATCTCATGTTTTCTGCCTACGACCTTATGCCATGCGGCTAATCTAAGCGACGACGGCAGCTTCCAGTTAAATGGATATGGCATGGTGGCTGGAGATTTTCAGAGCGAACTAAACCGTCCCAAAAACATGTCGTTGCATACCGATCCCACCGGACCTAATCAGGATCCTCGTGGCAAAATGGGCGATTTGGGAAACAGTTTCTGGCACGATTACTGGACATCGCTGGCTATCACTAAAAAATGGCAGGGGCTGGCTTCTCCCGAGCAATGGGCTGATTACACCTATGAAATGGTGGGTTACGGCGATAAAACGGTAGAAACGGCACAGAATTATGGGCGCTTTGGTGGGCTCTCTTTTCTTCCCGAGGGCGCAAACATTTGGGCTGGGCGTCGTTACCTCGATCAACGTATTAATATCTTCGCTTACAATACCAAAGAAGTACATATTGATTCCGGCCTCGGTTATAACAGTAAGAATTTTGATTTGAACGTTGGTACCGACCAGATCGACTGGTCCAGCGATACCGCGCCGCAGGCGATAGAAGGCTCGCGGCGCATCGTTGATATGGCTTATCGTATCGATCAGACAGAGCTGGGTATGACCTATGTTAAAGAAATTGATGACCCATTGGGCACTGGCAAGCAGAAAGCAATTAGTTTTTCCGCGAAATACAGCATGCCGTCTTTTTGGGGAGTGGCAAAGGGACAATCGACAGTCAAATTACAGTATGGTAAAGGGGTTATTGCTCCTTATCTGAACACCAGTCGTATTACCGTCCTTAGCGAAGAGGGCGATTGTTCAATGCGTTTTTCCACCGACGGAAACTTGACGTTATTTGATGATTTTGCCGTCTCGCCGGCTTTCATCTATGAATATACCAAGCGTGAAAAAACTGCTGACCGAACCACCTTTATACCTGATACAGGTTATTCAGGGGGGGACATGACCTATGGTTCCGCAAATGAAACCGGGATCTTTACCGGCGTAAACGTTAAACAAAATATTCATCACCAAAATCTCTCCATGTTGTATGAAGTCATGGTGAATAACACTATCAATAAAAATGGCGTCGAAGGTGCCAGCGGCGTCGGCTACAAAATTGCCGCCGGCCCGGCCCTGCAACTGGATGTTTTACCGTATGTCGCGCCGATTCTCAGTTTGACGATTACCTACGCAGGTGGGGACAAAGAGGTCACGTTATTGCCGGAAGACTCGGAGTGGCGAGTCGGGTATCGAATGGAAGTCTGGTTCTGAATCATTACTACATCACTACAGGATATTACCCTATGAACAAACACGTCGCTGCTATGCTGACGATGCTTATTATTCCGTCTGCTTTTGCACAAACACCTTTAACAGACAGCAAAACTATCGTTATTAAACCCAGCGCTCTGGCCGTCGAGATGGTGCCTGATATTGCCTATTCATTTACGCAAAATATCATGGGACGACCGCTCCAGTTAACGATGGATTTGCTCAAGCCTTATGCTGATAAACCGTTACCCGCAGTAGTATTTATTACCGGCGGCGGCTTTCTCGATGCGCCCAAATCAAAATTCATCGGTCAGCGGGTCGATATTGCCCGGGCCGGTTACGTCGTCGCCAGCATTACCTATCGGGTCGTACCCAATGTGACTTTCCCGGGCATGGTTGAAGATGCGAAAACGGCGGTCAGATTTTTACGCGCCAATGCTGAAAAATTAGGCATCGATCCCAACCATATCGCTGTGATGGGCGAGTCGGCGGGTGGGTATTTAGCCGCCATGGTGGGTACCACCAGCGGCCATAAGGAATTCGACCAGGGAGAGTATTCAAATCAAAGCAGCGATGTGCAGGCGGTGGTTGATCTCTATGGCCTGTCCGATCTGACGAAAGTCGGGGCTGACTTTTCCGCGGACATTCAAAAAGCGCATCAGTCACCGGCCATACCAGAGGCGATGCTGGTTAATGGTATTCCCTGGCAAGGCGGTGGCGCGATCTCCGCCTATCCCGAAAAGGCGAAACGGGCTAATCCTATCACCTGGATTTCGAATAAAACGCCGCCTTTTCTGCTAATGAACGGCGATGCCGACAATGTGGTTTCACCCAGCCAGTCAACGCTTTTACACGAGGCGCTGGTAGCGAAAAAAATACCGTCCACCCATTACGTGGTGAAAGGGGCGGATCACGCAGGTTTGATGTGGTATCAGCCTGAAGTATCAAAAATTATTATTAATTTTTTAGACCAAAATCTCAAAGATAAGCATCAATAATACGTTACAGGAACAGGTAAATAAGATGAAAAAAATATTTTTGTGCTGCGCTGCCGGCATGTCAACGAGCATGGTAATGAATAAAATGAAACAAGCGGCCGCGGCGCAAGGCATTGCTGTCGATATTATTGCTGTTTCAATGGATGATTTTGATCGCACGTTACCAAATTACGATTGCTGTCTTTTAGGGCCGCAGATTAAATATAAATTCGAAGAATTTAACAAAAAGGCCGCTGCGGTGGGCAAGAGAGTCGCCGTTATCGATAGCATGGATTACGGCATGATGCGTGGCGATAAAATTCTTGCTGCGGCGCTGGCGCTGCTGGATGAACCTTCACTTAACAAGTAGGGAAACCGTATGGATATGGAAGCAACCGTCATGGAACTCATCATTAACGCCGGTGAGTCCCGCAGTCTGGCGATGCAGGCGCTGCAAGCCGCCAGAAAAGGAGTGTGGCAGGACGTTGATAGGCTGATGCAGGACGCCGCAGATGCCGCAAAACGCGCGCATGATGTACAAACCATGCTTATCGGTATGGATGAGGGCTGTGGCAAAGTACCGGTTAATCTTATTCTGGTACATGCCCAGGATCATATAATGACCTCTATGCTCGCGCGGGAGTTGATCGCGGAGCTTATTGAGGTTCAGCGCCAGCTGCAACATCGCAACTGATAAAATATGTCGCCGCCGGCACCTTCGGCGGCGACCGCCATCAGATATTCTCCAGACGAATGCCCCGCGTTCTCGGGCCGAAGATCCCCACCGACAGCATCACCATCAGCATACTGACGACGATAAAGCTAATCACCCCCGGCGTGCCGGCGTATTGCAGAATAATGCCGATCAGGATGCTGGTCACCGCGGTCGAGAGCCGGCTGAACGAGTAGCAGAAGCCGACGGCGCGGGCGCGAATATGGGGTCGGGAAGACCTCGGCCTGGTAGGCGTGATAGCTGATGGTCAGCCAGGCGTTGGACCAGGTGATCATAAACCCGCAAATCACCAGCAGAATCGGGTTGTTTTGCAGAGCGAACAGGGTGCCGAAGATAACGGTCATCAGCGCGGAGAGGACAATCTGCCACTTGTTTTCAAAGCGATGCACGAAGCGGGTGCAGAACAGACAGCCCAGCGGATAGGCGAGGGTGATAAAGAAGGCGTACAGCAGGCTATGGGTGATGCTGGCGCCCTGACCGGAGAGCAGCGCCGGCAGCCAGTTGCCAAAGCCGAAGAAACCGATCGCCTGGAAGAAGTTCATCACCATCAGCATCAGGGTGCGCTGCCGATACTGCGGCGCCCAGATTTCGCGGAAGGTGCCGCGTTTGACGACGCTCTGTGCCGCATGCGCATGCTTCGGCGACGGCGTCAGGCCGCAGCGGGCTTCCATCTCACACATCACCGTATGCGCGTCATCATGCCGCCCTTTGCTTTCCAGCCAGCGGGCTGACTCCGGTAGCTTTTTGCGGATAAACCAGATCGCCAGCGAGAACAGTGCGCCAAAGATGATCACCCAGCGCCAGCCGCTGAGGCCGAACAGGGTGGTCGGCACCAGCATCCAGGACATCAGCGCCACCGCCGGAACCGAGAGGAACTGGATGAAGAAGGCAAAGGCAAAGGCTTTATTGCGCAGATGGGTTGGCACCCATTCGCTGAGATAGGTATCAATGGTCACCAGCTCAATGCCGAGGCCGATCCCCACCAGAAAGCGGAAGAAGATCACCCCTTCCGCGCTACTCTGCGTCGCCATCAGCAGCGAAAAAAGACCGTACCAGGCGAGCGCCACCATAAAGGTCAGGCGGCGGCCCAGTTTGTCCGCCAGCGGCGCCAGCAGACTGGCGCCGATAAACAGCCCCATAAAGGTGGCGGAGGCGAAGGCCGCCTGGTCGGCGATGCCGAAGATGCCCGCCTGTCCGGTGTGGAAAATGCCCTCCGCCAGCAGGCCCGCGCTGATATACCCGGTCTGGAAGAGATCGTAGAGCTCAAAGAAGCCGCCAAGTGAGAGCAGGGTAATAAACGACCATAACCCAAATGAGGCGGGCAGCGCATCAATGCGTCCGGTTAAGCTGGCGTGCGGTTGTCCTGGCGAAGCATAGGGCGTTTCGCCGAGAACCTGGGTGGTAGACATGGTGTTGTGTTCCTCAGGAAGAATGGTTTGCCTGCTAATGTTAATTGATTGTTAATAGTTTTAAATTTTTAATCCTTAGCCTTAGCGACATTCTTTAGCGTAAGATCGCGCTGGGGAGACATAAAGATGATGTTCATGCTGGTTTTCGCCGCATCCCAGCGACGGAATTGAAGTAAATCACCGCTGACGGCATTTTAGTCGCCTGGCGATGTCACGCTACGCAGGACCCGCGAAAGACAAACTAAACGAATCGTCACCGGCGGCGTTTTCGTGCTTTACCCATTATTACCCCGGGCTATAATGTGCCCACTTTTATTCAGGAGTCATACGTTGGACAGTCACCCTTATTGCGATTTTCCGGCAAGCTAACGCGATCATTTCGCTGCTTGCCGTCCCGGCGGGCAGCAATCTCTCAGTTCCGGATTGCCTCCCTCAATAATTTATGCGCCATTGAGCGCGAGAGGCAGCGTTATGTTTATGTTTTCCAGACCCTTATTTCCTCCACCATCATCCACCGGCTAACCGCCCGGCGCGGCTGAGCGCTACATCTGTAATTTTTGGCTTTCTGTTTTCTGGAGGAAGGCGCGATGGTATTTCCTTATATGACTCATTTACTCGCGGCAATGTTGTTGGGGGCGCTGATCGGCGCGGAAAGACAGTGGCGGCAACGTATGGCCGGTTTACGCACCAATGCCCTGGTGGCCACCGGCGCGGCGGTGTTTATTCTCAGCGCGATGTCGGCCTCGCCGGACAGCCCGGGGCGTATTGCAGCGCAGATCGTCTCCGGTATCGGCTTTCTTGGGGCAGGGGTGATTATGCGCGATGGCATGAACGTCCGCGGCCTCAATACCGCCGCCACGCTGTGGTGTTCGGCCGGGATCGGCGTACTCTGCGGCCTGGGTCAGTTCTGGAACGCGACGGCGGCTACGCTGATTATTCTGTGCGCCAATATCCTGCTGCGCGAGGCGGCGCAGCGCATTCATGCCTTGCCGGGGGCCGGTGACGAAGAGAAACGCTATGTCTTACGCGTCACCTGTCTGCGCGAACATGAAAATGCCGTACGTCAGCTGTTGCTGAATATTGCGCAGCAGCAGCGGTTTACCCTGCAGGGATTGCAGTCGGCGGCGGCGGACACCGCGGACCATCTGGAGATTTGCGCGCAGCTGATTAGCCATAAGCAGCACCAAAAAACGCTGGCGCAAATTATGGCGCAGATGGGCGTTCAGCAGAACGTCACATCGGTGCACTGGCGTGTCGGAGAGGCGTAGGGCTGGCGGCGGAGCAGCGGAAACGGCCGCTCGTCGCGCGATTCGCCATCCCGCGGGAAAGCGGCTAGAATGGCCTCCTCGCAGGAGGTTATAAGAATGTTAAATAATGGATGTGTACCCTCGGAATCTGGTCCCACAGAGGTGACGGCTGATTTTCGTTTTACCCGCGTGATGGCCGAGCAGGCGGCGCGGGCGCGTCTGACGCTGGACGACGATCAGCTGTCACTCATCGCCCGCCTTGACGCCCTCGGTCAGCAGTTGGTGTCCACGACAGGCAGGCCGCAGGGGGTATACGTCTGGGGACGTACCGGGCGAGGGAAAAGCTTTATCCTCGACCACTTTTTCGCCAGCCTGCCGCTCGCCGCCAGGCGGCGGGTCCATTTTCATCACTTCTTCCGCGAACTGCACCAGCGGCTGAATGCCCCCGGAGCGCCCGACCTGCAGACGGTGATGAGGCAGATGACATCCGGTTGCCGCCTGCTATGCTTCGACGAATTTCATCTGCATGACCCCGGCGACGCCATGCTGATTAAAGCCTTGCTGGAACATCTCTTTCAACACGGTATCGTGCTGCTGGCCACCTCAAACTACCCACCGGAGATGCTGCTGCCCAATCCGCTGTATCACGATCGCTTTTTACCGTCGATCGCGCTGATCCGCGCCCATCTAACGGTGGTGGCGCTGAACGGCGAGGAGGATTATCGCGAACGGCATCTGAGCCAGGATAACGCCTTCTGCAGCGGGCGGATGTGGGTTAATCCGAATGCACAACAGCGTCAGCTGTATGACCTGCCGTCGCTGCCTGGCGAACCGGTTTCGCTGACGGTAGGCTATCGCACGCTGCTGGCGGCCGCGGCGTCGCCCGCGTTGCTGCACTTCACCTTTACCCAGCTTTGTCAGGCCGCCACGGCGGTGATGGACTATCTGACGCTCTGCGAAAGCTATGCCATCTGGCTACTGGACGAGGTGCCGCCATTGGCTACGGTGGGGCCGGCGGCCCAGCAGCGCTTTATCAATGTGATTGATGTGCTGTATGAAAAGCAGATCCGCCTGCTGTTGGTGACCCGCTGCGACCTGGAGACGCTGGTGGCAGGGGTGGAACTGGAGGATATTCAACGAACGCGGAGTCGCCTGCAACAGCTGCCGCGGGCGGTATAAGAAAAACGCCCCGGCGGGAGCCGGGGCGAGAGGATTACAGATCGAAGCGGTCGAGGTTCATCACCTTGGTCCAGGCGGCAACGAAGTCATGCACCAGCTTCTGCTGCCCGTCGGCGCAGGCGTACACTTCCGCCAGGGCGCGCAGTACCGAGTTGGAGCCAAACACCAGATCCACGCGGGTGGCGCTGTACTTCGCTTCGCCGGTTTTACGGTCGCTGCCGGTAAACAGCTCCGCGTTATCATCGGCCGCTTTCCAGACGGTAGCCATATCCAGCAGATTGACGAAGAAGTCATTGCTGAGCACGCCGACGCGGTCGGTAAACACCCCGTGTTTGCTGCCGTCGTAGTTCGCGCCCAGTACGCGCAAGCCACCGACCAGCACGGTCATTTCCGGGGCGGTTAGCGTCAGCTGCTGCGCTTTATCGATCAGCAGGGTTTCCGTCGAGACACCGCCTTCGATACGGCGATAGTTGCGGAAGCCATCCGCCAGCGGCTGCAGCAGATCAAACGACTCGACGTCGGTCTGCTCAGGCAGAGCGTCGACGCGGCCTGGGGTAAACGGCACATTGACGCTGACGCCGGCGGCAGCGGCTGCCTGCTCAACGCCGACCACGCCGGCCAGCACGATAATATCGGCCAGCGACGCTTTGCCGGAGGCGCGCTGGATCGCCTGCAGGGTCGGCAGCACCCGGCTGGCGATGGCGTTAACCGGCCAGTCTTTCTGCGGGGCCAGCGCCAGACGCGCGCCGTTAGCGCCGCCGCGTTTATCGCCGCCGCGGAAGGTGGAGGCGGACGCCCAGGCAACCGAGACCAGCTCACTGACCGACAGGCCGGCGCCGGCGATGGCGCTTTTCAGGCTGGCGATATCTTCCGCGCTCGGCTGATGTGTCGCTGCCGGCAGCGGATCCTGCCAAATCAGATCTTCTTTCGGCACTTCCGGCCCGAGGTAACGGGATTTTGGCCCCATATCACGGTGGGTCAGCTTGAACCACGCCCGGGCGAACGCCTCGTTAAAGGCCTGCGGATCGTTGAGGAAGCGGCGGGAGATTTTTTCAAACTCCGGGTCGAAGCGCAGGGTCAGGTCGGTGACCAGCATGGTCGGTTTGCGCTTTTTCTCCGGGTTAAACGGATCCGGGATAATCTCCGGCGCGTCTTTGGCTTCGAACTGGATCGCGCCAGCCGGGCTGCGGGTCTGCACCCATTCGTATTTGAACAGGTTTTCGAAAAAGTAGTTGCTCCACTGGGTGGGCGTCTGCGTCCAGACCACTTCCAGACCGGAGGTGATGGCGTCCGCGCCTGCGCCGCTGCCGTAGCTGGAGTGCCAGCCCAGACCCTGCGCTTCCAGCGGCGCGGCTTCCGGCTCGGCGCCGACGTGGCTGGTTTCTGCGGCGCCGTGGGTTTTGCCCAGCGTATGGCCGCCGGCGATCAGCGCGACGATCTCTTCATCGTCCATCGCCATATTGCCGAAGGTGGCGCGAATGGCCGCCGCGGCGGACAGCGGCTCGCCGCTGGCGTTCGGACCTTCCGGGTTGACATAAATCAGACCCATTTCGGTGGCGCCGATGGCCTGTTTCGCCAGGCTTTCCGGATGACGGTGGGCCAGCCACTCTTTCTCATCGCCCCAGTCGACGTCGAGATCCGGTTCCCAGACGTCTTCGCGACCGGCGCCAAAGCCAAAGGTGCGGAAGCCGGCGTTTTCCAGAGCGACGTTACCCGCCAGCATGTAAAGGTCGGCCCAGGAGATTTTCTGGCCATATTTCTGTTTCACCGGCCACAGCAGACGGCGGGCCTTATCGAGGCTGACGTTGTCAGGCCAGGAGTTCAGGGGGGCAAAGCGCTGCTGCCCACGACCTGCGCCGCCGCGACCGTCAACGGTGCGGTAGGTGCCGGCGCCGTGCCAGGCCATACGAATAAACAAGCCAATATAGCTACCCCAGTCTGCCGGCCACCACTCTTGCGAATCGGTCAGCAGCGCTCTGAGATCAGCCTTCAGCGCGGAGTAATCGAGCTTTTTAAACTCTTCCCTGTAGTTAAAATTCTCACCCAACGGGTTTGAGCGATTGGAGTGCTGGTTTAACAGATCGACACGCAGCTGGTTCGGCCACCAGTCGCGGTTGGCGGTGCCGCTGCCGGCGCTCTGTTTTGGCGTCTCGGCGTGGAAAGGGCACTTCCCGGCGGATGCATTGTTGGATGGGTCGTTAGACGTGCTCATATCAGGCTCCGTTTGCTTTTGTGAATGCCGTTACGATATACACTGCTACCAATAAGCGATATTTGAATGAATCTACGGATTTAATAGCTATTTCCGTTCAATGAAGGGTTAGGCAACCCCCTGGTGGGACCGTGTCGGCCTGGAGATTGAGATTAACCTCATTAGTAACCATAGCCGTAACGAGGCGGCAAAGGAAACGATCCGCGTCAAGCTGGGCGAAGGAATGCTAATTGTTTGAGATATGACAAGTTTTACTACGAATCTCGCATTAGCGCTGCCAGTAGGGCGGCGATCCAAACACGTCGGCAAAATAGTCAATCACTGTCCGCACGTTGAGAGAGGGATGGCGGGTATAAGGATAAATCGCCGCGATATACGATGGCGTGTGGCTGATGGCCGCCGAATAGCGATCCATCAGCGTGACTAATGTCCCGTTGTGCAGCGCTTCGCTGACCATCCAGTCGGGAAATAACACGATCCCCATCCCGCCGATGGCTGAAGTGAGCAGGGCATCGGCATTGTTCGAGGTCATGAGCGGGGTCAACGGATAGTGCACCCATGCCTCTTCGCGCTGGCGAAACAGCCAGCGGTTGGCTCCCTGCGAACCGCCATACACCAGCGTGCGATGTTGATGCAATGCCTCCGGCGAAGTCGGGCTGCCGTACCGTGAAACATACTCCGGGGAGGCGGTCAGGTAATAGCGCTGGCTGCCAAACACTCTGGCGTGATAGCCCGCGTCCGGCAGGCTGCTGATGCGAAAAAGGATATCCGTCGCATCGCGATGGGGATCGATAAAATCGTCGGTCAGCATCAGGTCAAACTGCAGTTTGGGATGCCGGGCCGCCAGTTCCGGAAGCCAGGGGGCGATATGCCGCTGACCAAAATAGACCGGCGCATTGATCCGCACCAGTCCGCCGGGGACCTGTGCCCGATCCTGTAACGCCCGTTGCGCGTCGGCGTACTGTCCCAGCAGTTCCCGGGCGGACGCTGCGAAAAGGCGTCCTGCTTCGGTCGGTACCACGGCACGGGTGTTGCGGTAGAACAGCTGCTGCCCGAGGGCATCTTCCAGCTGCTGGATGGTTCGCGAGATCAGCGAGGGAGAGACCCCTTCGCGGCGGGCCACTACGGAAAAACTCTGGTTATCGTAAACCGCGATGAAAAGCTGAAGGGCGCGAAAATCGACGCTGCTGGCATCGGCCATCTGTGCAATTCCTGCAATAGTGTTTTCTGCATTATACCGTTTATCGCATCAGCACGCTGTTTTATCCTCAGCCGCCTGTTGTACAGAGGAGGCGCAGTAATGGCGTTATTATTCATTTTATTAGTGATTGCCGGCGGCATGGGATTATCGGTCGAGGCCGGCCTGCTGGGGCCGCTGGCGAGCCAGGTGGGGGATCTGTGGGCAACCATGAGCATCTTTGGGATTGGCGCAGTGTTAACCTTTTTTCTGATGCTCTTTTTCAGCCCGCGTAGCAGCCCGTCGTTCTTTTCTCTGCCCGGCTGGCAACTCACCGGCGGTCTGTTGGGGGCGGGGTACGTGGTGATCTTGACCATGGCGACGCCGGTGATTGGTATTGCCATGACCATGATCGGCATCCTGGCGGGTCAGGTGGCGAAAAGCCTGGCGATCGACCATTACGGGTTATTCGGCAGCCCACGGCGCAAAATCGATCCGCGGCGCGCCATGGCGCTGATGTTGATTATGGCGGCGTTACTGCTGGTGGCTCTGGGTTAAGGAGGGGAAATGGATACGATAGTGATCATTCTGGCACTGTGCGGCGGCGCATTGCTTAGCGTCCAGGCGGCGATAAATGGCCGTCTTGGCAGCCAGGTGGGGGTGCTGCGCAGCGCCTTTTTAACCTTCGCCACCGGCGCGCTGGTGACGGGATTGCTGATCCTGTTTTTTGCTCCAGCGACGTCGGTAAACCTGCTACAGGTGCCTAAGTGGCAGCTGCTGGGCGCTTTTTGCGGCGTGCCCTACATCGTCATTATGGTGCTGGCGGTGCAGCGGATAGGCACCGCTACGGCTACCGTGGCGGTGATCTTTGGCCAGCTGACGATGAGCCTGCTGATCGACAACTTTGGCTGGCTGGGCAACAGCACGATGGCGTTCTCGCCGGCGCGACTGGCGGCGGTGATATGTCTGGCCCTCGCGCTGTACTTAATCTATACCTCAGGGAAGTCGGCTACCTCCCACGAGGCGGCCCGCGCAGAACAGTGAGCTGCGCCGACGCGTCGGGCATCGTGAATATAGCCTGACGCGTCACGGGCAAGGTTAAGAATAACGATCCCTCTAACATGCTGAAACATTTCTGCCAGATCATTAGCAACCTTTCAGTAGGGCTGACGCTGCGATAAGGCTATGCTTCCCGGCCGTTACGCCGTTGGCTTTTCCAGTGATTCAGGTGATGTACCGCTAATGCCCCTTTTGAGAGACGAAATTCGCGACCACTCCGCGGAAGAGATGCTGTTTATCCGCCGGGCCGCAATTGCTTTTCTGCTGGTGGTGGTCTGCTTTGGCGTGCTGATCGTTAACCTCTACCATCTGCAGGTGGAGCAGCACGATTTTTACCAGACCCGGTCAAACCAGAACGACATCAAAATGCTGCCCATCGCCCCCAGCCGCGGGCTGATATTCGATCGCAACGGCATTCCGCTGGTGCAGAATATCACCCTGTATCGCCTGCAGGTGATCCCGAGCAAAATTCCCGATATGGCCGCGCTGTTGCAGCAGCTGACGCCTATCGTCGACCTGACGCCGGACGACATCGCCAGCTTTCGCGACGATATGCACCACACCAGCCGCTACAAAGCGGTCACCCTCAAGTCAGACCTCAGCGATGTGGAGGTGGCCCGCTTCGCGGTCAACGAATTCCGTTTCCCCGGCGTGACGGTGGAGAGCTACCAACAACGGGAATACCCCTACGGCGCAGAGCTGGCGCACGTGGTGGGCTATGTGTCGAAAATCAACGACAGCGATCTGCAACGGCTGGCGAAAAACGGCGAAGAGGAGAACTACGCCGCCGACCGCAATATCGGTAAGCAGGGCATCGAGGGCTATTATGAAAAAGCGCTCCACGGCACCACCGGCTATCAGGAAGTGGAGGTGGATAACCACGGCCGGGTGGTGCGTCTACTGAAAGAGGTGCCGCCGGTGGCCGGAAAAAACATCTATCTGACTCTCGACCTTCATCTCCAGCAGTATATTGAGTCGGTGCTGAAGGGACAGCGGGCGGCGGTGGTGGTGGTCGACCCGCGGGATGGCGGCGTGCTGGCGATGGTCTCCAGTCCCAGCTACGATCCTAATCCGTTCGTCAAAGGTATCGGCTATCAGGCCTATAAATCGCTGCTGGAGAATCCGGACCGGCCGCTGATCAACCGCGTCACCCAGGGGCTATATCCTCCGGCTTCGACGGTCAAACCCTATATGGCGCTGTCGGCGCTCTCCGCTGGGGTCATCACCCCGAACACCACCTTCTTCGGGGCGCCGACGTGGACGCTGCCGGGCACGCAACGCCGCTACCGCGACTGGCTGAAAACCGGCCACGGCATGCTCAACGTGACTAAAGCCATCGAAGAGTCAGCGGACACCTTTTTCTATCAGGTCGCCTTCGAGATGGGCATTGACCGGATCCATGCATGGCTGAGCAAGTTCGGCTACGGCCAGTCCACCGGCATCGACCTTAATGAGGAGTACGCCGGGGTGCTGCCCAGCCGGGAGTGGAAACAGCGGGTGCATAAAAAGCCCTGGTATCAGGGGGACACCATCTCGGTCGGCATCGGCCAGGGGTACTGGATCGCCACCCCGATCCAGATGGTGAAGGCGCTTACCACTCTGCTGAACAATGGTAAAGTACAGGATCCGCATCTGCTCTATTCGATGAAGCAGGGCAACCATGTGGAACGTTATCAGCAGCCGGCGAACCTGCCGCAGGTGGGTGACCCGAAATCCCCGTACTGGGGCATTGTGCGCAACGGCATGTATGGGATGGCGAATCAGCCCAACGGCACCGGCTATAAGCTGTTCCATACCGCTCCGTACCAGATCGCGGCGAAGTCCGGCACCTCGCAGGTGTTCAGCCTGAAGCAAAACCAGACCTATAACGCCAAAATGATCCCGGTGCGTCTGCGCGACCATATCTTCTATACCCTGTTTGCCCCTTATCAGCATCCGAAGGTGGCGATGGCGCTGATCCTGGAGAACGGCGGCGGGGATGGGGTGGTGGCCGGACCGACGGCGCGCGCCATCCTGGACCACATCTTTGTTCCGCAGCAGGCGTCATCCGCGGCGGCTGACGTGCCGCAGCGTGACAGCGCCGATGCCCAGTAAGCGGCTGGACTTATTCCGGACGCGCATCGTTCATAGATATTGGTTATTTGTCCCGCGGCTTTCCGGGCGGCATAGTGATGGCAGGAACATGACCCGGAGCGAGGAGGAAAGGTGACACGTAACCGATTACTGCTGGTCCAGACCGGCACGCCGCCGACGGCCATTCGCCAGGCGCATGGCGATCTGCCGCGCTGGTTTCGCACGCTGCTGGCGCCGTGGCAGACGCAGCTCACCACGGTGCGGGTGTTTGAAGATGAACCGCTGCCGACGCCGGATAACCAGACCATAGCGGTGCTAACCGGCTCGTGGGCGATGGTAACCGATCGTCTGGCGTGGAGCGAACGGACCGCCGACTGGATCCGGCAGGCGGTGGCTATCGACATGCCGCTGTTCGGCGTTTGTTATGGTCATCAGCTGATGGCCCATGCCCTGGGGGGTGAGGTGGCGTATCATCCTGGCGGGCGGGAAAGCGGCAGCCAAACCATTACGCTGTCGCCATGGGGTGTCGATGATCCGCTGCTGAGCGGCCTGCCGGCTACATTTCCTGCGCATCTGAGCCATTTGCAAACCGTGACTCGTCTGCCGGAAGGGGCCACGGTGCTGGCCGCGTCCGCCCACGATCCCCACCAGATTGTGCGCTATGGGCCGCACGCGGTCTCTACGCAATTTCACCCGGAATTTACCGCGCCGATAGCCCGTTCGCTGATCCGCCACCGGGAGGCGGTGCTGCAGGCGGAAGGTATTGACGCGCAGCGGTTACACGACGAGGTGCAGGAGAGCCCGCAGGGCGCGGCGATCCTTACGCGCTTCGTCAGCGCCTTTCTGACCCCGGATGCCCCCGGCCATTAATCCCCTGTCGTGAATAGCACCTGCCAGCGGCGACGCCGGCGGGTCATTTCGCGTGCCAGATCGGCCACCTCTGCAACGCGCAGCGCGTCGACCGCCTGCGGCGTTAGCTCTGGTAAACCATACTCCTGACGCAGGGCGGACAGCGCCCGCGCCTCTGGCGGCCTGCTGGCGCGGATCTGAGCGGCCAGGCGCTGCTGTAGCGGTCTGAAGGTCGCCTCATCCATGGGGGCCAGCTGGCGCAGAAAGTCTTTACCACAGCGCAGCAATTCCCCGGCGCGGCGATCCGGGGACTGGAGCGCCATCAGCAGCCCGTCGCGATCGGCGACCCGCTGATAGCGGCAGCTCACCACATAGCCAATCTGCTGCTCCACCCGCAGGCGCTGGAAAAATAGCGGCTCACAATGCTGCGCCAGCAGCCGCAGGGCCGCCAGCGAGGCGCCATCCGGCAGCGGAATGAAGACCAGCAGCGCCGTATCGCCTCCAGGATAAACCAGACGTTCGACGCCGCGGCGGCAGGGCGCCGGAGCGGGCATCGGCGGATTAACCGGGGCGGTAATCAGGCTCAGCTGACGCGCTACCCACTGCGCATCTTCTGCGCTGCCGCCGGCCAGGGCCGCCAGCCAACCTTTCTGATGCCCGGATGTACCCAGCCGTTCGGGGAGTTGAGCCATGAGATGACGGATAG
>NZ_JH414798.1:992317-1096638 GCF_000238715.1 Klebsiella sp. 4_1_44FAA
CGAGGCGACCGGGAGCGCGAGCTGCCGCAGAATGGCCTGCAGGATCGCCTCCGGCCGTCGGCCGGGCTCCGGCAGCTGGAGGGTCAACTGCCAGCTGCCGTCGAACAGATGCCACTCGCCGTGTCCCCCGGCATGGCGCAGGGCGGCAAGCAGTGGGCGCAGCTGTTCCCCACGCGCCAGCCCCTCGGCCTGATCGGGCGAGCAGTAGAAGGGCGGTCGCAGCAGGAGCCTCGGCGGCTCTTCCGGTAACGGGAGATGGAGCAGCGGCGCGGCTTTCTCCGGGCATTTGGCAACGAGATCGCCAGCGGCCTGCGGATAAAAAGCGAACGCCAGCGCCGGGTCAGACTCAGGGCGGCGGCGCCAGCGGCTAAGCGGCAGGCTAAAGCCCTGGGTGGCAACAGGCTCCCCTGGGGAAACGGTTTGACAGGCCAGGCTGACCGACGGGGCGGCCTGCAGGGCGGAGCAAAAATCGGCGAACCCGGCGGGCGGCGCGCCGGGGGCAAAGCCGAATGCCCGCTGGCGCAGCTGATCGAGAGGCGACAGCGCCTGAAAGCGGCGGCGGGATAGCTGATAGTAGTGTAGCTGCTGCTCAGGCGTCGTTTGCTGTAGCGCCTGCAGCCAGTGGGTTATCTGCCGGTCGACCTCTTCCGGCCGGTCGCTGGCGAAGACCAGCGCCAGCCAGCCGAGGTGCCGATCCTGATACAGCCAGTTCAGCGCCACATCCCCGGCCAGCCGGCGCTGGCGCAGACCGGCCATCAGGCTGCCGGGGGCTTCATCCAGCAAAAACTCGCGCAGTAACGTGACGTTGTCACTTAAAGCGATCAGCGGGCAGCGCCACAGCGCGGGCTGGCTGGAGACCGCCAGCTGCAGTGCAGTGAACTCGCCCAGGCGCAGCGGCGGCGCCGGCGGCGGCGCCTCGCCTGCGGCAAGCCCGGTGGCGAAACGGGCCGCCAGCTCGCCGAGCGCCTCCAGCGACTGCGGCCCCTGCAGCCAGAGCTGCATTCGCCGGGCGACGTAATGGGTGCGGTGAAAATCGCCTAAGTCGGCCTGCAGCGCAGCGAGATCGCCCGCCAGCGCGTCGGCGCTGCCTACCTGAAAGCGGCGAAACGCCGCGGGCGCGCTGGCGGCGTGGCGCACCGCGGCTTCCCGGCGCGATGGCTCATGCTGCTGGATCAGGCGGTACTCGGCGTCAATCACCGCCACTTCGCGCTGAATATCTTCCCTGAGCAGCAGCGGGGCCTGCAGCATCTCCTGTAGACGCGCGACACCATCAGCCAGAGCATCGGCGGCAACCTCGAAAAAGAACGCGCTATGGCGAGCCAGGGTGGTGGCATTCACGCTTCCGCCCTGGCGCTGCACCCAGCCCATCAGTCGGTCATCATCCTGGTAGCGCTCTCCGCCGTAAAACAGCAGGTGTTCCAGCAGGTGCGCCAGCCCAGGGAAGCGCGACGGTTCGTGGTGGCTGCCGGCGGCGACCCGCGCCAGGGCAGCCGCGCGATCCGCCTGCGGCTGATGGACCAGGGTGGCCTGCAGGCCGCCCGGCAAAGTGACGGTGCGGGTCGCTAGCGTCATTACAGGTCCCGGGTTTGGTAGATCAGCTGCGAGCGGGTACGGTTGCGGAACTGCAGCTGGCTGACTTTTATGTCGCTGCAGGCCGCTTCGCGCCGGGCCTCGAGGATTTTGTGATGATGCGGGGATTTGCTGCACACCGGGTCGGCGTTATCGGCGCTGCCGGTCAGCATAAAGGCCTGGCAGCGGCAGCCGCCGAAGTCCTTCTCTTTTTCATCACAGGAGCGGCACGGCTCCGGCATCCAGTCATACCCGCGGTAGCGATTGAAGCCGAATGAGTCATACCAGATCGATTCCAGACTCTGCTCCAGCACCGACGGAAACGCCACCGGCAGCTGGCGCGCGCTGTGGCAAGGCAGGGCGGTGCCTTCCGGGGTGACGCTGAGGAAAATCGATCCCCAGCCGCCCATGCAGCCTTTCGGCCGCTCTTCGTAATAGTCCGGGGTGACGAACAGCAGGTTGGTGAGGTTGCCGCTGGCGGCCATTTTCTGCCGGTAGTCAGCGACCACCTGCTCGGCGCGGGCGATCTGTTCCCGGGTCGGCAGCAGCCCTTCGCGATTAAGAAACGCCCACCCGTAGAACTGGCAGGTGGCCAGCTCAACGTCATCGGCTTCCAGCTCAATGCACAGCTCGATAATTTTATCGAGCTGGTCGATGTTGTGCCGGTGGAGAACGAAGTTGAGCACCATCGGGTAGTCGCGCGCTTTCACGGCTTTGGCCATGGCCAGCTTCTGCTGGAAGGCTTTTTTGTTGCCGGCCAGCGCGGCGTTGAGCACTTCATCGCTGGCCTGGAAGCTAATCTGGATATGGTCCAGCCCGGCCTCGCTGAAGGCGTCCAGTTTGCTCTCCGTCAGCCCTATCCCGGAGGTGATCAGGTTGGTATAGAACCCGAGGTCGCGCGCGGCGCGGATCAGCTCCGGCAGATCTTTACGGGTCAGCGGCTCGCCGCCGGAAAAGCCCAGCTGAACGCTGCCCATCGCCCGCGCCTGGCGAAAGACCTCGATCCATTGTTCGGTGGTCAGCTCCTTATCCTGCCGGGCGAAGTCCAGCGGATTGGAACAGTAGGGACACTGCAGCGGGCAGCGGTAGGTCAGCTCCGCCAGCAGCCACAGCGGCGGATTGACGGTGGGTTTACTCTGGCTCACGGCAGGTGATCCACTTCTGTTGACAGGCGATCTGCAGGAACTCGATGACGTCGTCATCGACGCCGCCGGCTTCCGGGAAACGTTCATTAAGCATGGCGATAATCGCCGCGACGTCGCGCCGGCCATCGACCAGCTCGAGGATCGCCGCGGCGGTCTCATTGAGTTTGGCCATACCCTCCGGATAGAGGATCACATGGCTCTCCTGGGCGGCTTCCCACTGCAGTCGGTAGCCGCGACGAAAGGCAACGATGGACGTTTTTTGCATGATTACACCAGTCGGGTCGTGTGCCAGGCCGCCTTGTCGGTGACCGTGTGATAGGGCGGGCGCTGCAGGGCATAGGCCATGGTCATGGCATCGAGCATCGACCACAGAATGTCGAGCTTAAACTGCAGGATCTCCAGCATCCGGTTCTGTTTTTCAGCGCTGTCGCAGTAGGCCTTCGCCAGCGCCAGGCCATGCTCAACGTCGCGATTGGCCTGGCTCAGACGACTGCGGAAGTAAAAGTAGCCTTCCTCTTTGATCCATGGATAATGCTGCGGCCAGCTGTCGAGACGCGACTGATGGATCTGCGGGGCGAACAGCTCGGTCAGGGAGCTGCAGGCCGCCTCCTGCCAGCAGGCGCGACGAGCGAAATTAAGATAGGCATCCACTGCGAAGCGCACGCCGGGCAGCACGTGACGCTCGCTGAGCAGATCGTCGCGGCTCAAACCGACCGCTTCCCCCAGCCGCAGCCAGGCTTCAATCCCGCCGTCCTCGCCGTGGCTGCCGTCGTGGTCGAGGATCCGCTGCACCCATTTGCGCCGGGTCTGCGCATCCGGGCAGTTGGCCATAATTGCCGCGTCTTTCAGCGGAATAGTGGTCTGGTAATAAAACCGGTTCGCCACCCAACCCTGAATTTGCTCGCGGGTCGCGTCGCCGTTATGCATGGCGATGTGGTAAGGGTGGTGAATATGGTAGAAGGCGCCTTTAGCCCGCAGAGCCTCTTCAAAGGCCTGCGGCGACAGCGTGTCAGTGATCAACATGCGGTATCCTGAAGGGTGATTGCCATCCCGTCCCAGCTCACTTCGATCCCCTGTTGCGTTAGCGCCTGGCGCTGGGGAGACTGCTCGTTAAGGATCGGGTTGGTGTTATTAATATGAATGAGAATTTTGCGTTTTGCCGGCAGGGAGGCCAGCAGGGCCATCATCCCGTGCTCATCGCCGAGCGCCAGGTGGCCCATATCGCGCCCGGTATTGCGCCCGACGCCGGCGGCCTGCAGCTCGTCATCCTGCCAGACGGTGCCATCGATCAGCAGACAGTCCGCTTTTTGCAGCCACGGCAGAAGGGTTTCATCCGGCTCACCCAGCCCCGGGGCATAGAACAGCGTCTGCCCGTTGCGGCGGTTTTCGATAAACAGCGCCACGTTATGACCCGGCAGCGGCCGGTCGCGATACGGCGAATAGGGCGGCGCGTTGCTGGCGATAGGCACCGCGGTAAACTGCAAATCAGGACAGGCGTCAACGGTAAAAGGCTGCTGCGGAGCGATGGGATGATGCACCAGGCCGCCGTTCCAGTGCCGCAGCATGGTAAACACCGGGAAGCCGGTGGAGAGATCCTCATGAACCTCCGGGGTGCACCAGACCTGATGTGGGCAGCCTTCCCGCAGGCTCAGCAACCCGGTGGTGTGGTCGATCTGGCTGTCGGTGAGAATAATGCCGCCGATATGCGTTCCGCGCAGTACGCCGGCTTTATTTAACTCGGGGGTATGGGCAATCTGCTGGCTGATATCCGGCGAGGCGTTGCACAGCACCCACTCTTTACCGTTGTCGCTGACGATAATTGACGACTGGGTGCGGGGGGCAGCCTGAATGGTGCCATCGCGCAGACCCTGACAGTTGGCGCAGTTGCAGTTCCATTGCGGGAAACCGCCGCCGGCGGCGGAACCGAGGACTTTAATGAACATGAAGACGGACCGGGTAATGAATGAAGGTGCCCGCGCGAACGGCGGGCGGGGCGATTAACGGTTAGAAATGTACAGCGTCACTTCCAGACCGAGACGTAAATCGATAAAAGCAGGTTTCTTCCACATGTTTTGTTCCTCTTAAAAATGACTACAGGCCTCACGGATAATGGTGGATCTGTGACGGCTGCCGCATATTGCGCTTCACCGGGAGAGAGATCAACCCGGAATCTGTAAGGAATTAACTTTATGTTTACAATATAACCTATTGTTGCCAAACATTTTTTAATACCCGTAGCCAGTTACGCCACAGCAGCTTATCCAGCACCAATTGATCATAGCCGCTAGCGCGCAACGTATTGATAAGCCGCGGTAAGCCGGCCACATCGCCCAGCTCGTCCGGCAGGGTGATGCCGTCAAAATCCGAGCCAAGGGCCACATGATCCTCACCCATTATGTTAATAAGATAGTCGATATGCCGGACAATGGTGGTTAAGGGCGTGTCGCTATCGCGCCGGCCGTCGGCGCGCAGGAAAGCATTGCCGAAATTGACGCCCACCACGCCGCCGCTGTCGCGGATCGCCCGCAGTTGCTGGTCGGTCAGATTGCGCGGCTGCGGGCACAGGGCATGGGCATTGGAGTGGGTGGCCACCAGCGGTGACGTTGCGTGATGGGCGGTATCCCAGAACGCTTTTTCATTCATATGAGACACGTCCATCTGCATCTTCAAGGCATTGACCTGCTTAATCAGATCGATACCTGCCGCTGTCAGTCCAGGCCCAGTGTCCGGGCTACCGGGAAACGAACCGTTAACGCCGCTGCCGAAGCGGTTCGCAATATTCCAGAACGGACCAATGCTGCGGACCCCGGCGGCATAAAAGGCCTGCAGGTCGCGGCCCTCGCCATCAAAACCTCCGGCACCCTCAATATGCGCCACCATCGCCAGTACCTTATCCTCGCGGCAGCGTTCGATATCCGCCGCGCTCAGACACAATCTCAAGCGTCCAGCGGAGTGGGCGATAAGTTGCTTCAGGATGGCCAGTTGCTGCCAGAGGATATCGATCGGATCCCATCGTTGGCTGGCGTATTGCGGCGTCATACGGGCAATATATTCCTGCGGTGGCACGAATAGCGCGAATAGCCCGCCGGCAAATCCGCCTTGCAGCATGCGCGGATAGTCGAGATGGCCGTTCTCAATTCCGGCAAAGAAGGCGCTCACCGGATCCTCGCGATGGTGAAGCCAGAGATTCAGCAGCAGGTCATTGTGACCATCAAAAATCGCCATAGCGGGTTCCTGCGTTCTTAAGTGGTGAAAAATGCCTGCCACGGTAACGGATTTATCTCCCGGGGCAAGCATAAATTCACATGCCCGCAACAATTGCCAACCTCGACTTTGTATCACACTGTATCTCGCGGCGCAGCGCTGACATTAAGAGATAAAAATGGCCCCGGTCGGGCACATGGCGGATACAAATTTCCGTTTTACTGGTCACGTACTCTCTTGATGACGATAAAAGGTGAGAAAACGATGAACAGATTATCCCTGATCCGCTATACCAGCGCCGTGGCGCTGGGGTTATCCACCCTGTGGTCCGCCGCCGTTTGCGCCGCTGAAGACGCGGGGGCGTTCGACAAGATCCAGCAGATCCGCGCCGGCGACCTGAATATTGGCTACGTGGATATCGGCCCGCGCGACGGCCAGCCGGTGATCCTGCTGCACGGCTGGCCCTACGATATTCAGAGCTATGCCCAGGTGGCGCCGGCTCTAGCGCAGAAGGGTTACCGGGTGATCGTGCCGTATCTGCGTGGCTACGGCACGACCCGTTTCCTCTCCGCCAGCACGCCGCGTAACGGTCAGCCGTCGGCGATGGCGGCCGATATTGTCCATCTGATGGACGCCCTTAACATCAGGCAGGCGGATCTGGCCGGTTTTGACTGGGGCGCGCGCACGGCGGATATCGTCGCCGCGCTGTGGCCGCAGCGGGTGAAATCCCTGGTCTCGGTGAGCGGGTATCTGATCAGCAGTCAGCAGATTGGCGAAAAACCGCTGCCGCCGCAGGCTGAGCTGTCGTGGTGGTATCAATTCTATTTTGCCACCCCGCGTGGGGAGGCCGGTTACCGGCAAAACACCCACGACTTTGCGAAATTTATCTGGCATCAGGCGTCGCCGCAGTGGCAATTCAGCGACGCGACCTTTGCCAAAACCGCCCGGGCGCTGGATAACCCGGACCATGTGGCGATCACCATCAGCAACTACCGCTGGCGCCTGGGGCTGGAGAAAGGGGAAGCGAAGTATGCCGGCTATGAACAACGGCTGGTGGCGCTACCGCCGATAACCGTGCCCACCATCACCCTGGAAGGGGCGAATAACGGCGCGCCGCATCCGGCTCCCGCCAGCTACCGTGCCAAATTTACTGGTAAATATGAGCACCGGGATCTGCCGGGAGCGGTGGGCCATAACCCGCCGCAGGAGGATCCGACGGCGTTTGTGCAGGCGGTGGTGGACGCCGATCGTTTGTAACCCGCGCCTTGCCGGCGGCGCGACGTTGCGCTTCCGGCAACACGGCTTATGCTTGTGAAGAGTTTATTTTGCCCCAGGAGCAGCCTTTGGAGCGTATTGACCACATCCTGGTCGTCGACGACGACCGCGACATCCGGGAACTGATTGTCGACTATCTGGAAAAATCGGGATATCGCGCCAGCGGCGCGGCGAACGGCAAAGCCATGTGGTCGGTACTCAAAAACCATCAAATTGACCTGATTGTGCTGGATATTATGATGCCGGGAGAGGATGGCTTAACGCTCTGTCGCCAGCTGCGCGCTAACCCGCAGCAGGATATCCCGGTGCTGATGCTCACCGCCCGCACCGATGACAGCGACCGGATCCTCGGCCTGGAAATGGGGGCTGACGATTATCTGATTAAGCCCTTTGTGGCTCGCGAACTGCTGGCGCGCATCAAAGCCATTTTACGCCGCACCCGGGCGCTGCCGCCGAACCTGCAGATCACCGAGGCGGGCAGGCTGATCGCCTTTGGCGACTGGCTGCTCGACACTGCCGCCCGTCATCTGCTGGACGACAGCGGCGCCATCGTCGCCCTCAGCGGGGCGGAGTATCGGCTGCTGCGGGTGTTTCTCGACCATCCCCAGCGGGTGCTGAACCGCGATCAGCTGCTCAATCTGACCCAGGGACGCGACGCGGAACTGTTTGAGCGGTCAATTGACCTGCTGGTGAGCCGACTGCGCCAGCGGCTACGGGAGGATGCTCGCGAGCCGGCCTACATTAAAACGGTGCGCAGCGAAGGCTATGTGCTGTCGGTACCGGTCTCCATTCGCGAGAGGCATGAATGAGGTTCTGGCCCGCCTCGCTGCAGTCGAGGCTGATGGCGCTGCTGTTTCTGGCGCTGCTGCTGGCGAATACCTTAACCCTGTCGCTGCTGTTTTATGAGCGTATGAGCAGCGCTCGCAGCGTGATGCTGGGCAATCTGGCTTCCGATGTCGCCACCAGCGTGGCGATCCTTGACCGCCTGCCGGCCGCTGAGCGCCCACAATGGCTGCCGAAGCTGGCGCGCGGCAATTATCGCTATCTGCTGGACGCCGGGGAGCGCGGCGATTACCCGGACAGCTGGCGCGCCCGGGACGCAGCGCGCTCCCTGCAGGAGGCGCTGAGCGCGCAGTATCCGGTAAGTATTGTGGCGATCCCCGGCCCGCGGCAGCATATTCAGGCCCATATTACCCTTCACGACGGCGCGCCGTTGACCCTCGACCTGTGGCCGAAACTACCGGCCATCGCCCGCTGGCTGCCGGTGGTGCTGATCGCTCAGTTTGTCCTCCTGCTGGCCTGCGCCTGGTACGCGGTTCGCCAGGTATTGCTGCCCATCTCCCGCTTTACCCACGCGGTAAATGCCCTGGAGCCGGCCAGCGACACGGCGGGAACTATGGCCGAGCAGGGGCCGGAGGAGGTGCGTCGCGCCGCCCGCGCGTTTAACGCGATGCAGGCGCGCATCCACGATCATCTGCAGGAGCGAGCGCGGATCCTTGCCGCCATCTCCCACGATCTGCAAACCCCGATAACCCGAATGAAGCTGCGGGTGGAGATGGCCGACCAGCCGGAACTGCGCGATAAGCTACTGCAGGATCTCGACAATATGACCCGTCTGGTGCGGGAGGGCATCGCCTTCGCCCGCACCTCGCAGCCGCTGGAGGAGGCGCGACAGCGGCTGAATCTCGATGCGTTTCTCGACACCATCGTCTGCGATTATGCCGATGTCGGCCGGCCGGTCCAGTTTTGTCCCGAAGAGACCGCCGGGGTGGTGTGGATCCCGCCGCAGGCTCTGCGCCGGGTGATGACCAATCTTATCGATAACGCCTTGAAATTCGGTACGACGGCCACGGTAACCCTGACCCGTGACGCCGTGGGGGATATCACCCTTCATGTGCTGGATGAGGGGCCGGGGATCCCCGAGGCCTCGCTGCAGGAGGTGCTGCAGCCGTTTTATCGCCTGGAGGACTCGCGCAATCGCGATACCGGCGGCACCGGCCTGGGGCTGGCGATCGCCGCGCAGCTGGTCAGCCAGATGGACGGCGCGCTGCGCCTGGCCAACCGCCCGCAGGGCGGCCTGGACGCCAGCGTTCGCCTTGCCGCGGCGGGATTGTATCCTGATGTATCTTCGGGGAAAACGGATAACTAAGCCGACAATTCTCCCCCTTTCCCGACACATTCGCCTTACATGGCCTTGCTGTAATGTCGTGGCTGCCACTCTCAGCAGCGACGGCATAATGAGGAGAAGGCGATGTCGATATTAATTGCATTTTTTGGGCGGGATGTTAACTCTGCTGAGCCCCTGTACGCTGCCGGTGATCCCGCTGCTGTTCGCCAGTGTCCGGGGCCGCCGGGGGCAGCTGGCGATCATGCTGGCAGGAATGGCGCTGATGTTCGGCGCTGTCTCCTGGCTGGTGACGGTCGCCAGCGGCTGGGTGGTGAATCTGACCCTCGCAGGCCGCGGTCTGGCGCTGGCGTTCTTCGCCCTGGTCGGGTTGAGTCTGCTTTCGCAACGCGTCGCGCAACGGCTGACCTCACCCCTGGTAGCGTTGGGGAATCAGCTTAACGATGCCAGTTCACGCCAGCGCGGCTGGATCGGTTCTCTACTGGCCGGGCTGGCGGTGGGCCTGCTGTGGGCGCCGTGCGCCGGGCCGGTATTGGGAGCGATACTTAGCCTGGGCTTTGTGCATCCGGGGCAGGCGACTACCGGCGGCTTGCTGCTGGCCTACGGCAGCGGCGGGGCGCTGATGTTATTCCTGCTGGGGTGGTGCGGGGCGGCGTTGATCACCAGATTGCGTCGCGGACAGGCGTTCGGCGAACGGCTGCGCCGGTTGGCAGGGGGGGCAATGTTGGCCTCGGTGGCGCTGATCGCCAGCGGCGGCGATCGCTATCTGCAGAGCGCTGGTGGACTGAGCCAGGCGCTGGAGCAGCGGCTGGCCGCCCGTCTGCCGCAGCCGGAGCAAAAGACCAGCCTCCAGCCGATCGCCGCGCCGCAGCCCAGCAGCGCGATGCCCTCTCTGGCGGGGGGAAGCGCATGGATCAACAGCCCGGCGTTAACTCCGGAGCGTCTGAAGGGCAAAGTGGTGCTGGTGGATTTCTGGACCCGGGAGTGTATCAACTGTCAGCATACCCTGCCTTACGTGCGCGACTGGGCGAACAAATACCGCGCGGCGGGCCTGGTAGTGATTGGCGTTCATACCCCGGAATATCCCTGGGAGCGTTCGTTGCCCCTGCTGCGCCAGGCGGTGAAGGACTGGCGGATAACCTACCCGGTGGTGGCGGATAATGAGTACGCCATCTGGAACGCCTTCGGCAATCAGTACTGGCCGGCGCATTACATTTTCGACGCTCGCGGACAGCTGCGCTATACCGCCTTCGGCGAAGGGGATTATGCTCGCCAGGAGCAGGTGATCCAGCAGCTGCTGCAGGAGAGCAAAGCCTGACCCGCGGCGCAGGCGTCTGGCGGACGGATCCCTCCAGCCCTTATACCCATTGCCGGGCGGCGCTGCGCTTGCCCGGCCTACATCGTTACGGAGCCGCGTGTAGGCCCGGTAAGGCGCAGCCGCCACCGGGCATTGAAGCGGGAACGGCGCTGGGCTGGGCTGGGCTGCGTTTGCCCGGGAGACAGAATGTGGAGTGGGGTAACAGATGCTGCCGAACGGTTCCCTCTCCCTTCAGGGAGAGGGTTAGGGTGAGGATGAATGGAAATGGCGTGACAGTGTCACCTGTCGAGCCATCCCTGCAGGGCCTCGGTCATCAGTTCGCCGAGCAGCGCCACGGCGGCGGAATGCGATTCCTCACGCGGGGTTTTCGCAGGCTGACGGCCAGACTTCCTGGCGCTGGCAGCAGTCCTCCTGCAGGGCGCAGGTTGCCTGGCATGCCGATGCGGGTGCGTATCGTCAGGCCCAGCCCGGCCTGCACCGCCGCCCAGATGCCGCTCAGGCTGTGGCTGACGAACACCACCTGCCAGGGGATCCCCGCGGCATCGAGACAGGCAATGGCGCGGGAGCGCATCAGGCACGGGCTGTCGAACATCACCAGCGGCAGCGGCTCGCCGGAGACCAGCAGAGCGCGAATATCCAGGTCAGGATGCGCAATCCACGCCAGCGGGCAGAGGCCCAGCCCGGGACCCTGATCTTCGGTTTGCCACAGCAGCGCCAGATCCAGCGCCTCTTCCGCCAGCGCCTGGCGCAGCGGACCATTGCGATCCACCCTGGCGACTATCCGCACCTGCGGATGATGCCGTTTAAATTGCCCGAGGATCTCCGGCATCAGCGATTCGCCAAAATCTTCCTGCATACCAAGGTGGATCTCGCCGGTGAGCCGCTCACCCTGCAGCGCGCGCAGGGTTTCATCATTGAGCGCCAGCAGGCGTCTGGCGTAGCTCATCAGCTTTTCGCCTTCCGCGGTGAGCACCAGATGGCGCCCCTGTTTGGTCACCAGCGCCGCACCGCACTGACTCTCCAGCTTTTTAAGCTGGGAGCTGACCGCGGAGGTGGAACGCGACAGGCGCAGCGCTGCCTGGGCGAAACTGCCGCACTCCATGCCGGTCACAAAGCTGCGCAGGGCGTCGAGATCCAGCCCTGGTAAGCGTTTCTCCATCATCATCCCCATTTTCAGGACGTTTATCCTGAACGTTGTTATTTTCGAGATAGTACTGTGGCATCGCGAGAGGCAGGGGTCAACGGGCCCTGCGAAGAGAGCATTAGCGGTGCGGAAAGAAATAAAAAAAGCCGATAAGGACATTATCGGCTTATTGCAGGCAAGGCTGGCAGCGGGGCGGCAGGCGCCGCCTCGCTAAGGCAGGTTATTGCGCCAGCAGTTCCTGAGCGGTGCGCTCCACCAGGTTCAGCAGAACCTTCACGTCATCCAGCGTCACCACCGGGTTCAGCAGGGTCAGCTTCAGGCAGGTAACGCCGTTGTGCTCGGTTACGCCGACGTTAGCGCGGCCGGAGGCCAGCAGGGCGTCGCCGACGCGCTGGTTGAGCAGCGCGATAGCCGCCGCGTCGCTCCCGGCCATCTGCGCCGGACGGGAACGGAACAGCACGCTCGCCAGTTGCGGCTGCATCACCAGCTCCAGCGTCGGCTGCGACTTCACGTACTCCGCCACGTTTTTCGCCATCGTGACGCCGTGATCGATGATCGCCGCATACTGTTTCTGGCCCAGCGCTTCCAGACCCATCCACAGCTTCAGCGCATCGAAGCGACGGGTGGTCTGCAGCGACTTAGACACCAGGTTCGGTACGCCGTGTTCTTCATCGAACTCGGAGTTCAGATAGGCCGCCTGATAACGCATCAGCTCGTAATGGCGCGCGTCCTTCAGCAGGAATGCGCCGCAGCTGATGGTCTGGAAGAACTGCTTATGGAAGTCCAGGGTAACGGAATCCACCAGCTCCAGACCGTCAAGGTAGTCGCGATACTGCTCAGACAGCAGCAGGGCGCCGCCCCAGGCTGCGTCAACGTGCAGCCAGATCTGATGTTCCGCAGCGATACCGGCGATGTCGCGCAGCGGGTCGATAGCGCCCGCGTCGGTGGTGCCGGCGGTGGCGACGATCGCCATGATCTGCTCGCCGTTAGCCTGCGCTTGCGCAATCTTCGCCTGCAGGTCGGACACGTCCATCCGCGCGAATTCGTCGGTTTTCACCAGCGTTACCGAGCGGTAGCCGAGGCCCATCAGCGCCATGTTCTTCTGCACCGAGAAGTGGGCGTTTTCCGAGCACAAGACTTTGTACTTGCGGATATCCCCCGGCAGCCCATCCTGCTGGATGGAGTGGCCCTGACGGGCGAAGAAGGCGTCGCGCGCCAGCATCAGGCCCATCAGGTTGCTCTGGGTGCCGCCGCTGGTGAAGACGCCGGCGTCGCCCGCCGGAAAACCGACCCGGGCGCGCAGCCATTCGATCAGCTTCATCTCGATAATGGTTGCCGACGGGCTCTGATCCCAGGAGTCCATGCTCTGGTTGGTGGCGTTAATCAGCACTTCCGCCGCCTGGCTAATCACCAGGCTCGGGCAGTGCAGGTGCGCCACGCACTGCGGGTGATGCACCGACAGGCTGTCTTTCAGGAAGTACTCGATCGCACGATCAATCGCCGCCTGGTTACCCAAACCCTGTTCGTTAAATTCAAGGGAGATACGCTCACGCAGCTCGTCAACGCTTTTCCCCTGATACATCTCAGGTTGCTTCAGCCACTGCACAACGGCCTGGCTGGTCTGCTCGATAACCTGCTGATAGGCTTCAACGCTCTGCGCTGAACCAGCAAGAATCGGATTCAATGTGGACATGGCGGTCACTTACTCCACTCAGACCGGTTTTACGCCGGCGGCCAGCAGGGCCTGTTCAAATTTGTCGAGGAACACGTCCAGCTCCGCGTCGCTGATCAGCAGGGACGGCAGCAGGCGCAGCACGCAGCCGTGACGACCGCCACGCTCGAGGATCAGGCCCGCTTCGAAGCATTTCTTCTGCAGCAGGGCAGAGAGTTCGCCGTCAGCCGGGTAGCAGCCCATGTGATCCTGCGCTTCGTTCGGCTTGACGATTTCGATACCGATCATCAGACCGAGACCGCGAACGTGGCCAATCACCGGGTAGCGTTTCTGCAGCTCGGCCAGTTTACCTTTCAGCCACTCGCCCTGGGCGGCGACTTTGTCGGCGATCTTGTTGTCGCGCAGATGACGCAGGGTGGTCAGGCCGGTGGCCATCGCCAGCTGGTTGCCGCGGAAGGTGCCGGTGTGGTGACCCGGTTCCCAGGCGTCGAACTGCTTTTTAATGCCCAGCACCGCCAGCGGCAGCCCGCCGCCAACCGCTTTCGACATCACGATGATGTCCGGCTGAATACCGGCGTGCTCGAAGGCGAAGAATTTACCGGTACGGGCAAAGCCAGCCTGCACTTCATCGACGATCAGCAGAATGCCGTGCTCTTCGGTCACTTTGCGGATGCGCTGCAGCCACTCGACCGGCGCCGGGTTCACACCGCCTTCGCCCTGAACGGCTTCAAGGATCACCGCCGCCGGTTTACGGACGCCGCTCTCCACATCGTTGATCAGGTTTTCGAAGTAGTAGGTCAGGGCTTTCACGCCGGCTTCGCCGCCGATGCCCAGCGGGCAACGATACAGGTGCGGGTAAGGCATGAACTGGACTTCCGGCATCATGCCGTTAACCGCCGCTTTCGGCGACAGGTTGCCGGTGACGGACAGCGCGCCGTGGGTCATCCCGTGATAGCCGCCGGAGAAGCTGATCACCGCGGTACGACCGGTGTATTTTTTCGCCAGCTTCAGCGCGGCTTCCACGGCGTCAGCGCCGGACGGGCCGGTGAACTGCAGGCAATATTCTTTCCCTTCGCCCGGCAGGCAAGAGAGCAGGTATTCGGAGAAGCGATCTTTTAACGGGGTGGTAAGATCGAGAGTATGTAACGGCAAGCCGCTGGTAATGACACTTTGGATGCTCTGCAATACATCAGGGTGGTTGTGGCCCAGAGCGAGAGTACCGGCGCCCGCGAGGCAGTCCAGGTACTGTTTGTTATCCGCATCCGTCAGCCACACGCCTTCGGCTTTAGTGATAGCCAGCGGCAGCTTACGCGGGTAACTCCTGACATTCGATTCGAATTCGGCCTGACGGGCCAAAAAGGTTTCGTTGTTTGCGTCTAATAAATCGGCACGTAAAGTATCAATACGGACTTTATCCGTCATCATATCACTCCCACAACCAGCATTGCGGTTGAACGCTGGTTGAATAATTGGTGTAAGAAATTGAATTGGCATTCATAAAGCGCGCACAATATATGGCTTTTTAAATCCGCATTCAACGTTTTATTGATTGCGCTATTTTGACGTTATTCTTACCAGGGGCAAAATTAACGTAACGTGCTGAATTATAATAGAACAACGCTCTGTCACTATAACCCTTTAAAGTGTAATTATTAGTGAGAAAGTCTCTATATTTTTATTGCCGCTACGTTAAAGCGCTGACGGAATGCCTTCCGTCAGCGATAGCAAGACTCAATGCAGTTGCACCGCATAATTTGTTAAAGGTGTAACTTTTTTCACCAACTTATTGTTATATAAAAACTGTTCGTAAGTCTCGTAGCGCGCTTTATCCAGCGCTGCCGGATCGGTGGCGAACAGGGGCACGGTTTGCAACCACGCCTGGTGGTTGAGTTCGGTCCTAAGCTCCGGATGGGCGGCGGCGAACGCCTCCCAGCTCTTCTGCGGATGGGCGCGCAGATAGCCCACTCCCGCCTGCAGGGCGGTGAGGAATTTACGGATCTTCGCCTCATGAATTGCGTCGCGATGGGCGACAATCACCAGCTCGTCATAGGCCGGCACGCCGTAATCTTCGACGTTCATCACTACCGGCGTTTTGCCCTGCAGCTTCAGCTCCTGCGCTTCTATATTACGATAGCCGCCGATAACCGCGTCCACCTGGCCGGCCAGCAGGGCGCTGGTCAGCTGGAAATTGACGTTCACCAGTTTGATGCTGGCCGGATCGATCCCTGCATGTTGCGCCATGGTCGCCAGGGTGGCCTGCTCAATGCCGCTGACCGAGTAGCCCACCTTCTTGCCTTGCAGATCTGCCGGGGTTTTGATCTGCTTATCCAGGGCGATAACCGTATTCAGCGGCGAATTAATCAGAGTCCCTACACGCACCAGCGGTAACCCTTCGTCAGCAAAGAAGTGCACCTGCGGCTGGTAGGTGATGGCCAGATCCGCTTGACGGGCGGCCACCATGCGCGGAGGCAGCGCGGGATCGGAAGGGGGGATAATCCTGACGTCCAGCCCCTGGGCCTTAAAGGCGCCGATCTGCTCGGCCACCATAATTGGCGCATGGTCGGGATTAATGTACCAGTCCAGCACCAGCGTCAGCGGTTCATTGGCCAGCGCGTGGCCGCTGAACAGGGCGGTCAAGGTTGCCCCGGCGAATAGCGACTTTTTCATCTGTTTTCCTTTATTACGTCATTCTTATTCCGGCGACCAGTCGATCAGCCGGTGTAGCAGGGTATCTACCGCCAGCCACAGCAGGAGGGTCAGTAGTACTAAAATAAACAGCGCGGCGAAGCAGATATCGGTTTGCAGTCGCGCATTGGCGTTGAGCATGACGTAGCCCAGCCCCTCGGCGGAGCCGACCCATTCGCCGATGATCGCGCCAATGGGCGCCACCGCCGCCGCCATGCGCAGGCCAGAGCCCAGCGCCGGCAGGGCGGCCATCAGGCGGACATGTCGCAGTTGAGCGCCGAAGGAGGCATTCATGCTGCGCGCCAGATCGAGATACTCCTGGTTGACCCGCCGCAAGCCATCAAAGAAGGCGGAAGTTACCGGAAAGAAAATCACCAGCACCGCCATCGCCACTTTGGCGCTCATGCCAAAGCCCAGCCACAGCACCAGCAGCGGGGCGAGGGCAAAGACCGGGATCGCCTGACTGGTGAGCACCAGCGGCATCAGCCAGCGCTGCAGACGGGGGGAGAGGATCATGCCCAGCGCCAGGGTGACGCCGAGCGTCACGCCCAGCGCAAGGCCGCTCAGGATCTCACTGAGCGTGATAAGCGTATGCCAGCCGAGATAGGCGCGATTAACCCATAGCGCCTCGGCGACCGCCATCGGGGACGGTAAAAGAAAATGGGGAATGCCGCTGCGGCTGGCCAGACCCCAGAGGAGCATCAGCCCGCCGAATACCATGCCGCCGCGCCAGAGACGTCCAGTCATGGTTGGGCCCTCATCAGCTGCTGCAGCAGGGCGGCCTGGCCGATCAGGAGATCGGGCGCGTCCGGCGCGCGCGGAGGTGTGCCGGCGAGGTGATGGCTATCATCAATGTCGCCGTCGGCCGCCGAGAGGACCAGCAGGCGGTGGCTCAACCGGCAGGCCTCCTGCGGATCGTGGGTGATAAGCACCACCGTGCGACCGGCCAGCAGGGTGGCCGCCAGGGTCTGAATGCGCGTACGGGTGAGGGTATCCAGCGCCGAGAAAGGCTCATCCATCAGCACGATGGGGCGATCCTCATACAGCGTGCGCGCCAGCGCGGCGCGCTGACGCATGCCGCCGGAGAGAGTCGCCGGGCGGGCGTCGGCGCAGGATGAAAGCTCAACCTGTTCAAGCAGGGCGGCGACCCGGGCACGATCGACTTTTTCACCGCGCAGCCGCGCGCCGAGGGCGACGTTGTCCCTAACGCTCAGCCAGGGGTAGAGCAGATCTTTCTGCCCCATCCACGCCAGACGGCCCTGAATCGGTTGCCCATCGCTGGCGACCACTTCTCCGCGGGTGGCGGGCGCCAGACCGGCCATCACCCGCAGCAGGCTGGTTTTGCCGGCGCCGCTGGCGCCGAGCAGCGACACCCACTGCCCGCCGGGGACCGTAAACGACAGGTTGTCGAACAGCCGACGGTCGCCGACATGCAGGCTCAGGCCACGGACCTCAATACCCGGCGCCGTCACGCCCGGGTCTCCGCCGCGGCGTTGAGGCCCATCTGCCAGAACTGCGCCTCAAGGCGGGTGGCGGTGGTGAAAATCTCGCTCAGCTCAGTGATTCGCGCCTCGCTCCCGCGCTGCTGCCACACCGTTTCCAACAGCGCCAGCGCGGCGCTGACGCCCTGCAGATAGCCTTCATCGCCATAGTTGCGGATCCATGAGGCGTAGGGGTTATCGTCCAGTCGGGTGGCGGGATGTTGCAGCAGGCCGAGACCGATTTCGGCGTAGCCCGCGACGCAGGGCATCAGGGCGACCAGCAGATCCAGCGCGTCACCCGAGTGGCCAATATCCAGCACATAGCGGGTATAGTTGAGGGTTTCGGGGGCTTCAGGTTGGGCGGCCATCTCCGGTTCGCTAATCCCCCACTGGGCACAGTAGCCGACGTGCAGCGGCAGTTCGTTGAGGATGGCATTCATCGAGGCGGCCGCGGCCCGCATCTCCGGCAGCGTGCGCAGTTTACTCACCAGCAGCGCGTAGCTGCGGGCAAAGTGAATCAGAAACAGATAATCCTGGGTCAGATAGCGACGAAAGGCGTTTTCCGCCAGCGTCCCATCGGCAAGTTGCTGGACGAAAGGATGCGCCACATAGCGCTGCCAGTCAGCGGCGGCCAGCTGGCGTAAACGGCCGTAAAGACCTTGGCTAAAAGCGGGAACGATCACAGGACCTCCATTTATTCAGGGGAGATCCGGGCGTGCAGGGGTGTGAACAGGCAATGGCGGTAATGCTGGCAAAATTGCCGACCCGTCCCTTCGCTGGCATGACCCAGATCAGGTTCAAAGGGTTCGGCTTGCGCCATCTCAGCCCTCACGGGACACCCCTCGGTAGCGCTATGTTATACGACATTCACCTTTTGAATACAATCACCGCGCCACCTTGCCGCAGGATGATGGTAATGGGGGATAGCCAGCGCTTTTCCGCGCAAAAACTACTAACCACCGGGCCGCGACGAACGGAAGAGCGGCTTTTACGCGCGCAATAGTTTCGTTGTCGGCGCTGAATACCGTTTTTAACTAAAACCGCAGGCGCTATCTGCCGGTAAGATGCGCGCACTTTTATTGCTGTGGAGAGGCTGTTGATGCGTAAAGCCTTCTGGCTATTATTCGCGCTGGCGCTGCCGGCGCTGGCGCAGGATCCGGTGCTACCCGCCGTGACGGCGATCCATACGGCGCCCACCCTCGGTGAGCTGCCGCCGCCGGAGTCGCTGCGACCGTGCTGCGCTTTTGGTTACGACCTGCACGTGCGCGCGGCGGGCATTCCGATCCCGATGTACCAGATCGGTAATGTGTTGACTCTGGGTACGCTGGGTAAGCACCATTACAACGACAGCGCGTTCGGTGCGGTGAAAAATCTGCTGGGGCTCAGCGAGGAGCAGAACGGGCTTATCTATACCCGCCGCGGCGGGTTTATTGATATCGCCCATGTGCGCGATACGGCGGACAACACCTTTTATCTGTTCAATCGTATTGCGCCGACGCTGGGCCAGGCGGGGCGGATCTTCTACAGTGAAGAACTGGGCGTGCGCCGCGTGCAGCTGAATGCCTTTACGCCGCCGGCGGGCGTCAGGCAGCGCTATCAGCTGGCGGCCTGGCTCGCCGGGCATCTGGCCTTCGAAATCGCCCAGTGGCATGAGATCGCCCAGTGGTATGGCTTCCAGTCGGTCCCCGGGTTTTCCGAAGAGATTTCCGCTTTTTTCGCCCGAGGATCTCTACTCCAATTTACTGGGCGCGAGGCTGGCGATTAATGTCATCCTCAGCGGCCACGGCGGTTCGCTGGAGGATTATAACCAGGCCATGGATGCGGCGCTGAAACAAGTGCTGACCCGGCTGCTGGTGGCGACGCGCGGAGAGACGGAAGCGATGTTTCAGCAGATCGACGGCGACTGGTGGAATAGTCACCGGCGGGTGCCGGATAAGTTTCTGGTACTGAAGCGTAACTACGATCTACAGGAAAACCGGCTGCCGACGCCGGTCCCATTCGAAACCATGCCGCCGTATCGCCTGACCATGCCGGAGCAGGTCGGGGGATTCCGCTTACGCGACCTCGGCGAACTGCAGATCTATCCAGGGCACGATATGCAGGCATTGCCGGTTCCCGCGCAATACTATGGCGCCGGAGCGTTCCAGGGGCTGGCGGACCGCGCCCATGAGGCGGATAAAACCCAGCTGGCGCGGACAGAAAAATAGCCGTAAAGGCTCAGGACGAACGCCCTGAGCCGGCGAGTTAGCGGAAGTCGACCCAGCAGGCACCGTTGTCGGCAGAACGCACGCAGTTTTCCACCCAGCGGACGCCGAACGCCCCGGCGCGGGCGTCCGGGTACCAGAAGTCGGCCAGCAGCGCCTCGTCGCGACGGTCGGCGGCATCCATGGCGATGGCGAAGCGGCGATAGAGATTCGACCATGCCTCAAACAGTCCCTCGGGATGGCCGCCGCCGATGCGATCATCCTGACGCGCCAGCGGATCGAGATAGTCCATACCGCGCTCGAGGATGCGCACGGGTTCGCCCTGGATTTCGTAGCGTAGCTGGTTGGGCTGTTCATCCCACCATTCGAGACTGGCTTTTTCACCGATGATTCGCACCTTTTGCCCGTGCATCGAACCGCAGTTGACGGCGGAGCTCCACAGTGAGCCGATGGCCCCGTTGTCATACTCCATCAGTACATGGGCGTTATCTTCCAGCGGCGCGCGGCTTTTGACGAAACTTTGTCTGGCGCACATCAACCGGGTGATCTTCAGCTGCGGGGCCATGGTTTCGACCAGAAACAGCGGATGGGTGGCCAGGTCGCCCAGCACATAGCTGGGGCCGACGAAGCGGGGATCGACCCGCCAGCGGGTACTGGCGTTTTCCTGTTCCACCGGCTGGGCGTGAAAACCGTGGGCAAACTGCATATTAACGATACGGATATCACCCAGCAGCCCGTCGGCGATCATCTGCCGGGCCTGCAGGATCAGCTGGTGGCCGGCATAGCCGTAGGTCACCCCGATGATCTTGCGCCGCCGCTGGCTGAGCGCCACCAGCTCGTCAGCTTCCTCGCTGCTGAAGCACAGCGGCTTTTCGCACACCACGTGCAGCCCGGCCTCCAGCGCGGCCCGACAGATGGCATAGTGGGTGTTATTTGGCGTGGCAACTGACACCGCCTGAATGCCGTCAGGCCGGGCAGCCTCGCTGCGGAACAGGCTTTGATAGTCGGCGTAACAGCGGTCGGGATCCACCCCCAGCCGTTGGCCGAACTGGCGTCCGCGCTCGGCATCAATATCAAAGGCGCCGGCCAGCAGCGTGAAGGTGTTATCGCGCAGCGCTGCAGAGCGGTGAATATAGCCGATCTGGCTGCTGCCGCCGCCGCCGACCATGCCCCAGCGCAGGGTGCGGTCGAGAGGTTTTAAACCGTTAATCATGTCGTGCCTCCTGTCAGAATCCGACGTCGCGCAGATAGCGCAGACTTTCCGTGACCGCCTGCAGGCTGCCTGCGGCATGGCGCGGGTCGCGCTCTTGTTCAATGGTTATCCAGCCCTGATACCCCCGGCGGGCAAGAAAGTCTTTGATAGCCGGATAGTCAATGGCGCCGCTGCCGAGCGGGCACATCACCCCTTCGGCGCAGGCAGTGAAGAAGTCGATACCTTCATGGATAGCGCGCTGATAAACCTGCGGGTCGACATCCTTCAAGTGCAGATAGTCCAGGCGGTGGTAATAGCGATCCAGCCAGTCGAGCGGATCCATCCCGGCGTAATAGAGATGTCCGGTGTCCAGACACAACCCGGCGACGTCGTGCGGGATATCGTTGGCCAGCCGCTCGATCTCATCCGCGAATTCAATGCTACCCCCGGCGTGCGGATGGATAACCGCCCGCACACCGTACTCCTGCCAGGCGAGGGTGCTAAGGGCGATAATGTGCTCCATCATGCGCTGCCAGTCTTTGTCATTGAGGCGCGGAGCCAGCGCGCCGCGCCCGGCAAAGCGCGCCCGTTCGGGGTTGCCGAAGTCGATAATCACCAGATAGGGCGGCTGGAAAGGGCGGCCCGGGATCGGTTCGGCAGCGGCTACCTGCGACAGATTGCGGCAGATTTGATGGGTCAGCGCCACCAGGGTGGGGAAATGGGCCTCGCTCACCAGATCGTCAAAGATCGTGCCGGCGACCAGCGACAGCTGATGCTGCTCCAGCGCCGCGCGCAGGCTGGCCGGATCGGTGGGGAGATAACCCCAGGGGCCGAGCTCAATGCTGCGATAGCCAGCCTGCGCCGCCTCCTTAAGCACGGTAGCCCAGGCAGGGAGGTTAGGGTTTTTCGGGTCATCGACGCCCCAGCTGCAGGGGGCGTTAGCGATAGGATGTATCATGTCGGCTTCCTTTTTCATACAAGGGATGCCGCTGAGTATTGAATAAAGATTTCATTATCAACAATGATGGAATTTTGATTTTATGATAATCATCATGATTTTAATTGATGGATTTTTTGATAATTTTTTATCAAGTCGAGAGGTGGCGCGGTCCGCCCGATAACCGTCTCCGCTGGAGACGGAGCCGAAAATTTACATATTTTCTTTGGTGATGATATCGAAAGGCTGAGGGAGTGAAATCACCTCGCTATGGGGGCGTGAAGCAGCGTCCGCCATGGCGCGCAGCGTAACGGCGGCAAACTCATCCAGCCGGTGGTTAAGCATGATGTCGATGGTGCCATCGATCAGGGCCAGTTCACTGTCGCTGAGCGGACCGTGGCAGACCAGAGCGATCTCCTGCTGACGGCCGCTGTCGCGCAGCGCGTCGACGATCCCTTCGACGCCGCCGCAGGGGGCGTAGATCGCCTGCAGGGCCGGGTACTGAGTCAGCATCTGTTCCGTCACGGTCCTGGCGATATCCGCCCGTTCATGACTGCGAACCGGCTCAAGGATCTGTTGCCCCTTGCCCTGTTCTCGCAGGCAGGAGCGAAAGCTGATCTCACAGCTTTCCTGGCAGGTAAAACGATTATCGCCAATGATAATGCCAATTTCGCCATTCCCCCGGCATAAGCGCTCGATAAACCAGGCGGCTGTGCGCCCGGCTTTATGATTATCGAGGCCGATATACCCGCTGCGCTGGGGGACCGACAGATCGGAAAGCAGGGTGAACACGCGCACGCCGCGGGCGGCGGCCCGGGCCACCGCGTGGCGAATCAGCGGGTGATCCAGCGCCACCAGGCCGAGCACCTCCACTTCATCGCTGAGTCGGTGAATGGCCTGAGCCATCGCTTCCACCGCATCGATGGCAAAATGCAGTATCACCGGCGCCTGGCCCGCCGGTAGCCATGGGGCAGCCTCGCGCGTCAGCGCCCGGGCCAACGGCAGGTAGAAGGAGTGGCTCTCCTGCAGCAGGATAAAGCCCATTCTGATCGTGACCGGCGCTTTGCCGGCAGCCAGGCGATAGTGGGGCTGCTCGAGGGTAAAACCCAGCCGGCGGGCGGCCTCCAGCACGCGCCGCGCCGTGGACTCTTTCACCGCCGCGCGCTTATTGAGCACCCGGTCGACGGTGGCTACGCCGACGCGCGCTTCACGCGCAATGTCGGCAAGGGTGATTTTAGTGGCGATTTTTTTCAAGGTAATTGTCGCTATGAATGAGCGTAATGATAGAAACTATCACGGTTAGCCTGGGCAGAAAAGCGACTCTCTGCCCGCCCTGGCCTATGCCGCTGCGCCTGCCGGGTAACCCCTGTTGGCGATGCACACTCTGTGATCAAAAGCGACTACCCGTTCTGGCATTGCTGCTATGCTGTTGAAATAAAATTATTATTAAAGGCAGCATCGCTTCTGTTGGTTAAACTGCGCGCAAAGTCACCCTCAGAGGGCTTTACTGGGCGCATAACCGACTATACTTGGCGCGCTCGCGCGTAATTGCGGTTTCTCGGTGTCTATTTTGCTTTCACTTTAAACCAGCGTTGGGGCTGCACAGCGTTAAGTGCCGTTCCGCGCCGGCAGTGGGTCGGTTTGGGGCCTGTATGTTATTAAAAGAGCTGGCTGTTTTTGAGGTCTTAAGCACCCCGATATGGGTAGTTCATCCTTTTAACGAAAGGGTGGTCTATGCCAATCAGGCTTCCCGGACATTGAGCGGCGAGATGTCGCTCAATGAGATGCGTAACGGTGTTTATTCCACCTGTCCGGAAACGCAACTGCAGCACTACCTTCGCTATCTCGACACCATGAGCGAGATATTCGAAGTCTGGACGTTACCCACCGCCAATGGGTTGCAGTCGGTGTATTGCAAAACCACCCTGATTGATACCGAAGACTGTGGTTGCTTGCTGCTGTTTGAAGCCGTGAAGCTGCTGGCGCAAAATCAGTCGATTCATACCGGCTCCCGCCGCTACCAGCGGCGTAACAATGGCTTTTTCGCTCGCTTTTTTATGACCAATACCGCGCCGATGCTGTTGATCGACCCTCATAAAGATGGCCGGATTGTCGATGCCAATATTGCCGCGCTACGTTTTTATCATTATTCCGATGAGGAAATGCGCACCAAACATACCTGGCAAATAAATACCCTGGGCCGGGACGTCATCCCCATTATGAATAATATTGCCAGTCTGCCTGGCGGTCATAAACCGCTTAATTTTACGCATATTCTGGCTGACGGCTCGCTACGTCATGTCCAAACTTATGCCGGGCCGGTGGTGCTGTATAATATTCGACTGATGCTATGCATCATTCACGATATCACCGAAGAAGTGCATCTGAAAAAAGAGCTGGAATTTTCCGCCGCCCACGATCCGTTAACCGGCTTGCTTAATCGCCGGGAGTTTCACCGTCTGGTTGAGGCGCCAACTTTTATCCCCCGGGGTTATTGTCTGCTGTTAATCGATATCGATCATTTCAAGAGCATTAATGATATTCACGGCCATCAAAAAGGCGATGAGGTCCTGCTGGTGCTCTCTCGTATTCTGGAAACGTCGGTCGACCGCGAAGATAAAATTTATCGCTGGGGTGGAGAAGAGTTTCTGCTTTTTTTGCCCCATTCGCCGATCGGCCGCGCGCTGATACTGGCGGAGGGGATCCGCCAGGCGGTTAGCGAATACCAGACGCTGTCGGTGACCGTCAGCATCGGCGTGGCTGAACATCATGACGGCGAAACGGTTGATCAACTGTTTTCCCGCGTCGATAAAGCGCTGTATGCGGCAAAAAATGACGGGCGTAATCGGGTGACGCGCATGCCTTTTGACAGCTCTGAGCGACGGCGCAGTAGAGATGGCGCCGCCTGAATAAGCCCCCGCCTGTAGTGGGTTAGCCTGCGTTAAGGTGGCAAACAAGGTATGGTGCGTTTTCTCGTTCTTTTCAGGAAGTGGGACTGGCTGAGGGGTCAGTCCTGACACCACACCCGCTCGCCATTCACCCACGTCTCGCTGATATTGCGTTCATCACCCAGGGTCATCAGCACGAACAGCTGCTCATAAATGTCATGGCAGCGGCCTATGCGCAGGCGCTGCAGCGGGGTGACCGCCGGGTCAATCACCACAAAATCCGCCTCTTTGCCCGGCTGGAAATTGCCAATTTTCTCCTCCAGCCGCAGGGCGCGCGCCCCGCCAAGGGTGGCGTGATAGAAGGCCTCGCTGGCGCGCAGGCGATAGCTCTGCAGTTGTCCTACCTTGTAGGCCTCGCCCAGCGTCCGCAGCATGCTGAAGGTGGTCCCGGCTCCGACGTCGCTGCCGATGCCCATCCGCACCTGGTGCTGCCAGCAGGCGGGCAGGCGGAACAGCCCGCTGCCGAGAAACAGATTCGACGTCGGGCAGAAGGCGACGGCGGACCCGGTGTCATGCAGGCACTGCCACTCGGCATCATCGAGATGGATCCCGTGAGCGAAGACGCTGCGTTCGCCGGTGAGCTGATAGTGGTGATAGACATCCAGATAGCGCGCATGCTCAGGCCACAGCTGTTTAACCCAGGCGATCTCCTCCCGGTTTTCACTGAGATGCGTCTGCAGCCAGGTGTCGGGAAACTCGGCCCGCAGGCGCTGCACCGCCTCCAGCAACCCCGGGGTCGAGGTGGGGGCAAAGCGCGGGGTGATGGCATAGCCCAGCCTGCCGCGCTGATGCCAGCGGCGGATCAACGCCCGGGTCTGCTCGTAGCTCTCCCCGGCGGTTTCGCACAGGTAGTCGGGCACATGGCGATCCATCATCACTTTCCCGGCGATCAGGCGCATATTGAGGCGCAGCGCTTCGCTGAATAACGCCTCCACCGAGGCCGGGTGCAGGGTACAAAACACCAGCGCGGTGGTGGTGCCATGGCTTATCAGCTGATTTACAAAAAACTGCGCTATCTCCTGCGCGTAATCCGCATCGGCAAACTGGCTCTCCACCGGGAAGGTGTAGGTGGTGAGCCACTCCAGCAGCTGTTCGCCAAAGGCGCCGATCATCTCGGTCTGCGGATAGTGAATGTGGGTATCGACAAAACCCGGCAACAGCAGCTTGCCCCGCAGGTCGACATAGCCCTTCAGCGGATGCAGAAAGGCTTCCCCCTCCAGCCATGGCAGCAGGGCGATAATTTTCCCCTCCTGCAGAAACAACAGGCCATCATCGAGATAGCGAGCCTGGGCGGCCACCTCATCCGGGGTCTCCGCCACGCCGGCGATATCAAAAAATGCACCGCGCACCGCGGTCTGGTAATCCATCATCGAACCTGCCTTCTCTTAACGCTCTGGGAATAGTGATAAACAGCAAGATTGGTGCCAGTTTGCAGCCTGCCGCGGCCAGACGCCGCGGCAGAAGGGGAAGGTTACTCTTTTTGCGCCACCGCGCCGGAGCGGAAGGCGGCTTTCGCCTGCACTTCACGCTCGTCGCGAGCCAGCCAGCGGTAGGCGGTGGCGCCGAGAAAGACGCCGATAAACCAGCTGAAGTTCGCCACTTCATGCAGGGTCGGAATAAAGCTGATAATCAGCCCAAGGCCCACCGACGGCAGCAGGGCGGCAATCGCTTTCGGGTTAAAGCCATTGCGGTACCAGTATTTACCCTGCGGCGTATCGTCAAACAGATCGTCCACTGACACCCGGCCGCGTTTGATCAGGTAGAAGTCGGCGATCAGGATGCCAAACAGCGGGCCAATAAAGGCGCCCAGCACGTCGAGGGTATAGTGGATCAGCTCCGGCGAGTTAAACAGGTTCCACGGCGTCAGGAGTATCGAGCCCACCGCGGCAATCATCCCGCCGGTACGGAAGCTGATTTTCTGCGGCGCGCAGTTGGAAAAATCGAAGGCCGGCGAGACGAAGTTAGCCACGATATTGATGCCGATGGTGGCGGTGATCATGGTCAGCAGGCCGATGGCCACCGCCAGATCGTTACCCACGCGGCTGACGGTTTCGATCGGGTCGGTGATCATTTTGCCGAACAGCGACTGGGTGCCGGAGACAATCACCACGGTCACCACCGAGAATAGCAGGAAGTTAAACGGCAGTCCCCAGCGGTTACCGCGGCGGATCTCGCCCATGCTTTTGCCGTAGCGGGAAAAGTCACCGAAGTTAAGCAGCGGCCCGGAGAAGTAGGAGACCACCAGCGCCGTGGCGGTGATCATCTGCCAGGTCTGCTCGCCGGCGCTCAGGGATTTGCTGGCGAGGGTAAAGGAGATACCGTCCAGACCAGTCTTGTATACAATCCAGCCGGCCAGCGCCAGCATCACCACATAAACCGCCGGACCGGCGATATCGATAAAGCGTTTGATGGCGTTCATGCCATGCCAGAACACCATCGCCTGCAGCAGCCACATAGTGGCGAAGCACAGCCAGCCGAGGGGCGACAGCCCGAGAAAGCTGCTGCTGGTCAGCGAGGCAAGGGAGGGCCAGAACTTGAGCAGGACCAGCATCAGGGCATTCGCCGCCAGATAGGTCTGAATGCCGTACCAGGCAAAGGCGATCAGCCCGCGGATCACCGCCGGGATATTGGCGCCGAAAACGCCAAACGCCTGACGACAAATCACCGCGTAAGGCACCCCGGCCATCTGGCTCGGCTTCGCCACCAGGTTGGCGCACAGCTGGACAATACAGATGCCCACCAGCAGGCAGAGCAGAACCTGCCAGCTGGCCAGCCCAAGCGTAAAGAAGCTCGCCGCCACTACGTAGCCGCCCATGCTGTGCACGTCCGACATCCAGAATGAAAAGATATTGTACCAGCTCCAGTTCTGGTCGCGGGTCGGCGCCAGATCGTCATTACATAGCCGCGGACTGTAGCCGGCGGCCGCCTCGTGAGTCTTCGTCTGCTGCGTGTGGGATGAATGTGGCATGAAACCTGCTCCTCTGAATGAAAACCCTTTGATATGGATTGCTGAGGCTATTGCAGGATCCAGGCCAGAATGATGAATCTTGTATACAAAAATTAAATTTTATGTATACGATCTGCTATCGATAAGTGAAACCGGAGTGGGTTAATGAATAATGAACATCGTCTCCAGGCCGCGCCAGCGCTGCAGGACAAGGACGAAAGCATTTACCAGGCGCTGATGACGGCTATCGTCGAACATCAGCTGCCGCCGGGCAGCAAACTGCCGGAAGAGGCGCTGGCCGAGGTGTTCGCCGTGAGCCGCACCGGCATCAGAAAGGTGCTGCAACGACTCGCCGCTGTGCAACTGGTCACGTTGACGCCCAAACGTGGTGCACACGTCACCAGCCCGAGCGTGGAAGAGTCCCAGGCGATCTTTCGCACCCGGGCGCTGCTCGAGGTCGCCAATCTCCCCGATGTGATCGCGCGCTGTCAGCCGCCGCATCTGGCGGCGCTGGAGAACATTATTCAGCGTGAACAGCAGGCCCATGCGGCGCACGACGGCCCGGCGGCGATCCGCCACTCCGCTGACTTTCATATTCAGCTGCAGGCTATCTCCGGCAACCCGGTGCTCACCGAGATGGTGACCCGCCTCAGCCAGCGCTCCTCTTTAGTGATTGCCGCCTGGGGCGCCCCCTGGCGACAGGGCTGCCGTTGCGACGATCACCAGCAGCTGATCGGTTTGCTGCGGGATAAAGCCCTGCAGCCGCTCAGCGAGGCGCTGATGCACCATTTTGATCATATTGTCGCCAGCCTGTGCTTCGAGCGCGATGGCGTCAGCCTGCCCGATTTTTCCCGGCTGTTCGCCGGCCACAAGGAGTCGTGATGTCTTCCGTTCGTATACAAGTGATTAACCCCAACACCAGCCTGGCGATGACTGAAACGATAGGCGCCGCTGCGCGTGCGGTCGCTGCACCGGGCACCGAGATCCTTGCGGTCTGTCCCCGCGCCGGGGTGCCGTCAATTGAGGGCCACTTTGACGAAGCCATCGCGGCGGTCGGCGTGCTGGAGCAGATCAGGGCCGGACGCGAGCAGGGGGTGGATGGGCATGTGATCGCCTGCTTCGGCGACCCGGGGCTGCTGGCGGCGCGGGAGCTGGCCCAGGGGCCGGTGATCGGTATCGCGGAGGCGGCAATGCATATGGCGACGATGGTCGCCACCCGTTTCTCCATTGTGACCACGCTGCCGCGCACGCTGATCATCGCCCGTCATTTGCTGCACCAGTACGGATTTCATCAACACTGCGCGGCGCTGCACGCCATTGACTTGCCGGTGCTGGCGCTGGAAGACGGCAGTGGCCTGGCGCAGGAGAAAGTGCGTGAGCGCTGCATTCGCGCTCTGAAAGAGGATGGCAGCGGGGCGATTGTTCTTGGCTGCGGCGGGATGGCGACCCTGGCGCAGGAGCTGACCCGCGAGCTGCGGGTGCCGGTGATCGATGGCGTCAGCGCGGCGGTGAAGATGGTGGAGTCGCTGGTCGCGCTGGGCCTGGCGACCAGCAAGCATGGGGACTTAGCGTTCCCGGAGAAAAAAGCGTTAAGCGGACAGTTTCAGTCGTTAAATCCATTTTAAAAGGGGCAGGAGATGGGAGAGAACCAGGAACACTATCCTCGCGATCTGCGAGGTTATGCAGGGGAGCCGCCGCACGCGCGCTGGCCGGGCGGGGCGCGGATCGCGGTGCAGTTTGTCCTCAACTATGAGGAAGGCGCGGAGAATCACGTCCTGCATGGCGATGCGGGTTCGGAACAGTTCCTGTCCGATATTATCGGCGCCGCCAGCTACCCGGCGCGCCATATGTCGATGGATTCACTCTATGAGTACGGCAGCCGGGCAGGGTTCTGGCGCATCCATCGCGAGTTCAGCCAGCGCGGGCTGCCGTTGACGGTCTTCGGCGTGGCGATGGCGCTGGCGCGGCATCCGGAGATTGTGGCGGCGATCAAGGCTGCGGATTACGATGTGGTCAGCCACGGCTGGCGCTGGATCCACTATCAGCACATGGATATTGCCGAGGAGCGCGAGCATCTGCAAAAAGCGGTGCAGGTACTGACCGACCTGTTCGGCAAACCGCCCACCGGCTGGTATACCGGCCGCGACAGCCCTAACACCCGCCAGCTGGTGGTGGAGCACGGCGGCTTTGATTACGACAGCGATTATTACGGCGATGATTTACCTTTCTGGAGCGAAGTGGCCTGCAGCGACGGCAGCCAGCGGCCGCACCTGATCGTGCCTTATACCCTCGACGCCAACGACATGCGCTTCGCCACCGCCCAGGGATTCAACACCGCGGAGCAGTTTTATACCTATCTGAAAGACAGCTTTGACGTGCTATACGCCGAGGGTGAAACCGCACCGAAGATGATGTCCGTGGGAATGCACTGCCGGCTGCTGGGGCGCCCGGGCCGTTTCCGCGCGCTGCAGCGTTTCCTTGACTATATCCAGCAGCACGACAAGGTGTGGGTCTGCACCCGGCAGCAGATTGCCGACCACTGGCGCGAAACCCATCCGTATCGCGGGTAGCTTGTTGCCCCTGATCCTGGCCCTCTCTTCAGGGAGAGGGCTCCGCCAGGTCGCGTCTGTTACACCGGTTTACCAGAATGTAATTTGATTATTGAATAAGCATGGCGAGGAGTACCAGGCACAGCAGCAGCACATAGATGCGCGCATACCATACATCAGGTACCGCAGGGATTGCCCGGCGGCTAAACACTATCCCGGCCCAGCCGGTCAGGACGAGCAGGCCTAAAATTTTCAGGCTGATAAACCCAAGAAATCCGCTCAGCGGAATGCTGTGCCAGCCAATGACGGCATAGGTCACAGCCCCGCATAGCGCCACGGGCAAAGAAAGCGGGTTGGATGCGCTAACGCACTCCTGCATTGCATACCCGTGTCGCCGTAGCAGGGGCACCGTCATGACGCTGCCGCCCACGCCCAGCAATGCGGCGATCGTACCGATAATCACACCGCCGCCGGTGACCACTGGCAGGGACAGGCGACGCCGAGCGCTGCCCGTGAAAAAACCCTTGCGCAACAAACAATCGCTGATGGTTGCCAGCATATAGAGAATAAACAGCACGCGAACGATCTTCTCGCTCAATATCCCCGCCAGACAGGAGCCTACCACCGCCCCAATGGCAATAAACCATAACAACGGAAACAGCGTCTGCGCGGTAAGCCTGCCCGCCCGCCAGTTTCGATAGCTGACCCAGCCGGCGTTAAATATCATCACCGCCGTTGAGGTAGCCACCGCGACATGCATGGCGTTGCCCGCGATCGCCGGCTGCCGGAGCATCAGTTGATAGACAAAGGGCACCACCACAAAGCCGCCGCCGAAGCCGAACAGCACCGTGGTAATGCCGGTAGTAAAGCCTGCCAGCGCAATAATAACGATCTCATTCAAGAGAGTATCCCCGACCTGAAAATGAGCGAGCAGCTTATACCGGTCGCGTACTGCTTCCCATTTGCGTAGCGCTCAATTACCTTTGTAAATCGGTCAGAGGGAGGCAGGTGTGCGCAACGTAAAAATTGACGAGTTCGATCGACTCGATCGTGATGTGGTGGCGTTAGGTAATGACTATGTGCAGGGATTTATCCTGCCCCCGCACCAGCATCGTCGCGCACAGCTGCTGTATGGCGCGACCGGACTGATGTATGTCACTACGCAGGACGGAGAATGGGTGGTTCCTCCGCAACACGCTGTCTGGATCCCCCCTGAAACCGTGCATGCCGTCAGATTTGCAGGGGTGACCACGCGTAGCTTGTATATTGAGCCAGACTGTGTGGCCGCTTTCATTAAACACCGTCGTTGCGAAGTGATCAGCGTCTCGCCGCTGTTGCGCCAGCTACTGCTTGAGGCTGTGGATTTACCACCGTTGTACGATAGCCCACGCGATCGCACGCTGATACAGTTGATGTTGCTGGAACTGGCCGCTATGCCGGTCCGCGAATTTGACATTCCGTTGCCGCAGCATCCGGCGCTGCTGGCGCTTTGTCAGGCTTTTTTGCTTAACCCCTCTATCCATGATCCTGCGGCGCGCTGGGCCAGGGCGCTGTTTATGAGTCCTAGTACCTTTCGCCGCCATTTCCTGAAGCAGTTGGGCCTGTCGTTTTCCGCCTGGCGACAGCGAGCCTGCGTGGTGAGCGCCCTGGCATGGTTGATAGCAGGCAAACCGGTGAACGAAGTGGCATTATCCCTTGGATACGACAATGCGTCCTCTTTCGCCACCATGTTCCGCCGCGTGACCGGGCAGCCGCCGTCGTTTTATCACCCAGCCTGATGCGTCGGGGAAGGGGACTCCGGCAGCATGTGTCGGAAATGAATGTCGCTTTTATGGCGTTGCTATGCGTTTACGCGGTCATAAGACAGATAATCCAGGAAGGCCTGGCTTCGTCTTCAGGTACCCCTACATTTAGTGGTGGCTACATCCAGGCGGTTTATCTATTCTGCCTGTAACCGTGAGAAGACCGGAGTCTCTCTTTGTGAACCATCTTATCGTTGAAAAAACCATCATCATCATTCTTCTCATCCTGTGGGGATTCGATACCTTCAGAACCAGGAAAAGAAAACGCTATGATCCCGCGATTGAAGCCGCTGATGCCAGCGAACGTTATCAATGGCGCTATCTGAGATGGGGATTTCGAATCATACAGGTGGTAGCGGGAGTGTATATCGTCGTTCAACTGATACAGGTATTACTGAGATAGAGGCCGCCGGCAGGGCGGCGGGACAGAACATCTGGCTGACCAGAATGAGGTCAGGCAATAGCGGTTTTCACGTCGGCAAAGGGGAATGTCCGCTCTGAGCCAGGAGCGGAACTTACCCCGATGAAGTAAATCCGGATTTTTGCCGGATAAACCCCCAATAATTTACGTAGCAGGGATCCATTCAACAATAATTCTTGCCAACTCCCTGGGCTGTTCGAGCGGAATCATATGGCCGCAATCCAGAATGATTCTTAACGACGCATAAGGTATGGCTTCGACCAATTCTTCTGCCTCCTTCATCGAACGGATGGCATCATCTTCACTGGCGATAACCAGCGTTGGACAACGTATCGTTGCAGAAGGTATACCTTGCCTGGATAAGGATGATTGCGTGATGAAGGCTTCAAATCCCAGAGAGCATCCCATTTTCTGGATAGCTGAAATCATATCCTGATTTGATGTGTTTAGAGGGTGGAGTGACCGGGCAATAGCATGTCTGCTCAGCCCCTTAAAGGTTGTGGGGGACAATGACTGCACGCTTTTCCGCTTTGCTTCAGCTTCTAACGGCGTATCTTCCCGTAAGGAACTGGCAATAAGCACTAAGGACTCTACACGTTCAGGGAATTCTGCTGCCAGTTGTCGGGCAATATATCCTCCCATCGAAAAACCTATCAAAGAAAACTTCTCAGGCAGAAGAGTAATCAAATGCTGCACTACATCATGAATGGTTCGTCCTTCAGTTACAGCTGCATGATGAACAATACAGTTTGACGGGAGATATGTTTCAAATTCATGCCAAAGCATTTCATTCAGCATAAACCCAGGAATTAAAACGATTCTACGCGGCTTTAAACTCATAATTCTCGCTTAAATGCATCAGTGTATTTATTGGATAAGACAGGTTAAAAATATCTTACTAACAGCGACAATATCAAATTGCAGCCCTGGATAGGCGTTTGTCTATTTCCACAGAGTTTCTGAACGTTTCTAACGTTCTCCCTGGCTTCCTCCACCATCAACAGGCTGATCCCGAATTGAGCAAGCTCTAATGCCCAGGTCCGTGTACAACCTACCAGAGCACTTTTCCGCTTCTCGCTCATAGCGGACCTTCAAATCAGGTAGCTTGTCCGCTCTGTGCCAGGAGCGGACATTAAAATCAAAACCGATGGCAAGCTTACCGAGCATGACATTATGCTTGCGCTGCTTTGTAACGTGCTTCCAGCTTATCCAAAAAGCCAAAAAGTACTTGATTCATTTCACTGTAATCGTGCGCCCGGAGCGCTTCAGGCGTGTCAACGAAACGATATTCTGCTGCACGGCTCAGGTCTTTCTCAGAATGAGCGATCAGCCGTTCTACAACGTCCAATGTGAGCTCCATGTGGCACTGGAAACCAAAGACGCGGTCTGAATAGGCAACGATCTGCCGCGGACAGCCTTCGCTGTAAGCAATAATTTTGGCCTCTGGCGTCAAACCTGGCATATCGTTATGCCAGTGACCCACTTCCAGTGTTTTCCCAAAGTGAGAGAACATCTCATCCTTCCTGCCGTCTTCGGTCAATGTGATCGGGAATTTACCAATCTCTTTTTCCGGGCTATGAGAGAACGGCGCGCCCAGCGCTTCGCCAATGAGCTGTGAACCCAGGCAGATACCGATCACCGCCTTACCGGTTTTAACCGCGGAAGCAATCAGCGCCTGTTCCGCTTTAGCATTAAAGTGCGGGCACGCTTCAAGCGTGGTGTCCGGATCTTGCGGACCGCCCATAACGACTAGAAAATCGATGCCTACGGCGTCATCAGGTAGCCGATCGCCTGCATAGACGCGTGAGTAAGTTACATCATGACCCTGGTTTATTGCCCAGGTTTCATATGCGCCCGGGGCTTCAAAACTTTCATGTACGATAAAGTGTACACGCATGAGGTTAAGCTCCTGTAATATCTTTGATGATCAGAATGATAAGTCACGCACCCATTGCCTAAGGCTCTACTCCGGGTGGTTCCAGTTTCGATATGATAATGGCAGGGGCTAAATCTGAAATGCCAGGTAGTATAGATAAAGCGCCAAGACATGATGAAGCCACAGGCTGGTCCAGTACTGCGATAAGCTATCAACGCGGCGAGGTAGATCCTCCCCATCATCATGTTGAGGGGCAGCTACTCTTCGCCACCAGAGGGGTTATGCTGGTGCAAACAGAGAGTGACCGTTGGGTGATCCCTCCTCAGCGGGCATTATGGCTACCGCCTTTGCATATCCATAGTTACCATCTGCTTTCACAAACCGATCTCAGGGCGATCTATTTCAGCAGTAGCCTTATCGCAGAATGTACGAGCTTTACGAAGAGTCAACAGGTGCATGTGATCACGGCTACGCCCTTAGTCAAAGAGCTTATCGCAGGGCTGTTCAGTGAGGACTACGCCAGACCGAGTCAACGGAAGATAGCGTTGTTGCTTCTGGAAATTCTCAGCGAGGCTCCACCTTTAACGATGGCGCTACCCATGCCGAATGATGAGCGATTATTTAGCGCGGCCAGATCGCTACTGGTCAATCAGCGCTGGGAAGCATCGCTGAGCGAGCTGGCTTTTATGTCGGCCATGTCGGAACGGACCTTTTCCCGCTTGTTTATGAAGGATACAGGCTTTAGTTTTAGAACATGGAAGCAGAGAGCCAGAATTTGCGCTTCGTTGGATCTTCTCGCGAACGGTGTTCCAATCAAACAGGTCGCTTATCAGCTTGGTTTCTCATGCCCGGCGGCATTTACCGCTGCTTTTCGCTGCATTCTGGGGTCTACGCCACGCGATTTTGTGCCTTAAACCGGGAAACCCTCAAAGCGGTCTTTGAGACTGTCATGGGCATATTACCAGACGCAGAAACACTGCGAGGGCAGGGGTATCCCGCCTTTGCTGTTGAGAAAGGTAGTTTAATTTGCACCCGACATCACTCTCATTGATTAAAGCACGGAGTGGAGATTACTGCGGTCAACAGTTCTGACAAACCGTGAAAGAGAAGGCCTGCGTAAAGAAAAAAGGTGTCGCGATGCGTGATGAAATTACCTTATGACAGACCTTGCGGTGATTTACGGCACCGGGTGGATTCCGGACGCTGTGAGCCCCTCATTGCTACGAAGCCTGATTCTGCTGTACCTCACGCCATATGATAGCCTGCGCAACAATCACATCCTGCCCATTAATGCGTCCAGGGGAGTACTCCCGGGCCCTGCACGTCCCTGTGTGCCAAAAGCGGAAGTAGGCTGATGATAAATTAGCGTTGATGTTAATCGTGGGTTCTGCAGATGGGTAGAAATTGATAACTTAGGATGCAAGTTCGTCCCGCTCTTTCTGCAGTTTTCATCGAGGGGATATTCTGCGGAATAATTGTGCCCATATACAAAGATAGTTCCGAATCGGAATGAGTTAATAATCGGTACAGCAGGCGTTGCGCTCGGGCCGACAATGATCGACCACGAAAAGCAGGAAGTATTACTTTGTCAGTAATACGATATCCTCTCAGAAAAGCGATGTTTCCTTTCTGGCATATTAGCAACCCGGCGCGAACATCGTTTTCATAGATAATATATACTTCTCTCTCTGAAATATGGTCACACAACTCTTCGTCATCAACTGCTACCAAATTGCTTGCAGACAGTTCGCGAACTGTCTGCCATGTATGCTTATAGGCATCACCCAGGGCCTGACAACACCAGTCAAAATCTTCGTATGTCGCCACTTGCAAAGTAAGAGATTTATCATTGAATTCAGGGGGTTCAGAAAAAGAAGTGGCATATATATACTGGTCGGGAATACCCTGCGGGAAGGACTGGCCTGGCACAAGAATGCGGACATACTGAGCTCTGAGTTGTGACCATTCCTTACTAATGAGTTCTAATGCAGTATGATTTAGGTCAGAATCCATACCTACAATATCAATAAAAGGTTTGTTAATATTTCCGCCCTGATAACGGGGGCCAGTAAGAAATTGCTTTCCATCAATTTTGAGTTTTCGTTGTAAAAAATATTCCTGACATAATCCAGTTTCTCTCCAGGGAAATCGCGCCGAGAAACTTCTGTCTGTACACCTCGATTCCTGCTCTGACAACCATTGTTTTAACCATGAACGTAGAGTAACTTCAGGCACAGGTAGCCTAGCATATTGAGATAGCATGTAAGATAGCATAAAAATATTTTTCCCTTGGATGTAAAAATGTTTTTTAAACAAATCAGAATAGTTCTACTCTCATTTTATTACCAATTATAGCTGGCACGTCAGCTCCTTGCTCAATGCGGACCTTTAGCTCGATAGCTTGTCCGCTCCGCGCCAGAAGCGAACAGTGTTATGAGTGGCCAGTGATAAAATGTCAGCCCGTTGACCTTGCCTTACAGCACCTCAACCACTTCAAATTCTTCTGCGATCAACTCCATATCTTCAGAAAAATGACCTTCAGAGCTGAAAAATCTCTGATGCTCTTTCTTCCAGTATTCAAGGCTTAAATCGCCTTCACCTTCTTTGCGGGCGAACGCTTCAGTGACATCACAAAAACGAACCAGCTGCATCGAAATCAGTCTGATCACGCAAACTGGAACATTCTGACCATCAAGAATAATGTTATAACTCCCGATTCTCGGGGCGGATTCTTCCTGCTGGTAAGAGGCAAAAGATCCGCAAGAGGCCGTTTTGATCCCTTTTTTGATCAGGTCAGCCAGCTCGTTAGCCAGTTGCGGACTGTCACCCATTTGCCAGGCATCTGCGCCGGGATATTTCTTTTTTATTTCCTCAACCTCAACCATGAAAATTCCTTCGTTATCGTCAATGAAAAGAAAAGCTATCCCTTTTTTAACATGAGCGGTCCCAACATAATAGGCGATATCATTCTTTAGATAGTGTGGTCCGTTCTTCGCTCAAAACTGACCTTGATCGATAACTTCGGCTGGCTGGACAATGCGTCGATTCCATTCTCGATGAGCCGAATAGGCGCCATTGTCTCCCTGGGTATCGCGCTGTACTTGATTTACTCCAGCAGCAGGGCAAAAGCCGCAACGGTGGAAATCCCCCGTCGGCCAGTACCGCAGGGGAGCTGACGATTATTGCCAGCGTTTCAGCAGCAGGCTGGCGTTAACGCCGCCAAAGCCAAAACCGTTCGACAGCGCATAACGCATCTTCTGCGGGCGGGCCTGCAGCGCCACCAGGTTCATGCCTGCCGCGTCTTCATCGGGGTGATGCAGGTTCAGCGTCGGCGGCACCACCTGGTCACGCAGGGCCTGAATGGTGAAGATGGCCTCGATCCCGCCGGCCGCGCCTAACGATGGCCGGTGGCGGATTTCGTCGAGGTAATGGCGACCGGATGCGCGCCAAACAGCGTTTTAATCGCCGCCAGCTCACCTTTATCACCGACCTGCGTCGAGGTGGCGTGGGCATTGATATGGTCAATCTCGTCGACGGTCACCCCGGCTGGCGAATAGCGATCTCCATGGCCCGAGTGCGCCGTTTCCCGTCTTCCGGGGCCTGCGGTCACGGTGATAAGCATCTGCGCTGGTGCCGTAGCCCACCAGCTCGGCCAGCGGCGTGGCCCCGCGCGCCAGCGCGTGCTCCAGAGATTCGATCACAATAAGCCCGGCGCCTTCTCCCATCACAAAACCATCGCGGTCACGGTCAAAGGGGCGGGAAGCGCTTTCCGGCTGGTCGCTGTAGGCGCTGGACAGCGCCCTTGCCGCGGCAAACCCGGCCAGGCTAACGCGATGAATTGCCGCTTCCGCGCCGCCGCAGAGGGCAATATCCGCCTCGCCGCTGCGGATCATCCGCGCTGCATCGCCGATGGCCTGGGCACCCGCTGCGCAGGCGGTGACCGGCGCGCCGATGGGGCCCCGGAAGCCGTGGGCGATAGACACATGCCCGGCGGCCAGGTTGGCCAGGAAAGAGGGGATAGTGAACGGCGAGAGACGACGCGGCCCGCGTTCATCGGTGGTATGTACCGCATTGGCGATCTCGCTGAAGCCGCCGATCCCGGTGGCGATCACCGTGGCGGTACGTTCCTGTTCGGCCGCAGATGCTGGCGACCAGCCGGCCTGGGTCAGCGCTTCACGGGCGGCGACCAGCGCAAACTCGATAAAGCGATCCATCTTTTTGCGCTCTTTCGCCGGGATGGTCGCCAGCGGGTCGAAGCCGTGCAGCGGATCGCTGTCAATGGACGGCACCTGGCCGGCCACTTTGCAGGGAATATCCGCGACCAGCTGCTCGCTGAGCCGGGTGACCCCTGACTTTCCTGCCAGCAGTGACTGCCAGACGTGCTGTACGCCGCAGCCCAGCGGGCTGACAATCCCCATCCCTGTGACGACAATGCGTTTAACGGAAACGCCCATAGTTAACTCTCCTGTAGTATCAGTGTGCCGGCGGCTTTTTCATCAAGGGAACCAGCAGCGCGGCAAGTAAAAAACCCATCATGATGAGGTAGAAAGCATCGGAAAATGCCTGGGTTCGCGCCTCCCGTAGCGCCAGCGCGGAAAGATTTTTCAGCGCCGCCGTCTGCGCGGCATCCGGCGAGATCCCCTGGACGGTGAAGTTTGCCGCGCTGCGCTGAACAAAATCGCTCATTGCCAGGTTGGCGTTATTCAGATGGTCCGCCAGGCGGCTATAGTGCAGATTGGTTCTGTCGTTAAGCACCGTGCCGCACAGGGCGATGCCGATGGCGCCCCCGAGGTTGCGCATCAGATTAAACAGCCCGGAGGCCAGCTTCAGGCGCGCGGGCGGCAGGCTGCCCAGCGTCAGGGTCACCGTTGGCGCGACGGCAAACTGCTGCGCCAGTCCGCGAAAGGCCTGCGGGAGCAGCAACTGGTCCGCCCCCCAGTCGTGAGTGATCGGAACAAAGCTGTACATTGACACCGCAAAGCCGATCAGCCCGGCCATCAGCAGCCAGCGCAGATCGACGCGGTTGGCGAGCCACGAATAAAACGGAATAGACATGACCTGGAACAGACCGGTGGAAAATACCGCCAGGCCGATCTCCAGCGCACTGAAACCGCGCACGCTCCCCAGATACAGCGGGGTTAAATAGATGGTGGCGAAGATGCCGACGCCGGCCATAAACGAGAAATAGCAGCCGAGGCTGAAGGTTCGATCCTGCAGGGCGCGGAGATCCATCACCGGCTGCGGATGGCGCAGGGTGCGGATAACAAAGGCCACGCCGCAGAGCAGGGCGACCCAGGCGGTGGTCGTCAGGGTCGCGTCATCAAACCAGCCCCAGCGCGGACCTTCTTCGAGGGTATATTCCAGGCAGCCGAGGGACAAGGCCAGCAGCAGAATACTGAGATAGTCGGCGCCGCGCAGCAGAGTGGGGTCGGCGCTGTCTACTTTTACCAGCAGCGGCACTGCCACCGCGATGTAAATCCCCGGAACAACGTTGATAAAGAACAGCCAGTGCCAGTTGTAGTTTTCGGTGATCCAGCCGCCCACCGTTGGACCCAGCGTAGGGGCGAGGGAGGCCAGGCCGCCGATCGTCGCCGCGGCGATGACCCGCTGTTTGCCCTGAAAAAAGGCGAAAGCGGTGGTGAACACCAGGGGGATCATCGACCCGCCCGCCAGTCCCTGCAGGGCGCGGAAGGCGATCATACTCTGGATGTTCCACGCCCAGCCGCACAGCAGGCTCATCAGCGTGAAGCCCGCCGCGGAAGCGGCAAACAGCCAGCGGGTCGACATGACCCGGGCCAGCCAGCCGGAAAGCGGGATAATAATGATCTCGGCGATCAGGTAGCTGGTTTGTACCCAGACGGTTTCATCGTCGCCCGCCGACAGGCCGCCGCCAATATCCCGCAGCGAGGCGGAGACGATCTGGATGTCGATAAGGGCAATAAACATCCCCACGCACATGCTGGCGAAGGCGAAGATCTTCTTCGCCGTCGGCATCGACAGACCCTGCGGGACGGACAGCGCCTGAACGGTGCTCATCGAGGGCTCTTTTCGTTCACGGTGACGATCACCGACAGTCCCGGGCGCAGGACGTCAAGCTTTGCCCCGTCACCTTCCAGCGCAATGCGGACCGGCACCCGCTGCACGATTTTAGTGAAATTCCCGGTCGCGTTCTCCGCCGGCAGAATGCTGAAGCGTGAGCCGGTCGCCGGCGCCAGGCTGGCGACATGCCCCTTAAAGGTATGGTTCGGCAGCACATCGGCGACGATGGTCGCCGGCTGGCCGGCACGCATATGCGCCAGCTGGTTTTCCTTGAAGTTAGCGTCAATCCACAGGCCGTGCGCGGGTACCAGGGAGAGCAGCTGCGTACCGCTGCTGACGAAGGAGCCGGACCACGCGCGGCGGTTGCCAATCACCCCATCGAACGGCGCGCGAATGTCGGTATAGCTGAGGTTCAGCCTGGCCATCTCGAGGTTAGCCTGGGCCTGCGCCAGGGCAGCCAGGATTTGCTGCTGGCGAGCATCCAGCACCGCCAGCTGACGTTCGGCCACGGTTTTATCCGCTTTGGCCTTCTCCTGCTCGGCGTGCGCCCGGCGATAATCGGCGGAGGCGTTATCGCGGATCTGTGCGGAAATCGCGCTCGACGCGGCCAGGGCGTTATAGCGTCGGTTGTCGTTAGCCAGTTTTTCGGTTGCCGCCGTGGCGGCCAGTAACGAGGCCGCAGAGCCGGCAATGGTCGCCTGCTGAAGCTGGCGGGTAGCCTGGATATCGGCCAGCGCGGCCTGCTGCGCCGCCACTTCTCCGGCGGCTTTCGCGAGGGCGGCGCGATAATCGCGGTCGTCAATGCGGATCAACAGGTCACCTTTTTTCACCGCCATATTGTCCTGCACCGCCAGCTGCTGGATATAGCCGGAGACTTTGCTGGAGATGGCGCTAATGTCGCCGCCGACATAGGCATCATCGGTGGTCTGCATAAAGCGCCCGGTATGCCACCAGTAAGCGCCGTAGCTCGCTGCCGCCAGGGCGGCAGCCCCCAGGGCCGCCAGGACAAGAATATTTTTCTTACTGGTCGGATTCATTGCTGGCATCTCTGTAAGGTTCAGGCTGGAATTTTTGCCCGCTATCGCCTTCGCGTTTGCGCAGCAGATATTCATGACGATATTTCATCAGCGGCGAGGCGGCGGGGCCCGGCACCATGGCGTATTTACCCGGAATAATCTCTTCCCCGGTCGCTTTATCCACCATGACTGGCTCCACCCGTCGCTGGGTGGCGGTTTCCACCAACTGCATCTGACGGCCTTCGGGGGCGAAGTGGCGGTTACCCCATTCCGCCAGCGCCAGCAGCACCATGCGAAAATCGCGGCCGCGCGGCGTGAGGTGGTATTCGTAGCGCGGCGGGGTGCTGCTGTAGCACACCTTCTCCAGCAGTCCGTCATCGACCAGTTCCTTCAGGCGGCGCGACAGAATATTGGGCGCGACGTTGCTGCTTTTCTGGAACTCGTCAAAGCGGGTAAAGCCCGCGAAGGCATCGCGCAGGATCATGATGCTCCAGCTGTCGCCGATGCGGCCCAGGCTGCGGGCGATGGGGCAGGGAGCGTGGCAAAGCGGTTCATTTTTCATGGGCTGTCCAGTAACCAGGTGGCTTTTGCCAGCAAATTGACATAGTAACTATCAAAATGCAAGTTACTCTTCATGGTACCCGGAGAAGAAGCTGCTCCCGTTTCGCTACGCCGTTTCACCTTTGAATGCCGAAAACTGGACGGTCGCCGCCGCCTTATATCTGCTTGACCGTAATAAGAGATAAATATCGCTGATGGCAGATGAAACATTTTAATAATGATAAAAATCGATGTGCTGGGTAATGACCTTTATTGGGGGATACGATATAAGGTATGGCGACACTCAAATTAACATTCTCATAACTTATAAAGGTTAAATAAATGAAGCAGGTGGGTATTGTTGGTTGGCGAGGGATGGTGGGCTCAGTATTGTTGCAACGCATGATCGAAGAAAATGATTTCGACGATATTACAGCGCATTTTTTTAGTACCTCCAGTGCGGGTGCCCCGGGCCCGGTTATTAATGGTAAAAGCGACAGGCTGAAAGATGCGAATTCCCTTAGCGCACTCGCCGAAATGGATATCATCATCACCTGTCAGGGCGGGGATTATACCAAAGCCATCTATCCGGCGTTAATTAACCATGGCTGGCAAGGTTACTGGATTGATGCGGCTTCGGCGCTGCGGATGGATGAAAGAGCCTGCATTATTCTCGACCCGGTCAACCGCGAAAATATCGATCGCGCGGTAAAAGCGGGATTGAAACTGTTTGTCGGCGGCAACTGCTCCATTACGCTGAGCCTGATGGGGTTGGCCGGGCTGATAAAAGCGGATCTTATCGAATGGCTGAGCGTGATGACCTATCAGTCTGCCTCCGGGGCGGGCGCCAAACAGGTGCGGGAATTAATCGCACAAAGCGCTTATATCAGTCAGCATTTATCCGCGGATGAACTGACATCATCAGGTTCCGTGCTGCCATTGGTAAATAAAGTGAGTGAGTTGATTAACAGCGCGGGCATGCCGGTGGAGAATTTTGGCGTCCCCCTCATGGGCAGCATCATTCCGTGGATCGACAGCGATCTGGGCGATGGAAACAGCCGCGAAGAATGGAAGGGCGAGGCGGAAACTAATAAAATTCTTGGCCTTGCGCCGGGTACCATCCCGGTCAATGGTTTATGCATTCGGGTCGGGGTGATCCGCTGTCACAGCGCGGCGATTACGCTGAAACTTAAACGTGAGGTCAGCGAAGCAGAATTTGCTGAGTTAGTCACCCATTCCCATCCGTGGGTAAATTATGTCCGCAATAATAAGCAAGAGAGTGTCAGTAAATTGACCCCGGCTGCTATTAGTGGTTCGCTGCAGGTAGGTATTGGCCGCTACAAGAAAATGTCGCTAAATAATGACCCAGTCTACTCGGTGTTAACGGTTGGCGATCAGCTATTGTGGGGCGCTGCGGAGCCCCTGCGCCGCATGTTAAATATCCTGCTGGGCAAAATATAGTTACGGTCATCCGGGGAAAGCCCTCGCGCGCAGGCGGTTAAGACAAATGTTTAACGAAGCGTTTGCGAACCTCCTTGTAGCCGTTATTTTCATAAAATTGATGCGCTCTGATTCTTTTTTCACTACTTGAAAGTTCGATCTGAGCGCATTATTTATCGCGGGCGAGGCGCTCTGCGGCCTGGAGAAGCTGCTGGCCTATCCCTGATCCACGTGACGATTCCTCTATGACCAGCGCGGAAATTAATGCCCATAAACGGTTCTCATGTACCGGTAAAATAAAATTGATAACGATTACGCCACACACGGCGTTTTCTGTTTCCGCCACCAGCGCACTCATCATCCTCTGCGGGGCAGTGATGCGTTGCGCTAAGATCGCCGTCTCCGTCTGATAGCCCAACTGCAGAAATAGCGTTTGCAGCGAGGGGATATCTTTTGCTTCCGCAGCTCTGATGAACACCATGATCTTCGACTCCAAATAGCGTGTTACCGGACCGGAGCGGGCCGGCGGATACCTTATTCCCCGGTCCGCTCCAATTTATGCCACTCAGTCCATCAGACTGACCTGGGCGGCGACAATCCGCCAGCCGTAGGGGAAGCGTACCCAGGTCTGCTGCTGGCGGCCCAGGCGGGCGCTGCCCTCGCGGGTGAACTCGGTGCTGCACACCGCCATATCCGCACCAAAGGTGGTAATGATGGTATGGCGCAGATCGCGGGCCAGACCGGCGGCGGGGCGGGCTGCGCGAAAGGCGCGGATCGCCTCGATGCCATACAGATTCTCACCGGCCCCCAGCCGCACGGTGCGCGGATCGTGCCAGAACAGCGCATCCAGCGCCTCGATGTTATTGCTGACCAGCGCCTCTTCATACTGATAAAACGCCGCCGTCACCTCGGCGAGGATCGCCGGGCGGTCTACATTATCCAGATTGATCATGCTGCACTCTCCGCCACTCGGGCATCGGTAATGCCCATCGTTTCCAGCGCCCGCGCGGCGCGAAGACAGGCTTGTTCGTTAAACGGCGCGGCTATCAGCTGCAGGCCAATCGGCTTGCCGCTGGCGGTACGCAGGGGCACGGTCACCACCGGCAGCCCGAGGAAGGAGATCGGCTGGGTCAGCATGCCCATGCTGGCGCGAACCGGCAGCGGCTGGCCGTTAATCACTATCTCCTCGGCGCCAATCGGCGTGGCGCTGCATGGAGTGGCCGGGGCGATCAGCACGTCGGCCTGACTGAACAGGGATTTGATCGCCTGACGGGCATGACGGCGGAAGCGCTGGGCCTGCAGATACCACGCCGAGGGGATCATCGCGCCGGCCAGCAGCCGCTCGCGGGAGTGAGGTTCAAAGCGCTCGGGCGAGTGGCGAAGATCCGTTAGGTACTGATTGCCGCCTTCGCTGGCGCTGATGATAAAGGCCGCCGAGCGGGCCAGGGCGGCATCCGCGAACTGCAGCTCGCTGTCGGCGCCCAGCGCGTGGGCGACCCGATCCACGGCCGCCCGGGCGTCGTCATCGCACCAGGTGGTGAAATAGCCCCCCCAGCCGCGCGCAGCGCAGCCCCTCCAGCCCCCGCTCCAGCAGGTTGCCGGTGCGCTCGCTGGCTTTATCGGCCTGAAAGTCATCGGCCGGGTCGCGTCCCTGCAGGGCGTCATACACCGCGGCGAGGTCGGCCACCCGACGGGCAAAGGGACCAATATGATCCAGACTGGCGACAAACGGATGGCTGCCGGAGCGGGAGAGGCGACCGAAGGTGGGTTTCAGGCCAAAGATCCCGCACAGCGACGCGGGGACGCGAATCGAGCCGTTGGTGTCGCTGCCGAGGCTGAAATGGACCAGTCCGGCCGCCACCGCCGCGGCCGAACCGCCGGAAGATCCGCCGGCGATCCGCGACAGATCGTGCGGGTTGCGTGTCGCGCCATAGTGGCTGTTTTCGGTGGTAAAGCCATAGGCGTAGGCGTCCATATTGAGCATCCCGCTGAGCAGGGCGCCGGCGCTGTGCAGCTGGCGCACCGCCCAGCTATCGCTGGCTGCCGGCGGCCGGTCGCTCAGCAGTTCGGCGCCGGCGAGGGTGGTGTGCCCGGCGACATCAAACAGATTTTTCACCGCGTAAGGAATGCCTGCCAGCGGCGGCAGGGGGCGCTTTTCCCGGCGCAGGGCGTCGATGCTGTCGGCCTCCGCCAGCATGCGCTGGGCGGTGACCTCGGTCCAGGCGTTGATCTGCGGATTCACGCGGGCGATATCGTCCAGCGTCTGGCGGGCGATCTCCCGGGCGCTCAGTTCGCCTTCGTGCAGCGCACGCTGGATCTCGGCGATGGTGAAATGTTGAAGTGTCATGCTTTATACACCCCCGCAATCTCCTCGCGCGGCCCGAGGGGATAGTCCATCAGCGGCTGCGCCATGGCGGCGATGCGGGCAAACTGGCGCTCCAGCTCCTCACGGCGCGGCGCATCCAGCTCCATATCCAACAGGTGAGTCATCTGCGTCAGATACTCGCTCCAGTCTGGCTGTGTGGTCATGGTCTGCTCCTTAGTATCCGGCGGCGGCGCCGTTGCTGCGTGGATCGGTCGCCCCTTCAAGCAGGCCGTTGGGATGGCGGACAATGGCGCCGGCGTGGCCCATCGCTTCGCTGAAATCAGCCAGCACTTCTACGTCGTGCCCCAGCTCGCGCAGGCGCGCGATACAGGCGGGGGCAAAGCGTCCCTCCAGCTTCAGTGAATCGGAGGACTGGCCCCAGGTGCGGCCCAGAAGCCAGCGCGGACGGGAGATGCTCTCCTGCAACGGCACCCCCTGCAGGATATAGCGAGTAAACAGCGCCGCCTGCGTTTGCGGCTGACCGTCGCCGCCCATCGAGCCATAGACCATCACCCGGCCATCGTTCAGGCGGGCGGCGGCAGGGTTGAGGGTGTGGAATGGCTGTTTGCCAGGGGCCAGCGCCAGGAGATGCTGCGGATCGAGGCTGAAGGCCGCCCCGCGGTTTTGCCAGACGATCCCGGTGTCCGGGAGTACCACGCCGCTGCCGAACTCGTGATAGATACTCTGAATAAACGACACTGCCAGTCCGCTGTTATCCACGACGCCCATCCAGACGGTATCGCCCGGGCCTTTGCCGCCGCCCCAGGGGGAAGCGCTGGCGTCGTCGATGCTGTCGGCCAGCGGCTGCAGGGCTTCCGGGGTGAGCAACTGCTGTACATCCACATCCAGATGGCGCGGATCGGTGATATGCGCATCGCGCAGGGCAAACGCCCGCTTGGTGGCTTCGACGATACGGTGCACCGTTTGCGCGTCGTCGGCATCGGCCATCTTCAGGCGGTCGGTGATGCCAAGGATCGCCAGCGACACCAGTCCCTGCGTGGGAGGGGCAAGATTCCACAGCGTTCCCTGCTGGTGCTGGAGCGTCAGCGGCCCCGGACGCCTGGCGCGGTGGGCCTGCAGGTCGCCGAGGGTGACAGGCATCCCCAGCGTGGCCATACCCTGCGCCAGACGCTCGGCCAGCGGCCCGCGATAAAAGCTGTCGAGACCGTCGCTGGCCAGCATGCGCAGGGTACCGGCGAGGGCGGGCTGGCGGAAGCGGCTGCCGGGCCGCGGGGCCTCGCCCGCGACCAGCCAGGTTTCGCTGAAGCCCGGCTGATGGCGCAGCTCTTCCAGTTTGCTGGCGGTGGCGTGGGCCTGCGAGGCAGTGACCGGAATGCCGTCTTCGGCATAGCCGATCGCATCGGCCAACAGGCGGGCCACCGGCAGCGCGCGGCCGGTTAAGTCCCGTGAAATACGCAGCGCCTCGTCCCAGCCGCTGACGGTGCCGGCGACGGTCAGCGCGGCCTGCGGTCCCCGGTGGGGAATATGCCGCTGTCCGGCGTAGGCCTCGAGGGTCGCCAGCGATCCGGCGGCCCCGCTGGCGTCAATGGCGATGGGGGTCTCCCTCAGGCGGCACGATCAGCCAGAAGCCATCGCCGCCGAGGCCATTCATATGGGGATAGACGACGGCGATGGCCGCCGCGGCAGCCACCATCGCTTCAATGGCGCTGCCGCCCTCGCGCAGGATCGCCAGCGCGCTCTGACTGGCGAGGTGGTGGGGGGCCACCGCCATGCCGTGGGTCGAAACGTTGCTACTGTGCATAAATTATCCTTTCTGAACGAATCACCCGCAGAACACTGCAAAAGCTGTTCCATCTCTGAACGTTTCGTTTCATTGATAAAAACGATGACCAGAATTTTCCCACTGGCACGCTATGTGTAAGGCATAGCAGATACAGTATGATGAGGAATGGATGATGAAACGAAAGTTACAGGGGCGCTATGCAACAACTCGATGAACGACTGAAAGGGCAATACGCCTCGCTGTCGCCGCAGGAGCAGCGGGTGGCGGATTTCATCTTTGACCACTTTGACGACCTGATAAGCTACAACAGCGCCGAGCTGGCGCAGCTGAGCGGCGTGTCGAAAGCCACCGTCAGCCGGCTGTTTAAGCGCCTCGGTTACGACAAATATAAGGATATGCGCGATGAACTGCGCACTCTGCGTCAGAGCGGGATGCCGCTCACCGACCAGCGCGACGCGGTGCAGGGTAACACGCTGCTGGCGCGCCATTATAAGCAGGAGATGGCAAACCTCACCCAGTGGGTCAACGCCCTCGACGCCCGCCAGTTCGCTGAGGCGCTGACGGCGATGGTGGCCGCCCGCCGCATTGTGGTGATTGGCATGCGCAACGCCTATCCGGCGGCGCTGCATCTGCGCCAGCAGCTGCTGCAGGCCCGCGGCCAGGTGCTGGTGCTGCCCCAGCCGGGTCAGAGTCTCAGCGAAGAGCTGGTCGATCTGACCGCCGATGATCTGGTGGTAATGATGGCGTTTCGCCGCCGGCCGCGAATAGTACGCCCGCTGCTGCAGCAGCTGCAGCGCGACGGGGTGCCGGTCCTGTTAATGTGCGAGCCGCAGGCCCACAGCCTGTTTCCGCTCTCCCGCTGGCAGCTCTGCGCGCCGCTGGACAGCGTCTCCGCCTACGATAGCTATGCCTCGGTCAACAGCCTGATTAATCTGCTGGCCAATGCCTTTCTCCATGAAACGCTCGACAGCGGTCGTCCGCGCATCCACGATATCGCCACGCTTTACCAGCAGCTGGACGAGCTGGAACAACGCTGATGGGGCGCCAGCGTGGTGCTGTGCATTATTATGGTGCAATAAAAACCACGTGATGGCGCCGCCGCTCTCTGAGCACTTTTCCGTTAACGCTTGTCCTTTCTCACTTTTTGTTTTAATTCCTCGCCAACCCTCGCCTCGTCTGTATCTGGCACATTAGTTGCAAAAACAGATTCAAAGAATCTTTTGTTTCATGCTAACGTAACGGGTAAACATCATGAAGAAACTGTTGATCGCGCTGGCCGGGGCCGCTTGTCTCCTTTCGTCTGTTTCTGCCGCGCAGGCTGACCAGCTCCAGGATATTGAAAAACGCGGCGTCATCCGCATTGCCGTACCCCAGGACTTTCCACCGTTCGGCTCGGTGGGCACCGACCTGCAGCCGCAGGGGTATGACATCGATATGGCGCGCTATCTGGCGAAATCGATGAAGCTCAAGCTGCAGCTGGTCCCGGTGACCAGCGCCAACCGCGTGCCGTATCTGCAGACCGATAAGGTGGACCTGGTGATCTCCAGCCTCGGCAAGAACGCCGAGCGCGAGAAGGTGATCGACTTCAGCCGCGCCTACGCCCCGTTCTTCCTCGGGGTGTTTGGCCCGAAAGGGGCGGAGCTGAAGGACGCGGCCGCGCTGAGCGGCAAAAGCATCGGCGTGACCCGTGGGGCGGTGGAAGATATGGTGCTGACCAGCGTGGCGCCGCAGGCGGCGCAGATTAAGCGCTACGAGGACAATAACACTACGCTGTCGGCTTACCTGTCCGGTCAGGTGCAGTATGTCGCCACCGGAAACCTGGTGGTGGCGGCTATCTCCCGGCAGAACGCCGACAAAGCGCCGGTCCCGAGCTTTATGCTGAAGGACTCGCCGTGCTTTATCGGTCTGAAAAAGAACGAACCGGCGCTGAAGGCAAAAGTGGATACCCTCATCGAGCAGGGCATTAAGGACGGCACCCTCAACGGTCTGTCTGAGAAGTGGCTGAAAGCGCCACTGCCTGCCAGCCTCGGCGCGTAAGGTCTGGGGATGACGGAGCAACTTCATTTCTCTGAGCTCTGGCCGCACTGGCCGGAGCTGCTGGCCGGCCTGTGGGTGACGGTGCAGTTGACGGTGCTGGCGACGATCGGCGGACTGGCGATCGGCATCCTTGGGGCGGCGATCCGCAGCGGTCGCCCGGGAATGCTCAGCCGGGTATGGGGCGGATATGTGGAAATCATCCGTAATACGCCGTTTGTGGTGCAGCTCTTTTTTATCGTCTTTGGTTTACCGAACCTCGGACTGAAGATGACCGCCGGTGAAGCGGCGCTGCTGGCGATGGTGGTTAACCTCGGCGCCTATAGCACCGAGATCGTCCGCGCCGGTATTCAGGTGACGCCGAAGGGCCAGTGGGAAGCCGGTCGCGTGCTCGGGCTTAGCCGGACGCAAACCTTCGTTCGCGTCGTATTGCCCCCGGCGCTGCAGCGGATTTACCCGGCGCTGGTCAGCCAGTGCATCATTGTGATGCTCGGCTCGTCAGTGGTGTCGCAGGTCTCCTATGAGGAGCTGACCTTCGCCGCCAACCTGATCCAGTCGCGGACATTTTTGAGCTTTGAGGTCTATCTGGTGACCACCGGGATCTACTTAGCGTTATCGATAGCGATGCGCCAGCTGCTGATGGCGGCGGGGCGTAAATGGCTGGGGGTACAGGCCTGATGACCACTTTTACTGACTGGGACATTATCCGCAACCTGCTGCTGGCCGGTCGCTGGACGGTGCTGCTGTCGCTGGTCGCGTTCACCGGCGGGGCGCTGGTGACCTTACCGTTACTGCTGCTGCGCCTCACCGGCGGACGCCAAGTGAAACGGCTGATCCGCGGGTATATTGAGCTGTTCCAGGGCACGCCGCTGCTGATGCAGCTGTTTCTGGCATTCTTTGGCGTGGCGCTGTTCGGCGTCGACGTCTCGGCGTGGACCGCCGCCTCGGTCGCCCTGACGCTCTACACCAGCGCCTTTCTGCTGGATATCTGGTTCGGCAGCATTCGCGCGCTGCCGAAAGGCCAGTGGGAAGCCTCGCGCTGTCTCGGGCTGAGCTTCGGCCAGACTCTGTACCGGGTGGTGGCGCCGCAAGCGCTGCGCATTGCCATCGCGCCGACCGTCGGGTTCGCAGTACAGGTGATCAAAGGCACGGCGCTGGCATCGATTATCGGCTTTGTGGAGCTGACCAAGGCAGGGACGATGCTGACCAACGTCACTTATCAGCCGTTTAAAGTGTTTGCCCTTGTGGCGCTGGGCTATTTCATTCTGTGCTATCCGCTGTCCCGCTACAGCCGCTATCTGGAGAACAAATTCAATGCCTCTCATCACCATTAATCAGATGCAGAAGTACTACGGCGACAACCATGTGCTGAAGGGCGTCGATCTGGATATCGACATGGGGGAAGTGATCTCGATCATCGGCCGCAGCGGCTCGGGTAAAAGCACCCTGCTGCGCTGTATCAATGGTCTGGAGGGCTACCAGGAGGGAAGCATCAAGCTCGGGGGCATGACCATCACCAACCGCGATTCCCAGGCCCGGGAGATCAGCCGCTCCATCGGCATGGTGTTCCAGAACTTTAATCTCTTTCCGCACATGACGGCGCTGGAGAACGTCATGCTGGCCCCGCGGCGGGTGCTGAAGAAGTCCCAGGCAGAATGCCGGGAGCTGGCGCAGCGGATGCTGGAGAAGGTCGGGCTCGGCGACCGTCTGGATTACTACCCGGCCAACCTCTCCGGCGGCCAACAGCAGCGCGTGGCCATTGCCCGGGCGCTGGCCATGTCGCCGAAAGTTTTACTCTGTGACGAAATCACCTCGGCGCTCGACCCGGAACTGGTGGGTGAAGTGCTGAAGGTGTTGGAGCAACTGGCGGCGGAAGGTATGACGCTGATCCTCGTCACCCATGAAATGAATTTTGCCCGCGAAGTGGGCGACCGCGTGGTGTTTATGCATCAGGGACGCGTCTGGGAGCAGGGCGACAGCAAAACGCTGTTCGCCAGCCCGCAGACCAGCGAACTGAAACAGTTTATCTCCTCGGTGCGCGGTCTTAACTAACGTAAGGAATGGCAGATGGATATCACTCAGTTTTCGCAAATTAACCCGCCGCAGCGCCTGCTGATGGGGCCGGGGCCGATCAATGCCGACCCGCGCGTGCTGCGCGCCATGTCGAGTCAGCTGGTTGGCCAGTACGATCCGGCGATGACTCACTATATGAATGAAGTCATGGCGCTTTATCGCGGCGTGTTTCGCACCGAAAATCGCTGGACGATGTTGGTCGACGGCACCTCGCGCGCCGGGATCGAAGCGATTCTGCTGTCGGCGATCCGTCCCGGTGACAAGGTGCTGGTGCCGGTGTTCGGCCGGTTTGGTCATCTGCTGTGCGAGATCGCGCGTCGCTGTCGGGCAGAAGTGCACACCATCGAGGTGCCGTGGGGCGAGGTCTTTAAACCGGATCAGGTTGAGGATGCGATCAAGCGCGTGCGGCCGCGCCTGCTGCTCACCGTGCAGGGCGATACCTCCACTACCATGCTGCAGCCGCTGGCGGAGCTGGGAGAGATTTGCCGTCGTCACGATGTGCTGTTCTATACCGACGCCACCGCGTCGCTCGGCGGTAACCCGCTGGAAACCGACGCCTGGCAGCTGGACGCCGTGTCCGCCGGGATGCAGAAGTGCCTGGGCGGTCCTTCCGGCACCTCGCCCATCACCCTCAGCCCGCGGATGGAAGAGGTCATCCGCCGCCGCCGCTGTATTGAGCAGGGGATCCGCACCGATGCCCATCACGATGGCGTCGACGAGATGATCTACTCCAACTATTTCGATCTCGGCATGGTAATGGATTACTGGGGGCCGGAGCGCCTTAACCACCATACCGAAGCGACCTCGGCGCTGTTCGCCGCCCGGGAGTGCGCGCGCCTGATCCTCCAGGAGGGACTCGACAACGGCATCGCCCGCCACAAACTGCACGGCGATGCGCTGCTGAAGGGCATCCAGGCGATGGGGCTCGAGACCTTTGGCGACCTGCGGCACAAAATGAATAACGTGCTGGGGGTGGTGATCCCCAACGGGGTCAACGGCGATCAGGTACGCAAACTGATGCTGGAAGATTTCGGCATTGAAATTGGCACCTCGTTTGGTCCGCTGCACGGTAAAGTCTGGCGCATTGGCACCATGGGCTATAACGCGCGTAAAGACTGCGTGATGCAGACGCTCAGCGCGCTGGAAGCGGTCCTGAACTACCTCAGGTTCACCACCACCCAGGGCGCGGCAATGCAGGCGGCCTGGGATCACTATCGCACCGAGGCCATCCTATGAGTGACACCGTCCGCCAGCAGGCGGAGAGAGAGGCGGCCGCCAGCCGGGTGATGGCGCGTGCCGATCGGCTGGCCGCCCTCAGCGAAACCGCCGATGCCCTGACCCGGGTCTATCTGTCACCCGAGCATCTGCAGGCCAACCAGCTGGTGGGCCAGTGGATGCAGGCTGCCGGCATGATGGTGTGGCAGGACAGCGTCGGCAACATCTGCGGACGCTATGAAGGGCAACAGGAGGGGGCGCCGGCGGTGCTGCTGGGCTCTCATCTTGATACCGTGCGCAACGCCGGACGCTACGACGGCATGCTCGGCGTGCTGGCGGCGATTGAGGTGGTCCAGCGTTTGCACCAGCAGGGGCGACGGCTGGCAAAGGCAATCGAGATCGTCGGCTTTGGCGATGAAGAGGGTACCCGCTTTGGCATCACCCTGCTCGGCAGCCGCGGCGTCACCGGCACCTGGCCTGAAAGCTGGCTGTCACAGTGCGATGCTGATGGAGTGAGCGTCGCCCAGGCGCTGGTGAATGCCGGACTCGATCCGGCGCGGATCGCCCACGCCGCCCGTCACCCGCGGGATATCGCTGCCTATCTGGAACTACATATCGAGCAGGGGCCGTGCCTGGAGCAGGCGGGGCTGGCGCTCGGCGTGGTGGAGGCAATTAACGGCGCCAGACGGCTGAACTGCCGCTTTACCGGCGAAGCTGGCCATGCCGGCACGGTGCCGATGCAACATCGCAAGGACGCCCTCGCCGCGGCGGCGGAATGGATGATGCAGGTGGAAAACCTGACCCGGCAGCACGGCGGTAACCTGGTGGCGACGGTCGGCACCCTGCGCTGTGCGCCGGGCGCGGTAAACGTGATACCGGGCGAGGTGCAGCTGACGCTGGATATTCGCGGCCCGCATGATGCGCCGCTGACGGCGCTGCTGGATGAGCTGCTGGGCGAGGCGCAGGCCATTGCCGGGCGTCGCCAGCTGCGTTTCGCCGCCGAGGAGTATTATCGCATCGCCGCCACCGCCTGCGACAGTCACCTGCAGGCGGTGCTGAGCGAGGCGGTGGTGGCGGTGCAGGGCCGTTCGCTGACGCTGCCGAGCGGCGCAGGGCATGACGCCATCGCCATCGCCGAGCGCTGGCCATCGGCGATGCTGTTTGTGCGTTGCCTGGGGGGCGTCAGCCATCACCCGGCGGAGTCGGTCACCGCCGCCGACGTCGGGCTGGCTATCGACGCGTTCTCCCGGGCGGTAGAGAAGGTGGCTGACGCCTGATCGCGCCGGTTACCGTGCCCCGGCTGGCGGCTTCATACCGCCAGCTGGTTGACCACCTCGGCGACGGAGGTGATGGCATGGATGTTGCCGATCCCCGCGCCCACCGAGATATATCCGTCATCAGTATTCCCCTCCAGCATGCCCAGCCGCATCCCGCGCAGCCCGCCCATCGCCTGGGCCAGCTCGGCTTTTGAGGCGCCGGCCCGGTCCATGGCTACCAGTGTGTCGCTCAGTTTGCCGGGCAGCGCGCGGTAGTAGTCCGGCAGGGTACGGAACAGGCGCAGATCCAGACCGTTGGCGGCCACAATTTTCGCTTTCACCGAGTCGGGAACCCGGCTTTCGATGGTGCTGATAAATACCGAACCGGCGAAGACGCCCTCCGCCCCCAGGGCATGAACGGCGCGCGCGCCCCGGGCGTCGGTGATCCCTCCGGCGGCCATCACCGGAACCCGCTGTACCGCGTCAACGATCAGCGGGACGATGGTGAAGGTCCCGAGGGCGGTACCCGGCAGCGTGCCGCCTTCGTCAAAGCCGGTGGCGACAATAATATCCGCTCCGGCCTGCTCCGCGCGGCGGCTGTTCTCCGGCGTCGGGTTGATGTCACGATAGATAATGGTGATCCCGGCGGCTTTCAGTTCGTCGAACAGCGCCGGTTTTAACGAACCGTCGCCGTAGCCGGTGTAGACCACCACCTTAACCCCTTCCTCTTTGATCACCGGGAGGATCGCCGGCGTCCAGATGTCATTTTCCGCCGTCGGGATCAGGTTGACGCCAAAGGGTTTCTCCGTCAGCTGTTTGGTTTTGCGGATCTCTTCGCGCATTTTCTCGGCGGTGGCCTCCGGGGTGGAGACGGCGGTTGCCGCCGTCAGTCCGGCGTTCGGGCCCAGCACGCCAAGCCCACCGGCGTTGCCGACGGCCGCCACCAGACGAGCATCGGTTAGCCAGGAGAGGGGCCCCTGGACCACCGGTTTTTCAATACCCAGAATGCGGGCGACGCGGTTAGGTTGCATGCTATTTTTCCTTGTATGTTAATAAGTTATAAATTTGTTCGCCCCAGCGATGCGGCAATGAGGGCAGTGTAGGCGTCTTTATTGTTTTAAAAAATGAGCAAAAACTTTCATCACTGTTATTAAATTAGTAATAATGTGAACTGATGAAGAGGTGGGAGGCGGGTCATCATGCAAATGAATCTGTTTGAAAATATTAAAATTTTTATTGAAATCGTCGATGCCGGCAGCTTTGCCCAGGCGGCGGAAAATTTGCAGATCCACCGACCGGCGGTGACCAAAGCACTGCAGCAGCTGGAGCAGGAGAGCGGGGTCCGGCTGCTGCAGCGCACCACCCGGCGTCTGTATCTTACGCCGGAGGGGGAAGAGTTTTATCGTCGCAGCAAACCGTTGCTCTCCCAGGCCGACGATCTGCTAGAGTCGTTCGCGCCGGACCGGCCGATCCGCGGTCAGCTGCGCGTTGATATGCCGATCGCCTTTGCCCGGCTGCTGGTGATCCCGCATCTGCCGGATTTTTATCAGGCCCATCCGGAGGTGGAGATTGTCCTCAGCAGCTCCGACGTACGCCGGGATATGCTGCGCGATGGTCTGGATTGCCTGCTGCGGGTGGGGGATCTTGAGGATGGCGACTATGTGGCGCGTTCGCTGGGGGAGGTGGCGTTAACCACCTGCGCCAGTCCGGGCTATCTGGCGCGCTATGGGGCGCCCGCGACGCTGGAGGACCTGCAGTCGCATCTGGCGGTGAACTGGGTGAACAGCAGCAGCCGGCAGATTATGCCCTGGCGATTCCAGACCCCGGAGGGCATCAGGCAGATCGCCATTCCCGGTAAACTGGTGCTGGACAACTCTGAAGTCTTTACTGCTGCCGGGCTGGCGGGGCTGGGGATGCTGCAGGGGATGCGTTTCTTTTTGCAACCTTATATCGACAGCGGGCAACTGGTGGAAGTTTTGCCGGACTTTCCGGCGCCGCGTCGACCGTTGTCGCTGCTCTATCCGCACCGGCATCTCTCGCATAAGGTTCGGGTCTTTGCCGACTGGCTGCAGGGGCTGGTAGCGACCCTGGACTGACAATCGGCGCTGTCGCCTTGACTCTATCGGCTGAGCGTTTATATATAAAATGTGAATGCTATTAATGCAACGAATCACAAAGCTGGATAACGACTTAACCTGTAAGGGAATGCTGATGAAACTCTGGAATAAAACACTACTCGCTTCCGCCCTGTGCCTGACCCTGTTTGGCTGCGACGATGCGTCGAAAGTTGATAACAAACTGGATAAGGCTAAAGATAATGCGGAGCAGATGAAGGATGCCGCGGCGGATAAAGCGCAGGCAATTAAACAGGATGCGGATAAGCAAATCGATACGCTGAAAAGCCAGGCTGACGCCGAGGCCGATCGCCTGAAGGATCAGGCCAGCGCCATCAAGGCCGAGGCGGACAAGAAGGCGGACGCCATCGCCCAGCAGGCGAAAGCCCAGGCCGATGCGGTGAAGCAGAACGCAAAGCAGGAAAGTGACCGCATAGTCAAAGAGGCGGGTCAGATCAAAGACAACGCCATCGGTGACGCCAATCAGCTCTCGGCTGAAGCGGCGAGCAAAACCAAAGCCATCCAGGACAGTATCGCGAAGGATAAACAGAACGCCGCGCCGCCTGCCGCACAGCAGTAACTCGCGGTGTTTGCCTGACCCGCCGCCCGGAAATATAGGGAGCGGAGCCTGATAGATTGCCCGGCGGCGCTGCGCTTGCGCTGCCTACGCAGGAGCGCGTTGGCTGCGCAATGACCGGGTATCACCCTTTTGTAGGCCGGGCAAGGCGTCGCCGCCGCCCGGCACATGGACCGCAATAACATCCTGCTCAGGGGTATCTTACGATACCCCTTTTTTATGCCCGCCGTGGGTTCAACGGTTTGGCAGCAGGGTGCCTTTCAGGCCGTGCGGCTCCGAGCGCAAATACTGCGACGGCACACGGACCTGGGCGCCAAGGCTGGCCGCAGCGTGCCACGGCCAGTGCGGATCGTAGAGTACCGCGCGGGCGAGGGCGATCAGGTCGGCATCGCCATTCTCCAGCGCCGCTTCCGCCTGCTGCGGGTCGGTGATCAGCCCCACGCCAATCACCGGGATGGCTACCTGCTGGCGAATATCGCGGGCGAAAGGCAACTGGTATCCCGGCCCAACGGTGATCGCCTGCTGCGGCGACAAACCGCCGCTGGAGACGTGAATATAGTCACTGCCCAGCGTTTCCAGCTGCTGGCTAAACTTAATGGACTGCTCGCAGTCCCAGCCGCCTTCGACCCAGTCGGTAGCCGACAGCCTGACGCCCACCGCCATGGTGTTGCCCACTGCCTCGCGGATCGCCTTAAAGACTTCCAGCGGATAGCGCATTCGGTTCTCCAGCGAACCGCCGTACTCGTCGCGGCGCTGGTTGCTGAGCGGCGAGAGAAACTGGTGCAGCAGATAGCCGTGGGCGGCGTGCAGTTCAATCAGCTCAAAGCCCAGCCGCTGGGCGCGCAGCGCGCTGGCGACGAAGGCCGCTTTGATGCGCGCCAGATCGGCATGGCTCAGTTCAGCGGGAGCGCGATCGCCATCGTGAAACGCCACGGCGGAAGGGGCGACGGTCTGCCAGCCACCATCGTTGAGCGCCAGCTGATGGCCTCCCTGCCACGGGGCGGCGCAGGATGCCTTGCGTCCGGCATGACCCAGCTGGATCCCCAGACGGATCGGCGACCAGGCCCGAATATCTTCGACTACGCCGCGCAGGGCGTTTTCGGTTTCATCATCCCACAGCCCCAGATCCCCCGGGGAGATACGCCCCGCAGGCTCTACCGCCGTGGCTTCCAGAATTAACAGGCCGGCGCCGGAGAAAGCCAGTTGGCCAAGATGGATCCGGTGCCAGGAGGTCGCCTTACCCTCGTCGGCGGAGTACTGACACATCGGGGCGATAACGATACGGTTATCAAGGGTGAGTTGACCAATTCGCGTCGCGCTAAAAAGATGACTCATGAATACCTCGTAAATGTTAAACGTGGTCGTGCAGGGGACGGACAGTTGCTGTTTATAGCACGCCTGTTCACCCCCCCAGTATTCGGATATTGCGCTTAAGCGCTCCGCTATTCGATATACCAGAGACGGCGCCGTCGGCCGGCGGCCTGCTGCGACACGGCGCGGGCCATTGCGCTGCCAATCTCGGCGCTGGCCGTCAGCCCCTGCACAAAGGGGCGATCGTGCATCAGCCAGGGAAGGGCGCCGAAGGCGACCCGACCGCGCACTGTCTCCGGCGCCTGCAGCGTGTAGTCATCACCAACGTCCGGAATGTCGTCGCCGCAGGCCAGCAGCTGCTGGCGCAGTGAAGGGAAGGGCAGATCCCGGGTTTTCAGCGCTTTTTGTCCGCGGGCATCGATAAAGACATCGAATTCGCAGCGCTGACGATGATGAACAATCAGCGTCCGGTCAGGCTCCCGCTGCAGCTCATAATCTTCGCCCAGCGTCAGGATCCGCAGAATGCCGGCCCGGTGCAGGGCCAGCAGCCGACGTATGGACTCCGGCGGAATGGCGGCGTAGTTATCGATAAATACCCGGGCGAGGCCCTGGCGGAAGCGACGGCTGTCCGCGTCGTTGAACTGCGGCACCACGGTTTCAATCGCCTCATGCAGGCGCAGAATGGCATAGCGCCAGGGCACCGTGTGGTGTTCGCGCTTATTGCGCTCCACCTCCTGCAGATTGCGCTGCGCCCACTGAAAGGGTTCGTGGGTGAGGCGGTCGGCAAACCAGGCGTCGGCGATACTGTCAGGCGTCAGCTGACGAAGCCCGATCGCCTCGCTCCAGTCGGGGGCGGCATATTCCAGCTCTTTAACGATCAGCTCAAAAATCCGATCTAACAGAGCGTCGCTACCCTCCGCAATGGCCGCTTCGAGGGCGGCGGGAGTGGCAATCTCCAGCGGCTCCCACGGGATCGGGCAGTAAAAATCGGCCTCCGGCAGCACGCCGTGGCGTGACATCAGGGTGATCTCCAGCGCTTCGCTGCCTGGATGGAGGGAAAAATGGGTCGTTTTGTCGTCCTCGGTATGGAAAACGCCGTGGCGGGCCACTACCGCCACGGCGGCATCAATCGCGCTTAATGAAGTCCCAAGGATCCCCACCCGGCAGGGGGCAATGCGGGCCTCCATCAGGCCGGTCCACGGGCTGGGGAAGTACTGTCGGCTGGCGCGCTCTTCTTCAGGCCACAGATGGCCGGTGGCAATCGCCACCAGGTCGACGATTACCGGGTCTGCTGCACTATCGGTGTGGATGGCGATCCCGGTGGACTGAACCGCAATATCCGTGACTTCACAGGATTCACAAACGCTAATCACAAAGCCGACGTCCCGGGCCCGCTCAACGAGGTAAAGAAAACGGTCGCGATAGTATTCGCCGAGGATAACCCGCGGCAGAAACTGGCGCTCATGCAGGGCGTGCCGTTCAAGCCCGCGCGCCGCCAGCCAGTCATCGCTTTGCTGCTGCAGCCATTGCAGGTAGGTCAGGTCGATGGGGGGGATCTCAATGCTGGCAATATTGGCCAGCATTTGCGCCGCGGTATTATCGTCACTGTAGGGCATACCCACCCCGGCCTGCGCCTCTTTTTCAAACAAGGTGATGGCCAGCGGCTCACCGCGCTTCACCAGTTCATAAAAGGTGTAAATCCCCGTCGGCCCCACGCCGACGATGGCAATTCTCTTCATGATTCTCTCCCTTCCTGTGGGCAGATGCGGCATTGATGACGCTTCGCTTAAGCGAACCTGGTTTTAATTCTGGTCGAAAATTACCGAACCGGTGAGGGGAACACGCAATTTGAAACAAATTAGCATGCTAATAAACTTGCCGATTGTCGTAAAAGGGGTGTAATTAACAAAAGAGCAACTTTCTATACAAACAATTTACACAAGCGGTAACCCCAGCTCGCTCTGCTGGACGCCGCGCACACTCCCGGCAATGCCGTCGGGATAGGGATGACAAGATGCACGGCTGGACCTCACGACAGCGTAATGCGGCGATAGCCAGTTTTTTAAGCTGGACGCTCGATGCTTTCGACTTTTTCCTGTTAGTTTTTTTACTGAGCGATATCGCCCACTCGTTTCATGTCGACCTTGAGGAGGTCACCCTGGCGATTCTGCTGACTCTGGCCGTGCGGCCCGTCGGCGCGCTAATTTTCGGCAGGGCGGCGGAGAAGTTTGGTCGCAAACCAATCCTGATGCTCAACATTGTGTTCTTCTCGGCTTTTGAGCTGCTCTCCGCCGCCGCGCCGTCGTTGATGCTGTTTTTCCTGCTGCGGGTGCTGTACGGCGTGGCGATGGGCGGGATCTGGGGCGTGGCCTCTTCGCTGGCGATGGAGACGATCCCCGACCGCTCGCGCGGCCTGATGTCCGGCCTGTTCCAGGCGGGATACCCCTTCGGCTATTTGCTGGCGGCCGTCGCCTATGGGCTGCTGTTTGAACAACTCGGCTGGCGCGGGATGTTTGTCATTGGCGCCGCGCCGGTGCTTCTGCTGCCGTTTATCTATTTCTGCGTCGAGGAGTCTCCGGTTTGGCAGGCGGCCAGGCAGAATAAAGAGAGTACGGCCCTGCTGCCGGTACTGCGTAGCCACTGGAAGCTGTGCCTGTACCTGGTGGTGCTGATGGCGGCTTTCAACTTCTTCTCCCACGGGACGCAGGATCTTTACCCGGTCTTTTTGAAAGTTCAGCACGGCTTCGAGCCTAAAACGGTCAGCATCATCGCGGTCTGCTATAACATCGCCTCGATCATTGGTGGAGTGTTCTTCGGTTCGCTGTCGGAGAAGATTGGCCGACGCAAAGCGATTATGATTGCCGCCCTGCTGGCGCTGCCGGTCATTCCACTGTGGGCTTTCGCCAGCGGCTCGCTGGCGCTGGGGGCGGGGGCGTTCCTGATGCAGTTTATGGTCCAGGGGGCCTGGGGGGTGATCCCCACCTGGCTCAATGAACTGGTCCCGGCCAACACCCGGGCGGTGCTTCCCGGCTTCGTCTACCAGCTGGGTAATTTGCTGGCTTCGGTGAATGCCACTCTCCAGGCATCAATCGCCCAGCATCATGGGCATAACTACGGCCTGGCAATGGCCCTGGTGGCCGGGACGGTGGCGATTGTCATTACCGTCCTGACCTTTTTTGGTCGCGAAGGCCGGGTGATCCAATCCGCAGGAGCGGGACATCACCAGCCGCTCTCCACCAGCCGTTAACATTTGTGACCGGGCGTGGCCAGGCGCCCGGTCGCATACATTAGTCACGCAGACGAATAGACGCCGCCTGGCGTTTCTCCAGCGAGCAGATCCCAATCCCCACCATGATGAACAGCGCGCTAAACAGATGCCAGGCCTGCGGTTGAGTATGCAGGAACAGGATGCTCAACACCCCGCCGGAGAGGGGGATGATGTGGGTGTAAATTTCGCCCCGCGTGGCGCCAATGGTGGCGATACCTTTGTTCCAGAACAAATAGGCCAGCCACGATGGGAAAATTACCAGATACGCCAGGCCGCTGAGGAAAAACGGCTCGCGCCAGGCTGCCCAGTCCTGCGCCGGGTGGCGCATCAGCCAGAAGATGACGATTGGCACCAGGATCAGGGCGCCGAGCAGCGAGCTGACGGCGACAAAGCCATTCGCCGGGATACGGCGGTCCTTCAGACGTAACAGCGAACAGTAGAGCGCCCAGCTCAGCGCCGACCCCATCGCCCACAGGTCGCCGATGGCAAAGGTGTGCAGAGAGGCGGCGTGCAGCGGATTTCCCTGAAATAAGAGGATCATCACGCCGAGGGTGCTAAAAGCCACTCCAAGCCAGTTACGCCCTGATACCGGATCGCGGAAAAACAGTCGGTTAATCAACAGTACCATGCTCGGCGTGGCGGACATATAGATGGCGGCGTTGAGCGCGGAGGTGGTTTGCAGGCCAATATAGAGCGTGAGCGGGAAACTGACCTGGCCGCAGAGGGTTAGCACCACCACCGCTGGCGCGTTTGCCCGCAGCAGGTGGCGACTGCCGGCGATTTGCCGTCGGTAGAGCAGGCCCAGCAGCAGCGCCGTCAGCGCCCAGCGCGCTTCGGTCATCAGGATCGGATCCACGCCCTGCACCAGCACGTGCCCGACAACATAATTCCCGCCCCAGAACAGAGCCGCCAGCGTCAGTAACAGATAAGGCATGATGATTCCTTGTGTCGTTTGTCACTGTACTGAATGGTAATGTTATTGTTTTTATAATATCAATAATATTTTAGTGGTTTTATTGTATTCATTTAAATTCTTTAATAAACAGTAAATTGAAAGCGCGTGTGAAATTCACGTTGCCGCATCATGGACGGTACTATACCGTATAGTAGCCATGTATTTCACAGGGATAAATCATGCGTAACACAGATAATGGGGTGATTGGAAGCGACCAGACCGCGGTGATGGCCAGGCTGGCGCTGGATGAGTTAATTGACCAGCTTCTGCACAGCAACGCGCTGTCGCTGAAGCTGACGGCCAACCCGCTGGTGGCCGACAGAGCCTGGCATCTCACTGAGAATACCTGCATCCGCGCCTTCTCCGCTGACGATCCACAGGCCAAAAAGCGTGCGCACCACGCGCTGTTCATTCTTTATCAGTCCTGGCTTGCCGACCCGCTCTCGCCAGCGGCTGCCAATCAGTTTCATCCGCTGCTTTCCGGGATCAGAAATTACATCGAGTCTGAGTGGCTGCGGGCGGAAAGCAAACGCTTCCACCACCAGAGACCAATGCTTAACGCCGGCAATATCGTCGACGAACTGCGCGCCTTATGCCAGCAGCACCCGGCGTCTCATCATCCGCTGTTCGATTTCCTTGCCAGCGAGGCCTCTGCGGCGCAAATCGACTATTTCTTCAAAAGCGACAGCGCCCTCAATCTGCTTTTCTTCGATCTGGTGGCGATGGGGCTGGTGGGCTCGCTGCCGGAAACCCGCGCTGAGATTGCGCAAAATCTGTGGGATGAGATAGGCCAGGGCAGCACCGAGATCACCCACGTTAATCTGTATAAGGATTTACTGAAGCGGCGAAATATCGCCTTACCGGACAATCATTTTGCCCATTTGTACGAGTGGCAGGGGCTGGCCGGGTATAACGCCTTTATGCTGGGCGGCGTAAACCGTCAGCATTACTACAAATCGCTGGGCGTGATGGCGATGACCGAGCTGCTCGACCCGCCGCAGTATGAAAAACTGGTGGCGGGCTGTCGGCGGATTGGGCTTTCCGAGCGCGACGTGCATTACTATGCCGAACATATCACGGTCGACATCGGTCATGCGGATGGCTGGCTGAACAATGTGATTGTGCCGATTGGCAAAAAACATCCGGCGGCGATGGAGGAGGTCTTCTTTGGCGCCGCGCTGCGTCTGCAAACCTGCAACGATTACTATGATGGTCTGCTGGCGGCCCTGCAGTCGCTGGGCGGCAGCTTATCATCTCACAGCGTACCGCCTTCTGAGTAAATAAGCGCTTTGGCCGCGCTCCAGGCGGTCATCCCTGGCGGGACCTCCCGGCATTCGGCGGACTCGGCCTGCTGGGCGGCGATGGCGCCATCGATGAGCATCACCATCATCATGGCCACCCGCTCGGCAGGTTCCGGTTTTAACACCTGCAGGAGGATATCGCGGAAGAACTGCCAGAGGAGCGACTTAAATCGGGAGCATTGCTCCCGGATCGCCGGCGATGACGCGCCATATTCAAACAGCGCGCGGGTAAACATGCAGCCGTGGAACGTTTCGCAGGTAAACCAGCGATGGTAGTAGTCGAACACGGCGAACAGCTTTTCCCGCGCGCTGGGTTTATCCGCGGTGATCTGCGCCAGATCCTGCATAAATTCGCTCTCTTTCTGCTTGAGGATAGCCAGAATGAGCGCCTCTTTATCGGCGTAATAGCGGTAGAAGGTCATTTTGGAGATGCCGGCATGTTCAGCAATCCGCTCGATGCTGGGCGACTGATATCCTTCGCGATTAAACAGCGTGCTGGCGTGGCGGAGAATGTCCGCTTGTTTTGGCTTCATGCGTTTTCCTGTCGAATGGTTCGCTGTCACGATTGCCGGTGACACGGCCGTCCTGCGACAGCGGTGCATTATGCCGGATCTTGCCGCCAGACGGGCAAAAAGTAAATCAGCCGCGGTTTATGCGGCGTCGGTTCCCCCAATAAAAACAAGATTGCGTAGACATACACAAGTCATGTCCTTATGTTTCTGAACCGGCGTATTATTCGGACCTTTATACACATAAGCTGTGAATGATGTACTTTCTGATAGGCATTATTTCTGAAGTCTGAGACGGTTACAGCAGGACAGGCATCGAATGAGGGTATTACAGACATCATTACCAGGATGATCCGATAACTATGATGAATCTTATTAAAAGATTGCTGCGAAGAATATTCAGGTCGTTAATTTCATCTTATGGCCCTGCTGTACTGACCATCCTCTTCGCCGTGGCGCAAGGGCTCTTTTTTCCAGAGACGCCTCTCTGGCTTGTTCCCCTGTTTTTCGTATTTGTTATTGTAATGTTTTATCGGTTTGTGAAATTTTAATATCGAAATTTAACTTTATATTAAATTGACAAGGAAGTGCGATGGCTGGGTTGAGGCTGCGCAGGTTAAGATGGCCCCGCCATTGCCCGTCTCATTAAGAAGAAGAGAAGAGATGAAATTACCCCTGACCACGCCCCGGCTGCTGCTGCGCCGGTTCAGAACGGAAGATCTGCCGTCTTTCAGCCATTATCGCAATCTGCCGGAGGTGGCCCGCTTTCAGAGCTGGACCCACTACGGCATGACAGAGGCGACAGCCTTCTATGAACAACAGCGTTCGCAGGCCTTTGCTGAGGATGAGAGCTGGTTCCAGCTTGCCGTAGAGATTCAGGCCAACGGTGCGCTGGCGGGAGATGTGGGGATCCACTTCTTAGATCACGGCAGACAAGCCGAGCTGGGGATGACCTTTTCCCCTGCGTATCAGCATCAGGGGTATGCCCGGGAAGCCATGCGGGCGGTGATGGCCTTACTCTTTGAACAGTTAGCCCACCACCGGCTGACAGCGGTGGTAGACACCCGCAATACCGGCGCGATCAAACTCCTGGAAGGGCTGGGCTTTCGTCGCGAGGCGCATTACCGGCAGAATATCTTTTTTAAAGGCGAGTGGGGCGATGAGTACCTGTACGCGCTGTTGCGTAGCGAATATCAGTGAAGTGACGGGCGAGCCGTCACTTCTGCCCGGCGGACGATTAGCTATGCTGGCGGATAAAGCGCGCGCGCCACGGTTTTAGCACCCACAGCGCGAGGGCGGCGGTGACAAAATCAAGGCCAATCGCGCAGCTGAAGACCACATGCCAGCCGTGAGTGTACTGATAGAGCAGTGCCGCCAGCGGACCGCCAAAGATTGACCCGATGCCCTGCGAAATATACAGCCAGCCATAGTTGCTGGCGGCATGTTCGCTGCCGAACGTATCGGTGAGCGTCGACGGGAAGAGCGAGAAGATCTCCCCCCAGCCAAAGAAAACCACCCCGGAGAGCAGGACAAACAGCAGCGGATCTTCCCGGCACGCCAGCCAGAGCATCATCGCCACCCCCTCCAGCGCAAAGGCGATAAACATGGTTTGCTCGCGGCCGAAGCGGTCGGAAATAAACCCAAACAGCGGCCGGGTTAAGCCGTTGGTAAAGCGGTCTATCGTTAACGCCAGCGGCAGCGCCGCCATGCCAAACACCACCGCCTGGCTAATGCCGAAATCCTCGGCGAACACCGCCATCTGCGAAGTGACCATCAGCCCGGAAGTCGACATCATCGCCATCATGGCGAACATCAGCCAGAACAGCGGCTGGCGCAGCATTTCCCGGGAAGTAAACGATCTGCTGCTCTGCGCCACCGTCTGACTGACGGGCTGGGAGACAGCTGGGGGCGGCAGCTTCAGCCCCTGACTGGCGAGGAAGCCGACGAGGGCGAAAAGGATCCCGAAAGTCGTCAGCGTGTGTTCAAGGCCGTTAGTGGTCAGCGACAGGGAGATGGGGAAAGTGGTTATGATGGCCCCCATCCCGTAGCCCGCCGCCACCGCGCCGGCGGCGAATCCCCGCTGTTGTGGGAACCATTTGACCATTAGGCCGACAACGCCGATGTAGACGATCCCGGTCCCGAGGCCGCCCATGCAGCCATAAACCAGCCAGAGCGTTGCCAGGCCATTCACCTGCGCGGAAAGCACCCAGCTCATTCCCGCCATCACCGTGCCAATAGCGATCAGCCGCCGCGGGCCAAATTTTTCCACTAACCGTCCCTGAAAAGGGGAAAAGAAGGTCTGCAGGATGATCAGCAGCGAGAAGGTGACTTGCAATTCTGGCAGACCGACGCCAAGTTTGGCGGCCAGGGGTTTTGTCAACAGCGTCCAGACATATTGCGGACTGGAGATGGCGGCCATACAGATCAGGCCCAGCACCAGCTGGCGCCACTTGCCATATTTCGGGGTAACCAACGGTTCGCTGAGTGTCGTCATGTTGTTCTCCGTTTTCAGTAAGCAGGCTTCCGTGAAACGCATCCACCCTGGATGCCTCACAGAAAGGGGAAGGTTGCGACCGCAGACTGGCGACCTGTTTTGGCCATATGGCATACGTTCTTGTCCACATTGCGGTATACAAGCGAAGAGCATTAAACGTGCCATATAAAATAATTTTTTATATTCAACTGGTTAATGTAATGAGGGCATGTCTGACGGGGGGGCGGCATGGTGAATGTGCGGCACCAGGGCGGTGCAAATGAATTATCGCGGTGCGCTTTACCTGCTAACTGGCGTAGGAGACATCGTATATCCTGGACTGGCGCTAGACGGACTTCAGTGCAAAGCCGCCCAGGCGGGTCGAGGCTACAAAATCACCGCCTGGGGCGGCTGGCAAGATAAACGGGAAATGAGGCTGGCGGTTTACCCGCTTAGTAGCGAAAAAACGCTACTGTCCCGACTATTTTTTGCTTTATGAGCTGGGCATTTATTGTATGGACTCTCGCAGAGAGACATTCTTCCTGGTAGAAACCCTGGCTACCACACACAGATACTAGATAGGGGAAGCCTTATCGCCCTATATTAAACTCATGCCGCGGTACTGGCCCGGACTTTGAGCACTGACGGAATTTCAATGAACTTTTCACCAGGCTTATCGTTAAGCAGTTCGAGAAGGGCTTTACCGGCTTTCACCCCAATGTCATGCCAGGGAAACTCAACGGTTGTCAGGGCAGGGGAACAGACTGTCGATAACACTCCTCCGCCTAAACTCGCAATGGCTACGGTATTGGGCACCTTGATGCCGGCACTGTGGCAGGCCATCATACATCCACAGGCCATTTCATCCGACGTGCAAATTAACGCATCCAGATCGCCCCAGGTAATCATCATATCCTTGAATATATTGACGCCTGTGGCGATGGTGGATGGCAAATGAGTGGTTACCACCCGGTGCGGGGAGCGGTTCAGAGCGAGCATCGCCGTATTCCAACCGCTCAGCAACTGGCGAAACATTGTGTTATTAGCCGGGGTACAGAGCAGTGCGATGTTTTTTAATGAGGCGTCGGCCAGATGAGTCACGATCTGTTTTACGGCCTTACCGTAATCCACGCCGATGCACATACCCACAGGGTGGGTATTTAGCGCGCCAATTTCCAGAATAGGAACATCCACGTTGGCCAGCAACTGGGTGCAGCTCTCAATGGTATCGATATTGAACTGAATAATGGCCGCCGGGTTATAGGCGAGCATTTTTTCAAACGTCTTTTGTTCACTTTGACCGTCATGCCCGGATTCCATAAACATCATGGTATATCCGCGTTCGGTCAGCACTTTTTGCAGCGCTTCAGAGACCGGCAAAAAACCCGGCGAAGAGAAGGTGGGAACGACGGCGAGAATAAGATCGGAATGGACCGACGCCAGATTACGTGCCTGCAGATTAGGGACATAGCCGAGTTGACTGACGGCCGCATCGATGCGATCGCGAAGCTCAGGATTCACTTTTTCAGGCATTCTCAGCGCTCGCGAGACGGTCATGGCGCTCACACCGACAAACTCAGCCACCTCGGTCAGGGTTATCTTACCCGTTCCTTTACGTCGTTTTTCTTTCGGGCTACCGTCCGCGTCTAAACTCTTCACCAAAATCACCAACCGTTTGAAAAATAAAATATAACGAAAGTATATCTGCGAATCGCATTATAACTTACCACAGCGAGGGGGAAAGCACATTATAGCCAGTGTTAGCGGTAACGCACTTTTTAACATTTTTCTTTGTTAGCGCTAACTTTGGGAGGTGTATCACAGTTGCATTTTATTTAGCTGTTTATAGTGCAGCACATAGACCCCCTCGGGAGAGATTATGATCAGAGACTGGTTAACCCCGGATAAAATTAAAGTCATTAACTCAATAGATAGCTGGGAAAATGCCGTTCGACTTGCAGCAGAACCCTTGCTGATGCAAGGGTATATAGCCGGGTCGTATATTGAGGCGATTTTGCAAAGCCATAAAGAGCTTGGGCCCTATTACGTATTAGCTCCCGGCTTGGTGATGCCTCATGCCCGTCCTGAACAGGGGGTATTAAGAAATGGATTATCGCTTCTTCATATTAAAGAAGGGGTGTCGTTCGGCTCGAAAGAGAACGATCCGATATACGTGGTAATCATGCTATGCGCTCGTTCCGGGAATGAACATATCACGATGATCGGTGAACTGGCTGAAATCTTTAGCGATCAGCAAAAGTTACACCGATTGTTAAATGCCGATGATAGCAAGGCGATTCAGGCCGTTATTGACTGAAGGAAAACAGAATGAAAAAAGTGCTTATCGTGTGCGGTAATGGTTTAGGCAGCAGCTTCATCGTTGAAATGAATGTCAAAAAGATCCTTGCCGAAATGAATAAAGAAGCTGAAGTCGCACATACCGATCTGACGTCGGCAAAAAGCGAAACTGCCGATCTTATTCTCAGCGCCAAAGACATTGCAGAACATCTTAGCAGTCACTCTGCAAAGGTCGTTGGATTAAGTAATTTACTTGATAACAATAAAATTAAAGAAATTTTAGCAGAAAACATTTAAGCAACGGCTATCTGATTCGTGGAGTTTAACATGCTTCATTTTCTTATTTATGATGTGCTAGGAACACCGGCGATACTGGTTGGTTTATTTTCACTGATCGGTCTGCTGTTGCAAAAAAAAGGAATTTCAGACGTTATTTCAGGCACGCTGAAAACCATCATGGGTTTTGTCATATTGACCGCCGGCGCCGGTATTATAGCCTATACGTTAACCATCTTTAGCCAGTTATTTGAACATTCTTTCCATATTCAGGGCGTGGTGCCCAACACTGATGCCATGGCCGCTCTGGCGCAGAAGAATTACGGCACGGAAACCGCCACCATTATGGTATTGGGCATGCTGATCAATATCGCCCTGGCGCGTCTAACGCCATTAAAGTACATCTTTCTGACCGGACATCATACGCTTTATATGGCTGCGATGCTGGCGGTTATCCTGTCTGTAGGGGGCTTGTCAGGGGGATGGGTGGTGGCCATCGGGGCGGTTATTCTCGGTGCGATGATGGTCATCTCCCCGGCTATCTTGCAGCCGTTTACCCGTAAAATTACCAATACCGACGATCTGGCTCTCGGCCATTTTGGCTCTATTGGTTATCTGCTTTCCGCGCTGGTGGGCAAAGTCGTCGGGAAAGGTAGCCCCTCGATTGAAGAAATTAAAGTGCCTAAGTCACTCAATTTTCTTCGCGACTCGTCGGTGGCCATCTCTCTCACTATGATGATTCTGTTTCTGGTGCTGGTGCTCGTTGCGGGCAAATCCTTTGTCGAGGAGACCCTGAGCGCTGGTCAGAACTTTATTATCTTCGCCATTATTCAGTCCCTCACGTTTGCTGCAGGAGTTTATATCATCCTCGCCGGGGTTCGGATGGTGATTGCCGAGATCGTCCCGGCGTTTAAAGGGATTGCAGACAAACTGGTTAAAGACGCGAAGCCGGCGCTGGACTGTCCGACGGTGTTTCCCTTCGCTCCGAATGCCGTTATCGTCGGCTTCCTCGCAAGCTTTGTCGCAGGGCTGGTCAGTATGTTCCTCTGCCCGCTGTTCGGCTTGAGCGTCATCGTCCCGGGCCTGGTTCCCCACTTTTTCTGCGGGGCCACGGCGGGGGTTTACGGCAACATTACCGGCGGACGTCGCGGGGCGGTGGTAGGGGCTTTTGCTCACGGTCTGCTCATTTCGTTCCTGCCTGCCATTCTCTTGCCCATGATGGGGGATATGGGACTGGGCTCCACAACCTTTGGAGACGCAGACTTTGGCGTTGTCGGCATCGTGCTGGGTCATATCATCGCAATGTTTAACTAACTATTTATCGGAGGTGGTTTATGAGCGCTAAATTTTCACCGTCACTGATGTGCATGGATTTAACGCAGTTCAAAGAGCAGATCACGGCAATGAATAAAAAAGCGGATTTTTACCATGTTGATATAATGGATGGCAATTACGTCCGCAATATCACACTGTCTCCCTTTTTTATTGAGAATCTGAAAAAAATTACTACTGTGCCCATTGATGTTCATCTGATGGTGAATCATCCGGAAGATATCATTCCCATGTGTCTCGAGGCCGGCGCCGATATCATCAGCTTTCATCCCGAGACGGCGAATAACAAAATATTCCGCCTGCTGAATCAGATCAAGGATGCGGGCAAAAAGTGCGGGGTGGTGCTGAACCCGGCGACACCGGCAGAAAGCATTGCCGAATATGCGCATCTGCTGGATAAAGTGACGGTCATGTCGGTTGACCCTGGCTATGCCGGACAAAAGTTTATTCCTGAGTCGCTGAACAAGATTAGAAAGCTCATCAACATGCGCAAAAATAATGGCTATCACTATCTGACGGAAATTGATGGCTCTTGCAATGAGAAAACCTTCGGTCAGATTGCTGAATCCGGGGTAGATGTCTTTATCGTCGGCACATCGGGTCTGTTTTCGCTCCATGAGGATGTCAGCCAGGCGTGGGACAGAATGATCGAGATCTTCCAGCGGGAAACTGTCGCTGCATAACGGGTTATTTCTCTTCGAACCACAGTGTGTATTTGAATAAGCCTTAAAAGATCTGCATCACGCCAGCGATGCTGGTTTGTTATTTAACGACCACTCTATATGAATGCGGGTGAATCATGGATATTTCGACAGTGCTTAATGTTAAAAACATCAAGTTAAATATGACCGCCAGAACCAAAGAAGAGGTGATAGAAGAACTCACCGATTTACTTATCCAGGATGGCGCCGTCACCAATAAGGAAGACTTTATTCGTGATGTCTGGTTACGCGAGGAGCTAGGCTCTACCGGCTTTGAAAACCATATCGCTATTCCACATGGTAAATCTTCCGGTGTTTCCCGTACCGCATTAGCCATCGGACGCACGCAACATGCCATTCCCTGGGAGACCATGGATGGCAGCGACGTCCGCTGTGTTATTTTATTTGCGGTTTGCCTGGTGGATCAAAATGCCACCCATATTCGCCTGTTGGCACAAGTGTCTGGGTCACTGGCGGATGAAGACATTATCGCTAAATTACTTGTTGAATCTGATCCACATAAAATCATTGCGCTTTTCAATTCAGAAACTGAAAACGCCGATGCTTAATACCAACTTGCTAATATCGATTTGTAATTTATTAAATTAATTAACGGAGAAACATTATGAATATTGTCGGCGTTACCGCCTGCACGGTGGGGATTGCACATACCTATATTGCGCAAAAGAAAATTGAAACTGCGGCTAAAAAAGCCGGACATAACGTTAAAATCGAGACGCAAGGAACCATCGGCATTGAGAACCCGTTAACCGCTGATGAGATTGCTGCGGCAGATATTGTCCTGCTTGCTGCCGATGTCAAAGTAACGGGCGAGGAGAGATTTGCCGGCAAGAAAGTCGTTAAAGTCGCGACGGAAACGGCAGTCAAATCCCCCAATAAGTTGATTGAAAAACTCAGTGAAATAGTCAATTCATAATTTTATTTCGGCCTGGCGACTCTACATTAAAGGGCGTGACTTATGTCTCTAAAACAAATATGGCAAGCAGCAAACCCTAAAGGACATCTGCTGACCGCTATCTCGTTTCTGATCCCCATTGTCTGTGGCTCTGGGTTTATTATCGCCATCGGCATGGGGCTTGGCGGAACGGTGCAGGACACGTTAACTCCGGGACAATTTGATGTATGGCAGGCGATGGCCACCCTGGGCGCCAAGGCGCTTGGGCTGTTGCCGGTGGTGATTGCCGTGGGAATATCTGGCTCGATCGCCGGCAAACCAGGCATCGCGCCAGGATTTGTCGTCGGCCTGGCGGCGAATACCATCAGCGCAGGCTTTATCGGTGGGATGATTGGTGGCTATATTGCGGGGTATATTGCGCTGGCGATCATTAAAAACGTCAAGGTGCCTGACTGGGCCCGCGGGTTGATGCCGACGCTGATCGTTCCCTTTTTTGCCTCCATTATCAGCTGCCTGATTATGGTCTATATCATCGGTACGCCTATCGGTATCTTTACGGAAGCGCTTACGTCTTTCCTGAGAAGCATGGGCACGTCGTCGAATTTGGTGTTAGGCGCAGTTATAGGCGCATTGTGTATTGTTGACTTTGGCGGCCCGCTAAATAAGACATGCTTTGCTTTCGTGCTGACCCTGCAGGCGCAGGGGATAAATGAACCCATTACCGCACTTCAGTTAGTTAACACCGCTACGCCTATCGGATTTGGCCTGGCTTTCTTTATTGCCAAACTGCTGCGTAAAACTATCTATAACCGTGAAGAAGTGGAAACCTTAAAATCAGCGGTTCCGATGGGGATTGTGAATATCGTTGAGGGTTCTATTCCGATCGTCATGAATGATATTGTGCGCGGTATCGCGGCGGCGGCTATCGGCGGCGCGTGCGGCGGGGCGGTCACCATGGTCTATGGTGCGGATGCGACGGTTCCTTTTGGCGGAGTATTGATGATCCCCACGATGTCACATCCGATGGCAGGCATCATGGCCCTGCTGGTGAATATCGTTGTTACCGCCACGGTCTATGCCGTCATCAAAAAAGATATCCCTCGCGACGTGATTGTTGATAATGATTACGAAGAAGAGGATATCGACCTGGATGATATTAAAGTGAGCTAACGTATCCCAGGGTTATTTTAAATCAACATTAAGCTCTTCCTGTAAGAACATCAGCCCATGACTAAGCATTACTTAGTCATGGGCTACCCTTTGCATCTGCCATCCCCGAAGTAAAATGGAGCAGGGTAAGCAGAAGATCAGGGGAAATAATTTTATTGCAAAAATGTGAACCCTTCAGTAGCCTTGTCTCTTTCGGAGACAGGAAATGCTCGTCACTGATTCACTTCTTGCATACACCCTCGCTGCCACACTGCTTACTCTTACACCAGGTCTCGATACCGCGCTCATCCTGCGCACGGCGACCGCTGAAGGTGGACGCAAAGCCTTGCATGCCGCGTTAGGCATTGATCTCGGATGCTTTATTTGGGGCGCCGTGGTGGCCTTTGGCTTAGGGGCGCTGCTGGCGGTTTCTGAGTTGGCTTATACCTTGTTGAAATGGTGCGGAGCGGGCTACCTTTGCTGGCTGGGCATCCAGTTGCTTCTGCGCCCGCGCCAGCAATTTAACACCACTCCGGCAGAATCCACTACCACCAGTAACTGGTTTCTGCGTGGGATGCTGGGGAATGTGCTTAATCCCAAAATGGGTGTTTTCTACGTTTCGTTTTTACCTCAGTTTATCCCCGCCGGGCATTCACCCGTGAGCTGGACTTTTCTCCTGGTCGCTATCCATGTATTGATAGGGACGCTGTGGTCGTTAACGCTGATTACCGCCACTCGCTATGCCGCCGGCATCCTGAAAAAACCGGCCGTAGTGAAATGGATGGACCGAACGACCGGCTGCCTGTTTCTGTTGTTTGCCGCGAAGCTGGCCATGAGTCGGCGGTAGTCACGCAGGGGCGTATGCCCCTGTTTTTGCCTTAAAAAATGAGCAACCCGTGGAGTACTACTCAGTGGTGAAACGATCGGGCTCGAACGTACGTTTAGCCAGTTTCTTTTGCAAAATGATGACAATAATTGGGGTTCCTGATGCGGTAATTGCACATACCGCCAACAGCGTATCCATATTTTGTAGCGCCATGCGATGGTCGGGTAACAAAAAAGCAGACAGGAAAAATGCGGCAGTTGTCATCAGATACATCATGGATGTCTGTAATGAAGAGAATCCCGCTCGTTGCTTGTTATCAGGAAACTGAATCGTCACCGCCGACGATGACACCAGACGACTGTAAGCTGCGCCGAGAAATAACGTAATAAATAGCGCTGGATGCGGATAGCCCATCAGGGGTATCAGTAAGCTCAGGATAAAAACGAGGGTCGACCCGGTCGCCAAACTCAAAGCAGAAACACGAGAGGTTAATGCGCCTGTCATTCTGGTAGACAGATACCCCGCCAGGCCCCCGCCGAAGAACAACCAGGGCAGCAGACCTTGAGAAGCCCCCAACAGCTGCGTCATTAATGCCGCCAGGACAGGGATAATCAGCATTGGACTAAACTGTACCAGCGCATTACCGGAAGCAAACAGTAAAGTATCTACATCGAGGGGCAGCGCGTGGGACGTGTCGAAAGTGACGGGATCCTGAGGGATGATGGAGACGATCAGTGGCAATGCCAACCAACACAGTGTACAAATTAACCACAACGCGACATGCCAACCGTAATGAGTACACAAAAATAGTACAGCGGGCATCCCCACGATGCTGACCATCGAAAATGACGCAATCACCGTCGCCAACATTTTTCCGCGCAAGTCAGCCGGTGTGTGGTTTATCAAAATAGTGATCCCCACAGCCATTGTCGTACCGCCAACCAGTCCTGCGAAGAAGCGCAATGTAAGAAGAAGAGGAAAACTGGTAGTGAATGTCGTCAACAGTGTCGCCATGGCTAGCAGTACCATATTAGCGATTAAAAAATGCTTCTTATTGCAACGATCAATCCAGTAAAAGGCGATAATTCCCGACAGGACGGCTCCAGATGTGTACATACCGGATACATAGCCTGAGAAGGTGACGGGAACAGCGAAATCTGCAGCCATAAATGTAAAAACAGGGCTGAACATCATATATTCCAGCGCATTAGTAAACTGGACAAAAGCGATTACCATAGCAATCCGAATGAGCGTCTTTTGATTAAATGTTGTGGTGACCAGTGGCATAGCAAGCGACCTGTGGATGAAAGATATCCTAGCTTAACTGCTATCAAACTTGTCGATTAGATGGTAAAAATGGCACTCATTATTATCATATGTGGGATAGTTGATGCGGCCAGTTCTTGACTTTAATGCGCTGAAAATCTTCATTGCTGTGGTGGAAAGAGACAGTTTTGTCGGGGCATCGAAAGCCCTGGAAATGCCGACATCAAATGTGAGCCGTTGCATTTCTCAGTTAGAAGACAAACTGAACCTTCAGCTCATTGAGCGCAGTACCCGACATATGAAGCTCACACAGGCTGGGCATCTACTCTATACCCGGGCGAAGCCATTACTGGAAGCACTTGAGCAAACTGAAACCGAATTAACGTTGCGACAAATGCAATTCAAGGGGCCATTACGTATCTGTATTCCCAATGAAATCGGTCCTGTATTGCTGGGCTCTGTTGTTGCTGATTTCGCCTGTCAGCATCCGGATCTGGAGATAAGTTGCGTCACAAATTTGTCGGGTTATGAATCCCTGCGAGATGATCTGGATTTAGCTGTCATTGTTAGCCGTGGTAAGATGGATGACAGTGACTACATCGCCCGTCATCTGGTGACGATCCCTTGCACCATCGTTGCGGCCCCCTCCGTCATCCAGCGTTATGGCACGCCTTCTCGAATACAGCAATTTGAAGAGTTACCCTGTATTACAACGGTGAATGCGCTTAAAGGCGCTCCCTGGCAGTTTGTGAATAAAAAGGGCGGATTCGAGACGATCAAGGTTAACGGTCGTTATCGGGTCAACAGCGGAGAGATGGCAGGGCGAGCGGCCATCTCAGGTGTCGGTTTTGCCATCCTGTCGAAACAAGCCTGCCAACCCTATATTGATGATGGGCGGTTAATCGAGATTGAATTTGAACAATCGGCAGCCCCCTTGCAATTGTTCGCTCTGTATTCAGATCGGCGTTACTTGCCGGCAAAAACAAGAGCGCTTATTGATTTCATGCATCAGAGATTGAGTCATTAACAAGAGGCCATCTTCAGCGCGCCAGGGCAGCGCTGTTTTATTCAGCCGGCCGGCTCAAGCAACAAATCTCTGATATAGCCCTCCAGCAGGGAGGCACAAATTCGCGTTTCATACGACATCATCCCAGCTGGTGGATGGAGCAACCAGGCACTAAATGGCGGGATCGGATAGTGGCTTAAGAGGGGGATGAGCGCGCCGTCTGCCATTTCTTTTCTGCAAACCGGACTTTGCAAAACACCAATGGCATGTCCCGCTAATAACCAGGAGAGGACACTCCGCCAGTGCGTGGACTGAAATTGAATATTGACGGGAACATTAATGAGTTGATCTTCGGAAGCGACCAATTGAATGCGATTACTGGCGAATACACCGTAAACAGCAGCAAATGGATAATCTGTCAGCGCATCCGGCGTGTCAGGATGACCCATTTTCGCCAGCAGAGCCGGAGAGGCGAGTAACACTCTGCGCACGGTGCCAAGCGGGCGTGCGACAAAAAAACCTTCGGAGACATCACCTAATCTCAGCGATAAATCGACCCCCTCGGTGACGGGATCGATGACGCGGTCGTTAAAAATGACATCGACCTGTAGCTCCGGATGCTCGTTCTGAAGCTGCAACAATGCAGGCATCAGCAGGCTTTCTCCTGCGGAATAGGGCGCGGCAATACGGATTTTGCCTTGCAGCCCCTGATTTTCCTCATTCACAGAAAGAGCATGCTCTGCCGCCTGAACGGCCGTTTTGCTTCGCTCATAAAACACGTTACCGCTTTGCGTTAGAGACATGTTACGCGTGTTGCGCCTAAGCAAACGTGTCCCAAGATGAGCTTCCAGTTTTTCTATTCTTTCACTTCACGGCGGGCTGGCCAATACCGAGATCGCGGGCTGCAGCCGACATGCTGCCCCGTTCAACCACCCTGATAAATATGCGCATTGCTGAGAAGAGATCCATTCACCAATTATATTGGCTTTACCGATAAATGTAAGTGGGGACAGGTATCTACTGCTTTACTGCGAAATGATGAAAAATCCAGACTCAAGGCCTGAGTCAGGCTAAATTTCAATCTATTTAATTGATTTATTGGTGGAAAATAATGATGCCAGAGATAAAGCTTTTCATGTTCCAGTCAGGAACACAGCATTGTCGATATCAGCATATCCGGATGAATCAGGGCGTGGGAGAGCATTATGAGATCCCTGTCCCCTGGTTTCTGCTGACCCATCCGGATGGGTTTACGCTGATTGACGGCGGTCTGGCTGTCGAAGGATTGAAAGATCCCAGCGGTTATTGGGGAAGTGCTGTAGAGCAGTTTAAACCGGTGATGTCAGAAGAACAGGGTTGCGTGGAACAACTTAAGAGGATTGGCATTGCTCCTGAGGATCTCCGCTATGTGGTCCTGTCCCATTTGCACTCTGATCATACGGGAGCAATTGGTCGCTTCCCCCATGCTACGCATGTTGTCCAGAGGCAAGAGTATGAATATGCCTTTGCCCCTGACTGGTTTACTTCGGGAGCCTATTGCCGACGCGATTTCGATCGTCCCCAACTTAACTGGCTATTTCTGAACGGGTTGTCCGATGATCACTATGACCTTTACGGTGATGGCACGTTACAATGTATTTTCACCCCAGGGCATTCACCGGGCCATCAATCTTTTCTTATCCGCTTACCGGGTGGTACAAATTTTACGCTAGCGATTGATGCGGCTTATACCTTAGATCATTACCATGAGAAGGCTCTCCCGGGGCTAATGACGTCTGCTACTGATGTCGCTCAGTCTGTGCGAAAGCTGCGTCAGCTTACCGAGCGATATCATGCGGTATTCATACCCGGCCACGATCCTGAAGAATGGAAAAAAAACAGGCTTGCGCCAGCCTGTTACTATTGAATCATTCCTCACTGATCGCCAAAAAGCGTCTGTTAAGCAGGGCTGTCAGCTTATCTTGTTCGAAATGGCCCTGGTGATGGCCGGGGCCATTTCTGCGGGCAAGCTCAGGGCTTCACGTCCAGCACGACATGACTGAAGGTTTGATAGGTTTTTTCGTCCGGCGCGGGCGGGATGTTGGCTTTTATCAGCGCGGACATCACCTGCGCGCAGAATGGCCGATCGCCGCTCTCGACCGTTGGATCCTGCACCGTCCCGTCACGCTGCAGCATAAAGCGCACCGAGCATTTTTGCCCTTGCCAGGAGGCCGGCTGGTCTATGTTAGCGAAGATAGCCGCCTGGATCCGCGCCAGATAGCGTGAGGCATTGGCCTGGGGTGAAGTATCGGAACCCGTTTGATAATCGCGAAGTATCTTATCCACTTCAGCCGATATTTTAGCGTCTTCGGCGCTGCCCGGCGCAGAAGCACGACCCGAGCAGGCGGAAAGGAGTAAAGAGAGGGTGCAAACGAGCACAGCGTTGGTTTTCACGGACATGCTAAGCCTCCTTGCTGGTGGGGATACCGTCGTGTACGAGGCGGTTATCCTCTGTTATTCCGCGATATTATTCAAACGCTGAATTGCATGGCACGCGCTTTCAGTGACAGTGTCACTCATTTTTTACTTTCGTCGCGGGCGGTGATGCCATCCAGTCGCGAATGATGTCACCGTATAGCTGTTCGGCCTCCGCCAGTCGGCTGAGCAGGCAGTATTCGTCGGTTTGATGCGCCATCGACGGCTCGCCGGGGCCGAGAATAATACAGGGCGGATCGCCCAATGCAGGCAGCAGCAGCGAGGCGTCGGTAAAGTAGGGCACCACGCGCGGCGCAATCGGCTCAGCGTGCAGCGGCTGACAGCGTTGATAAACCTGCTTAATCCACGCATGATCCTCCCGGCTGAGGACGGCGGGCAGGTCGACCAGCGTGGAGACGGTGACGCTTTCGCCAAGCAGCGTCGTCAAGCGCTCCCGGATAGTGGCGTGCTGTAAATTGGGCGCGCTGCGGATATCGACATCAAAACGCGTGCGGTCCGGTACGGAATTAATATTGAGTCCGCCTTCTATGCGTCCGACGTTGAGGGTGGGTTGCTTCATTAGCGGATGCGGCGCGCCTGGCGAAAAATGCTGAATCTTACCCAACGCATCCGCCGCAAGATAAATAGCATTGATCCCCAGCTCCGGCATCGCGCCGTGGGCGGTTTTCCCCCGCGTTTCGCAGCGTAGCCAGAGCGCGCCTTTATGGCCGATAACCGGATAGTTGGCGGTGGGTTCACCGACGATCAGCGCGCCCACCTCCGGCAACGTTGCGGAGGCGATCAGCGCCCGCGCGCCGTCGCAGCCGGTCTCTTCTCCGCCGGTTATCAGCAATACCGCGCCGCGTCCGGCGAGGATCGCTTCCCGCTGATGAACGCAGGCGACGGCAAACGCCGCTATCGCCGCTTTCATATCGCTGGATCCGCGGCCATAAAGACGCCCGTCTTCCATCTGCGAGCCGAAAGGATCGTACTGCCAGCGGGCATTTCCCAGCGGGACGGTATCCAGATGTCCGGTAAAGGCCAGCGGTTTACCGCTCTTCGCCCCGGGCAGGCTGGCGATAAGATTGCAGCGTCCTTCACCGAACGACGACAGCGAAACCTCAAAACCGCTATCGTCAAGCCAGTCGGCGAAGAACCGCATGCAGTCGGCTTCGCTGCCCGGCGGGTTGATGGTGTTAAAGCCCAGCAGCTGCCGGGCGAGCTCAAGGGTCGCGGTCATCAGCGGCGTTCCGTCAGCCAGTCGAGGCAGTTAATCCACAGCTGGCGATAGCCGGGCCATTTGGCAAACTCTTCCGGCAGCCAGTGCGCCGACATGTCGCTGGTCCACACCAGCGAGCGTCCCTGCTGATATTCGCGAACAGCCAACAGCGGATGACCGGTACCGGCCACGGTCGCCAGCAGTTTGCCTTCCGGGTGCATTTCAACTTCGTTATAGCCCAGCAGCCACGGCCATTCGCCCGGAATATCGTTAAACAGGGGGTGAGACTCCGTCACTTCGGCATAGCAGCCTTCCGGGGTTTCAATGCGATCGTCCCAGGCCAGGCAGCGTACCGGCAGCACTTTCTCCACCTCGGTATGGCGGTAGCGCGCGCCGCCGTTGATTCCCTGGAAGCTGTAATAGCCGCCGATCATCATCAGCGCCCCCCCGCCGGCCACGTAATCATGCAGGAGCGTTAAACGGTTGGCGGTTCGGCGGCTCTTCAGCCAGGTGTCCGGATGCAGCAGCAGCGTATTGGCGCCAATGTCCGAGAGAATAATCGCATCCCACTCCTGCAGCGCTTCCAGCGTCAGCGGAAAGTCGGTCGCCGCCGCGTGGGCGGGCATATAGGTAATGGCATAGGGACTGTCGGCGAGCGCGGCCAGAAAGTCCGTTGCGCCGGTGTGCCAGGTGGCGGTGGCAAACTGGTCGAAGCCTTTAACGTGCGTTGACGTGCTGGTCCAGGACTCACCGACCAGTAAGATTTTTTTCTGCATGATGACGTTTCCTTTTATCCGCCAAAGACCCGCTGGGGGTTTCCAATCATTAAGGTTTCAAGTTGTTCGCCGCTGACGCCGTGGCGCCGCAGACGGGGAACAAAATGCTTGAGTATGTAGCCATAACCGTGGCCGCCGTAGCGGGTGAGCATGGTTTTCAGGAAGACGTCCTGCGACAGCAGAATTTGCTGGATGTAGCCGTCGTCAATCAGCTCGCGGATCGCGCGGGCGTTCTCCTCGTCGGAGGGCGACTGCGCCGACTCGTCGGCGTAGTAATAGCTCATGCCAATCATGTCGTATTCGAGAAACGCCCCGCGCTGCGCCAGTTCGCGCTGGTAGCGCTTATCGGCAAAGCTGGGATTCATATGGCACAGCACGGTATGGCGTAAATCGGCGCCTTCCTGCTCGAGAATATCCAGCACCCGATGGCCCAGCCGCTCCCAGCCGGGCAGATGGACCTCGATCGGCACGCCGGTCGCGGCGCTGGCCCGACCCGCAGCGCGCAGGGATTTCTCCTCATCCGGCGTAAAGCGGCTGGAGATACCGATTTCGCCGATGAGCCCGGCGAGCACCTCCGGTTTCTCCTCCGCGCCGCCAAGATCGTAAATCAGCCGTTCGGTCAGCTGTTCGACGCTGCTGATTTTTACCCACTCAGGGTGCGAAGGTTCCAGATAGAGCCCGGTACCCATAATGATGTTCAGACCGGTCAGCCGCGCGATGCGCGCCAGCGCTTTCGGATCGCGGCCAATGCCGATATTGGTCGGGTCGACTACCGTTTCTCCGCCAAGGGCGCGATATTTAGTCAGCTCGTCAATCGCAACGTCGACATCAAACAGCTGACAGTTATCGCGGCTCATCAGCGGGTTGAGCGACAGTTCGCCAAGGTTTTCCATTTTCACCGGCATTTCGGCAAGATGGCGATCGCTGCAGCAGCAGGGCGGCACCCATTTGCCGGAGGCATCCAGCAGAATATGCTCATGCATCAGAGTAACGCCCATTTCGTTAATCGGCAGTGGGCCAAGCACAGTCATTACGTAACCGCTGCTAACGCCAACCGGCAGCGGGGAGGGATGGCGAAAAATTGATCCTTTCATCAGCTATCCTTTTGCCGCGGAGCGCGTCGGGTTGAGAATGCGGGTGTTCAGCCAGATAGCCAGCAGGATAATGGTGCCGGTGGCTATCTGGGTGTAAAACGGCGAAATATGCGACAGGATCAGCCCGTTCTGAATGACCGCAATCGACAGTGCGCCCAGCAGCGTGCCAATAATAGTTCCGAAGCCGCCAAACAGACTGGTGCTGCCTAGCACAACGGCAGCAATGACCTGCAGTTCAAAGCCTTCGCCCTGGTTGGAGGAGCCGCTGCCGAGGCGTGCGGTAATGATCATCCCCGCCAGCGCGGCGGCCATTCCGCTGATGATATAGACCTTCATGGTGACCGCTTTGGTGTTAATGCCGCTGCGCCGCGCGCCTTCGGCGTTAGCGCCGATGGCGGTCACGTAGCGGCCAAAGCGCATATGGTTGAGAACGATATGCCCGATCAGCAGAATCAGAATGCCGAGCAGTGCGGGCATGGGGATTCCGACGACCCACGCGCGTCCGATAAAGGTAAACAGGCTGTCAGCCGGCACCGGAATCGAGTAGCCCTGGGTGACCAGCAGCGCGATGCCGCGAACTACGGCCAGGGTGGCGAGCGTGACGATAAACGCCGGAATGCCCTCATAGGCAATAAAGAAGCCGTTGATGGCACCAACGAATCCGCCTAGCAGCAGGCCGCCGAGGAGTACCACCGGCCACGGCAGACCCCAGCTATTCAGGGCGATAGCGGAGAGCGCGCCGACCAGCGCCAGGGTGGAGCCTACCGACAGATCGATACCGCCGGTGGTAATGACCAGAGTCATTGCCGTCGCGACGATCAGCAGCGGGGCGCTCTGACGGATAATGTTGAGCCAGTTGGTGCCGGTGAGAAAGTTGCTGGTGATCAGCGAAAACACCACGCAGCAGAAGACGAAAAAGAGCGCGATGCTGACTACGCCTGAATGGCTATGCAGCAGGCGGCGCGGCAGCGAATGCTGGATCATGCGTGAGCTGCTTAAATTCATGATACTCATCCTGTTACCTCAATGTGCTGCCGCAGAGCGGGCGGTGAATTTTTCGCCCACAATCAGGTTAACGATATCGCTCAGGCTGGTGTCGGACACCCGTCTGTCGGCGACGTTGGTACCTTCATACATCACCATGATCCGGTCGCAGACCAGGAACAGGTCCTGCAGGCGGTGGGTAATCAGAATCACGCTCACCCCGCGAGCGGAAACGCGGCGAATGAGCTCCAGAACCGCTTCAACTTCCGCGACGGCCAGCGCGGCGGTGGGTTCATCCATAATCAGCACTTTCGGGTCAAAGGCCGCGGCGCGGGCGATGGCTATAGCCTGGCGCTGGCCGCCGGAGAGATTTCGCACCAGCAGCCGGGTATCCGGAATGGAGATCCCGAGCCCTTTAAGCATCTCTCTGGCATCGGCGTGCATTTTGGCCTCGTCGAGAAAGGGGATGCCGAGGACCGATTTCATCGGCTCACGGCCCATAAACAGATTGCCCGCGACATCGACCGTGTCACAGAGCGACAGATCCTGGTAGACCATCTCGATATGGCAACGGCGTGAATCGGCCGGATTCGTAAACTGTTGCTGTTCACCGTCGATACGAATCGTGCCGCTGGAGGGGATCACCGCGCCAGAGAGCACTTTGGTCAAGGTGGATTTCCCCGCGCCGTTATCGCCCACTAAGCCCAGCACTTCGCCCGGGGCCAGCTCAAGGTTGACTCCGCGCAATGAGCGTATCGACCCGTAGGTCTTGGTGATATTGATCATCTCTACCCTTGGCGGGGTAGTTTGTGGCTGCTGCATCTGATAACTCCCATCGCTGTGGCCGGGAAAATGTTCGCCATCCTGCGGGAGAGACTCTATCCGACACGGTTTACAATCTAGTAAACCGGTTTACCTGCGGACCAGAGCACTCGCCAGTGCAGTCAGGACAAACGCTATGTAAGATATTTGTTCGCCAGTAAGAACATTGCAGCATCCGTGCCAGGGCAGTAACCACACAGCAGCCCTGTAACTTAACCTTATGTATTCAATACACTTAATGGAATACAATCCGGTAAACCGGTTTACTGATTATAGTGAATAAATTGTTAATTGATCGTTTTTTGCGCCAAAAGCGGGCGCTTTTGCGCCATTTTGGGACGGGCTTAACAAATCTTGATCGAGTCGCGGCCAATCCATTCAACCGGCAGGCGGGTTTCCGCAGGGATATCCGGATCGTCGTTTAGCAGGCGCATCATGATGTTCACCGCAGTGCGGCCCAGTTCGCGGGCGGGCTGACGGATAGTGGAGATCCGCGGCTGGGTAAAATCGGCATAGTTGGCGTCATCGAAGCCGACTAACGATAGCGCCTCTGGCGCCTGGAGCCCACTGGCGCGCAAGCCGTCGAGCAGACCGAGCACCAGATAGTCGCTGGCAGCGAAGACGGCGGTAGGGCGAACCTGTTGGCTGAACAGGTACCGCAACGCTTGCTGGCCAAACTCGCGCTGGTAGTCGCCATACATCACCCATTCGGGCGGCCAGCTCAGGCCCGCTTGCTCCATCGCGGTGCAAAAGCCCTGATAGCGCTCGCGGACGCTCATCAGCTTGTCCGGGCCACCGACGAAAGCGATATGGCGATGCCCGGCGGCGATCAGTTTTTCGGTGGCGATCCGCCCGCCCTGGACGTTATCGGCAAACACTTTCGGTACCTTACTGCCGGGAATATCTTCATCCAGCAGGACAATCCGTTCGTGACGCTGGACTTCCTTGCGCAGCAGGCCATTATCGGGGCGGTTGGTGGTGAACAGCAGACCGTCGACCTGGCAGGTATCCAGCCAGCGAATGAACTGGCACTCTTTTTCCGGATTGTTGCGGGTGATACACAGCACCAGGCTGTAGCCGCTGGCAGAAGCGGCCTCTTCGGCTGCGTCGGCCAGTTCGGCAAAGAAGGGGTTGGTAATATCGGGAAGCACCAGGCCAAGCGTTTCGCTGCCGCCTTTGCTAAGACGGCGTGCCAGGCTATTGCCGCGATAGTCCAGTTCGCGAATGGCGGTTTCGATGCGGTCGATGGTGTCCTGCGGCAGCACAATACTGTTGTTCATATAGCGCGACAGGGTCGCCTTCGACAGCCCGGCCAGCTTTGCCACATCGGATAACAATACACGTTTTATACTCATTTCCTGCGCCATTTCTGCCAGAATCGGCTATCTGTAACATAGTTAAGCGCGGTGGATACAGCAATTTCTCTGCGAACAATCACCAAAAATAAATGCTTGACAAATTTTAATCAGCAGAGAATTGTATAGGCAGTTTACCGCATCATCCGGGAAGTCATTCCCAACCCCGTTTAAGTTATTCCAGTCGCGCACCGACACGGACCGGTTGCCGGGATGACATTAAGCAGGTATCCGCCGAACGTTCAATGATTGTTCTGGCGATATAGACGATATTTGCCCGCCAAAAAAAAATAATCCTTCTGCGTTCGCATGCGGCGCGGAACTCTGCTGGCTATCAACTATTCCCGACGAGGATACTGATGATGTTATTTCACACCGGAAAACTGCGTTTCCTTGCTGTCGCCACGACCATGCTGGCATCCATGAGTTTTATTTCTGCCGCCAGCGCTGCCGGTCCGACTTATGCGCTGGTACAAATCAACCAACAGGCGCTGTTCTTTAATCTGATGAATAAAGGCGCACAAGATGCGGCCAAAGCCAGTGGCAAGGATTTAGTTATTTTTAACTCTAACGATAATCCCGTGGCGCAAAACGACGCGATAGAAAACTATATTCAGCAAGGCGTTAAAGGCATTCTGGTTGCTGCTATCGACGTTAACGGGATCATGCCAGCGGTTAAAGAAGCCGCCGCCGCAAACATTCCGGTGATTGCGATTGATGCCGTATTACCGGCCGGGCCACAGGCAGCTCAGGTCGGCGTTGATAATATTGAAGGCGGCAGAATTATCGGTCAATACTTCGTGGACTACGTGCAGAAAGAGATGGGCGGCCAGGCGCGACTGGGTATAGTCGGCGCGCTGAATTCGGCCATTCAGAACCAGCGGCAGAAAGGGTTCGAAGAGACGCTGAAAAGCAATCCGAAGATTACTATCGCTAACGTGGTCGACGGGCAGAATGTGCAGGATAAAGCAATGACCGCGGCGGAAAACCTGATCACCGGTAATCCGGATCTGACAGCGATTTATGCCACCGGCGAACCCGCGCTGCTCGGCGCTATCGCCGCCGTAGAAAACCAGGGGCGGCAGAAGGATATTAAAGTCTTTGGCTGGGATCTGACGGCGAAGGCGATTTCCGGTATTGACGGCGGCTACGTCACCGCCGTACTGCAGCAGGACCCGGAAAAGATGGGCGCCGAAGCCCTGAATGCGCTGAACAGCATCACGTCGGGTAAAACCGTGCCGAAAACCATTCTGGTTCCGGCGACGGTGGTAACCAAAGCGAACGTCGATTCATACCGTCCGCTGTTTAAGTAGGTCAGCGCGCCCCGTCCGTGGTTAACAGGGCGGCGAGCTCACGGCTGCCGGGAAACGCGCTGAGCGTCCCCCGGCGGCTAACCGTAATGGCGGCAGCGCGACTGGCGTGCGCCAGCGCCAGCGCATCCGGCGCGACGCCGCGCAGCAGGGCGGAGGCCAACATGACGGCGAGGAACGTGTCGCCCGCGCCGGTAGTATCAAGCGCCTCGGCGGGCACGGCGGGACAAAACTGACGCTGGCCCTCCTGGACCAGCCAGGCGCCTGCGGCGCCCTGGGTAATCACTAAGGTTTTCACCCCGTATGGCTGGAGCAGCTCGGCCTCGGATTCATTGACCACCGCGATGTCGATGAGGGGCCACAGATGGCAAAAGTCAGGATTGACAGGTGAGGGGTTGAATACCGTCGTCATGCCGCGGCTTCTGGCGTACTGGAACAGCGCCCGCGTTTTATCGAGGGAGAAATTGCCCTGCTGTAGCAGAATATCGCCAGCGACGGCATCCGCCATATGCGGAATCATTTCATCCAGGCTGAATGTATCGGCCGCCGCCGTAGTGGTAATGATGGCGTTGTCGCCATCAGCGCTATTTAAAATAATCGAGGTATCGCTATGTTGATTGAAATGGCCGTCGGGTAGTAGCGTCAGTGGTTCATTTTTTATCTGCTGGCGGATCCACGCGCCGTTGCTGTCATTTCCCGTGGCGGCAATTAAACGCGTCTCTATTCCGCAGCGGGATAATATAATCGCCTGGTTCGCGCCTTTACCGCCGATATCCTGCGACACTTTAACGCCGTGAATGGAGGCTCCTTTTTTCGGTATATCCGGAATGGACCAGGTTTCATCTACGGTAATATTACCAGTAACGTAAACACGCATAGTGTTCCCTTAACAGGATGGATAAGATGGTTGCTATCTCAGCAGAAAAAACGAATGCAACACAAGCTATTTTTTCACGAAGCAAGGCTGTTATTGGTGTTATTCATTGCGACCCATTTCCTGGCTCGCCAAAATATCGAGGAAAATCAGTCTCGGATATTGTTGAACGTGCGCTTCGCGATGCTGAAAATTATATTTCAGGCGGTGTTCATGGTCTGATTATTGAAAATCATGGCGATATTCCTTTCTCTAAACCTGAGGATATCGGCCATGAAACCTCAGCGCTGATGGCGGTCATTACCGAGAAAGTTCGTGAACGTTTTGCTGTGCCGCTGGGCATTAACGTTCTGGCTAACGCGGCGATCCCGGCAATGGCGATCGCCCTGGCGGGAGGCGCCGATTTCGTCCGCGTCAACCAGTGGGCCAACGCCTATATCGCCAACGAAGGATTTATAGAAGGGGCGGCCGCTAAGGCGCTGCGCTACCGCAGTATGCTGCGCGCTGAACATATTCGCGTTTTTGCCGATAGCCACGTTAAGCACGGTAGCCATGCCATTGTCGCCGATCGTTCGATTCAGGAACTGACGCGCGATGTCGATTTCTTCGAGGCTGACGCGGTGATCGCCACCGGCCAGCGTACGGGCGATAGCGCCACGATGGCGGAAATTGACGAGATCCGCGCGGCGACGGAACTACCGCTCCTGGTGGGCTCCGGGGTGACACCGGCTAACGTGAAGCAGATCCTCGGGCGGACTCAGGGGGTCATTGTGGCCAGTACAATGAAGGTCGATGGCGTCTGGTGGAACGATGTTGAGCTGGCCCGGGTGAAACATTTTATGTCGGTCGCGCAGGCCGCGCTGGAGGAAGCTTAATGGAAGCGTTTAGCGAACGCCTGCTGCGCGAACATCAACCGGCGTGGCAGGCGATGCAGCAGCACCCGTTTGTGACTGATATCGAACAGGATCGTCTGCCGACAGTCGTCTTCAACCGCTATCTGGTGTTTGAGGGCAACTTTGTCGCGACGGCAATCGCGATTTTTGCCCTCGGGGTCAGCAAAGCGCCGGGTATTCAACAGCAGCGCTGGCTGATTGGCGTGCTGAATGCCCTGGTTGATATACAGATCGCGTGGTTTGAACAGGTGTTGTCAGTGCGGCAGATCGATCCCGCTGAGTACCCGGATGATTTGCCCGGGGTACGGCGCTTTCGCGACGGTATGCTGCGGACCGCCCACGAGGGCAGCTATGAGCAGATTGTGACCCTGATGTTCGGTGCGGAATGGATGTACTATTTCTGGTGCCGACGGGCGAGCGAACATTATCAGAGCGATGCTGATTTACGACGCTGGGTGGAAATGCACGCGGAGGACGAATTTTATCAGCAGGCTCTCTGGCTAAAAAACGAACTCGACCGCTGCGCCATGGCGCTGAGTGAAGACGAAAAGCAGGCGTTATCGGCGCTTTACGGCGAGGTGCTGCAGTGGGAAATTGATTTCCATCACGCGGCGTACGAGGAGTAGCCGCGAGGTGAAGAACAGGAGGCGCCGGAAGCGGCGTCTCCTGAAATATTGCTCAGGTCGTCCGCCTCTTATCGGGGCAATGTCTCTCCAGCCATTGTGCGACGAGGGGCCATAATTTCTCCGCATTCCGGGTACGAAAGAAGCCCATATGACCAATGGATGAAAGTCCGTAATCCGCCCGCCGTATTTCACGGCGTTCTATTTTTGCGTTTTGCGCTGGAGCAAGCAGACGTGAGATGGCTTCTGTATTAGCCCAGGGGTCGTCATCAAAACCCAACACCAGAATAGGTAAGGTTATCTTTCCTGCCCGCTGACGCGCATCCCACTCCGGGTCGTCATAGAAATATTCAGGCATCGCGCTCCAGCGTCCCCACTGAAGCATCGCCGGAGCCGGTAAATCTTCACCCAGCCCGAGACGTCTGGCTGGCATATACCCAAAGAGCCGGCAAAGTGCCGGCCCCAAAACGCGCAGTAAGCACCATACTCGCAGCTTTTCCTTCGTTTGGCTGATAGTGCTTGTCACGCCTGCGTGTGAGGCAACCATGACGGCGGCTCGCAGGTCGGTGGAGGCGGAAGATAACAGCACGGCATGCCCGCCAATACTGTGCCCAATCGCCAGCAGGGTAAGGCCAGGGGCTCGGGCTTTCGCCCACGCGGTGATGCATCCGACGTCCTGCTCGATCCAGTCGGACATGGTGTTTTTGTTGTGACGGACTCTCCCGGACTTCGAAAGACCAGTGCCCCGGTAATCATAAGTAATGACACTAAACCCCCTTTTATAAAGGTATTCAGCGAATCCTTTATAAAATCCCTGTACAACGGCCGTCGCCGGGTGAACGATCACCAATGCTTTGGCTTTGTGTCTTTGCCAGAGCGTGGCGGCGACAAAGCCGCCCTGGCTTACGGGGATGATGACAGATTCCATGAGTCTCGCCTTGTGTGGTCATACCAGTTTAACCTGGATTTACTGTAGCTGCTGCGTCAGAAATCAGCGAATGTTTTTGAGACGATCTCAGTAAGAAAAACGTCCTGAAAGCATTGGCGACCAGAATCAGGAGCCCTCAGGCGGGGTGCCAACTCCCAGCCTGCCATTTAAGGTCCCATATCCTTTCACAATCAATCAGCCTCTGCGCCAGGTGCCTTGTGTTAGGGGGGATAATGTCCGCTTTAGTTTCGTGTCACCTTGCCGGAATACAGACTTTCCTGCCGTAGCGGGGCAAATATCCTGCACTTAGTCGCTTATTGATTATACTTTGATGGCAGCTTGTGCTGCCTCAAGCAGTTGTCGCGATGGTGGATATCAAAACCAGTATCCCGAACATTGGGTCAACGGGGCCGAGGAACATGTGTTCATGTAACAGTCGTGGAGGTATGGAAAGATGGGATTATTAAATTTTGTGAAAGAAGCGGGCGAGAAAATATGGGATGCCGTCTCCGGCGACAGTAAAGAAGATCGGGCCGATAAGCTGAAAAAACATATCGATGGACTTAATCTGCCTGGCGCCGAAAAGGTCAATATTGATGTTGCGGAAGATGGCACCGCAACGGTCACTGGTGATGTCGCTTCGCAGGAGGATAAGGAAAAAATTCTGGTTGCGGTCGGGAATGTCACTGGCGTAGGCCAGGTCAGTGACGGCGTTAAGGTGACGCAAAGCGGGGCGGAAAGTCGTTTTTACACGGTCAAATCCGGTGACACTCTGAGCGCAATCTCAAAAGCGATGTATGGCTCGGCCAATGAGTATCAACGCATTTTTGAAGCCAATAAACCGATGCTGACCCATCCCGACAAAATCTATCCGGGTCAGGTGCTGATTATCCCGGCGAAGTAGGCCACTCAGCAGCAACATCAGTGATGGCAGGAATACTTGCTTTATACCGCTGTCGGAAGCCGCCGCGGACATCTATTCCTCTATCAACGGCAAAAGAGCCAGCAAGCTGGCTCTTTGTTCCCCCGGGTTCAGGCGCTTACTGTGCGTCAGCCAGTGCCAGTCGGGCCTCTTCCTGCTCGGTGATTTTACGCTGTTGCTCAAGTTCCAGCGCGCCGCGATGAGAGAGGTAGCAGAAGAGTATGCAGCAGACGATCCCGCCCATCAGCAGATAGAACCCGCCGTGCCAGCCCATTTTATCGACCATTACGCCGAACAGGCTGGTGCCTAACGATGCGCCAAAGATATAGCTCATAAATCCGCGCAGACCCACGGCTGAACCGACGGCAAAGCTGGGGACGATTTCCATGGTCTGGACCGAGGCCAGAAACTGCGGGACATAAATAAGGCAGCCCACAATCGCCGCGAATACCGTGACCATCAGTAGCGATTCGCTTTTCCAGTAGCCGATCAGACAGATGAAGATTAGCGTCATACAGATTATGGCTAACGGCATCCGGCGCCCTTTAAACAGCTTGTCGGAGAGCCAGCCGGCCAGCAGAGTAGACGGAATTGCCGCCCACTCAAAAAACAGGAATGCGACGCTCATTTGTTCTTTGGAAAAATGTTTCACCGTCAGTAGGTAAATTGGCAGCCAGCTGATCATGCCGAAACGCACCATATAGACAAACACATCCACAAAGGAGACATACCAGGCGTTTTTGTTACGCAGTACGTAGGTACAGAAGATCTGAAATGCGCTCATGTTCTCCGGCGCTTTCTGGCCGTGTTTGGTCTTCAGCACCACTTTCTCTTCCGGCATCATCTCTGCCAGCGAAGGCAGACCTTCCTCGCGCGGCGAACCCTTACCCAGCACCAGTACGCTAATGGCGAATACCACCGCCACGCAGGCCGGTACAATGTAGCTGGCGCTCTGCCAGTGCTCGGTGCCGAGAATGGCGAATGCGGCGCCGACGATCGGGGCGACAATTCCGCCGCCGACGTTATGGGAAATGTTCCAGAACGCCCCTACGCGGCCACGCTCACGGCGCGGGAACCAGTTCGCAATAGTAATAAAAGAGGGGCCGACCCCCATACCCTGAAACAGGCCGTTCAGGACAACCAGCGCAGCGAAGACCCAGAATGCGGTACTGAATCCTAACCCGACGTTGACGATGGCGCACAGCACCAGGCCACAGGCCATAAAGACTTTCGGGCTGGCTTTATCCGCGAGGCTGCTCATTACGCCTTTACTGATCCCGTAGGCGATGAGCATACAGCTGCTGAGCAAACCGATCTGCGTGGCGCTGAGGTCTAACTGTTCTTTCAGATAGGGCGTGGATAAGGTGAAGTTATTGCGCACGATATAGTACGCCAGGTATCCCAGAAATACGCTTAGCAGCGCCTGCATACGGTATCGACCATAGGTTGCCTGAATTTTCTCAGCAGGAACTTTATTCGCCGACGGGCCTTTTTTTAATAATGATAACATGTCGTCACCTGTATTTATATTGATATGAACATCAGGAGTAATTACCCCGAAGGGTGAAATAAGCGGCTAAAAAAATTCAAATCGTCGAAATGAGTCAAAATTGACTCAAAATAATGCAGGGACGGGTTGTTTTTGACCCCTCTGGCATGAGCGAGATTTTGCGCAATTAATTTTGCGCTGATTTTATGTCCGGCTTGTGCGGACACTAACAAATTGCCTAATCATTATCTGGTAATCTTTCCCGATATTCCCGGACGCCCGTTTGACTATTTTTCCGCTCGCGGCGATTAATTCACCAGATGTCATAAACGGGTAAGTTTTGTCTCAACGCGGTTTTTACGGTATTTCAATATTTATGAACGGGATCACAAACATATTTCTTCGTGGGGTCGGGATAATGAGCAAAATGTTCGCGCTGCTGCTGCTGAGCGCATGGCTGAGACCCTGTGCGGCGCAAGGCAATGAGCTGGTGATGGCGACGACATTTTCTCCCAGCGCCACCGTGTGGATTATCGATCGCTGGCAGCAAGAGCCGGGGTCGGTGATGATAAGGACGCTCAACCGCACCAGCGCCTCGCTGGAACAGTTGCTTGATACGGCAAATGCCGAAAATGTCGATCTGATCCTGACTTCGTCGCCGATGCTGCTGCAGCATCTTCAGGAGCATCAAAAACTGGCGCCGTTCAGCGGTGCGCCGGCAGGCAGCCAACATCTGGTGCCGGAATCCATTCGCTCCACCTCCGTGGCCGTGGCGATCTCCGGGTTCGGTTTGCTGATGAATCGCTCAGCGCTGATGACCCGGCATCTGCCTGCGCCAGCGGACTGGGATGACCTGACCGATCCCCGTTATCAGGGGGCGCTGCTGATGAGCAGTCCGTCGCGTTCGGATACCAACCATCTGATGGTGGAGTCGCTGCTGCAACAAAAAGGCTGGATTAAAGGATGGGAAACGCTGTTGACCACGGCGGGAAACCTCGTGACCATTTCATCCCGTAGCTTTGGGGTGGCAGATAAGATTAAAAGCGGCCTGGGCGTGGCTGGTCCGGTGATTGATAATTACGCCAATCTGCTGCTGAACGATCCGCACCTGGCTTTTACCTATTTCCCTCAGTCGGCGGTTTCGCCGACCTATGTCGCAGTGCTTAAAAACAGCCAGCACGCCAGCGAAGCGCGGCGGTTTGTTCGCTATCTGTTAAGTCCGGAGGGCCAGACGATCCTCGCCGACGCTAATACCGGGAAGTATCCGGTAACACCGCTGGCGCCAGGCAATCCACGGGCGGCGCAGCAGGCGATGCTGATGAATCAACCGCCATTAAACTATCGATTGATCCTCAAACGTCAGCGTTTGGTTCAGCGGATGTTTGATACGGCGATTAGCTTTCGTCTTGCTCAGCTCAAAGACGCCTGGCGAGCGCTGCATAGCGCGGAGGTCCGTCTTAAGCGTCCGCTACCCGAGATACGGGCGCTGCTCACCCGTGTCCCGGTGGATCCGGCCAGCAGCGAGGATGAAGCCTGGCTGGCTCAGTTCGACAACAAAAGTTTTGCGGAACAGCAGATGATGGAGTGGCAGCTCTGGTTTCTCAACAACCAGCGGCAGGCGATTACTAAACTGGAAGAACTGAAATGACGGACAGGTCCATGCTGCAACGCCTGCGGCAAATCAGTATCAGTAGCAGTCTGCGCGGGGCATTTCTGACGGGGGCGCTGCTTACGCTGATTGTCAGCAGCGTAAGCCTCTATTCCTGGCATGAACAAAGTTCGCAGATCCGCTATTCGCTGGATGAGTATTTTCCGCGCATCCATGCGGCTTTTCTGATTGAAGGGAATCTCAACCTGGTGGTCGATCAGCTCAATGAATTTCTGCTGGCGCCAAATACCACGGTACGACTGCAGCTGCGCAACCAGATTATCCAGCATCTGGACAAAATAGAACGGCTAAGTCAGGGGTTGTCGCCGGCAGAACGCCAGCAGTTGGGGGTGATATTGCAGGACAGCCGCGCGCTGCTGGCGGAACTGGATCGCGTGCTCTACAACATGTTTCTGGTTCGTGAAAAGGTGGGAGAGCTTGCGGCGCGGATCGACTGGCTGCACGATGATTTCACCACCGAGCTGAATTCGCTGGTGCAGGATTTTACCTGGCAACAGGGAACGCTGCTCGATCAGATTGAAGCCCGACAGGGGGATGCGAGGCAGTATCTGAAACGCGCCCGGGAAGTGCAGAATGAACAGCAGCAGGTCTATACCCTGGCTCGTATTGAAAATCAGATCGTTGACGACCTGCGCGACAGGCTCAATGAACTGAAATCCGGGAATGATGACGGCATGCTGGTGGAGACGCATATCCGCTATCTTGAAAACCTGAAAAAAACGGCGGATGAAAATATCCGTGCGCTGGATGACTGGCCGAGCACCATTACCCTGCGACAAACGATAGATGAGCTGCTGGAAATTGGCATGGTGAAAAATAATATGCCGGATACCATGCGCGACTATGTTAGCGCGCAAAAAGCGCTCGTGGAAGCCAGCCGGTCCAGAGAAGCGACGCTGGGGCGCTTCAGAACGCTGCTGGAAGCCCAGCTTGGCAGCAGTCACCAGCAGATGCAGATGTTTAATCAGCGTATGGCGCAGATTGTCCGGGTCAGCGGCGGGTTAATCCTGGTGGCGACGCTGCTGGCGCTGCTGCTGGCATGGGGGCTGAACCATTATTTTATTCGCTCGCGGCTGGTGAAACGCTTTACCGCGCTGAATCAGGCGGTGGTGCAGATTGGTCTGGGCCGGACCGAGGCGACCATTCCGGTTTACGGGCGCGACGAGCTGGGACGTATTGCCGGTTTGCTTCGTCATACCCTGGGTCAGCTTAATGCGCAAAAACAGCAGCTGGAACAGGAGATTGGCGAGCGAAAAGCGATTGAGGCCGATCTGCGCGCCACGCAGGACGAGCTGATCCAGACCGCTAAACTGGCGGTGGTGGGGCAGACGATGACCACCCTGGCGCATGAGATTAATCAGCCGCTGAACGCGCTGTCGATGTATCTTTTTACGGCGGGAAGGGCGATCGAACAGGGACAGGCGGAGCAGGCGCGGACGACGTTAAGCAAAGCAGAAGGGCTGATCAACCGCATTGACGCGATTATCCGCTCCCTGCGCCAGTTTACCCGCCGCGCAGAACTGGAAACGCCGCTGCATCCGGTCGATTTGCGTCAGACGTTTACCGTGGCGTGGGAACTGCTGGAGATGCGTCATAAGCCTCAGCAGGGGACGCTGGTGATACCGGATGACACTGTCTGGATTCAGGGGGACGAAGTGCGCGTCCATCAGGTGCTGGTGAACGTGCTGTCCAATGCCCTCGACGCCTGCCCGCACGCCGCGCAAATCACCGTGAGCTGGCAAATCCAGGGCGGAAGGCTGTGCGTGTTGATTGCCGATAACGGCCCTGGCTGGCCTGCGGCCTTACTCCCTTCGCTGTTAAAGCCGTTCACTACCAGTAAAACCGTGGGGCTCGGAATAGGGCTTTCGATATGTGTTTCGCTGATGACGCAAATGGAAGGGGCGTTGCGCCTGGCGTCGACCTTTACACGCAGTGCCTGCGTGGTGCTGGAATTCAATTTGACGGATGTGAAAGATGTTGAGTAATAACTGTTCGATTCTGCTGATTGACGATGATGCCGATGTGCTGGATGCCTATACGCAGCTGCTTGAGCAAGCGGGGTATCATGTCAGTGCCTGTAATAATCCGTTTGATGCGCGGGAGCAGGTGCCGAAGGACTGGCCCGGCATCGTTTTAAGCGATGTCTGCATGCCCGGCTGCTCCGGTATCGATTTAATGACGTTGTTTCATCAGGATGACGATCTGCTGCCGATTCTGCTTATCACCGGTCACGGCGATGTGCCGATGGCGGTGGAGGCGGTGAAAAAAGGGGCCTGGGATTTCCTGCAAAAGCCGATCGATCCGGGCAAACTGCTCACGCTGGTGGACGCCGCGCTGCGTCAGAGGCAATCGGTTATCGCCCGTCGCCAGTATTGTCAGCAAAAATTACAGGTTGAGCTTATTGGCCGCAGCCAATGGACGGTTCGGTATCGCCAGCGCCTTCAGCAGCTGGCAGAAACGGATATTGCGGTATGGCTTTACGGCGAGCCGGGAACCGGCCGCATGACCGGCGCGCGTTACCTGCACCAGTTAGGACGGCACGCTGAAGGTCCGTTTATCGCCTGCGAGCTGACTCCGGCTAACGCCCATACGCTTAATGAACTGATCGCCCAGGCCCAGGGCGGGACGCTAGTCTTAAGTCACCCCGAGCATCTGACTCACGAGCAACAGCATCAGCTGGTACAGCTGCAGAGTCATGAGAAGCGGCCTTTTCGCCTGATTGGTATTGGTAGCGCTTCGCTGGTGGAGTTGGCCGCCAGCAGCCAGATAGTGGCGGAACTCTATTACTGCTTTGCGATGACGCAAATTGGCTGCCAGCCTCTGTCAAAGCGACCTGATGATATCGAGCCGCTGTTTCATCACTATTTGCAAAAAACCTGTCAACGGCTGAATCATCCCGTCCCGGAGGTGGATGCTGGTCTGTTGAAGGGGATGATGCGCCGGGTGTGGCCAAATAACGTTCGCGAACTGGCGAACGCCGCTGAGCTGTTTGCAGTGGGCGTATTACCGCTCGCAGAAACGGTTAATCCGCTGATGCACATCGGCGAACCGACGCCGCTGGATCAGCGGGTTGAGGACGTCGAACGGCAGATCATCACCGAAGCGCTGAATATCCACCAGGGACGTATTAATGAGGTGGCGGAGTATCTGCTGATACCGCGTAAAAAACTTTATCTCAGAATGAAGAAGTATGGTCTGAATAAAGAGCACTACAAAGGGGTTTAGGGCATCTTGTCAGACGATGGTTGAAAATTATGAGGACAGATACAGATTATAAATGCCTTCAAGTCAGCAGAGGCGATTTATGTTATTGTGACTGCTTAAATTTCCTTAAAAGGTGTGACTATTGAACATGCGAATATTGACTGTAGTTGATTATGATGAGATGTGGCCGGCTTTATTTGAGAACGAACGTACTCTGTTGCAGATGACGCTTGGTAAAGTGATATCCCGGATTCATCATATTGGTAGCACCTCGGTGCCTGGATTATCAGCTAAGCCAGTAATAGATATATTAATCGAAGTTGCTAATCTTGAAGAACTGGACAGTTTGAATCAGGCAATGGAGGGTGTAGGATATACTGTGCGTGGTGAAAACGGCATTTTAAATCGTAGGTACTTTACAAAAGGTGGAAGTCAGCGTAGTCATCATATCCATGCGTTTACCACCGGGGATGCTCAAATCATAAAACACCTGGCATTCCGTGATTACCTTATTAAACACAATGACGTAGCCATTCAGTACGCTTTAATGAAAAAAAGCGCGATGTTATTATGTGAAAATGACAGCCACCGATACAGCATTTATAAAGCGGATTTCATTCAGAAACATCTTCGTATGGCGCTTATTGATGCAGGTCACCTGGGCTAGCCTTCAAATAAATTACAACCCATGTTTTTTTGTAATTTTTCACAGCGTTACCTCTTGTTTCTCCATTATTAGCAAACAGCACGCCTTGCAGACTACCTGCGGCTTCCTGCAACTGAGCTTTCTGAATAAGCGACGGGGCGATAAAGCCGATAACGCATCGTTCAGTATGGAGGCACCATTTCACAACCCCAGCGGCCTGGCCTCCTGTATGAACTCAATCAGAAGGCGAAGCCCGGTCGGCAATTGCCGGCGGCTTGAATAATAGATATGAAAACCTTCCTCCAGTGGGGACCATTCCGTAAGCACCAGACGGAGCCGTCCATCCTTGACATAGGGTGCAACAAGAGGCTCCGGAAAATACATCAGGCCAGCCCCGCCCAATACGGCCACCAGACCCGTTTCGGCATGATTGACCGTCACTGAGCCTGGCACTGTCATTTGGTATGTTTCGCCGTCTCGCGCAAGTTCCCAGCGATAAACCCGATCGTCACCGAGACGATTGCTGATGCAGCGATGGTGTAATAAATCATCCGGATGTTCAGGCGTTCCGTAGCGTTCCAGGTAATCAGGGGAGGCCGCGATAACCCAGCGAATATCGGCAGATAAACGCCGGGCAACCATGTCCTCCGGGACGGTGCCACCATAGCGGATGCCGGCATCGAAGCCCGCATCAGTCACGTCAACCATACGGTTGCTGGCCACAATATCGATTTCAATATCGGGATAGCGATCCATAAAAGCGGGCATGACCGGCGCAAGCAAAAGATTTGCCGCTTCAACGGCTGCATTGATGCGGATACGTCCGGTAGGGGTATTGCGATACCGGTTAAGCGATTCAAGCGCGCCTTCTATGGTGTCGAAAGGCTGAAGAACAGACTGAACCAGTTCCTCGCCGGCTGCCGTAGGGGTGACGCTCTTGGTCGTGCGATTAAGCAGGCGAACTCCGAGCCGGGTTTCCAGTCCCTTCAGGGCATGACTCAGCGCTGATGCACTGACGCCTAATTCAATTGCCGCACGGCTGAAGCTGCGATGACGTGCAATCGCCATGAAATAAATAAGATCGGCAACATCAGCTCTGCTTATTTGCATACAGAATAGTTTTCCTTATGCGGCGTTAAAACCCGAATGCGTTGATGAAGAAATGATATACACCTTAGACCGATTAGGGCTAATCCATTGCTGAATTTTTTTCACAAGTCCATTCATGCACGTCCACTCACTGTACACGTTGTGCTTCGTTATTCTTGAAAATCATGCGCTCTGGCTGGTAGGCCAGGGCGGAACACTCATCTAACGGAGCCGTTTATGAACTATACGCATCTTGGCCGCACCGGCCTGAAAGTCAGCCGCCTTTGTCTCGGAACCATGAATTTTGGTGACGTCACCGACGAGAAGACCAGCGCCCGCATTCTGGATGAGGCGCTTGAGGCGGGTATCAATTTCATTGATACAGCAGACGTGTATGGCACTGAACAATCTCCCGATATCCAGCAAGGCTCGGGGCTGTCCGAGGAAATTATTGGTCGCTGGCTTCAGCAGGGTGGCCGCCGTGAACGCATCGTTCTGGCGACAAAAGTCTATCAGCCTATGGGACCGGGCCCGAACGATCGCCGGCTTTCTGCTTACCATATTCGCAAAGCCTGCGAGGACAGTTTGCGACGGCTTAAGACCGACCATATTGACGTCTATCAGATGCATCACATCGATCGTCATACGCCGTGGGAAGAGATCTGGCAGGCCATGGAACTGCTTGTTCAGCAGGGAAAGGTTCTTTATATCGGTAGCAGCAATTTCGCGGGCTGGGACATTGCGACTGCGCAGTCAGTCGCCACGGCCCGTCATTTCCTGGGCCTGGTCGCCGAGCAAAGTCTTTATAATCTGACAGCCCGCACCATTGAGCTGGAGGTCATTCCCGCATGCCGCCATTTTGGCCTGGGGTTGATCCCCTGGAGCCCGCTTGCCGGAGGGCTGCTTGGCGGCGTACTGAAAAAGATGGCAAGCGGGCGCCGTGCCAGGCCCGCGTTTGCCCGTCTAATCGAACAGTATCGTCCGCAGCTGGAAGCCTACGAGGGATTATGTGAGGACCTCGGCGAAACCCCCTCCGATGTGGCCCTGGCGTGGCTCCTGCAGAATCCTGTCGTTACCGCTCCACTGATTGGGCCTCGTACGGTCGAACAACTCCAGCAGGCGCTTCACGCAACGACAGTCACGCTATCAGACGACACCATGAGCTGTCTCGACGAAATCTGGCCCGGCCCCGGGGGAGAAGCGCCCCAGGCTTATGCCTGGTAATGACCAAATTAATGAATCCTTTCTTCGTTATAGGGAGTTCCAGTTTATGAGCAAGATGATGCATGACCAGCCTTCTGCTGCCGTACCCGCTTCCCGGGACCGGCGCAATTTTCTGATCGCCGGCGCCGGTCTGGCTTTGGCCGCAACCACCCTTGGCAGGAGCGGCGCCGTGATGGCGAAACCGGCTGGTCAGGACACGCCGAACGCCCCTTCGGATGCTGCTCCCGTCCGGAAGGAAACCTTAACCACGCGTAAACTCGGCTCGCTGGAGGTGTCCAGCATGGGACTCGGGTGCCTGCCGATGGTGGGTTATTACGGCGGAGGTCCGCGCGATCGTAAAGCCATGGTTTCGCTTATCCGGGCAGCCTTCGAACAAGGTATCACGTTCTTTGATACTGCCGAGGTCTACGGCCCCCATCTCAGTGAAGAATTTGTCGGGGAAGCACTGGCCCCTGTTCGCGATCGTGTGGTGATTGCCACCAAGTTCGGCTTCGGCGTGGAGGAGGGGAAGCCCACTTCCCTTAACAGCCATCCTGACCATATCCGCCGCGCCGTAGAAGGCTCGCTAAAGCGTCTGAAAACGGACCACATCGATCTTCTCTATCAGCATCGCCCCGATCCGAATGTGCCGATCGAGGATGTGGCGGAAACCGTGAAGGCGTTGATCCAGGAGGGTAAAGTGAAACACTGGGGACTGTCGGAAGCGAGTGCCAGGACAATTCGCCGCGCACATGCGGTACTCCCTGTGACTGCGGTGCAGAGTGAGTATGCCATGTGGTGGCGGGAACCGGAGACGCGGATATTTCCAACGCTCGAAGAGCTGGGTATCGGTTTCGTACCTTACTGCCCGACTGCCCGCAGCTTCCTCGCCGGAGCAGTCAATCCAAGCCAGCGGTTCGACAGCACCGATCGGCGGCATAACCTGCCACGCTTCCAGCCCGATGCCCTGGCCAAAAACATGGTGCTGCTTGAATTTGCGCAGTCGTGGGCCCGTCGCAAAAACACCACTCCGGTTCAGTTCGCGCTGGCCTGGCTGATGGCGCAGCGGCCCTGGATTGTCCCTATCCCGGGTACGACGCAATATCCGCACCTGATAGAAAACAGCGGTGCACCGCAAGTCCGGTTGACGGACAGCGAGCTACGCGAAATCGATGCGGCGCTTGCCAAAATCCCATTGCAGGGCGGTCGCGCCGATCCGTTTACCGAAAGTCAGTTTGATAAAAGTTAATACCTGCTGTCACAGGGAGACTGCAGGTGAAGTCTCCCTCTGTATTATTGCCGGGGATAAACCACATGAATGGACTAAATCATAACGCGCTTACATGCAGTGCCGTCCCCATACCGCCCTGGGAGCGTCCTCTCCAGACCGTGGAGGCCCAGCCGTACTTCAGCGTTTCACAGGCGTCGCTCGTGCTCGAAGGGATCGTGTTCGATCGGAACAATAACCTCCTGTTTGTTGATGTGGCGACGGGGCGCGTGTTTAAGCTAACCCCGGAGCGGCAGCTTTCCATTGTCCTTAAGGAGAATTCATTCGGTGCTTCCGGCCTGGCGGTACACAAAGATGGACGGATCTTTATCGCCTCGGTGGGCGATATGCAGCGAGGTTCTGTCCGGGCTATCGAACCCGACGGCACCCGTGAGCAGATGATTGTTGCCCCTGATACTGGATTTCTTGTCAACGATCTGGTCTTTGATAATCAGGGCGGATTTTATTTCACTGACAGCCGGGGAAATTCAGCCGATCCACAGGGTGGGGTGTTCTACGTTAGTCCCAATGTCGGGTCAATTCATGCCATCCTGCCTGGACTAGCGGTCGGGAACGGCATAGCGATTGACCCCGCCGGCTCTCAGATATGGGCCACAGAACACGCTAAAAACAGGCTTCATCGCGTAAGACTGTCAGACGCCACCACGGTCGCCCCGTTTGGTTCAGTTGTTACCTATCAGTTCACCGGGCCGGCGCCAGACGGGGCCCGTGTCGACAGCGAAGGCAATGTATATGTGGCCATCTCAGGCCAGGGCCGCGTCATGGTCTTCAACCGCAACGGACTGCCTATTGGGCAAATTGTGCTGCCTGACCGCGACAAAGGCCGTAACCTTAAATCGACAAGCCTGGCGATCCGCCCCGGGCATCGCGAGTTGTTTATTGTCGCTAACAGCGGGACCGAACCTGGTGGAGCGATGATTTTTCGATCGGGCGCATTCGCGCCGGCACCGTTTCCCTTTTCACATCAGTGACCGGGAATGAGTGGTCTGGGAGACCCGGCAACGCCGGGCCAGGGCAGGGTGTTAATAGTTCTGGATCGCTGAAGGTGGCGTGAGGGAAGGCGGCGTATCCGGAAGCGGGGGAATGATCCCGTCAACGGGGTGTGGCAGATAGCGAGCTTCCAGTTCCGTGATTTCGGCATCGCTAAGTGAAAAGTCCAGCGCGCTGATAGCCGTGGAAAGATGTTCTGGTTTCGTTGCGCCAATGATCGGTGCTGTGATGACGGATTTTGATAACAGCCAGGCAATTGCAACATGAGCTCTTGGCACCGCGTGCTTTTCGGCAATGCTGGCAACAACATCAATCACGGGCTTATCCAGAAGGGCTGCGTTCTCATACATTTTTAACGCAAAGGCATCGTTTTGCGTTCGTCGGGACGTGACACTCCAGTCGCGCGTGAGCCTGCCGCGTGCCATCGGACTCCAGGGGATCACCCCAACGCCTTGGTCTTCACACAGGGGCAGCATCTCGCGCTCTTCTTCCCGGTAAAGCAGGTTGTATTGCGGTTGCATCGTGATAAATCGGGTCCAACCGTTACGCTCAGCGGTATGCTGCATTTTTGCAAAGCGCCAGGCTTCCATAGAAGATGCGCCGATATAACGCGCTTTTCCTGCTTTAACGACGTCATGCAGAGCCTCCATGGTCTCTTCAACAGGCGTGGAGTAGTCAAAGCGATGAATCTGAAAGAGATCCACATAATCCATGCCTAAGCGCATCAGGCTATCGTCAATAGACTGAAAAATGGCCTTGCGGGAAAGAAACCCGGTATTGGGTGAGTTGCGCCACGGAAAGAAGGTCTTTGTCGCTACAACGATCTCGTCGCGTCTGGCCATCTCTCTCAGCGCTTTTCCTGTAATTTCTTCTGAACTACCGCCCGAGTAGATATTCGCGGTATCAAAAAAATTAATGCCGGCTTCAAGCGCCTGACGAATGAGCGGTCGTGACGCCTTTTCATCCAGGGACCAGGGTTGAGGCAAACGTTCAGGTTCGCCATAACTCATACAACCGAGACAAAGACGGGAGACTTTCAACCCGCTACGACCCAGATTCACATACTTCATTCGGTGTTCCTTCTTTTATTGCCAGCAATTATGTATGTGACAGGGTATTGCACTGGTATGAAGGGAACCAGCATGCGCCATTGAATGGTGTTATGAGTTTTTTTCACAAGTAGTCGACAATGGAATTAAAATCGAAGTACAGTCCCGACAAAGTAACATCGGTGATCGTATCAAACATCCCTGCTATATTTTCAACTTAACGTTTGTTATTTACCTGAACTACACGCTGCAAGAAGATATTGAAGCGTTGCCCAGCATGTTTTTCCTTCCAGAGCATCATCTTTATGGCAGAATCTAAAGGGCAGAACGTGATTTTCAGGTGAAAGGACTATCAATCGAGAGGCTGGACGAGTACGCATGTAATCCCTCTTAAATAAAATTTAAACCCTCATTTCGGATTTTCCAATAAATATAGATTACAGTCTATAAGTGCACATTGAGAATACCTTTTCTTACCACGTCAACTGCGCTTATCGTCCGCTTCTCGCTCATAGCGGACTTTCTGCTCAGCGAATCCGCCCACTCCGTGCCAGAGGCGGACGTTGTCTAGGGAAGGTGCGAATAAGCAGGTCATTTCTTCCCAAGCTGACTCGCTGATTAAAATTTCGCGGATCTGGGCCGATTTTTTTCCCGCAAACACATCGAATCAGCCTATTTAGGCTATTTTTTCCACCATTTCTGGCGTTATTTCCGGTTTTTACTGAGATCTCTCCCACTGACGTATCATTTGGTCCACCCGAAACAGGTTGGCCAGGGTGAATAACATCGCCAGTTGGTTATCGTTTTTCAGCAGCCCCCTGTATCTGGCTTTCACGAAGCCGAACTGCCGCTTGATGATGCGAAACGGGTGCTCCACCTTGGCACGGATGCTGGCTTTCATGTATTCGATGTTGATGGCCGTTTTGTCTTGCGCGGATGCTGCTTC
>NZ_JH414799.1:0-2052 GCF_000238715.1 Klebsiella sp. 4_1_44FAA
TCTGCAACCATTGCCATGACAAAAAACAGCAAGCATCGTGATGATGCTGAGACTCTCAGTGGAAAGATAACCCTAATGCCAATATAGATTGCGGGGATCAAAGTCCATAGATGAAACACTAATCAGACTCCTCATTTTGCTTCAATCCACAATCGTTACTTGCAGTCATTCATCTTGATCTGAATCGTGGACATTATTGTTGAATTGAACTAAAAATAACACTTCTTAAATGCAATAAAAGTTGAGTTTTTCTTGATAACATGATGAATAGTACTCAACGATAGTGAGATGAATGAATGCCGGTAAGACCAATAGCTAAACTTTCGCGCAGCGATCTGGCCGATCTGAATGCTTTCAGAACCGTAGAGAGGCTCAGAAGCTTCACGCAGGCAGCCGTGGAACTGGGTATTACGACCTCTGCCTTGAGCCATTCTGTCCGCAATCTTGAAACCCGGTTGGGTGTCAGGCTCCTCAACCGGACCAGTCGAACGGTTGCTCCCACGGATGCCGGAAGCAACCTGGCAAGACGACTTGAAATTGGGTTTAATGAGATTGGTGAGGCTCTTGATGAAATCAATCTGCTCAGAGACAGGCCCGTTGGTCGCTTGCGCATAAATGTTCTCGCGGACGGCGCAAGATTGATACTTTCTAAACTCTTACCTAAATTCCTACAAACCTATCCGGATGTGGAGGTTGAAGTCGCCGTTGATGACAAAATGGTTGATATCGTCTCGGCCGGATTTGATGCAGGCATACGATTTGGCGGCACGGTTCCTGAGGATTTTGTGGCAGTCAAGCTGGGCCCGGAACTCAGATGGGTAGCAGTTGCTTCTCCTAGATATCTATATAGAAAACAAGCGCCTGTTATACCCGAAGATTTAAAATCCCATAATTGTATCCAGATACGCACAGGCCAGGGCGTCATTTATCGCTGGGATTTCCACAAAGGCGATGAACACCGAAGCATTGAAGTTCCTGGGCAGGTATGTGTTAACGAAACGACGTTAGGTGTTGAGCTTGCGCTAAAGGACGTGGGTATTACCTATTGCCTTGAAGAGCGTGTTGCAGAGCATATAAAAACGGGGGAACTGCATATTGTGCTACCAGACTGGTCACCTATTGAACCCGCAATGCATTTGTATTATCCGGGGCATCGACAGGTACCCCAGGGACTGAAAGAGTTAATCGAAGTATTACGCTCAGCCTACCTCGATGTTGCATAAGAGAACCTTACAAGCGGGTCTATTGACCCGCCGGCTATGTGATTAATGAAGCCCCTCAATCCCTGCTTCAAGTAGCTTTATTTGCAAAATAGTCTGCTCTGGCTTCACTTCCTGCTCACGCCCGTTAACTACAGTTTCGTACAGCGCGGCATAATAGCGAGAGTAATCGCCTTGCACAGTTTTCACCTTTTCTTCATGGTAATCACCGTGACTATCAATGTAAGTCAGTACTCCATAATGCTCTGGTAAATCAACACCAAAGTCTTTATTTTCAGGCATATGGAAAAGCTTTAGATGCTCTTCCTGACGATCTTTAGTTGATTTGACGAACATCCCCTTTTTGCCATACACGACAAAACTCGGACGATCCTTGATTCTGAAATAGCTTGATTTCACAGATACCTTAAGGAAGGTGCGAACAAGTTCCTGATATGAGATCATCATATTCATCCGGAGCGCATCCCAGAGGGACATCATGAGCCATCAACTCACCTTCGCCGATAGTGAATTCAGCACTAAGCGCCGTCAGACCCGAAAAGAGATTTTCCTCTCCCGCATGGAGCAGATTCTGCCATGGCAGAATATGACCGCTGTCATCGAGCCGTTTTATCCCAAGGCGGGCAATGGCCGACGGCCCTATCCGCTGGAGACCATGCTGCGTATTCACTGCATGCAGCATTGGTACAACCTGAGCGACGGTGCCATGGAAGATGCCCTGTACGAAATCGCCTCCATGCGCCTGTTTGCCCGATTATCCCTGGATAGCGCCCTGCCGGATCGCACCACCATCATGAATTTCCGCCACCTGCTCGAGCAGCATCAACTGGCC